>DBQX01000011.1 GCA_002305415.1 Actinomycetales bacterium UBA1383 | reverse complement strand
CGGCCGCGGACGCCGCTCCGGCCGGGGACTCCGGCCCGGCCGCGGACGCCGCCCGTGCCGCCATGACGCCCGCGCCCGGTGCCCTGGCGTACCAACCCGCCCCGCCGCCCCAGTGGTCCTGCCTCACCCCGGAGGCCGACGACTGGCTGGCCCGCTTCGTCCGCACGGCCGACGACCTGATCACCGCCCAGAACCGCCGCGTCGAGGAGGCCGCGTCCCGCGCGCGGGCCGCGGGCCAGCCCGTCTGGCCGTGGATGGAGCAGCGTGCCGCGCCGCTGGGACCCAACGGACTGAAGGAACTGCGCGCCCTGCTCGCCTCCCCGCAGCCACCACCCCGCACGCCGGCTCACCACACCCCACAGGCGGTGAGCACCGCGCTGCTCCGCATGATCCCCGAGCCCGCGCTCAGCCCACCGGCCGTGGTCAAGGTGCTCGCCCACCTCGGAAGGCTCCTCGACGGCGACCGCCTCTCCGGTTTCGGCGGGAACCTCATCAACCAGCACCACCGCGCCACCGGCGCGCCCTCGCTCCTCGAACTGGAGCGCCTGCTCCAGGACCTCGGCCTGGACGGCTGGACGGCCATCGCCCCGCTGTACTTCTGGCCCGGGCTCTGGGACAACCTCGGCGGCTCCTTCGCGCCCGAGAAGGTCTGGCCGTATTTCGCCGAGCACCTCGACGACCTGCTCTCCGGCCGGGGGATCAGCGCGCTCCAGGCCGGCACCCGCCACCCCGCGTTCTTCACCGCGATCGCCTCCTTCCCCGAGCCGCCGGCGGCAGCGGTCGAGGCGCTCTACGAGATGGCCTTCGGGACGTCGAAGACGGACCGAACCCGGGCCCAGGCCGCTCTCGAACGCCACCCCGGCCGTGAGCAGCGTGCCGTCGCCGCGCTCGCCGACGGCCGCGCCGGCGTGCGGACCGCCGCGGCGGCCTGGTTGCGGACGATGGGGACGCCGGCGTCGGTCCCGGCCCTGGAGAAGTCGCTCGCCAAGGAGAAGCTCGACGCGCCCACCGGCGCGATGCTAGACGCCCTCGCCGCCCTCGGGCAACCGATGGAGAAGTACCTGGACCGCGACGGCCTCGCGGCGCGCGCCACCGCGGCCGTGGCCAAGGGGCTGCCCACCGCCCTCGGCTGGCTTCGCTGGGACGCCCTGCCCACCGTCCGGTGGGCCGACAGCGGCGCGCCGGTCCCGCTCCCGGTGCTGCAGTGGCTGGTCGCGCAGGCGGTGCGGGCGAGGTCGCCCGAGCCGAACGCCCTGCTCCGGCACTACTGCGCACTCCTGGATCCCACTGACCGCGAGGCCCTCGGGCAGTGGCTCCTGGAGGCCTGGGTGGCCGAGGACCTGCGTCCGTCGCCCGGCGGCTCCGCGATCGCCAGCAAGGGGGTCCTCGCCGTCGCCGCCGCGTGCGCGGGGCGGGGGGCGGCGCCGGTCGCCGCCGCCTACCTCAAGGAGTGGTATGGCCAGCGGCTCGCCCAGGGCAAGGCGCTGATCGAGATGCTGGCGTGGATCGAGCACCCCTCCGCGACGCAGCTGATGCTGTCGGTGGGCTCGCGGTTCCGCACCAGGGGCCTGCAGGCCGAGGCCGCCGCCCAGGCGGAGGCGCTCGCCGAGCGGAAGGGCTGGACGCTCGAGGAACTCGCGGACCGGACCATCCCCACCGCCGGCTTCGACGAGACGGGCACCCTCCCGCTCAGCTACGGCGAGCGGGTGTTCACCGCCCACCTGCGCGCGAGCCTCACGATCGAGCTCCGCGACCCGGACGGCACGATGATCAAGTCGCTCCCCGCTCCCCGCCGGACCGACGACGAGGCGTGCGCCGCCGAGGCGAAGAAGAACCTGGCGGCGAGCCGCCGGGAGCTGAAGGGAGTCCTCGAGCTGCAGCGCACCCGGTTGTACGAGGCCATGTGCACCCAGCGGGCCTGGCCGGCGGGGGACTGGCAACGCTTCCTCGCCGGGCATCCGGTGATGCGGTTCCTCGTCGAGCGCCTCGTGTGGGTGGCCGACCTCCCCGACGGCGCCCGGCTGCTGTTCCGCCCGCTCGGGGACGGCACCCTCACCGACGTCGCGGACGCGGAGGTGGTGCTGCCGGACGACGCCGTCGTGCGGCTGGCGCACGAGGTGACCGTGGGCGCGGAGGCGGCCGCCGCCTGGCAGGCGCACCTCGTGGACTACGAGGTCACCCCGCTGTTCCGGCAGTTCGGGAACGGACGGGCTCCGCTGCCCGGACGGGTAGCAGGTGAAGGGGCGGCCGGCAGCCGGGTTGCGGGCGAGCCGGCGGGCAGCGACCGCGAGCTCGCCGACTTCCAGGGGCACCTGCTCGAGTCGTTCGCGCTGCGGAGCCGGGCCACCAAGCTGGGTTACGTGCGCGGCCCCGCGGAGGACGGCGGCTGGTTCATGACCTACCGCAAGCCGTTCCCCACCCTCGGCCTTGCCACGGTGATCGGGTTCACCGGGAACCCGCTCCCCGAGGAGGACCGCACGGTCGCGCTGACCACGCTCACGTTCGAGCCCGAACCGGCGGGCCCCGGCGGCGCGCTCCCGCTCGCCGAGATCCCGCCGGTGCTGCTCGCGGAGGCGTACGACGACGTGCGGCAGCTGGCCGCCGATGGCACCGGGTTCGATCCGGACTGGGAGAGGAAGAGCGAGTACCGATGATGCTGCGTGCCCCCGCCGAGCAGACCTTCGCCGCGGAACTTGCCGCCCTCGCGGCCGTGGACACCGCGCCGCGCCCCGAGGGCTGGCGGCTCTCGCCCCGGGCCGTCCGCGCCTTCGTCCTGGGTGACGCGAAGCTTCACGTCAGCCGCAAGTTCTACGGCGACGACCCCCTGATCGACCGCTGCATCGTCACGCTCATGAGCAACCGCGGCCTGCTGCTCGTGGGGGAACCCGGCACCGCGAAGTCGATGCTCTCGGAGCTGCTCGCCGCGGCGATCTCCGGAACGTCCCTCTGCACGATCCAGGGCACCTCCGGCACCACCGCGGACCAGATCACCTACTCCTGGAACTACGCCCTCCTCCTCGCCGAGGGCCCCACCCGCCGGGCGCTGGTGCGCGGACCGGTGTACGAGGCGCTGGAATCGGGGCTGGTGTGCCGCTTCGAGGAGGTCACCCGCGTCCAGCCGGAGATCCAGGACGTGCTCATCGGCATCCTCAGCGACAAGGTGCTGCACGTCCCCGAACTGGCCGACGCCGACGCCACCGTCTTCGCGGCCCCCGGCTTCAACGTGCTCGCCACCGCCAACCTCCGCGACCGTGGCGTCCACGAGATGTCCAGCGCGTTGAAGCGCCGCTTCAACTTCGAGACCGTCCGCCCCATCCGGGACCGGCGCATGGAGGCGCGGTTGGTCAAGGAGCAGACCGCCGCGCTGCTCGCCGAGGCGAACGTGCCCGCCCGGATGGGCGACGACGTCGTGGACCTCCTCGTCACCGCGTTCGGCGACCTCCGGGACGGCGTCACCGCCGAGGGCACCGCGGTGGAGAAGCCGTCCGCGGTGATGAGCTCCGCCGAGGCGGTGGCCGTGGGGTACGCCGCCACCCTCGACGCGCACTACCTCGGCTCCGGGGCCGTCGGCGGGGAGCACATCGCGCGCCAGCTCATCGGGACGGTCCTCAAGGACAACCCCGATGACGGCAAGAAGCTCCGGCACTACTTCGACGTCGTCGTCGCGAAGCGCGCGAAGAATGACGAGCGCTGGCGCCGGGTGCAGGACGCCCGCCGCGAACTCGACCGCTGATGACCGACTGGGACGGCGCCGCGGTCCGCGAGCTGGCCGCACGGATGGTGACGGACGAACTCGTCATCGTCGGGATCCGGCACCACAGCCCCGCTTGCGCGCGGGCCGTCCGCGCCGCGTGCGCCGCACACGCCCCGTCCGTGGTGCTCGTCGAGGGGCCCCGGCAGTTCACGGAACTCGTCCCGCTGCTTGCCCACCCGGAAGCCGTCCCGCCCCTCGCCGTCTACAGCTGGGCCGCCCACCGGCGGCAGGACGGGTCCACGCTCCGCGTGGGCTCGTACTACCCCATGGCGGAGTACTCCCCGGAGCTCGTGGCGCTGCGGGAGGCGGTGACGCGCGGCATCCCGGCGCGCTTCATCGACCTGGAGCTGGCGGAGCAGGCCATGGCGGAGCACGCCGCGGGCCGGCCCGGCCAGGTCTTCCTGCAGGACGAGCGCAGCTTCGTCCACAGCCGGGCGCTCGCCCGCCTCGCCGCCCGGCTCGGGTGCCACGACCACGAGGACCTGTGGGAACACCTCATCGAATCCGGGGAGTGGGACCTCCCCGAGCACATCGCCCGCCTCACCGCCTACTGCGTGCTCGCGCGCGCGGACCGCCCCGCCGCCGAGCTGCAAGGGGACGGCACCACCGCCCGCGAGGCCGAGATGGCCTGGCACATCCGCCGCGCCCTCGCCGACCGTCGTGAAGGAGCGGGACCCGTGCTGGTGGTCGTCGGGGGTTTCCACGCCGTCGCCCTGCCCGACCTGCTCGCCGACCCGCCGCCGCGGCCCACCTTCCGCCTCGGCCGCGGCGACGGCGGCAACGCCCTGATCCGCTTCAGCCTCGAGCGCCTCGAGGCGCTGAACGGTTACCAGGCCGGGATGACCGCGCCCGGCTGGTACCAGCGCCTCTGGACCCGGGACCGCGCGTCCAGCCCCCGCGCCCGCAACGCCGCGGCCCTCGACGTGCTCCTCGAGATCGCGCGGACGCTGCGGCGTCGCCACGGCCTCCAGGTCCCCACCCCGGCGGTCGCCGCGGCGTACGAGCACGTCCTCCGCCTCGCGGACCTCCGCGGGCACCGCGGCGCCCTGCGCAGCGACCTGCTCGACGCCGTCACCTCCTGCTTCGTGAAGGGCGACGCCGACACCGAGGGCGCGCTCGTCCGCGCCGTCGCCCGCCGGGTGCTCACGGGCGACGCCGTCGGGAGCGTGCCGCCGGGCGCAGGGACGCCGCCGCTGGTCCAGGACACGCTGCGTCGGCTCGCCGCGGCGCGGCTCAAGACCCTGGACACCCTCCCGCGCACCACCAACCTCGACCTCTACCGCAGCGCCGACCACCGCGCCACCAGCCAGCTGCTGCACGGCCTCGCGCTCCTCGGCGTCCCGTTCGCCACCCGCACCGCCGGGCCGGACTTCGTCAGCGGCTTCGGGCTCTCCCGCCTCCAGGAACGCTGGGACTACGCCTGGACCCCGGCCACCGAGGCCGAGCTGGTGGAGGCGTCCGTGCTCGGCTCCACCCTGGACGAGGCGGTGGACACGAAGCTCACCGCCGTCATGGAGCACTTCGCGAGCTCCGGCGACCATCGCGTGGCGGGCGCCGCCGTCGCGCTCGTGGCGCGGGCCTGCCTCGTCGGCCGGCACGAGCACGCGGCCGCCGCGCTCGAGGTGGCACGCGCGGCGCTCGCCGACGACGTCGACTTCGCCTCCGTCGCCGGGGCGGCCGTCCGCCTCGCGCTGCTCCTCGAGGCGCGCGAGCCGCTCGAGGCGCGCCGCCTCACAGAACTCCCGGGACTGCTCCGCACGGCCTACGAGCGGGCCATCTACCTGGGCCGGGACGCGGGGAACGCGGCTGAGCCGGACGGGGTGGTGACCGCGCTCTCCTCGCTGCGGGAGTTGCTCGCGAGCGAGACGGGGGCGGAGCTGGACGCCGCGCTGTACTGGGCGGTCGTCGAGTCCCTCGCGGGGGCCGCCGCCGCGCCGGTCGTGTGCGGGGCCGCGACCGGGCTGGCCTACGCGGCCGGGCGGATCGACCCCGCCGCGCTCGGGCGCGCGGTGGGCGGCCACCTGGGTGGCGCCGTCGCCCCGGCCGACGCCGTCGCCTTCACCCGCGGACTCCTCGCCACCGCCCGCGAGGCCGCCTGGCAGGAGGACGCGGTGACGAGCGCCATCGACGCCCACCTCGCCGAGTGGGACGAGCAGGCGTTCATCGCCCACCTGCCCGAGCTGCGCCTCGCGTTCGCCGTCCTCACCCCGGCGGAGACGGACCGGGTGGCGCGGCAGGTCGCGGCCGGGCTCGGGCTGGCGGACCTCGGGCCGCTGGTCGCGCGGGCCCTGGACGAGGAGACGATGCGGCGGCACCTCGCCGTCTCGGCCGCGGTGGGCACGCTGCTGGCCGAGGACGGACTCGCGGAGTGGGCGGGGCGCGCATGAGCACCGCGGAACGCTGGCGCCTCGTCCTCGGCCGCTACGCCCAGGAGCAGCTCCCCGCGGGCACCGGGGAGCGGTTCCAGCGCCTCGACGCCGCCCTCGACTTCCTCTACGGGCGGGAGTACGCCGGCCGCGGCACCCGCGAGCACGGCGGCACGGACGGCGGCGGCAGCGGTGGCGGGACCGGGACAGCGGGCGGCGGGGGCGGGTCCGGGGCGTCGACGCCGGCGCTGCTCACCTGGCTGGGCGAGGTACGGCAGCTGTTCCCCCGGGAGACCGTGGAGGTGATCGAGAAGCACGCCCTGGACCGGTACGGCCTGACCGAACTCGTCACGGACCCGCAGACCCTGGACCGGCTCGAACCCAACGAGGACCTGCTGAGGACTTTGCTCACCCTCAAGGAGCACCTCAGTCCCGCGGTGCTGCCCGTCGCGCGGCGGGTGATCGCGCAGGTCGTCGCGGAACTCACCCGGAGGCTCTCCGCGGAGGTGCGGGCCGCGATGTCCGGGCGGCTGAGCCAGAACCGGCACTCGCCCGTGCCGATCGCCGCGAACTTCGACCCGCGGGGCACGATCCGGCGCAACCTGAAGCACTGGGACGCCGCCCGGGGCCAGCTCGTCCTCGAGGAGGCGCGCTTCTTCGAGCGGAACGCGCGGCGGCTGCCCTGGGACGTGATCGTGTGCGTGGACCAGAGCGGCTCCATGGTGGGGTCCGTGATCCACGCCGCGGTGATGGCGGGGATCCTCACCGGGCTGCCGTCCTACCGGGTGCGGCTCGTGGTCTTCGACACCGCCGTCGTGGACCTTTCCGACCGCGCCGACGACCCTGTGTCCGTGCTGCTCGCCGTCCAGCTGGGCGGCGGCACGGACATCGCGCAGGCCGTGCGGTACTGCCACCAGCTCGTCGAGAACCCCCACCGGACGGTGTTCGTGCTGGTCACCGACTTCTGCGAGGGCGGCCCGCCCAGCGACCTGGTCGCCGCGGTGAAGGCCCTCGCCGAGGCCCGCGTCCGGATGATCGGGCTCGCCGCCCTCGACGGCGACGCCGACCCGTCCTACGACCGCCGCATGGCCGGCCGGCTCGCGGACCTGGGCATGGACATCGCCGCCCTCACCCCGGGGGCGCTCGCCCAGTGGCTGGTCGAGGTGACGTCGTGAGCGTGCGGGCCGCCGTCGTCGCGGTCCTGCGGCGCTACGACGACGAGGCGTGGATCGTGCTCGCCAGCCGGGGGATGCTCCGCCGCGCGCGGAAGGACCTGGCGAACCTGCCGGTCCGCGTGCTCGCCGAGGACGAGGAGGCGGTGACCCTCGCCGTCGGCGCGCGGCAGGTCACGCTCACGCCCGCCGGCCCCACCCAGGCGACCTGCACGTGTTCCGCCACCGAGACCTGCCAGCACATCATCGTCGCGGGGCTGTGGCTGGTGGCGCAGGACGACGCTGCGGCGCCCGTGCCCGTCGACGTGCCCGCCGCCCCGGCCGCCG
>DBQX01000072.1 GCA_002305415.1 Actinomycetales bacterium UBA1383 | reverse complement strand
CTAGGGTGTCGAGGAGCAGCACGAGGACCAAGGCGATGACGGCGAACGAATACACGTTGCCATAATCCAAGCCAGCCACTGCCTCACGCGCCGTCCACGGCGCCACGACCACGGCGATCCACGTGAGCACTGCTGCCACCACCGCTACGACCACCGCTGCCCGTCCGATTCTGCCGGAGCGCGGCGGCGAATCCAGTTCTCCGATCATCGAGGGATTCACTCGTTCACCGTGAAGTAGGCGTAGCCAGCACCGTACAGACAGTCGTTGTATGCTGCGTGATCAGGGTCGAATGGGAACTCGTGTGTAGACCAATCTCGTTGGAACTCCTCAGCTGCGTAGTCTGCGCCCACCGCGCCTTCCCTCTTCAGGCACTGGACTGCTACCAGTCGCGAGTCGGTCACCAAATTCGGGTTGGCCTGCTGGAGGCGGTACAAAGCTTCCAGAACTCGGGTGTCCATCGAACACTCGAGGGTTGCATCATCTAGCGCTGCCGCGTCTTTCACAGCCAGATATGGCAACTCGACGTAGAAGCCGCCTGAACTCTTGCGGAACGCAGGCGCAAATCCTCTCGTGGTCATGCACTGCGCGTAACGACTATGAGCGGCCTCGTAGTCCGCCGCATCTATCCGCCCAGTTGCAACCGCTCGCCGAAGCGCCTCTTTTTCCCCTTGCGATGGACTGAGAGTGTCGATGGCCTTTTGAAAGGTCTCAGACATTTCGGTTCCTTCAACATGGTCTGCGGCACCACGCGCAGTCACCGCACTCACTCCGACCACAGCGGATCCCGTCAAGCAAGCAAGCAAGCAAGCGGAAGCTATAGCCGCCCGCCTCGTTTTCCCAACCACTCCACACCTCCATTTTCGCAACGCGCCTAGCCCAGATTCAGGCAGTACCAATTGCCGTAGTAGGAACCGATCTTTCGCAACGTGACTGTACTCGACGGATCAAATCCCCACACTGACACCGGCCCGTACGCAATATCGGTTGCCAGCGTGGCCTTGCTCCGAACAATCATTGCACCTCCTGGTTTGCCAAGACATTTGGTCACAACCGCGTAGGAAATATAGGGGGATGATGTCGGAAAGTACGTGTATCCCGCTCCATCAGTACCTGGGGCAGCCCCCGCCAGCGCCACCGAGGCGGAACCAACGACGGCCGCGATGCAGATGACAGCACCTGCCTTGATCCTCCTCGCGGTGTTCTTGGACACAGATCTCACTCCTTTCCGGGTGCTTGGGCATTGATCCAGTCCTTCGCTGTCGAAGTGCTCCGTACTGGCGGAAGCCGGGCCCCGAGACGCGCACTGACAGTTGGAGATGGTCGAAGCGTTGATCGCGGGGAACCATGACCCAGCAGTCGTATCAGCTCTGCCGATCACGTCCGCCTCCGGGGCACTTTGTGCGATGAGTCATACCTCTACATGGTGCTAGGTCAGCGAGTTGTCACCCACGTTGGTGTGGTGTGCATCACATAGTTGTCGCTTGGTAGCCCCAGTTCCATGTCCTCCGCGGCGGCACCGCGCCGTCCGCCCGTTCCACATGCGCCCGGGAGCCCCTGCCGGCGGAGGCGCATGGGCCTCCAGCGGCACGGGCAGCCCCGAGCCGGACGAGCGCCCCCTGCACCCAAGCCCCCGTCGGCCCCAAGTGCAGGGGCTCGTGCGTGGCCGCGGCGACAAGGTGGTCCGGGCGTCGAGGATGCCGCAGGAGAAGTCGAGCCGCGCCTGAAGGGTTGTTGAGAATCTCAATCATGACTGGATCCGCGGCGGTGGTAGCGGGACGGGCGCCTGGGCTCGCCGGCGAGTCAAGCCGCACCGCGGTGTCGGACCTGGCGAGGTGCGAGCCACGCCCGCGTGGTCAGCCTGGTGTGGTGACGAGACGAGCGTCGGTGATCGTGGTGAAGGCGGTGACGGTAGGTCCCTCGATCTCCAGGTAATCGGTTGCGAGCGTCATGGTCTCGGTGCCCA
Organism: Actinomycetales bacterium UBA1383; assembly: GCA_002305415.1. GTDB lineage: Bacteria > Actinomycetota > Actinomycetes > Actinomycetales > Actinomycetaceae > UBA1383. The sequence goes on along the minus strand of DBQX01000072.1, from coordinate 889 downwards.
CCATCCGGCCGGTGGTCGGGTCGGCGAGCAGCACGAGCACGGTGGTTCCGTAGTCGCTGTTGCGGGGCGGAGCGGCCAGTGCGACGACGTCGCGCCCCGCGCGGTCCCGGGTTCGGCCGAGGGTGTGGATGGCGGGCTCGGTGGCGAGCGCCTCCCACAGGGCTGCGGCGAGGTCGCCCGGAATGAGGTAGGTGGTGGAGAGCCACGCGGTCTGTTCCAGCAGGCATGCTGCCGTGATGTCCGCGTGGGTGGTGCACTCCGGTGGCATGTCGGTGAGCAACTCGGCGCGGAGGGTTGAGGGGTCGCGTGGCAGGAGGGTCACCGTGTCCGGCATGGAACCGGCGGGGGACGAATCCCGTGAGAACTCCGGGGCACGCAACGGTGGGTTGGGATCAATGGTGCCGTCAGGCCGCAATTCCGCACCGGTTCGTTGTTCCAGGACGAAGGACCCGTCCGCTTGCAGCCACCACTCCTGGAACACCGGGAGAATCGTGGCGCGCCGCGCATCGGCGTCCAGCGGGGTGGTCCAGTTCTGGCTGGCGATGTACTGCACGGTTCCACCGCCGGGGATCGGCGTCCGTTGGGCACTGTCCGCCAGAGCACGCAGGACCTCAGCGGCTGACGGGGCGGTGGCAGCGTCCGCCGGGCTGGCGAGTGAGTAGACCAGGCTGGGTGGTGCGGCGATCGCTGGCGTGGAGGTCCACCACAGCGGAATCGACACCACGATCGCGATGAGTGCGGCGGCGGCGGCGAGGAGCACCCGGGGACGGGCCCGCCTGCCCCGCGGGTCCCGCCCCGCGTACGGGTCGGGTTCGCCAGCCTCGATCCGGTTCAGTGTCCGGGCCAGGACACGCTCGGCAACGGGAAGATCGGACAGATCATGGCCGGC
>DBQX01000138.1:5733-7498 GCA_002305415.1 Actinomycetales bacterium UBA1383 | reverse complement strand
GCGCAGCATATCGCGCCGACGCCGCTGCTCCGGCGTCTCGTAGCCCGCGATCTCCATGCCCATCATCTGCTGACGCAGGCGGTCGCTCTCCAGCGCAGACTTGCTCTGCTGGAGCGTCATGGCGTCAAGCAGCGTCTGGCGCTCCTGCTGCTGCGCCGCCTGCTGCGCCTGTAGCTGCCCGCGAGCAAGGCCCCCGGCTATCGCGCCCAGCGGCCCCAACGCCTCAAGCAGTCGGTTTGCCATGATAATCAGTCCTCATCCGGCTAGTCTCTGTCGCTCATGTCAGGACCGTACCTGTCCTCACCGACGCTGTGCCCCACCAGCCAGTCGTAGAGCATGTCAATATCCGCCTTCAGGATGCAGCCCACATACGCTCCGTGAACGTAGATTACGGCCAACGGCGACTCCTCGCTCTCGCGGAACGAGATGCTGGACGCCTCTGCCGTCACCTGCTGCTCCGGGGCCGCCTCCCACATGGCGATGAACTGCTCGTCCGTCTCGCAGTTGTGCTCCATCTCGCACACGCGAACGACAAAGCTCATCCACTTCACCTGCTATCCCGCCTTTCTCTTCTCTCACCTCAGATGCTACGCCTTGTTCGGCACGTACTCGCCGCCCGGTACGATCGGCCCTGTCGGAACGTTCACATACCCCCGCGTCGGCGTCGTCGGCGTCGGCTGCACCGCCGCCTGCCCACCGCCGAAGATGCTCTGCATCACCCCCGCCAAATCCGGCGCCGGGTTCTGCTGCGCATACAGATACTGGCTCACCGGCACCGCCGCCTGCGCCAGCGTCTCCCACCACTGCGGCTGTGACGCCTCAATCGCACGGCTCTGTTGCAGCAGCCCCGCCTGCCGCCCCATCGCACTCTCCTGCCGCTCATACGCCATCTGCGCAAGCTGCTGCGCAAGCCGCTCGATCCCCCCAAGCCGCGCCTGCTCGATGTCCGCGTAGCCGCCCGCCGCAATCCCCGAACCCACCAGTCCCCGCGAGGCCATGTTCGCCCCGAGGTTCGCCCGGCTCTGCTGCGCCTGCGCGTTCACCATCCCAAGCCCCTGCGACACCGCCCCCTGCATCATCGGCTCGGGCATCTGCCCCTGCAACGCCTGGTTCTGCTGCGAGAGGTATTCCTGGCGGTTCGTGCGGTTGGTCGGTCCGCCGGCGCGCCCGCCGCCACCGCTGCTTCCGGCGACGTTGGCGAGGATCGCGGCCCCGGCCCCGATCGGGCCGCCGGTCAGGAAGCCCATCGCGCCGGAGGCAAGTGCCCCGAGGAAGCCCCCGCCACCGCCCTGCCCGTCAGGCTGCCCGGAGGAGGACGCAGGGGCCGTCATGCCACCGCCCTGCACGGGAGGCAGCCACCCGCCGGAGGCCATGCCCCCGCGCTGGTTGGCGGCCCGCTGGCTCCCCACACCCGCCTGTGGAGCCTGCCCCTGCGTCTGCCCCTGAGCCTGCCCCTGCTGCGGCTGCGCACCGCCAAGGCCCATCGCCTCGCGAAACGCCCGGCGTCGTGCAGCATCGGCCAGATAAGCGTTCAGTTTCGATGCCATCAGGCCCACCATCCTCCTACCGTGATCTGCGCCGTCAGCGTCGTGCTGGCAACGGCGCGATACTGCACGACACGCGACGAGTTCGGCACCACGAGCACCGTCCCAAAGTTCTGCTGGTTGAGCACGACATCCACCTGGTCCACGTTGTAGTCGTTGCTGTTGCCCTTCTCGCGGAACTGGAGGCCCGCTGCCGAAGCGGTCGTTGCCACCAGCACCCG
>DBQX01000138.1:5452-5692 GCA_002305415.1 Actinomycetales bacterium UBA1383 | reverse complement strand
CGGGTCGCCCCGGTCCACGAAGCCCGCCGCCGTCTGCGAGACCTGCTCCACGGTGGTTGACGCCTCCTGCTCCGTGAAGAGGTGGTCGTAGATATCGCGAAAGAGTTTCACTAAGGCCGGGTCCGTGAGCGACTGGATCTCCGGCGGCGGGGCCGTTGTCACGCCCTCACGTCGCCTCATGCCGTAGCCCCCCTGTCGCGCACCAGCACGTAGCCGAGGTTCACCGCGTGAAGCTCAAAG
>DBQX01000138.1:2903-5358 GCA_002305415.1 Actinomycetales bacterium UBA1383 | reverse complement strand
CGAGTAGCTTCCATCGGTGTTGAGAAACAGCTTAGGCCGCTTGCTCGTATCGGCATCGTCAGTGTACACACAGTCGGCCCACACCTCCACGGGTCGGATCAGCCAGCCCGGAGGAGCCTCCAGCACCGCCAGCGTCACCTTCACAGGCGCCCGCAGCGCCGTGTAACTCGTCCCGGCAGCGTCACCGTTGGCAAACGCTTTCCCGGCATCAAGCACCGTGATCTCCTGCGCCCCACCACTCACCCACTCCATGCGCGTCAGCACATGGCTCTGCGACGGCCCCCACGCATACGCCCTCATCCCTGCGTGCCACACGTCGTCGCCTTTCAGGTCGGCCTCATGGAAGCACCACCTCTCCGTGTCCGGCTCATACTCAAACCACCCGTCGTCGGGATGGTAGATGTAAAACCGCCCCGCGTGGTAGGCGATGTTCGGCGCCCCGCCCGCGTTGCTGCTGATCTCCCACGGGCCGTCCTGCGCCACCTCCAGCAGCCGCCGCAGGTTCGCGCCGTTCCACAGGTAGTAGCCGTCCGCCGCCCGCCACAGGACGCCCGGAGGCGCCGCCCCATGCTCGCTGTCGCCCGAACACCCCACCTGCGAGGTAATCAGGTCAACGCGCATGTCGTCGCTGCTCCAGCCCCGCACCGCGAAGATCGAGTTCGTCTTGAAGACCACGAGGTAGTCGCCCCACGACGCCAGTCCCGTGATCGGCGTGTCGTCGCCGATGATGATGGTGTTCTCGGCAGGGTAGTAGTACGGCTCCGCCACCTCCGAGAAGAAGAGCACGTTGCCCCAGTAGCCGTCCATCCACTCCGGCGAGTAGGAGCGGCTGCCCTCCTGCGAGCCCGCCAGCCAGACCCGCTCCTTATGCCAGCAGATGAGCGACGCATACGGTGGCCGCGCCCGATCGGTGGCGATGCTGTCGCCAAGCGCCCACTCCGGGTTGTTGTCCGTGTAACTCGTCTGCCCGTCGTCGAGCGTCGTCACGTAGAAGAAGTCGGCGCCGCGCGAGTCCGCCGTCGTTGCCGTCGTATACGCCCGGTAGATGCGCTTCTGGTAGCCGTTTGCGTGGTCGTCAATCCCCGTCAGGGCGATCCGCTTGGCGTTCCCGGTCGTATGCACGTCCACGATGTCAGAGGGCATCCCCTCGAACTCGCCGTCGTAGTAGGTGTAGTAGTAGGAGTAGGTGCCCTGTGCAAGCACCCCGCCGGTCGTCTCGGAGACCTCGCCATCCGTCCACGCCCCGGTCGCCGAGATCCCCACCTCGTCGAGGCTGCTGCCATTCCAGCGCAGGAGGGTGTAGCCGCCGTCCTCCACGTTCCCCATCGTAATGATGAGGGCGTTGTCCACCTGCACCGCGTCGGACGGCCCGTACCACGGCGGGTTGTCGCCTGATGCGGCGTTCCAGGAGAGGTCGTCGAAAAGCTCGTAGCCGTAGGTCCACTGCGTCGGTGTCGCGTCGGCCCAGTCCACGTTCATGTAGTAGAGCGACCCGTAGTAGGGGTAGTAGGTGGCGTAGATCGAGTAGTTGCGGGCCTCGGAGGTGGAGGCGAGGCTGCCCGGCCACGGCCCGAAGGTCTCGTCGTCGTAGGGGCCGTCGCCTGCGCTGCCCGCTCCGTAGGCGATGTAGACGCTGCTGCCGGAAAGCTGCTCGGCCCAGACGCAGAAGATGTAGTCGAGGCCCGAGGAGAGGGTGGCGTGTTCGCCGGGGAACTCGAACTCCGTCCAGCCGGTCTCGGTGAGCTCGACGCTCTCGCTCTCGGCGACGAGGGCGAGGTCTACGGAGCGGTAGACGGCGGCCTTCACCGTGGGCGTCCCGCCGGTGGCCACGAGGCGCAGGTAGGCGGTGAGCGTCCAGAGGGTGCCGGTCTCGGTGGCGGTGAAGACGGAGCCGGTGATGCGGTTGTCCACCTCGCTCTCGGAGGCTCCGATGGTCTCGGTCCCGAGGGTGTCGGGGACGGAGGCGCAGAAGGCGAGGAGCTGGTTGTGGCTCTCGGTCTTGTATTCGAGGACGGCGCGGACGGCCCCGGCCCCGGCGGGGGAGGCGATGCGGAACTGGTCGCGGTGCCAGACGATGGAGCCGCCGCGGGTGAAGCGCACCCCGCGGGCGTCCATGACCTGCCGCTCGTCCACGTCGCGCGGGTCGAGGTACGACGGCGGGAGCTGGTGGGGGTCCCAGCCCTTCAGGAAGCGGTCCCATGTCTTATACTGCACCGCGCTGCTCATGGATGCACTCCCAACTCCTCGAAACCTTGTGGGCGCAACGTACTGTCAGGAGGTACTGTGTCGCTTGAGTAGAACACACGCCACTTCATCGGCCCGGTGCACGATGCGAAATGCAGCATGAAGGCCGCCATGTTGTTGAAGTGGCCGCCGCACTTGAAGCACACCCAGTTCTCATTCCTGTCCGGAGTCATACGTCTCTACCCCTTCTCGAACTGCTCGGCTGTGCTCT
>DBQX01000138.1:2532-2896 GCA_002305415.1 Actinomycetales bacterium UBA1383 | reverse complement strand
GCCCCAGCGTCGAGCAGGCCCGGTTGATCCGCGCCTCGCTCGCAAACATCTCCCGCCGCTGCCTCACAAGTTCCTCACAATGCTTCTCCATACTCCGCGCCATCATCTATCCCTCCGGCTTCAGTGTATCCAGCACAGGATCGAACGCTACCCCCTCGAACTCCTCCGGCGTCGCGTGGCGCAGTCCCGTCAGCCACACCTCTTCGTCAAAGTGCGCCCGGAACAGCTTCACCATGTCAAGCTGCTTCTCCGGCTCCATCGCCCGCCCCACCGCATACGTCTCCACCACGTCCCAGTAGTGCTCCGGCAGGTCCGGGTCCACCGCCGCCGAGATCGTCGTCGGCACCTTGATATACCACAGCTC
>DBQX01000138.1:912-2469 GCA_002305415.1 Actinomycetales bacterium UBA1383 | reverse complement strand
TCCTGTGCGGGCCAGTGCCGCGCCACGATGGTCTTGTACTTGACCAGCCGCGCCCGCAGGAAGTCGCTTGGCAAGTCGTAGTAGCTTGTCCCGGCCACCAGCGGGGCGCTCTGCACCTTCGTCAGGTGCGGGAGGGCGTTGTCCGGGAGGACGTGGGCAAGCTCCATGAACCCCTCGTTGATGAAGGCGTAGAGTTCGGCGTCGCTCCAGATCGCGCCGCTGCGGTCGCCAAGCCGCGCCCTCACCGTCGCCAGGATGTCCTTGCTGTTATCTCCAGCGGCCATCGGTCTTCACTCCTTACGCGGCGTCTCCGGGCTTGCTCTCGTTCCGGCGGCGGTTCAGGCGGCTGTGGCGCCCGTTGATGCGGTTCGCGCCCTTGATGTACTCCCCCCACATGTACTCCGCCATCGCCCCGTCCTGCAACTGGTGCCACGCCAGCCACAGCGCGTAGTAGATCAGCAGGTGGTGCTTGTCGGAGCGCAGGATCGGGTCCGCGCTGTCGCTCATGTCCGTCGGCTGCTTCACGTAGTGGAACTTGTAGGCCCCCGAGGAGGTCGGCGAACCCACCTCCATCTGCAACCGCAACGCCGCGTCCGTCGCGTCATACCAGATGTAGTAGTAGGGGTTCGTGGACGACGGCACGGTGAGCGTGTTGTTGTCCAGCGCGTCAAGCTCGCTGATGTTCCAGCGCCGGGCGCGGATGTCCGAGGCCCCGAACTCGACGAACCGCTCCCGCACGAAGTCCGACGGCAGCGCCACGCGGCTGTTGGTGAGCGTCCCCGAGGCCACCTCCAGCATCTCCGGCATGGCGTTGTCGTTCAACCGCCGCACGAGGTTGTGCTGGGCGCGGTTGAGGAACTTGTAGATGTCCGCGGACAGGATGCCCTCCTGCGACACCTGTCCCAGATACGCCCGGACGCGATCGCGCAGCGCCTTCGAGACATCGCCTGCGGCCATTGCTGCTCATCTCCTTCATGCTACGCGCCGTGGTGCATAACGCGCCCGGAGCCACCGCGCTTCATTGCGGCACTGCGGCTCTCCTCGTCTATCTTCATCTCCACGAACACCTCGTCCGCCGTCGCCGCCTCCTGCATACCCAGATGCGCCTTGATACGCGCCACGGCCAGGCGGATGCACAGCTGGTGCAGATGCACCGGGAAGCCCGGCTTGTCGTCGTCAGCCGACAGCGACGGCGGCTCCCCCACCACGTAGATCGTCACCGTCTGCCCGGAGGTATCCGGCGTCGGGTAGAGGTAGATGCGGTCGCCGTGCTGGATGTAATGCTCCGGCGTCCCCTCGAAGTCCGTGGTGCCGCGGGCGTCAATCCACTCGTCGAGCGACATGGGCTCAAGCCGCGATATGTTCCCGTCGGTGTCCTCGAAGCTGACCTGCAGGTACTCGCGCACGGAGGAGGGCACGATGTACTCGTAGGTGCCGTCAACGGTCGCGATGTCGTAGGTGCAGCGCGTCCAGCGCAGGCGGCGGTCAATCTCGTGGTAGGCGTCGTTGACGAAGTAGGGCACGAGGTCGAGCACGAAGCGGTCGTTGTCGCCCGCA
>DBQX01000138.1:0-861 GCA_002305415.1 Actinomycetales bacterium UBA1383 | reverse complement strand
TACGTGACCTGCAGCGAGTTCCCCGATCCGACGGTCTCGGCCGCGAAGACGGAGCGCGAGAAGAGCGTCCCGCCGGATGCGGCGGAGAAGATCCCGACCTCCGTGATTGCGCGGTTCGAGGTCATGGTGATTGTGCCGACGACCTGGTAGGTGTCGTTGGTGTCGTCGGTGGTGACGCGGGAGGGAGTGCCGGTGGCGCGGCTCTCTACAGGCGTCTCCAGATCGGTGTCGCCCTCGGCGGCGGCGGTGGTGCCGGTGCCGACGCCGACATACTTCATCAGGGTAGGGTCGGCCACGTCGCCGGAGAGTGCGCCGGCAAGCCACGCGAGGCCCGTGTTGACGACCATGTTGGGCGTTCGCCATTCCTTCACGAGGTGCCCCTGGGGGGTGAACTCGCGGAAGATGAAGCGCCCGAGGACGGCGAGAGCGTTGGTGTTCTTCATTCAGACCATCTCCTGATACAAGTTTGACTGCTGATNNGCCGCCCGAGCAGGGCGTGATGGCGCGGATGAGTTGGCGCAGGAGCACGAGGTCCTGCACGGTCATGGTATGCGCGAGGGCGAGGCCGTCGGTGCACACCAGCGCGTCGGTCACGGTCACTTCCCTGTCGGTGTAGATGACAAAGCTGACGGACGGCGAGAGCTTCACGGCGTCGGCGACGCCGAGGCGGTGGAGCAGTGCGATGGCCTCGGCGAGGGTCACGCTGTCGGCGGGGGCGATGTCGTGGCGGTAGGTGTCGTCCTCGGCAAGCCCCACGGCGTCGGCGATGGTGAGCAGGTGCATGAAGGCGTCGGTGTCAATGAGCACTACGGCGTCGGCGAGCGTCATGCAGTGGGTGAAGGCGTCGCTGTCGGCGACGGT
>DBQX01000053.1 GCA_002305415.1 Actinomycetales bacterium UBA1383 | reverse complement strand
CTGCGCCGCCGGCGCAGCGGCCCCGCGCCCGCGGCTGGTCCGGCCTGGGTGGAGGAGGCCGCCGCGAGCGACGTCCCCCCCACCACCGCCGCCGGTGAGCTGCCCGCCCGGCAGCCCGCCGGGCAGCGCCTCTTCCCGCCCGTCCGCGACTCGTAGCGGTGCCGGGGATCGGGCGGGGCCCGGGCGAGGTCCGCGTGGCCATCGCCCACGACTACCTGACCCAGCGCGGCGGGGCCGAACGGGTGGTGCTCGCGATGCTGCGGGCCTTCCCGGGTGCCACGATCTACACCACCCTCTACGACCCCGCGGGGACGTACCCCGAGTTCCGGGACGCGCGGATCGTCGTGTCCCCGCTGAACCGGGTGGGGGCGCTCCGGCGCCACCACCGCGCCGCCCTCCCGCTCCTGCCCGCGGCCGCGAGCCTGCTGCGGACGGAGGGGGACGTCGTCGTCGCCTCCTCCAGCGGCTGGGCCCACGGGTTCCGCCACCCCCGCGGGGCGAAGGTGCTGGTCTACTGCCACAACCCCGCGCGCTGGCTCTACCAGACCGAGACGTACCTCGGCGGGCCGGCCAGCCGGTCGCCGCGGGGTCTCGCGCTCCTCGCCCTGCGGCCCGCACTCGCGTGGTGGGACCGGCGGGCCGCCCGCCGCGCGGACCAGTACGTGGCGAACTCTCGCGTGGTGCGTGACCGGATCCGTGCCACCTACGGCATCGAGGCCGACGTCGTGCCCCCGCCCTACGGCGTCGACCCCACGCAGGAGGCGGCGCCCGTGGCGGCGCTGGCCGACTGGGTGGGAGGGGCAGGCGAGTCAGAAGAAGGCCCGGGCGCGTGGCACCTCATCGTGTCCCGCCTGTTGCCGTACAAGAACGTCCGGGAGGCGGTCGCGGCGTTCCGGGAACTTCCCGAGCGGCTGGTGATCGTGGGTAGCGGCCCGCTGGAGGGCGAACTGCGCGCGGACCTGCCCGCGAACGTGCGGCTGCTGTCCGGCCTGTCGGACGCCGAGATGCGGTGGACGTACGCGCACGCCCACGCCCTCGTGGCACCGAGCCACGAGGACTTCGGGCTCACGCCCCTCGAGGCGGGCGCCTTCGGCCGGCCCACGCTTGCCCTGCGCGCGGGAGGCTACCTCGACACCATCGATCCCGACGTGAACGGCGCCTTCTTCGACGCGCCGAGCGCGGCGGCGATCAGGGACGCGGTGATCGCCGCCCGCGGCCGCGCCTGGGACGCGGAGGCGATCCGGTCGCACACCAGCGCCTTCGACGAGCCGCGCTTCCACGCGGAACTGCGCCGGCGGGTCGCGGCGCTGGCGGAAGGCCGCGCGCCGCGCGAGACTGGACCCCACAGGCCGCACGGCACCTGACGGCGGGAAGCGGGAGGCGGGAGGCGAGAAGCGGGAAGCGCGAAGCGGGAAGCGGGAAGCGGGAAGCGGGAAGCGGGAAGCGGGAAGCGGGAAGCGGGAGGTGGGAGGATGGACGCGAAGCCCTACGGCATCCTCGTGATCTGCACCGGCAACATCCACCGCTCCCCCACGGCGCAGCACCTCCTCGCCCACGCCTTCCGGGGCGAGCCCATCTCGGTGGTGAGCGCCGGCACCGCCCCGGCCCTCGGTGAGCCGATGGGTGGCACCCTCGCGGAGTTCCTGCGCGGGGAGGGCATCGACCCGTCCGGCTTCCGGGCCCGCTTCCTCACCGCCGCCGACGTGCGCGACGCCGACCTCATCCTCGGCATGACCCGCGCCCACCGCGGGCAGGCCGTCTCCCTCTGGCCGGGCGCCCTGCGGCGGAGCTTCACGCTGAAGGAGTTCGCCCGTGCGGCCGCGCAGGCGACGGACCAGGACCTCGCGGCCGGTGGACCCGGTGGTGGGGCTTCGGCCACGCAGGCGACGGACCAGGACCTCGCGGCCGGTGGACCCGGTGGTGGGGCTTCGGCCACGGCCGCGGACGAGACCGTGCGGCGTCTGGCGCTGCTCGCGGACCTCGCGGCCCGGCGCCGCACCCCCGCAGCGCCTGCGGATGACGACATCGCGGATCCCCACGGCCAGGGTGACTTCATGAAGCAGCGTGTCTTCGTAGAGATCGTGGAGGCGGTCGAGACGATCGTGCGGACCGTGCGGGTAAGGCGGGGCCGTCGGGCGCTCTGAGGACGCGGGTTTTTGGCGGCGGCGGATGTTCTGTGCCTGTTGCGCAGCCCTTGTGGAACCCTCCACACGTGTTGTGCACCCCCTCTGGGGCCCTCCACACGTGTTGTGCACCCCCTCTGGGGCCCTCCACACCCGTTGTGCACCCCCTCTGGGGCCGTCCACACCCGTTGTGCACCCCCGATGGGGCCCTCCACACCCGTTGTGCACCCCCTCTGGGGCCCTCCACACCCGTTGTGCACCCCCGATGGGGCCCTCTACGCCCGTTGTGCACCCCCTCTGGGACTTTGCACCCCTCTCAGAAGGGGTGCAAAGTCCCATCGGGGGTGCTGATCGGTTGTTTAGGCGGGGCGGTGGCGCAGCAGGGGGTCGATCGTGGTGACCATACGCGCCCGGCCCGGCGGACCCTGCGGGTCCCGTCCGGGAGCCCGAACGTGTCCGAGCCGGCGCGGTGCAGCAGGGGGACGATCATGCAGACCACGCGCCCGGTCCGGCGGACCCTGCGGGTCCCGTCCGGGAGTCCGAACGCGCCCGGCCCGGCGGGCGCACTGATGACAGGCCCCCGGGCAGCCCGATCAACCAGATTCCACCGACTCGCGCAACAGGCGATGCCCCACAAGGTCCTCCAGGAACGCCTCGACGTCGGAGCGGACCTCCTCCACCTCCGCGCCTGTGCGGTCCGCCACCCGCTGGACGAGGCCCTCGCGATCCCCGGCGACGGCCTCCTCCCAGATGACCCCTGCCACCCCCTCGAGGATGTGGAGCGGCCCACCGGGAAGCCGCGCCGTGAAGACGGCCACCTCCTCCGCGTGCGCGCCGACGTCGTCGGGCCGGACGAAGGCGCCGACCGGTGTGTCGGTGGCGGGCGACGCCGCTCCGGTCTGTGGGTCCTCCGCCGGGGCGACGGCGGTGGCGGCCCGTTCCCCCGGGCCCGCGGGATCGGGGAGCGCCCGGCCCACGGGACGCGCGCCGTGTCTCCCGGTCAGGGGCGCCCGACGCCGCGCACGGCGCACCCGCCACTCCTCCCGCACGCCCCGCACGGGCCGGGCCCCGAACTCCTTCACGATCTCCCAGCGGGTCGGGGGGCGGCCGAGGACGTGTGCCAGGTGCGCGGTGTTGACGAGCGGGGCGCGGAGCACCAGGTGGGCCTTGGCCCGGAGGCTCGGGGCGGCGGCGACCCGGGCGCGCCACTCCTCGATCCGGGTGCCCCCCTCGGCCTGGATCCTCCAGAACGCGTACTCCGGGCGGTCCCGGTACTGGTCCAGCCCACCGACGGCGGCGGCGAAGGCCACCTCGGCGCGCAACTCCTCGACGAGTTCGAGGACGGCGGCCTGCCGGGCGCGATCGGCGGCGTCGAAGGCGGCCTGGATGTCCCGGCCGCCCCGCATCCGGTTGGCCAGCGGCGCGGCGTGCAGCACGAGCACCAGGATCTGGGCTGTGATGTTCGGCACAGGGCAGGCGACGCCCGCCAGGTTCGCCACTGACCGGTCGTTCCAGAGCGTGTCGAACGCGGCGGGCGCGGGAGCCCCGATGCCGGGGAAGTAGCGGTGGAGGTCCACGTACCCCCACGTCTCGTGGACGAGGGTCGCGGCATGCTCGAAGGCGGACCCGGACTCGAAGTCCGTGTACCACGCCCAGCCCGACTCCAGCAGCCCCGCGAGCAGTGAGTCGACGTGGCGGGGCCGCACCAGCACGTCGACGTCGGTACCCACCCGGCCCGGCCACCGCAGCGACGGATCGACCGCGTGGCCCTTGATGTGCAGCATGTCGAGGCCGCGCGCGTCAGCCACCCGCTGCACGGCCGCGTGCGCCAGCAGCAGCCGTGCACGCGCCATCACGTCGGGGGGAATGGCCACCCCGGCATGGTATCCGACCCACTCCTGGGGTCCCGAACCCGCGGCGGACGTCACGTGTCCCGTCCCACCATTTCGGGTCTGGCACGCCTCAACGCGCAGCCAGTACACTCCCGGGAGGGGGCAGGACTCTGGATCGCCAGCGAACCATCCAGATTCTGTTGGGAGGAGCGGCCGTAGTGGCCCATGACACCGGTTTCCGGCAAGCGAGGTGGAGGGCGATCTCCCACTCGATCGTGGCCCGCAGGAGCGGGTTCGAGCGCTACCAGTGGACGCTGCGCGCGCTCGTCGCACTCACGGACGCCGTCGTCATCGCCGCCTCGATCGGCCTCGCCCTCCTCCTGCGCCAGTCCCTCACCTTCTTCCCCGAAGCGCTCGACGTCGAGAGCAACGTCGACCGGATCGCCCCCGCCCTCGTCGCGCTGTGGGTGGCGGTGCTGTGGGCCTTCCGCAGCTACTCGGAGCGGTCCATGGGCGCGGGCACGCGCGAGTACCAGCGGGTGCTCGTCGCCTCCACGTCCACCGCGGGCATGGTGGGCATCGCCAGCTTCCTGACGCAGTACCCCCTCTCCCGCGGCTTCTTCGTGCTCGCGTTCGCCCTCGGCACCGCGTTCCTCCTCGTCGAGCGGTTCGCCATCCGCCGGGTCATCCACTCCCTCCGCATGCGGGACCGCCTCACCCACAGCGTCATCCTCGTGGGCGCGCCCGGACACGTCGACGCGATCGCCACCGTCCTCGGCCGCGAGCGCTGGCTCGGCTTCCGGGTGCTGGGCGCCGCCGTCCCGCCCGAGTACGGCATCGAGGACACTCCCCGCGGTGTCCCGGTGCTCGGCACCACCGGCGACCTCATCGACGCCGTCGACCGCACCTCGCCGAGCGCGGTGATCTTCGTGGGCGGGTATCCCGCCAGCCCCGGCGAGGTCCGCGCGCGCATCTGGGAGCTCGAGGGCCGGCGCGTGGGGACCTTCGTGGTGCCGTCCATCACGGACGTGGCGGACGCCCGCCTCAGCATGCAGCCGATCGGCGGGCTTCCCCTCGTCCACGTGGCCGCCCCCTACGCGCCCCGTGCCGCCCACCTCCCGAAGCGCGCGTTCGACGTCGTCGGCTCGGCCCTCCTCCTGCTCGTCACCGCCCCCCTCATGGCGGTGGTGTCCCTGGCCGTCAAGCTGGGCGACGGCGGACCCGTCACCTTCCGCCAACCGCGGGTGGGTCGCAACGGACGGCTCTTCGACTGCCTGAAGATCCGCACCATGGTGCCGAACGCCGAGGCGCTGGAGGACGAGTTGCGCCGCGCGCACAACGGCCCCGACGACGTGCTGTTCAAGCTCGCGGACGACCCACGCATCACCCGGGTGGGCCGGTTCCTGCGCCGGTACTCCATCGACGAGCTGCCGCAGCTGTGGAACGTGCTGTGCGGGCACATGAGCCTGGTGGGGCCGCGGCCGGCGCTGCCCCACGAGGTGGCGCGGTTCACCGAGGAGGAGAAGCGTCGCCTGCGCGTCCGTCCCGGGCTGTCCGGGCTGTGGCAGGTCTCGGGCCGCTCGAACCTGAGCCGCGAGGACGCCGCCCGCCTGGACCTCTACTACGTGGAGAACTGGTCGATGATGCAGGACCTGTCGATCCTGCTGCGCACCGTCCGGGCTGTCCTGAGTTCGGAGGGGGCGTACTGATCCCGGCGGATCAGGGCCGTCCCACGTCCCGGGTAGCATGAGTCCGATGTCCCCTGCCATCGCGCACGTCCTGTTCGTCTGCACCGGCAACATCTGCCGCTCGCCGTTCGCGGAGCGCCTCGCGAGCCACATCGCGGCCGGGCTGCCCGCCGGGCAACCCGCGCACGGGTGGCGGTTCTCCTCCGCGGGGATCGGCGCGCTGGTCGGCGAGCCGATGGATGCGGCAATGGCCGCTGAGCTGGCGGCCCGCGGCGGGGATCCCTCGGGCTTCACGGCACGGCAGCTCACCGCACGGCTCGCCCGGGACGCGGACCTGATCCTGGCCCTCGAGCCGGCCCACCGCGAATGGGTCCTCGACGAGTGGCCCGGGCTCGTGCGTCGCACCCTCGTCCTCGGCCAGGCCGCCCGCGCCGCCGTTGACCTCGACGACGACGCCGATCCCCTCCGCGCCCTCCTCGCCCACCGCGGCGCCGTCCAGGCCTCCGACGGCATCCGCGACCCCTACCGCAGGGGCCCCGCCGCCGCGCAGGAGGCGGCGGCCCGGATCGAGCGGGCGCTCCGCGCTGTCATGGGCGCCGATCCCGGGCGGACGCCGGGATGACCACGCCCGCCGCCGCGCTGCCCGGCCGCCGTACCCCGCCCACCGAAGGGAGCCACGCGTGACCACCGCGTTCCTCATCCTGCTCGCCGCGCTCGCCGTGGTGCTGCTGGTCAGCGGCATCGCGAAGATCCGCTCCACCGACACCCAGGAGGAACTCGCCGCCCTCGGGGTCCCGGCCGCGCTCCGCCACCCCGTGTTCCTCCGGCTGCACCCCTGGGCGGAGATCGCGCTGGGACTGGGCCTGCTGGTCACCTCCGGCTGGCTGCTCGCGCTCGTCGCGGCGGGCGCCACCGCCCTCATGGGCCTCTACGCCGTGCTGATCACCCGCGCGGTGCGCACCGGCAGCGCCGAGAGGTGCAACTGCTTCGGCGAGCTCTTCGACGCCCGCCTCACCTGGCGGTCCGTGGCGCGGAACCTCACCCTCGTGGGGATCTCGCTGGTGGTGCTCGCCGGGGCGCTGGCGGGCTGGTCGGCCCCCGGGATCGTGGGCGAGACGCCCGGCGCGGTGCTCGCGGTGCTGGCGGCCGCCGTCGTCGGGGGTCTGACGTGGACGATCGTGACGACGCCTTCGCCCACCCCCGAGACCTCCCCCGCTCCCGCCGCGGAGGATGAGGAGGAGCTCGACTACGTCCGCTACCCGATCCCGTTCGCCTGGGTGGAGTCGGCGGACGGTGCCCGCTCCACGGTGCGCGAGCTGGCGCAGCAGAAGGCCCGCCTGCTGGTGTTCCTGAGCACCGGCTGCGGGGCGTGCGTGCCGGTGGCGAAGGACCTGCCCGGGTGGGTGGAGGAGTTCGGGATGCTCGGGGTGCACCCGGTGTTCTTCTCCACGCGTGAGCAGGCCAGGGAGGTGTTCCCCGAGCTGGAGCCGTTCGCGCTGTACGAGAAGGAGCTCGAGGCCAGCCGCGCCTTCGGGGTGAAGGGCTACCCGACGGCGGTGGCGCTCGGCATGGACGGGCTGCTGGCCGGCGGCCCGGTGGTGGGGTACGGCGCGATCGCCACGATGGTCGAGGAGATGCGCGCGGAACTCGGGGTGGCGGCGGAGGCAGAAGCCACCGCGGAACTCGGGGTGGGGGCGGAGTGATCAGCCCCCGGGCCGCATGGCCCGGTAGACCACCCGCTGGATCAGGATCGCCGCGATCCCACCGATCACGCCGCCGAGCAGCTGCAACGCGAAGAAGCCGGAGAACACGATCAGCAGCGTGGCCACCACCGCGAGGGTGATGCCCACCGCGGCGAGGACCACCACGTTCACGAGGTGCTCGAGGAACCCCCGGTCCCCGGGATCCGAGAACACGCGCACGTTCACGGTGGTGCGGCCGTGCTCGAGGTCCCCGAGGATGAGCGAGAGCTGCCGCGGCAGGGCCCGGAGCTGGGGCACCGCCTTGATGGCCTCGTCCTTGAGCATCTCCGCCACGCGGGTGGGGGTGAATGAGCGGCTGAGTTCCTCGTCCGCGAAGTCGGTGCCCTTCGAGATCAGGTCGAAGTCGGGATCGAGCATACGGAGCGTGCCGTCCAGCGTGGCGATCGACCGGAACGCGCCCGCGAGGTTGGGCGGCACCCGCAGGTCGTGGCGGGCGAGGACGAGCGTGAGGGCGGTGAACATCGTGGCGTCGGCGCGGGTGCCGGGGCCGGTGGTGGCGAGCATGAACGAGCCGAGCTCGCGCTGCAGCCGGTCCACATCCAGGCCCTCGGAGCGGTCCACCACGTGGAGCAGCGCGTCGGTGAGCATGCCGGCGTCCTGGGCGCGTACGGCGTGGAGCACCTGCTGGAGGCCCTCGCGGTCGTCCTTGGTGAGCCGGCCGACGGAGCCGAGGTCCAGGAACGCGATCGTGTGGTCCGGCAGCACCATGATGTTGCCGGGGTGCGGGTCCGCATGGAAGACCCCGTCCACCAGGATCTGGGCGAGGATCGAGCGGTAGAGCCGGTCCGCGATGTCCCGCCGGTCGTCCGCGGTGAGGGCCGTGAACAGGTCGGGCGTCGCAAACGTCTTGCCCGCGAGCTCCTCCATGACGAGGACCTCCGGCGTGGTCAGCTCCGCCTCGAACGCCGGGACGACGACGCCGTCGTCGTGGGCGGCCAGCTCGGCCGCCATGGCGGCGAGGTTGCGGGCCTCGCGGGTGAAGTCCAGCTCCTCGCGCAGGTTGGCGGCGAAGCCCTCGGCGAGGTCGACGGCGCCGAGCGTGCCGCCGGACGCGGACTTCTCGAGGCTGGCGGCGAGCCGCCGGACGATGTCGAGGTCACGTTCCACCACGGGCACGATGCCGGGCCGCTGGATCTTCACGGCCACGGCGCGGCCGTCGGGCAGGCGGGCGTGGTGGACCTGGGCGATGGACGCGGAGGCGAGGGGGACGTCGTCGAACTCGGCGAAGGCGTCCTCCACGGTGCGACCGGTTGAGTCAGCGAAGGCCGCGCGGATATCCGCCGCAGGAACGGGTTCCACGCGCTCCTGGAGGCGGCGGAGCTCGGTGATGTGCTCGGCGGGGAGCAGCTCGGGGCGGGTGGAGAGCACCTGCCCGAGCTTCACGAACGTCACCCCGGCCTCCTCGAGGGCGAGGCGGAGGCTGCGGGCGTGCTCCCGCCGTTCGGTGGGGTTCTCGGGGATCGCGGGCGGCAGCAGCTTGTGGCGGGAGAGGATCCCGACGATCGCGCCGTAGCGGCGGCCGCGGGCGGCGCGCTGCCGGACCAGGCCCGGCCAGCGCAGCGGCGAGGGCAACGTGCCCGACGGCGCCACCGACTCGCTCACCACCAGCACCACCAGCGCGACGGCGAGCGCCACCGCCACCTGGATCACCACCTGGGCGATCAGGGGGACGGCGGACTCCCACAGGAACCGCCACTCGAAGACCAGCTCCACGAGGAGGCCGATGACGGTGGCCCAGGCCAGGCGCGAGGACGAGATCCGCACCCCGAAGGTGCGGTGCGCCCAAGCGGTGAGCCCCACCATCGCGACGACCAGCAGGATGACCACCACGCCCAGCAGGGCGAGCCGTTCGAGATCCATGGACCCATCCTCCCGCGTTCAGGGGTGGGGGCGCGCGGTGGGTGTGGATGCGGCGGACATAGCGGACGGCCCGCCCGGCTGGTGCCGGACGGGCCGTCGTTGTGTGTGCGCTGCGGCGCGAAACAGTTCTACGGGTTCGCCGGAGTACCGTCCCCGCTGCCCTGGCCGAAGACCCAGGCATCGGTCGCGCTCAACCAGCCGTCGATCCACCAGATCCGGCGGGCCATGGCGTCGGAGGAGACGTCCTCGCCGGTGTCCTCGTCGATCTCCAACTGCGCCCAGGCCGCGTAGAGGAACTCGCCCCCGGGGTTCGCCTGCAGGCTGGCCTCGCTGGCCTCAAGGCCCGGGGTGCCCTGGTCGACCTGGTCGAACTCGTTGCAGAAGCCGGAGCCGATCAGTTCGGTGGGGACGCCCGTCTCGGGGTCGATGTCGGCGTGCGGGTCGCTCGGGTAGCACCCGCCGAGGCCGGCGTTGTCGCCACCCTCCGCCGTCTCGTCCCAGACCACGTAGTCGTCACCCCAATTGACCGCGCGGCTGTAGAACAGGTCGAGCGGCTCCGGCTCGCCGAACTCCGTGGTTGTATTGTCGCCGGTCTCGTACACGATGAAGTAGCGTGACGCGTCGCGCACGTCCTCGCTGTCACCCGTGCCCGAGGTGTACGCCGGCGGCGTGATCTCGAACAGGCTCGACGTCACGCTGACGCCGTAGGGCGAGCCCGTCATGGCGAAGCGCGGGTCGAGCGTCGTCGTCTTCATCGACTGGATCTGGGTGACGTTGCGGGCCTGCTCGGCCGCGCCGGCGGCGTAGGAGTTGCAGACCCGGGGTTCGGTCTGGTCGCCCTGCTGCTGGGTGTCGTCGCTGCGCCACGTCTCGCAGGTGACCGTGCCGTCACCGTCGTACTTCACGCCCTCGACGTCCTTGCCCTTGCTCGGTGTGGTCGTCCAAGTGGTCGCGCCGTCGAAGGAGCGGCGGACGTACAGCTCGTAGCGGTCGTTGCCCTTGGCGTTGAGCCGGTAGTTCGGCGACCATGCGTAGAGCACCATCACCATGTCGCCGTCCAGGTAGCCGCGGTGGGCCCTTCGCGACCTCGAGCGGGTTGTACCACGACTGGTCCTCAAGGGTGGAGTCGTCGGTGCGAAGGTCATTGTCACAGGTGTAGACAACGGTGCCATCGGTCTGCGTCACGGTGGTGAAGCTCGCCGGGCACTGGTGCCACGAGAGCACCTTGGTGGTGTTGCTGTCCTGCTGGGTCAGGCCGAACAGGATCGGGTTGGTGTCCCCGACGCCGAAGGTCGTCCCCTGGGAGAAGTCCACCTGTGGCGGGAGCACCTCCACCGGATCGGCTTCCGAGGACTGTTCCACCGCGCTGTCAGGGATGGTTGCGGAGAGGTTGGTTGCCGAGGCCAGGCACAGCCCGTTGGGGTAGTACGGGTTGGTCCCGTCCCTCACGTAGTCGTTCGGGTTCCACTTCCACAAGGATCGTCCGCGCTCATCGATGCACTCCATGTTGGTGAACGCGTACGGGTTCCCCTTGTTCACGCTCCAGGTCCCGTTGGGCATCACGATCCGGCGAGCCATGACATCGGCGGGGCCGCCCTGGTTCATGGTGCCCTGCTTCCACGTGGGCAGGGCGACAAGACCAGCCTTCGCGTTCGAGTTGCGCGCCTTGGCGATGTCCTGCGCGAGCAGGCTGCCGCGGCGGGCGATCTCGGTGTTGTAGATGTCGAAGTTGTACTCCCCGAAGTCCCAGAGCTGAGAGGTGTTCAGCGAGCCGTAGAACTCGCCGGTCCTCCACAGCACCTCGGGCTGGTTGAGCTGGTCGCCACGCTGGGTGAGGTTGACGAGCAGCCGGTCCTCGGGGTTGGAGTTCCCGCCCGTGGCGCGGCCGACCAAATCCGTGATCCCCATCGCGAACGAGAAGTAGGTGATGTTCTTGCCCTCGTCGAAGGGCTGGCAGGACTGATCGGTGCCCGAACCGCCGTCGGGGTCGTCGATCTCGTCCTCGCCCTCGCCCTTGGTGATCTCGCAGGACTCCAGCGGGTTGAGGAACACGCCATCGTCGTCCACCTTGAAGCCGAACTTGCCGAGGCCCTTGTCCTCTTCGGCGACGACGACGACGAAGTTGTCGCGGTCAAGCGCCTTGTTCGTGAAGGTGGCAGAGCCCTCTGTGGTGTCCGCCGAGTCGTAGGCGTAGAGCCCGAGCCGGGGCCGCGTGGCGGCGGTGTTGCCGATGTTCGGCACGCCGGCCGCGGAGACACACACCGGCTTGAGTTCGTTGTTCTGTCCGGTGGGCACGTCGATCAGGGCGGCGCACATGTCCTTCAGCCCGTAGTCAAGCGGGTTGAGGAGCTCGGGGAAGTCTGCCGATATCGCCGAGCCGTTGCAGTACGGCTTCGGGTTCTCCGGGTTGCACTTCTCGTTGTCGGTGAGTCGCATCGGCATGGCCATCGGCACGAACGGCTTCGGCTTCTGGGTGATGTCCTCGGCGGCAGCCGTGGCCTCATAGTCCGCCAGCGTCATCGGCGTGGCGCCGGTCTCGTCGGCCGGGTCCTGCACGACGTCGAAGTTCTGCATGTCGATGTAGGAGTACCAGACGTCCGTGCCGCTCCACGCGACGGCGCCGCTCCAGCCCTCGCCAGGGCCTTCACCCTGGCCGGCGCGCAGGCCGTCCGGGTCCTCCTGCCACGTGATGGCGCAGCCGGCGTCGGTGCACTGCACCTCGACGCGGTTGACGTCACGCCGGCCGGAGGTGAGGCGCTCGGCCTTGAACCAGCGCATGAAGCTCTCCTCGACCGTGTCCTCGGTGCGGGGGTCATCGCCGTCGATCAGTTCGCCGCGGGCGGTCCACAGGCAGGCGTAAGGCACCTCGCCCACCGGCTGGTTCTGCTCGAACTTGTCCTCGCTGTAGTCGACCGAGCCCTGCTGGCCGCCGACCCCGTACATGTCGATGAGGTAGAGGTCGTCCGTGGACGCGGTCGCGAGGTCGATGCCGAGGTACGCGGCGATCCCCTCACGGCGGGCGATCTGCTCCGGGGAAGCGTCCGGGTTGTCGAGCGAGTAGTTGGGCTGTCCCTGGCTGCAGAAGCGGCTCGGCCACGCCACCAGCACGTTGTTGCCGGAGATCGAGTGGAACATGTTGATGACGTCGCCCGGGTAGGCGTAGTCCTGTTCCTCGTTGTTCTCAACGCCGGAGAACAGCGGGATATCGGTCCGGATCACGTCGCTGGAGGACAAATCAGCGGACTCGGAGAGGTTCGTGTCCTTCCAGGTGACGCCGTCGTCCAGGCTGACGGCCGCGTAGGCGTCCCGCCGGCCGTGGCCGACGAAGCCGACCCCGTCGATCTCCTCGTAGGGTCCGAACATGTAGACACCGACCATGGGCTTGGCGTAGTCCCGCTGTTCCTCGATCTCGCCGTCGACATTGAGGTAGGTCAGGTAGCCGTCCTGCGCGCCGTCCTTGTCGTCCGTCTCTGCCGAGTACAGGGTGCCGTCGGATTTCTGCGCCGGGACGTAGAACTTCATGTAGCCGATGAAGGCGTGCTCGGCCTCGTCCAGATAGCCGGGGATCGTGGCCTGAGCCTGATGCGACATGCTCTTGCTGACGCGGTCGCCGTCGTCCGCGACGGCGGTGGAGGCGATCGACACTCCGAGCGCCGCAACGCCCAGGACCGCGATCGCCCTGCGGGGTTTCATGGTCTCCTACTCCCTGGCGTTCTCCGCTCCGACGGCGGGGGCCTCATCGCCCCGTCGCCCTGCTCCCGACAGGCCCTCCCTGGGCCGAGCCCGAGAAACGTTGGCGTGATCCTAATCTCATCAAGCGTTGCAGGGCAGCCCTTTCACCGGATGTTGAGACCGCTGGCGACACGACGCGGGGAGCCGGCCCGCGCGGGCCGGCTCCCCGGTGTTGGCACCCCCGCGGGCGCCAGTGTCAATTACTCGAAGGTCAGTGCCGGCGGGGCGAAGTCGTCCCGCTGGTAGTCCTTCGCCTGGATCTGGGTGATCTCATCACCGCAGGCGGTGGTGAACCCGTTGTTGTACTGGTCGCCGCTGTACTGGACCGTCCAGTAGTAGGTGCCGGAGTCCGTGACGGCCACGCCAACCGCGGTCGCCGCGGAGGTCCCCGAGACCCCTACCGACTCGTCGCTGCCCACCTGCACCGTGCACAGGGTGTCGCTGTACAGGCGGAAGGTGGCCGTCGCGGAGGCGGCATCAGGAGCGCCAGCCCGGAGACCCGTGATGGTCAGCGAGTCGTGCAGCACCCAGGACTGGGTGGTGTTCCCCGCCGGCGATGCCGGTGTGTCGTCGTTCGTCACCGTGCAGGTCTTGGACTCGCCGATGCCGATCGAACCGGTGCAGTCCGCGGAGTACGAGACCCCGTAGACCACATCGTTCACGGTCACCTGACCAGCGACCACCCCGGCCTCGGCCACCGAGTAGGCGCCGGCGTCGAGCGTGATGGTGGTGCCGGGCGCCACGGCGCCGGGGAACGAGTCGTCGGACGGCTCGGTGGCCGTGACGTTCATCGTGAAGTCCCCGGCGACGGCGGTGCCGCCGTTGTCGTTCGTGACCACCTTGATCACGGTGAGCTGCGGAGCGATGTCGTCGTTGGTGATGGTGCACGTCACCGTCGCGTTCGGGGCGACGTACAGGGAGTCACAGTTCAGGTTCGCGTTGGCGTCGTTCGCGTAGCTCGTGGTGTAGCCGCTGATCGGCAGCCCGTTCTCCGTCACCGTGTAACTCCCGGGTTGAACCTCGAACGAGTTGGAGCCATCGGCTTCGAACGGCACGTCAGCGGCGATGCCGCCGGAGACGTCGAAGGTGAAGTCAGGCGCAGTCGCCGTGCCGCCGTGGTCGTTGGTGACCACCTTCGTGACGACGAGGAAGCCGGTCTGCAGCGTGTTGGTGATGACACACGCCGTCGTCTCCCCCTCGATCACCGGGAAGTCCACGGTGGTGGCCAGCGGATCCGAGGAGTCGACCAGGAACTCGTCCCCGTCCTCCGTGGTGCAGATGATCGATGTCATGTCGTACGGGGTGTCAGCCCCGAAGGTCTCCGCGAGGGTGTAGTCGGTGCCGGCGATCAGGTTGACGATCGTGTCCTTGTCACCGTGCGCGGTCAGGGTGCCGGCGACGCTGTCGAGGTCGGCGTAGCCGTCCGCCGCGTAGCGGAGGTCGCCGCCGCCGCTGCGGGTGAGGTCATAGTTGAACGTGCCCGTCCCGTCCTCCGGGACGGTCACCTTCTCCACTGTGACGGACCCACAGTTGGAGATCGTCAGGAAGTCCGCGATGGGGGCGAGGACGGTGTCCTTGTAGTCAGCGGTGTCCGAGTTGCCGGTCACCGTACCGGGGATCACGTTGCCGATCGTGGTGCAGGAGCCCGGGCCGGACGCGAAGATCGTGTCCGTCAGGTTGACGGCAGCCTCACCGTGGGACTTCGTGGGGCTGTAGGCGGCGAACGCGTCCCCCGCAGCGGTGAGATCGATGACCGCTCCGAGCGTCAGGGGGTCACCCTTGGTGAACGTCCCGCCGTCGGGGTCGGAGAAGTACCGCAGGTAGATGGCGGTCGAGTTGCCCTGCTGGTCCCACGCGAGGATGAAGTCGCCGGGCTGGCGGTTCTCCCACGGGTTGCAGTTCGCGATCAGGTTCGTGTACGGCGCCGCCTCGGAATAGTCACAGCCGTCCGGCAGGGGATCCTGCTGGAACTCGTACATGATGAAACCGCTGCCGTTGGTGGAGTCGCGTTCCCACGCGAAGTACAGCCAGTCGTCGTCCTCGGCATCGGTGTAGGTGTCGAACCAGACGCCCCTCAGGTCCACCTGGGCGTTCGGGTTGGTGGTGGCGAGGGTGGGGAGGGCATCGCGATGGATTACGCCGACCTTCGTCGTGTTGCTGTTGACCGGGCCGAGCTCCTGGACATTGCCCTGGAAGTCATCGAAGAAGATGGCGCCGGCGTTCGGCACGGTGCCATCGATCAGGAGTGGGGGCAGGTCCTCGTCGCCGGCGGCGACGTCGGCCTGCGCGGCCGTCACGGCCAATCCCGTGAAGGCGAGTCCCGCCGTTGCGACGGCGGCGACGGTGCGAGCGCGCCGCGAGCGTACTCGCGGCTGCGGCGTGGATGGTGACATCGTTCCTCTGTTCTGTGCTCTGGGCTTTTGGGCTCTCCTGACTGATCCGTGG
>DBQX01000076.1 GCA_002305415.1 Actinomycetales bacterium UBA1383 | reverse complement strand
CCGTCGCCCCCGCGCCGGCCCACGCGGCCGACCCGCGGCGCCACGGAGCGCCGGCTGGAGGCCAAGAAGATCCGGTCGGGGACCAAACAACTGCGGCGCAAGCCCACGGAGTGACCGCTTGGGCCTGCGCAGCGTGGTCACCGGCGGGCGTCCCGCTGCCCACGCTCGTGGTCCCCACTCTCCCGGGAGCCCTCGTTGCGGATTCCGCTCCTCACGCTCCCGGGAGGATACGGACCCCGCGCCCACTCAGGTCAGTAGCCTGTCTGCGGCTCGGCATGTTCAGCGTGACCAGCGCGCGGAGGACTTCGCGGATCATCGCACCGGCCGCGAGTTCCATCCCCGGTGCGGGTGGTCGAGCGCGTTCTTCAGGATCGCGGGGAAGGAGCGGTTGTACTCCGGCGTCACGAACACGGAGGCGTCCGCGGCGTCCACACGCGCCGACCAGTCCTTCGTGTGCTGGTGCGCGTACTGGCGCGGGCCTGCCCATTCCCAATTCCCTCCGTTTCCGTGCTGGTACGACCCAAGAACCACACGAACCACGTTCGAAGGGACGGTTGGCGCACCAGGGGCGCCCACCTCCTACCGCAGCGGCTGCAGCCCCAGCGTGCCCACCAGGCTCTGGCGGTACTCGTCCGAGGCGAGCTGCTCCCGCTCGGCCCTCACCCGCTCGAGGCGGGCGTCGAGGGCGAGCCGGGCCACCACCGACTCGTTGCCCTCGGTCCCCACGAAGCGGGTGAGCGCGGCGATCGCCGCGTCGGCGTGGCGCACGTCGGCGGCCTGCTTGGCGTCCAGCCGTTCCGCGTACCAGTCACTCGCCAGTACGTTGTCGCGGTCGAACAGCCCGCGGACCTCGGGCGAGGACAGGTCCTTGCCATCGGCGGTGGCACCATACGCCATGATCTCCAGCAGCGCCCGCAATGGTGGGCAGGCCAGTGCGATCGTGCCGTCGTCGAAGTAGCTGGTTGCCACGCGCTCGTGGGTGGTCACGATCGTGTCCATCGAGTCGGCGAACACGTCCAGGTCCTGGAGCTCCGGCCGGAGCATCTCGTCCGTGAACACCACGTGCGGGTGCATGAAGATCCGGCCGAAGTACTTGCCCGCGAAGTGCGCGTTCATCCGGTAGCCGAGGCGGCTCGCGAGGACCTTCCGCCCGTTGTGCTCGAAGTCCTCGAGCTTCTCGAGCTCGCCGTCCGCGATGAGGTTGTGGGCGTCGCGCTCCCGCGCGCTCATCCGGGAGAACAGCTCGGGAACGAGCAGGGAGATGTCGTGGTCCACCCGCACGTTGGGGCCGACGTAGCCGGCGCAGGAGACCCAGCCGTCGTAGCCCGTCAGGACGTAGGACAGCAGGGCGGCGTTCAGGTCGACGATCGCGGGCATGGCGTTGAACGGGCCCTTGGTGAGAGCGCCCTCGGAGCCGGCCCCCGTCGTCGACGGGGACTTGCCGGTCATCGAGCTGATGTACTCCATGAAGAGCTCGGGCAGCTCCATGTAGTGCAGCGGGTTGAAGGTGCACAGGGGCCGCACCCCCGCCTCCGGCGGGTTGTTGCGCCGGCCGGCCGCGACGACGTCGATCGGCCACATCACCTCGGCGGACAGCGGCACGCCCTTGAAGAGGTGGACGGCGATGTCGGCCGTGGCCGTGGCCTTCGGGTTCGCGAGGTCGGGACGCAGCTGCAGGTAGCGCGGGTTCTTCGACGGCTTACCGCCCACGAGGCGCGGGTTCGCGGAGGACACGAAGTAGCCCGGGGACTCGCCCTCGCCCAGCGCGGCGGCGGTGAGGATCACCTGCTGCATCGGCTCGGTGAAGGCGCTGAACCCGATGGCGTCGTCCACCATGTCGCGGGCGTCGGCCGGCGTGAGGGGCTCGAAGTTGGACAGGAAGTTGTCCGGCTTGGCCATGTCGGCCTCGGCCTGCTTGTCGTACCCGCGGTGGATCGCGTCGTCGGGGCGCTGGAAGAGGAGCCGTTCGCAGTTCACCACGAACTTCCGGGACTTCTCCCCGTCGGGGAACCCGCGGCCGGGCGGGGCGACGATGCTCGCGGTGATGTCATCCTCGAGCTGCACCTTCACGGCGGGGCTGAAGTCGTGGCGCAGCGAGAAGATCCGCCACGACCCGTCCCTCTCGAAGCCCACCCGCAGGGCGTTGACGGTGAGCTTCTCGCCATCGAGCCGGACAGCGTTGCCCTGGCGGCCGTTCATGATGCCGACCGTGAAGTGGCTGCGCCAGTCACCCTTCCACTCGGGGCGGTAGAACCGCTTCACGACGTACACGAGTTCCTTGATGTGCTGCGGGATGCCCCGCAGCCACTCGTTGTACTCCCACGTGAAGTCCTGCTCCGAGGGGGTCAGCAGCTTGATCACGGACCCGATGGACCGCGTGTCGCTGAGGATCGCCCGGTGGTCCTTGCCGTTGTACTCCGGGTTGTTGAACCGGTTGGAGTAGTCGCGGGCGAGGATCGCGGCGACGGCCTCCATGTCCTTGTCGAAGTCGGCGCTGTAGGCGTTGGTGTAGATGAACGCGTCGGTGATCGCCTTGGAGATCTCGGACTTGCCGCCTCCGGAGACGGTGCTCGGCTTGTGGCATGCCTTGGCCAGTGGGTCGGTGCCGATGAGGCTCCACTGGCGCTTGTCCGCGGCGGACTGCTCCATGTGGACCCGGTAGCCGTTGGGGCCGACGTACGTCTTCCCCGCCCGTAGCCGGATGGTGCGGGACTCGCCGTCGGCGTCCCAGGTCACCGACTGGTGGCGGAGGCTGAACGTCGCCCCGAACGGCACGAGCACGACGTGGTCGTGGACCCGGTGCACGGCGTGGCCCTCCGGCCGCACGTCCCACTGCCCGGGATCGCGGGCGACGACGTCGGCCACGCTGTAGGTCGTGTACCGGTCGTTGGTGAACTCGTGTCCCAGGTTGTAGCTCGGGAACACGAGCGCGCCGCCGGCGTGTTCCTCCTCGACGTTCCCGAACAGGTTCGCGGAGTAGGAGATCTGGGTCTTGACCTCCTTCTTGCAGTACCCGAAGTAGTTGTCCGCGATCATCGTGACGATCACGCCGCGCTCGTCCCGGGCGCACAGCTTGAAGGCCTGGCCGCCGTTGTAGAGCTCGTCCTCCTCCTTCCAGCACATGCCGTCGCGCCGCTGCCGCTCCGTGGCCTCATCCCAGTGCGGCAGCCCGACGTCCTTCTTCCTGAGCTGGGTCAGGTGCGGGGCCAGGACCACGAGGCCGGTGGTGCCGGTCCACCCGTCCGGGCAGAGTGCGGCGTCGTTGTCCGGCAGGTACGGGTCACCGCCGTTGCCGAAGATGGACTCCACGAAGTCGAGGTTCGCCACGAGGCTGCCGGGCACGAAGAAGCGGATCTCCATGCGCTTCTCCGAGGCGTAGCCGGGCACGGCCGGCGCCACGAGGGGGCGCAGGAGCAGCGACACGATGCAGGACGCCGGAGTGTCGGAGTTCCCGGTGAAGGGGAGCCGCATGAGGTCCTCGGGCATCTCGAAGGCGCGCTGCATCATGAGCGCGAACACCTCGCGCGGCACCGCGAGCTTGTCGTCCGGGATCGGCAGTCCGCCCTCGGCCACGTGGAACACGCCCGCGGTGGTGCGCCTGTCGCTGGCGGGGTTGTGGAGCACCCCGTTGACCAGCCGGTAGCTGCTGAGCAGCGGCGAGGTGTACTGGTCGCCACCGAGGGGGAGCGTGAGCTCGCGCGCCAGCCCGGCCTGGTCGAGGACGAGGGTGCGCTTCGGCAGCTTCGGCATGACCGCCGCCCCGGCGCAGTAGTCGTCGAGGAAGTTCTGGATCCGCAGGTCGACCGCCGGCAGGCGGTCACTCAGCCGCCGGCTGAGCTCACGCTGGCGAGCCAGGATCGGGGAGACGAGCCGGGCCGCCTCGGCGCCCGCCGGGTCGTCGGCCATGGGGAGGTCAAGGAGGGCGAGACGCAGGTTGATCGCGGCGTGGAGGTTGTCAGCCATGGGTGCGATTATTCCGACGCCGTCCCCGCGGGGGAAGGGTATGGGGTCCCTTTTCGTCCGCGTGACAAGCGGCTCAGCCGGGGAAGCCGAAGCAGGGGTAGAAGCCCTCCACTCCCGGCCGCGGCACCTCGATGCACCGGGACTTCGACCGCTCGAGCACGCCGCTGCCACCCGCCTCCTGGCCCGGGTCGAACCCGGTGAGGGTGTGGCCGTCGACCGTGACCGCGACCTCGGCCTCCGCCGAGCGCCGCAGGTCGTTCGCCGTGGAGTTCACGACCCCCTCGTCTGGGAAGTTCTCGTGGTTCACCGCCGTGGTGTGCTCGAGTTCGCCGACACCCGTCCAGGACGCCTCGAGCTGGATCACCACGTCGTACGGCTCGGCGGGGATCCCGTCGGTGTACGCCGTCGCCGTCCCGGGGATCGAGGTGGCGACCCAGGCCCAGCGCAGCCGCGGGTCCACCTGCAGTGCCGCCCCGTTCAGATCGCCGTCCCGCAGGTCGTCGTACAGCTGCCCGTCGGCCTCGAGGACGACGACGCCCGCGGGTCCCCCACCCGCCTGGACGCTGACGTCGCCCTCCGGCGGCGTGGCGCACGTGTCCGTGATCCGGACGAGCACCCCGGTCAGGCCCTGCTTGTCCACCGGGCCGGGCTGTGCCGCGTAGGTCGCCACGGAGGAGGACACGAACACCTCACCGAGGAGGCACTCGTCGAGCTGCTGGGTGACGACGGCGTAGCCGTACGTGGACGAGATCGTGTGGTAGATGCGGGGGTTGCCCGCCGTTGCCGGCATGACAGACAGCGGCACCAGCGCCGCCGCTGTCAGGCCCGCGAGAAGTGATGTCCTCATGGTGCCCTCCGATCGGCTGGACGCAGCGTAGTCCCGCCTCGGTGGACCACGGAAGGGGCCGACAGTCCCGCGTCGGCCTCCTGTCACACCCGCCCGGCTCCGGTCACTCCTCCCGCGCCGCGGCGCGCAGGCCGGCGATCACCTCGGAGACGAGCTCCGGGGTGAGGTGCCCCATCGCGCTCTGGTCGACCAGCATCGCGGGTGCGCTGTCGCAGCGGCCGATGCAGTTCGCCCACTCGAGCGTGAACAAGCCGTCCGGCGTGGTCTCGCCGAACCCGATCCCGAGTTCGCGTTCGAGGTGCCGCGCGATGCCCTCCGCTCCCGCCATGCCGCAGCTGATGGTGCGGCACAGCCGGATGACGTGCCTGCCCACCGCTCCCATGCCGAGGAAGGAGTAGAAGGTCACCACGCCGTACACGTCGGTGACCGGGATCCCGAGGCGGTCCGCCACCACCTGCATCGCGGTGGGGCCGATGCGGCGCCGCTCGACGTGCAGGTCCTGCAGCACGGGGATGAGGGCACTGCGGTCGCGGCCGTGCCGCTCGACCAGGGTGTCGATGATGCCGATCAGCTCGGCGTGCTGCTCGGCGACCTCAGCGGGGATGGTCAGCACGGCGCTCCCTCCTTGATCTCCGCTCGGGCGGCGCCCACGGCGTCGATGTACGTG
Source organism: Actinomycetales bacterium UBA1383 (assembly GCA_002305415.1). GTDB lineage: Bacteria > Actinomycetota > Actinomycetes > Actinomycetales > Actinomycetaceae > UBA1383. Next base: position 10,102 of record DBQX01000076.1, on the reverse strand, counting down.
CCGCGCGCGGTGTAGTGGGTGTGCAGCAGGTGGTGGCTGATCCTGCCGCCGGGACCGTCGGTGAGCAGCTCGCCGTACAGGCGCACGACGGCGGGGTTCTCGTGGCTCTTGCGGGCGCGCCCCTGGTCGCCGTAGGCGGCGTCCTCGGCGTAGATCGCGCGGGCGCGGGCCTTGCGGATCTCCAGGTTGGTGGGGATCGGCTGGCCGCCACCACCGAGGCACCCGCCGGGGCAGGCCATGAACTCGATGAAGTGGCACTCGGAGAACGGACCGCCGGCCTTGATGTCCTCCATCACCTTCCGGGCGTTGGCGGTGCCGTGCGCCACGCCCACCTTGACGGTGACGCCGCGCAGCCAGTCCCAGTTCGGGACGAGGTGCGCGAGCAGGGGCGGCACCGGGCCAACGACGTCCGGCAGCGTCAGCTCCGCGATGCGGGCGTCGTCGAACCCGCGCACGGGGGTGATGTCGGCGTGGTCGAAGATGTTCTCCACGGCCTGGCCGGTCACCAGCTCGAGCACGGTGCGCAGCGCGGCCTCCATCACGCCGCCGGTCGTTCCGAAGATGACGCCGGAACCGGAGGCCGTGCCGAACGGGTCGTCGAAGTCGGAGGGTGGCATGTCCGGCAGGGACAGCCCGTGCTGCCGGGTCATGGTGGCCAGCTCGCGCGCGGTGAGCACGTAGTCCACGTCCGCGTGGCCGCTCGCGGTCATCTCGGGACGGCCGGCCTCGAACTTCTTGGCCACGCAGGGCATGAGCGCCACGGAGACGACGTTGGCCGGGTCGAGCCCGTTGCGGGCCGCGTACCACGTCTTGATGAGCGCGCCGAACATCTGCTGTGGGCTCTTGCAGGTGGACATGTTCGGCAGGTACTCCGGGTAGGAGTGCTCGATGAACTTCACCCAGCCGGGGCTGCAGGAGGTGAACTGGGGTACCGGCTGGCTCGAGTCGCCGAGGACCAGGTTCTTGTAGAGCCGCAGCAACAGCTCCGTGCCCTCCTCGATGATGGTCAGGTCGGCGGTGAAGTTGGTGTCGAAGACCTTGTCGAAACCGATCTCGCGGAGCGCGGTGTTCATCTGCCACGTCAGCGGCGTGCCGGGCTCGAGCCCGAACTCCTCGCCGATCGCGGCGCGCGGCGCGGGGGCGGTCTGGATGACCACGTGCTTGGTCGGGTCCTCGATCGCGGCCCACACCTCGTCCGTCACGTCGACGGCGGTGAGCGCGCCGGTGGGACACCGGTTGATGCACTGCCCGCAATTGATGCACACCACCTCGGAGAGCGGCAGGTCCGCGAACGTGGAGATCGCGGTGCGGTCCCCGCGCCCCACCACGGTGAGCGCGTGCACGCCCTGGATCTCGGCGCAGGTGCGCACGCAGCGGGTGCAGAGCACGCACTTGTCCATCTCGAGCACCACCGAGGGACCGAACTTCTCCAGGCGGCGGGTGGGCTCGGTCTTCTCCCCGAAGCGGTAGCGGTCGGAGCCGTACTCGATCGCCAGGTCCTGCAGCTCGCAGTTGCCGTCGCGCACGCAGGTGCGGCACTCGCCGTAGTGCTCGGAGAGCATCAGGTCGATCACGTCGCGGCGCGCCTGGCGGATGCGCGGGCTGTGCGTCTTCACGTCCACCGGCGAGGTGATCGGGTAGGCGCAGCTCGCCTGGAGGAGGCGCTGCCCGGAGACCTCGACCACGCAGACCCGGCACACCCCGGAGTCCGGGAGGTCCGGGTGGTGGCACAGGGTCGGGATGCGCACGCCGGCCTGCTTCGCGGCGTCGAGGATGGACGTGCCCCGCGGCACCTCGATGTGCCGGCCGTCGATGGTGACCGGGACCGTGGGGCTGGCGGACGCGAGTCCCCCCGGCCCCGTGGGGCCGGCGAGCGTGTGGACGGATCCCGCGGGTCCGGTGGGGGCGGGCGGGGTGGGGATGGTGGGCGCGCTCATGGGCTTCTCCTGCCGTCAGGCGGGGGTGGGGACGCGGTCGAGGATCTCGTCGGCGAAGTGCTCGACGAGGGAGAGGAAGAACGTGGGGCTGGTCTGGCCGAGCCCGCACTTGGACGCCACGCGCATCGTGCCGCCCAGGCGCTGCAGGTCCCGCAACTGCTCGGTGGTGAACTCGCCGCGGCGCATCGCGCGGATGCCCTCGAGGATCGCCACGTTGCCCACCCGGCACGGGGTGCACTGGCCGCAGGACTCGTCCACGAAGAACTCCATGAAGTTCTCCGCCACGTCGAGGAGGTCGCGGTCCGGGCCGAGCACGATCACGGCGCCGCCGGTGGAGACGTCCTCGTAGCTGATCGCCCGGGAGAAGTCGCGCGCCGGGACGCACTGCCCGCACGCCCCGCCCACGACGACGGCCTTCGCCTTCCCGCCGTCGTCGGCCGCGGCGAGGACCTCGGCGATCGTCACGCCGAGGGGGAACTCGTACGTGCCGGGCCGGGCGACGTCGCCGGAGACGCTCAGCAGCTTCGGCCCGGTGGAGTTGTCCGTGCCGATCGAGGCGAACCAGTCGGCGCCGCGGGCCATGATCGCCGCGACCCACGCGAAGGTCTCCACGTTGTTGACGATGGTGGGCGCCTGGTGCAGGCCCGCGACCACCGGGTAGGGGAAGCGGTTGCGCGGCTCCCCCCGGCGGCCCTCGAGGCTCTGGATCATCGCGGTCTCCTCGCCGCAGACGTACGCGCCTGAGCCCATGCGGATCTGGATGTCGAAAGCCAGGCCGGTGCCGAGGACGTCGTCGCCGAGCAGGCCCTCAGCGCGACGGCGCTCCAGGGTGGCCTGCAGGCCCGCCAGCAGGTAGATGTACTCGCCGCGGAGGTACAGGATGCCTTCCTTCGCGCCGATCGCGTGGCCGGCGATGGTCATGCCCTCGAACACGAGGTCCGCGAGGTCCTCGAGCAGCACGCGGTCCTTGAACGTGCCGGGCTCGCCCTCGTCCGCGTTGCAGAGCACGAAGCGCCGCCCCTCGGGCGCGGGCGCGGCGGCCGCGAGCTGCCACTTCAGGCCGGTGGGGAAGCCGGCGCCGCCACGGCCGCGGATGCCGGACTTCTGTACGGTGGCGATGACGGTCTCGGGTGCCTGCGCGCAGGCGGCGCGCAATCCCTGGCCGGTCTCGACGCTGGCCAGCGTCATGGGCGTTCGGACGCTCATCGTGGATTCCCCTTGTCCCGGGCGCCGGGTGGTGGCGCACTCCGCGCCCATGATGACCCGCGTGCGGAGGCCTGTTCCCTGACGTAGGACCCACGGACCAAGGGCCTATGCCACGATGTGGTCCCTCGGCGGGCCGGGATGGGGGATGCGAGCGAGGATCGCCGCTGCCACCGGCTCCGGATGCGTCTCCGGGAGCCAGTGCCCGGCGTCCAGCTGGACGAACCGGTAGTCGGCGCGCACGTGCCGGGCGGTCCGCAGCGCGGCCGCACGCCCCAGGGCCGGATCGCCCATGCCCCAGAGGTAGGTCGTGGGGACGGTGATCCCGTGACCAGCCTCACCCCGACCCGCCAGCGGGAGCGCCCGGTACCAGCCGAGCGGGCCGGCCAGTGCCTCAGGGGTGCCGAAGCGGGCGGCGTAGCGCTCCACGTCCGCCTCCGGCAGGCCGGTGGCGCGGAGGAAGTCGCGGATCCGGCGGGCGAGGACGCGCTCCGGGAGGTGCGGGAGCTGGAACGCCAGCATGTACCAGCTGCGCAGGCCCTGGTCCGCATGCGCCGCGGCCCAGGCCATCGCGGCGGGGTGCGGCGTCGAGAGCACCGTCAGGCTCGCCAGCCGGTCGGGATGGCGGGCGGCCAGCGCCCACGCCACGCCGCCGCCCCAGTCGTGGCCCACGAGGTGCACCTGGGAGACGCCAACGGCGTCGATGAGCGCGACGACGTCGGCCACCAGTTCCGCCAATCGGTAGGCGCGGCGTCCGGCCGGCCGGGCGCCGGGGGAGTACCCGCGCTGGTCGGGGGCGAGGGTGCGCAGGCCCGCGGCGAGGAGCGCCGGCGTGAGACGGTCCCACGCCGTGCGGTCCTGCGGGAACCCGTGCAGGAGGACGACGACGTCGGCCGCGTCCGGCGGCCCGGCGGCCGCGACGTCGAAGGTGAGGCCGTCCCGGGAGTACTGCATCGGAACGAGGCTAGGACACCACCCACCTCCTGAGGTATCCCCCGGCGCCACGAAATAGGGAGGACGCCCGATCCGCCGCCCTACCTCAGGGCGGGATCGTGGATACACGGCCCCACGACGAGAAGGAGACCTCATGTACACGGATCTGGGACTGGTCCACGCCGAGGACGCCCTGCGTCGCGAGCGGCTCACCACGCAGCGCGTGCGGCGGGCGGAGACGCGGCGGCGGCGGCGGTGGGTGAAGCCCGTCGCCACGGTACGGCCCATCCTCCCCACGCAGCCCGCCCCGGCGTGCTGAGCGGAGCATTGCCGCCGGCGGCCACCGCTGTCACGATGGACGGCATGGCCGCCGACGGCGAACCCACCACCCCCCTCATCGGGCGCGGCCCGGAGCTCGCCCGCCTCCGGGACGTGCTCGGCATCGGGGGCGAGCCGCGGAGCGCCGTGGTCGTGCTCGGCGGCGATGCCGGAGTCGGCAAGACCAGGGTCCTGCGCGAGCTCGCCACCATCGCCCGCGACGCCGGCTGGCGCGTGCTCGTGGGCCACTGCATCGACTTCGGGGACTCCGCACTCCCCTACCTCCCCTTCACCGAGCTGTTCGGCGGCCTCGGGGAGCAGGAGGACCTCGCCCTCCCCTCCATCCGCCACCAGCCGGCCCTCGCCCGCCTCCTGCCGGGCGAACGACTGCTCGGCGAGGGCCCCGACGAGCGGCTGGCCGGCGGCACCGGGCCCGGCCACGCCGGCGCTGGAGGGCCGTCGCCGGACCGCCTGCCGGAGGGCGGGACGCGGGGCGAGCTGTTCGTCGCCACCCACGCCGTCCTGGAGCAGCTGGCCCTTGGCGCGCCGGTCCTCGTGCTGGTCGAGGACGTCCACTGGGCCGACCCCTCCACGCGGGACCTCCTCACCTTCCTCTTCACGCGCCGGTTCACCGGGCCCATCGGGATCGTGGTCACCTACCGCACCGACGACCTGCACCGGCGCCACCCCCTGCGCGCGGCGCTCGCCGAGTGGGGGCGGCTGCCCGCCGTGGAACGGCTCCAGCTCGGCTCCCTGCCACCCCAGGACATCCGCGCCCTCGTCCACGCGCTCGAGGACGGCGTCCCCGCCCGGGACGTCGAGGAGATCGTGGAGCGCGCGGACGGCAACGCGTTCTTCGCCGAGGAGCTGGTCGGCGCCCGCACCTCCGGCAGGGGACACCTCCCGGCGGAGCTCGCGGACCTCATGCTGGTCCGCCTCGACCGCCTCGACGACGACGCCCGAGCCGTGGTCCGCGTGGCCGCGGCCGCGGGGCGCCGCGTGGACCACGAGACCCTCGCCGCCGTCGCCGGCCTCGACGCCCGCACCCTCGAGACGGCCGTACGGGCGCTCGTGGAGGCGAACCTGCTGGTCGCCTCCCCCACCGGCTCGTACGCGTTCCGCCACGCGCTGCTCGCGGAGGCGGTGGAGGGCGACCTCCTGCCCGGGGAACGCACCCGGCTCCACGCCGCGTACGCCGCGGCGCTCCACGACGGCCGGATCCGTGGCACGGCCGCCGAGCTCGCCCGGCACGCCAGGGCGGCGCACGACCTGCCCACCGCCGTCGTCGCCAGCATCGACGCCGGCGATGAGGCGATGGCCGTCGGCGGACCCACCGAGGCCGCACAGCACTACCAGACGGCCCTCGAGCTGCTCGCCGAGCCGCGGGTGCGGGCCCTGGTCGACGTCGACGTGAGCGACCTCACGGTGCGGGCGGCCGAGGCGGTCACGGCCGCGGGAGACTCCGAGCGTGCGGTCGAGCTGCTGCGCGCCCGGCTCGCCGAGACCGAGGACACTGCCACGGAGTCGCGGGCGCGCCTGCTCATCGCGCACGCCCGGGCGAGCCTCATCACCGAGGAGATGCCGCTGCACGCCCGGGAGTCAACCCAGCGGGCTCTGGCGCTGCTGGGACCCGAGCCCTCGCTCCTCCGCGCGCAGGCGATCTCCGTGCATGCGCGGGTCAGCGCGGTGCAGGGCTCGCTCGACGAGGCCGTCCAGTTCGCCCAGGAGGCCATCGAGATGGCCCGCGAGCTGGGCGACCAGCGCATCGCCGCGGAGGCGGCCACCACGCTCGGGCGCCTCAAGGAGTTCGCGGGCGACCCGGAGTCGTCGATGCACGAACTCACGCGGGTGGTCGCGGAGATCCGGGAGAGCGGGGACCTGCCCGGCCTCATCCGTGGCCTGCACCAGCTGGGTGGTACCCACCTCGAGCTGGGGCACCTCCGCGAGGCGCTGGACATGTTCCTCGAGGCGCACGTGCTGGCACAGCAGTGCCGGCGACCCTGGGCCCCCTACGCCGTGGACTCCTGGGTGCTGGCCGGGCTGACCGCCTACATGCTCGGCGACTGGGCGGAAGTGGACACGCTCACCGACCTGAGCGGCATGACCCCGCCGCCAGCCGCCGAGCCGATCCTGGCGAGCGTGAGGCTCCTGGTGGCCGCCGGACGCGGCGACCCGGGCGCGCCGGCGCTCGCGGAGCGCCTCCACGCGGGGTGGTCGGGCGACACCTGGATCGTCATCTTCGCGCTCGGGCCCACCGTGGACGCGCTGGGCGACCGGGGCGAGGTGGCCCGCGCGATCGAGCTCTACCGCGAGGGCCGCGACCTGGTGCGGGAGCGGTGGCACGTCCCCGTCTTCCACGCCGAGGTGCGTTTCGGGGCGGTGCTGCTCGGGCAGCTCGCCGCGGCGGCCGGTCACGCCTCGCTCGAGGAGCGTCGCCAGTGGGTGGCCCTCGGCGAGGAGGCGCGCGACGCCGCGGCCCAGGTGCGGCGTCGGCTCGCGGAGGAGGGCCGCACGTCCGGCCCCGAGGGGAACGCGTGGCAGGACCGCCTCCACGCCGAGTACCTGCGGCTCCGCTGGGTCGCCGGGATCGACCCCCCCGGGGGTGAGGAGCTCGTGGCCGCGTGGCGGCGCGCCGTCGAGGGCTTCGTGGCGCTCGGCGCCGCCTTCGAGACCGCCCGCTCGCGGGCGCGGCTGGCGGCGGCGCTCCGCGCGACGGGCGACGTCGACGGCGCCACGGACCAAGCGGCGCTCGCGCGTGACGTCGCGGAACGGCTGGGTGCGCTGCCGCTGCTGGACGAGGTCCGCGACCTCACGGCGACCCCTCCCACCGCGGGCAACGCCCCGCGCGCCCACGGGGACGCGCTGACGCCGCGGGAACTGGAGGTGCTCGCCCTGGTCGCGGAGGGCCGCACCAACGGCGAGATCGCCCGGCGCCTCTTCATCAGCACCAAGACCGTGAGCGTGCACGTCTCGAACATCCTCGCCAAGCTCGGGGCTTCCGGGCGCACCGAGGCCGCAGCCCTCGCGCGCCGCCGCGGGCTCCTCTGAGTGACACGCCGCGTCAGACGTCGACGGTGACGACGCAGCGCCACGCGCCGTCGTCGTCCTCGCCGAACCGGAGGCCGGAACGGGCGATCGCCTTCGGCACGCTCCCCACCGGGACGACGTCCGCGAGCGCGACGGCGTCGAGGGTGCCCCGCAGCCCGCCCTCCCCGTCGGGGTGCAGCTCGGCCGCCCGCGCGACGAGGCCACGGACGTCCACGAGGAAGAGGGCCTCCTCCAGCACGCCCACCAGCAGCTCCGCATCCGGTCCCGGAGGCAGCGCGACCGGGACGCGCGTGGGGACGCCGGCGGGCGGGCAGGGGACGCCGCCGGGCCGGCAGCCGGGGACGCCGGCGGGCGGGCAGGCGGGGACGCCGCCGGGCGGGCTGGCGGGGACGCCGCCGGGCAGCTCGACGAACACCGCGGCCAGGGCCCGCACCGCCTGGTCGAGGCAGGCCTCACGGGTGGGGCCCCACGCGAGCAGGCGGACGTCCGCGGTGTGGGGCAGCAGCCGGTATCCGGCGGGAACGCCGGTCACCCCTTCACCACGCCGATCGGGCGGAGGCGCGCCACCGGACGCGCGAGGCCCTCGCGGCCACACACGGCCACCACCTCGTCCACGTCCTTGTAGGCGAAGGGCGCTTCCTCGGCGAGGCCGCGCGTGGAGGAGGCGCGCACCTCGATGCCCTGGGCCGCGAGGTCGTCCTGCAGGCGGCGACCCGAGACACGCTTCACCGCCGCGTGCCGGCTCATCAGCCGCCCGGCGCCGTGGCAGGCCGACGCGAACGCCGGGTTGCCCGCCTCCCCCGCCAGCACCCACGACGCGGTGCCCATCGAGCCGGGCACGAGTACTGGCTGGCCGTGGGGGCGGAGGTCGTCGGGGAGTTCGGGATGACCGGGCGGGAGCGCCCGGGTCGCGCCCTTGCGGTGCACGCAGAGGGTGGTGGGACGGGCGGAGGTGGTGGCGTCACCCCACGCCCGCGGGACGTGCTCCTCGAGCTTCGCGAGGTTGTGCGAGACGTCGTAGAGCAGGCGCAGGTCGGACGACCCCGCCGCCTCCCCGAACGCCTGCCGCGTGGCGTGGGCGAGGAGCTGGCGGTTCGCGCGGGCGAAGTTGACCGCCGCCGCCATCGCACCGAGGTAGGCGCGCCCCTCGCGCGAGTCCACCGGCACGCAGGCGAGCTGTGCATCCGGGACGCGCAGCCCGTGGCGGGGCATGGCCTCCTGCATGAGCCGCAGGTGGTCGGAGCAGATCTGGTGGCCGAGTCCGCGCGAGCCGCAGTGGATCATGACGCAGACCTGGCCGCTCACCAGGCCGTACGCCGCGGCGACGGCCGGATCGAGGATGCGGTCCACCACCTGCACCTCGAGGAAGTGGTTCCCGGAACCGAGCGAGCCCACCTGGGCGCCGCCACGCTGGAGGGCGCGGTCGGAGAGCGCGGCGGGTTCGGCGTCGTCGACCGCGCCGCGGTCCTCGCAGTGGGCGAGGTCGCGCTCGGTGCCGTACCCGCGGGCGACGGCGTACTCGGACCCGCGCCGGAGGATCGCGGTGAGGTCAGCGGACGTGGCCGCCCATACCCCGCCCGGGCCGGCGCCGCGCGGGATCAGGCGGGACAGCGCACACATCACCGCCGGAAGGCGCGGGCGCAGGTCCGCCTCGGTGAACGGCGTCGTGAGGAGGCGGACGCCGCACGAGATGTCGAAGCCGACTCCGCCGGGCGAGACGACGCCGCCCGCGGCCGGGTCCGTGGCCGCGACCCCACCGATGGGAAAGCCGTAGCCCCAGTGGACGTCCGGCATGGCGAACGACGCCGTGACGATGCCCGGCAGCGTGGCGACGTTCGAGACCTGGCGGAGGGAGTCGTCGCCGGCGGTGGCGGGCAGGAGCCGGCGGGAGGCGAACACCACGCCGGGTACCCGCATCTGGCCGCTGCGCTCGATGCGCCACCGGTCGGCGGTCTCCTCGGTGAGCGTGACGGGTGGGGACGGCGACTTGGGAACGGGTGGGCGCGTGACCCCGGTGCGGTGCGGGCTCATGCCGCGACCATAGCCCCGGCCGGGGAGTGAGTGGGGCGGGTCCGGGGTGTCTGGGCTGTCGGTCAGCGGGACCGGCGGCTCGCGCGCCAGGCCTTCCACGCGTCGGTGGACCACAGCGCCCACGCCACCAGCACTGGCTGGAAGAAGAGCCGGATGAAGCGCGCCTGGTCCGACTCGAGGCCGAAGGCGTCGATCCCGTTCATCCACTGGGAGATGTTGCCGGGGAAGATCGCGACGAAGAACGCCGCGGCCGTCCAGCCCACCGCCACGCGGTAGCGGTGCAGCGCGATCAATGCCGCACCCAGCGAGACCTCGACGATCCCGGAGGCGACCACCACGAAGTCCGGGTCAAGGGGAAGCCACGTCGGAACCTGGGCCTGGAACTCCTCGCGCAGAGGTCCGAGGTGGCCGAGGCCGGCGGACAGGACGAAGCCACCGAGGGCGATCCTGCCGATGGTCCGCAGGACGGTGGAACGGCCAGGGCTGGCGGTGAGGAAGGACCAGCGCCCGGCGGCCGTGTCAGTGGTGGGCTGGGTGCCGGGGTTCATGGAGCGCTCCTCGGATGGGCGGTGTGCGAAGTGTTCTGACTCCATTGAATCGCGGTGCGGCCTCCCTCGCCCCACGGAGCCTCC
>DBQX01000044.1 GCA_002305415.1 Actinomycetales bacterium UBA1383 | reverse complement strand
CACGTGGTGGTGCCGGGCACGGGGATCGCGCTGCAGAACCGCGGCCACGGCTTCTCCCTCGAACCCGGGCACCCGAACGAGCTCGCCCCCGGGAAGCGGCCGTTCCACACGATCATCCCGGGCTTCCTGACCCGCGGCGGCCAGCCGGTGGGCCCGTTCGGCGTGATGGGCGGGCACATGCAGGCGCAGGGCCACGTGCAGGTGGTGATGGACACCGTGGACCACGGCCTGGATCCCCAGACCGCCCTGGACACCCCCCGCTGGCTCTGGGCCGAGGGCCGGCAGGTGCTCATCGAGGCGGCCGCCGGCCGCGAGGTGCTGGACGGGCTCGCCGCCCGCGGCCACAGCGTGGCCGTGGCCCCGAACGCCGGGCACCTCGGGCGCGGTCAGGCGATCTGGCGGCTGGGGAACGGGACCTACGTGGGCGGGTCCGAGCCCCGTGCCGACGGTGCCGCCCTCGGCTGGTAGCCGCTCAGCCCGCGCGGCGCAGCCGCAGGGAGTTGCTCACCACGATCACGCTCGAGGCCGCCATCGCCGCGCCCGCGATCATCGGGTTCAGCAGGCCCAGCGCGGCGAGGGGGATCGCGGCCACGTTGTAGGCGAAGGCCCAGAACAGGTTCTGCTTGATGATGCGCAGGGTCTGCCGCGAGATCCGGATCGCCGTGGGGATGCGGCGGGTGTCGCCGCCGAGCACCGTGATGTCCGAGGCCTCGATGGCCACGTCGGTGCCCGATCCCATCGCGATCCCCAGCCCGCGCGCCCCGGCCTGGGCGAGGGCCGCGGCGTCGTTGACGCCGTCGCCCACCATGGCCACCACGCGTCCCTCCTCCTGGAGGGCCAGCACGACGTCGCGCTTCCCGTCGGGCAGCACGCCCGCGTGGACGCGTTCGATCCCGAGCGTGCCCGCCACCCGCCGGGCCGCGGCCGCCGCGTCCCCGGTCAGCAGGACCGGCTCGATGCCGAGGGCGCGGATCTCGCGCACGGCGTCGCCGGCGTCGGCCTTCGGCTCGTCCCGCACCACGACCACGCCGCGCACGGCCCCGTCCCAGCCCACTGCGACGGCAGTGCCGCCCTCCGCCGCGGCCCGCGTGACGACGTCGTCCGCCGCCGACACGTCGAGGCCACGCTCGGCGAGGAACGCCGGCCGCCCGACGGCGACCTCCCGGCCCGCGACCGTCGCGGTGACGCCCAGCCCGGCACTGTTCCGGAACCCCTCCGCCGCGGGAAGCTCGCCGCCCTCGCTCCGCGCCCGCTCGACGACGGCGACGGCGATCGGGTGCTCCGAGCCCACCTCGGCGGCGCCGGCGAGCCGGATCACCTCGGCCGCGGTGGTCCCGGGCAGCGGGAGGACCTCGGCGACTGACATGCGCCCGGTGGTCAGGGTGCCGGTCTTGTCCAGCACCATGGTGTCCACCCGCCGGGTGGACTCGAGGATCTCCGGGCCCTTGATGAGGATCCCGAGCTGGGCGGCCCGCCCCGTGCCCACGAGCAGGGCCGTCGGGGTGGCGAGGCCCAGCGCGCAGGGGCAGGCGATGATCAGCACCGCCACCGCGGCGGTGAACGCGGCCTGGAGCGCGTAGCCGAGCAGCAGCCAGGTGGCGAACGTGCCGAGCGCGAGCACGATCACCACCGGCACGAACACCGCGGAGATGCGGTCCGCGAGGCGCTGCACGGGCGCCTTTCCGGTCTGCGCCTGCGCCACCATCCGGCCGATCTGGGCGAGCGCGGTCTGCGCACCCACCCGCGTGGCCCGCACGGTGAGGACGCCGGAGGTGTTGACGGTGGCGCCGGTGACGTCGTCGCCCGGGCGCACGTCCACCGGCACCGGCTCGCCGGTCAGCAGCGAGGTGTCGACGGCGGACTCGCCCGCCACCACCACCCCGTCGGTGGCCACCTTCTCCCCGGGGCGGACCACGAACTCGTCCCCCACGCGCAGCGCGGCGATGGGGACGCGCACCTCGCGGCTGGTGCCGTCCGGGCCGCGCTCGATCCGGGCGGCGTCCTTCGCGCCCATCTCCAGCAGGGTGCGCAGCGCGTCGCCGGCGCGCCGGCGCGAGCGGGACTCGGCGTACCGGCCCGCCAGCAGGAACGTGGTGACCACGGCGGCCACCTCGAAGTAGATCTCCGGGTGCATGGCCTCGTGGGTGGCGCGCGGGATCAGCGACACCTCCATGCGCATCCCGATCTCGCCCGCCCCGCCGAACACCAGGGCCCACAGCGACCACAGGCTCGCGGCGATCACGCCCAGCGACACCAGGGTGTCCATCGTCGAGGAGCCGTGGCGCGCGGCGTTCCACGCCGCGCGGTGGAAGGGCCACGCCCCCCACGTCACGACGGGCAGCGCGAGGAGGGCCACCACCCACTGCCAGCCCGGGAACTGCAGGGGCGGGACCATCGAGAGCAGCACCACCGGCAGGGTCAGCGCCGCCGCGGCCACGAGCCGACGGCGCAGGTCCGCGGCCCGGCGGGCTGACGGGTCGGAGGTGTCGAAGTCGTCCGGGGCGGCCCGCTCCTCGCCCTCCACGTGCCGGCGCGTGACGTGGCCGCCGTACCCGGCCGCGACCAGGGCGGCCTCGAGCGCGGCGTCGTCGACGTCCTCGGTGAGGATGACGTGCGCGGACTCGGTGGCCAGGTTGACGGTGGCCTGCACGCCCGGCAGCCTGTTGAGCCGCTTCTCGACGCGCGCCACACACGAGGCGCACGTCATGCCCTCGACCTGCAGGTCCACCTCCGCCAGGGGCGTGGCCCGGACCAGAACCTCGGGGGTGGTCGCGCGGGTGGGGGTCGTCATCCGCGCTCCACGCCGACCAGCCTGTAGCCGGCCTCGTCGATCGTCTCGGCGAGCTTCTCGTCCGGAATGTCCTCGTTCAGGGTGACGAGCACGTCGGACGTCCCGCCGGCGTTGAGCGTCACCATCACCTCGGCGACCTCGTCGAGGGCGGAGAGGTCGGAGGAGACGTGGTGGACGCAGTGGGCGCAGGTCATGCCGGCGACCTTCAGGGTGATGGGGGTGGGGGTCATGGGTGGCTCCTTGTGTGGGCGGGGTGGCGGGGTGGGGCGTCCGTGGCCCCGGGGAGGGTCAGGACTTCCAGAGGCGGGGGACGGCGGCGGTCGCCTCGGCGACCTTCGCGCGCCCCTCCTCGTCGGACGCCTTGGCGGCCCCGACGACGCAGTGGTTGAGGTGGTCCTCCAGCAGGGCGAGGCTCACCGCCTGGAGGGCCCGGGTGACGGCGGAGATCTGGGTGAGGACGTCGATGCAGTACTTGTCCTCCGCGATCATCTTCTCGATGCCGCGGACCTGCCCCTCGATGCGACGCATGCGCGCCACGTAGGCGTCCTTCTGCGGCGAGTAGCCGTGCCCCTGCTCGGCGGGGTGGCAGTGGATCTCGTGGGTGTCGTGCATGCCGCGGCCTCCTCAGTGCTGCGCTCTGCACAACAGCATACCCGGAGGGGGTATTCCCGGGGTGGGCGTCGCGCTATTCGACCTGGGCCTCGAGGTCGAGGAACCACTGGGGCCACTGCGCCCGCGGGAAGCGTTCCCGCTCGACGCGCAGCATCCCGGCCGTGATCTCGCGCTTCATGCGGGGCCTGTTCGTGCGGTTGAAGTTGACCGCGAACTGCCCCGCCGCCGTGATCCGCACGAGGGCGCCGAACCACGGGCCCTCCTCCCCCCGGGCACCCAGCGCGCGCAGCTCGCCGAAGGCGCGGGCCACGTCCTCCGACATCGTGGGGACGGGTGCGGGGGTGTCGTCCGTGAGGATCGCCTGCGCGGAGATCTCCATGACGTTCCCGACCGCCTCACAGAGCAGCTGCAGCTCCCGGGCCCCCGCCGGGAGGTGCGGGATCGCTCCCTGGGCGATGCGCTGGTAGAAGGCCTGGTGGGCAGCGTCCCGAAGGCCGCTGCCCGGCGCCGAGGTGACCGTGCCCGGGATGGGGGCGGGCGTCGTCGGCCCCGGTGGCTGGACCGTGTTGGAACTCGCGGCCTCCTCGAGCCGGCGCAGCCGCTCCAGTTGCCAGGACGTCATCCACGGCCGGGCGGCGATCTCCTGGGGCTGCGTGTCCGTCACCTCGTCCGCGGGGACGGTGGTCTCCCAGACGCCGAGCTCGATCTCGATGAAGCCGGCGGCCTCGGCCTTCGTCCAGTCGCGCGCGAGCGAGCAGATCCTGACGACCACCTGGCTGGCAGGCAGCCGGACCTGCTGCGCCACCTGCACCGGGTGGCCCCGCCACCGGCCCGTGACGCGCACCTCGAACAGGGCCCGCGCCTCCGCGTGGTCCACGTCCCGTACCCAGAAGCCCTTGGCGTTGCGCGTGAAACCGAGGTCGGCGGGAGGTTCCGCGGGCGCGACCGCCGTGATCGTCGTCGGCGTCCCGTCCGGGCCGCTGACGACGTCGGCCACGAACGCCTTGTCCCCCAGGACGACGACGGCGCCCACCGTGGCGACCGGGACGACGGCGGTCAGGGTGTCGTCCCGGGTGTGGTCCTGCCAGCCGAGGGCCGGGCCGAGGTAGGTGCCGACGAGGACGGGATCGGCGTCGGGCTCGAAGCGCCAGAGCCTCGCACCGGAGGTGAGCCGCGTGTGGGCGAGGTGGAAGACGTCCACCCGCGCGCCGTCCACCTCGGCGGTGCCGGAGGGGTCGAGGACGTCCCGCTCAATCGCGCCCCCGCGCGCGGGGACGAGCTGCCACGAGGGTGACTGGTCGACGTGCAGGATGTGCAGGGGGGAGCCCGGGGGCACGCGGGAGGCGGGGTGGTCGAGCAGGTGGAGGCGGCGCAGTGCCGGGATCGTGGCGACTCCGCTGACCTCCGCGGCGCGGACCACGTAGCCGCTGACGCGGTCGTAGCCCTCCTTCAGGTACGCGTGGACCAGCGCCGGCGGCACGGCCTTCTGCAGCACGGTCATTGTCCGAGGCTACCCGAGTGGGCGGCGCGGTCCCCGCCTCCTACCGGGACCCGGCGGGAGGGGTCCGCCCCTGCCGGATGCGGATGGTCACCCAGGCCACCGTGGACAGCACCACCGCCGCGAGGACCACGTAGGTGAACACGCCCACGTACTGCTCGACGATGTGCCAGTTCTCTCCGAGCACGTATCCCGCGACGATCAGGATCGTGTTCCACACGAACGACCCCAGCGCGGTGAGTCCGAGGAACGTCCAGACGTTCATGCGGGTCACGCCCGCGGGGATCGAGATGAGGGAGCGGAAGATGGGGATCACGCGGCCCACGAGCACCGTGAGGGGGCCGTTCCTGTCGAACCAGTTCTCGGTGCGGACCACGTCCTCGGTCTTCACGAGCGGGAGCGACCCCATGAGGCGCCGCGTGCGTTCCCGGCCCAGCGCGTAGCCCACGGCGTAGAGCGCGAGCGCACCGGTGAGGGACCCGACGGTGGCCCAGACGATGACGGCCGGCAGCGTGAAGGAGCCCTGGGAGGCGGTGAAGCCCGCGAGCGGCAGGATCACCTCGCTCGGCATCGGGGGGAAGAGGTTCTCCAGCGCGATGAGCGCTGCGACGCCGAACCCGCCGAGGGCCTCCATGACGCTGACCGCCCAGTCAGCGATCCCGCCGAGGGCGGAGCCGGACGGGGAAGCGGCCAGCGAGAGGGCCGCGGAGGCGAGACTCACCGCTCCACGGTACGGGATGCCCGCCGTCGGGTCTCATGAGCGGGATCACGATCGGCGCGTGAGGTGGGGCACA
Source organism: Actinomycetales bacterium UBA1383 (assembly GCA_002305415.1). Taxonomy (GTDB): domain Bacteria; phylum Actinomycetota; class Actinomycetes; order Actinomycetales; family Actinomycetaceae; genus UBA1383. Next base: position 8,814 of record DBQX01000044.1, on the reverse strand, counting down.
GGCCGGGACGCGGGCCCGGCGCGAAGACCTCCACCGCCGGAGGGCACCGCACTAGCCTCGGAGGCACCATGCCATCTCCGGGAGGGTACATGCCTGACGTCGTCCATCTGCGCCGCGGTGGGACCAGCCTGGTCCTCCGACTCGACCCCACCATGCTTCCGTGCGTCCTCCACTGGGGACCCGACCTCGGGGACGTCCCGGAACCGGGGGCCCTCGCCCACGCCCTCGCGATGCCGTACGTCGACAGCCCGATCGCGTCACAGTCGTGGGTGGCCGTGCTGCCGCAGCACTCCTCCGGCTGGCTGGGGAGGCCGGGCCTCCTCGGCTCGCGAGCGGGGCGGGCGTGGTCGGTGGCCTTCGACGCCGTCACGCACGCCGTCGCCGACGCCGGCACGCCGGAGTGGCCCGAGGGTCCCGCTGGTGCGGTGCGGCTGCGCAGCGTGGCCACCGACACGCCGGGGGAGCTCGAGGTGGTGGTGGAGGTCGAGCTGCTGGAGAGCGGGCTGCTGCGGGTGCGGGCCGCGGTGACCAACCTGGCGGACGAGCCGTACGAGGTGCTCCATCTCGAGCCCGCGCTCCCGGTCCCGGCCGACGCCGGGGAACTCCTGGACATGGCTGGCCGGCACACCCACGAGCGCACCCCGCAGCGCCGGGCGTTCGACCTCGGGCTGTGGCACCGCGAGGCGTGGGGCGGGCGCCCGGGACACGACTCCGCCACAGTGGTGTGCGCTGGGCGCCCCGGCTTCGGGTGGCGGGCCGGCCGGGTGTGGGGGGTGCATGTCGGCTGGTCCGGGAACCAGGTGGTCAGCGCCGAGCATGACGAGACCGGGTGGCGGCTGCTGCGGGGTGGCGAGCTGCTGCTGCCGGGGGAGATGCGCCTGGCGCGCGGCGAGACGTACTGCTCGCCCTGGCTCTACGGCTCCTGGGGTGAGGGCCTGGACGAGTTCTCCCACCGCTTCCACCGCTTCCTGCGCGCCCGGCCCCAACACCCGGCCCGGCCGCGGCCCGTGCTGCTCAACACGTGGGAGGCCGTCTACTTCGACATGGACCTACCGAAGCTCCTCGACCTCGCCGAGCGGGCCGCGGACCTCGGGATCGAGCGCTACGTCCTCGACGACGGCTGGTTCCGCCACCGCCGGAGCGACAACGCCGGGCTCGGCGACTGGTTCGTGGATGAGTCGGTGTGGGGGCCGGAGGGGTTGCACCCGCTGGTGGACCGGGTGCGGGAGTTGGGGATGGAGTTCGGCCTGTGGTTCGAACCCGAGGCGATCAACCCGGACTCGGACCTCGCCCGCGCCCACCCCGAGTGGGTGCTCCAGACCAACCACGGTCCCGGGCCCGACTCGCGGTACCAGCAGGTGCTCGACCTCGGCCACCCCGAGGCGTACGCGTACGTGCTCGAGCGCATCTCCGCGCTCGTCGCGGAGTACGGCATCGCGTACCTGAAGTGGGACCACAACCGGGCGCTCGTGGATGCCGGCCACACGCCGTCGGGACGCCCGGGGGTGCATGCCCAGACGGTGGCGTTCCACCGCATGCTGGCCGAGTTGAAGGCACGCCACCTGGGTCTGGAGATCGAGTCCTGCGCCGGGGGCGGCGGCAGGGTGGACCTGGGCGTCATCGAGCACACGGACCGCATCTGGGTCTCGGACTGCATCGACGCCCACGAGCGCCACCGCATGGTCCGCTGGACCGGCCTCACGCTGCCGCCGGAACTCATGGGGACGCACGTGGGGTCGGGGGCGGACCACACCACCCGGCGCAGCCACGAGCTTGCCTTCCGGGCCGGCACCGCGATGTGGGGCCACATGGGGGTGGAGTGGGACCTGACGACTGCCGCGCCGGGGGACGTCGAGGCGCTGCGGGAGTGGGTCGCGCTCCACAAGGAGGTCCGGGGGTTGCTGCACTCCGGGGACGTGGTGCACGCGGACCTCGGCAACCCGGTGCTGGAACTGGAGGGCGTCGTCGCCGCCGACCGGCGCGAGGCGTTGTACCGGCTCTCCGCGCTCGACCACACCCTCACCTGGCCGCCCGGGCGGGTGACGCTGCCGGGGCTGGATCCCGACGTCGTCTATCACGTCACCGCGCAGCCGCCAGGCGACGCCGTCACGCGCGGTCCGTGGGCGCCGCCCTGGGGTGAGGGCGGCGTGCGATTGACCGGGCGGGTCCTCGGCGAGGTGGGCCTCCAGTCCCCGCTGCTGGGCGTGGACCAGCTGGTGCTGCTGCGGGCGCGGGCTGTGGAGTAGGAGTCAGGGGACGCGCCACCGGAGCCCGGGAAAGCGGGCGTAGTCGCGATCGCGCGTGACGAACGTGGCGTTGTGCTGGAGCGCAGTAGCCGCGTGTGCCGCGTCCGCGACGAGATTGCCGCGCGCATCCGCCGCGCGGCAGAGTTCCGCGAAGACAGCCCAATGACCGGGCGCCGGGCTGAGGACGGTGACGTTCGGGTGCCCGAGCACCGCCTCCATCCGCGCGAGGGCGTCGTCGAGGCGTGCGGGTGGATCGAAGACGCGGGGGTGGGTGAGGACCCGGACCACGCCGCTGGCGACCGCCTCGCTCACACCGACCGGCTCGGGGCCGTTCACGGCGTCCTCCACCCACGTCCTCATGCGCGCGTGGTCCCGCGCTCCGGCGTGGAGGGCTGCCACGAGAACGTTCACGTCAAGGGCGAGCATCGTCGTCCATCAGGTCGAGGAGGGCCGCCGAATCGTCAAGGTCGACGCCGGGCTGGAGGCGCCCCGGGATCGGGTCGATGCGGAAGGCCGGGCGCTGGGCGGCTGGCGCGCGCTCACGCAACGCGGCCCGGAGCGCCTCCTCGATGAAGGACGTCACGGTGCGCCTCTCCTGGAGCGCCGTGAGGCGAACCTGGTCATAGAGATCATCCGGAAGGCGGATGGTGGTGCGCATGCATATCAGCATACGAGTGCTGACAGCGATATGTCACTTGGGCTCCAGGGCGGCCGCTGGCGTCTTCCGGGCCGCTCCGGAGGGTGACCGGTTTGCCGAGGCGCTGTCGACGTGCGCCGGGTGGGTGGCGTCGCGGTGACGTGAGGCTGCTTCGCCACAGTAGGCAGATTCACGTCTCCCGTGAGGGAATCGCCCAGGGGTCAACCCTGCGCCAATGCCTCCCACCAGCGCCTCCCACCAGCGCTCCGGCAGTACCCGGCGCTCAGTCCTCGAGATGGTCCACCAGCCGGGCCGCCAGCCCCGTGTACGAGGCCGGCGTGAGCGCGAGCAGCCGCGCGGCGACGTCGTCGGGCAAACCCAGCCCCGCCACGAACTCCCGCAGCGCGGGCCCGTCCACCCGCCGCCCGCGCGTCAGGTCCTTGAGCCGCTCGTACGGGTTGTCCAGGCCCTCGGCGCCCGCGAGGGTGGCCGCGCGCATCGCGGACTGCACCGCCTCGCCGAGGACCTCCCAGTTGGCGTCGAGGTCGCGGGCCATCGCATCGGCGTCCACGTCCAGCCCGGCGAGTCCGCGCACCACGTTGTCGATCGCCAGCAGCGAGTGGCCGAACGCCACCCCGATGTTGCGCTGGGTGGTGGAGTCGGTGAGGTCACGCTGCAGCCGGGAGGTGACGAGCGTGGCGCCGAGCGCGTCGAGCAGCGCGCAGGAGATCTCGAGGTTCGCCTCGGCATTCTCGAAGCGGATCGGGTTCACCTTGTGCGGCATCGTGGAGGACCCGGTGGAGCCCTGCGCGGCGAGGTTCTGCCGGAAGTAGCCCAGCGAGATGTACGTCCACACGTCGGTGGCGAGGTTGTGCAGCACCCGGTTGAAACGCGCGACGTCCGCGTACAGCTCGGCCTGCCAGTCATGCGGCTCGATCTGCGTGGTCAGCGGGTTCCACTCGAGGCCCAGACCCTCCACGAAGCTCTGGCTGATCCGCTCCCACTCCGTCTCCGGCGCGGCGACGGCGTGCGCCGCGTAGGTGCCGGTCGCACCGTTGAGCTTGCCGAGGTACTCGGCCTGGGCCACGCGCCGCAGCTGGCGCCGCAGCCGGAAGGCGAGCACCGCCAGCTCCTTGCCCAGCGTTGTCGGTGTGGCGGGCTGCCCGTGGGTCCGGGCGAGCATCGGGACGGCCGCCGTCTCGCGGGCCATCTCGGCGACGGCGTCGACCAGCCGGGCCGCCGCCGGCAGCCACACCTCCCGCACCGCCGCGCGCACGGTGAGGGCGTAGGCGAGGTTGTTGATGTCCTCCGACGTGCAGAAGATGTGCACCATCTCGTGGAGGCGCGGCAGGACGGTCGACGGGCCGAGAACGGCCGCCGCGGCATCCAGGCGGCGTTTCAGGAAGTACTCCACGGCCTTGACGTCGTGGCGGGTTTCCGCCTCGAGGGCCGCGAGCTCGGCGATCTCCGCCGCGCCGAAGGTGGCGACGACGCCCCGCAGGTACCGCACGTCGTCGGCGGAGAGGTCGGGGATCCCGGGCAGGGCCGCCGTCGCGGCGAGGTGGACCAGCCACTCGACCTCGACGTGGACGCGCGCGCGGTTCAGCGCCGCCTCCGAGAGGTGGTTCACGAGGGGGGCGACGACGGCGCGGTAGCGGCCGTCGAGGGGCCCGAGGGGGAGCGGGGGGTCGAGTCGGGAGAGGTCCACCGTCATGGGGCCATTGTGGCAGTGGGGGTGGCGCCGGCCGGAGCGTCCGGGATTCGGGAGCGTCCGCAATGCGGCGCGTCACACCGTCGAAACGTCAACGCGGTTCAATAGTCCAAACTGTGTGGCCCGCTGCACTCCCGGCGGGCCCGAGGAAGGGATTCAGATGACTCGCAGACTCGCGCTCTCCACGGCAATGGCTGCCGTCGCAGCGCTCGCCCTCGCGGCCTGCTCAGGTGGAGACGCCGGCGCCGACGGCACCGGCACCGCCGCAGGAAGTGAATACGACCTCGTGGCCGCCGGCAAGCTCACGGTGTGCACCGACGCCCCCTACCCGCCGTTCGAGTATGAGGACGCGAACGCGCCCTCCGGCTACTCGGGCTTCGACGTGGACATCACCCAGGCGATCGCGGACGAGCTCGGCCTCGAGCTCACCATCCAGGACGTCGCCTTCGACGCGCTGCAGTCCGGCACGGTGCTGAAGGCCGGCCAGTGCGACATGGGCATGTCGGCCATCACCATCACCGAGGAGCGCAAGGCGAACATCGACTTCGCCGATGCCTACTACGACTCGCTGCAGTCGCTCCTCACCTCGGTCGACTCCGGTATCACCTCGATCGACGACCTCGTCGGCAAGCGGCTGGGCGTCCAGCAGGGCTCGACCGGCAAGATGTACGCCGAGGAGAATGCCCCCGAGGGCACCACCTTCGTGGAGTACTCGGGCGACGGCGAGCTGTGGCCGGCGCTCCAGGCGCGCCAGATCGACGCGATCCTGCAGGACCTGCCCGTCAACCTCGAGCACACCCGCGCGGACGCCAACTACGTCCTCGTGGGCGAGTACGACACAGGGGAACAGTACGGCTTCGCCTTCGCCAAGGGTGAGAAGACCGCCCTGCGGGAGGCCGTGAACGCCGCCCTCGCCGCGATGCGGGAGGACGGCCGCTACCAGGAGATCTACGACAGCTACTTCGCGGAGTAGTGACCCCGAGGGGGTGGCACCATGAAGCGCACCGCACGGCAGCGCCTGGTCCGAACGATTCTCTACCTCGTCTTCGTCGCCGTCGTCGTGGTGATCGCGGTGTCGACCGACTGGCAGCGGGTGGGGCAGCAGTTCTTCAACATNNTCCTCTTCACGCTCGTCTCATTCGTGGGCGGACTCCTCCTCGGCACGCTGATGGCGCTGATGAAGTTGTCGTCGGCAACGCCGTACCGGATGTTCGCGATCGGGTTCATCGAGTTGTTCCGGGGCCTCCCGGCTCTGCTCACGATCTTCGCGATGGCGTACATGCTGCCCATCGCGCTGGACGTGCAGGTGCCGGGGGGCGCCGTGGGCGCCGGACTCCTCGGCCTGATCCTGGTGGCGGCGGCCTACATGGCGGAGATCATCCGGTCGGGCATCCAGGCCGTGCCGAAGGGCCAGTCGGAGGCGGCGCGCTCGCTCGGGATGTCGCCGTCCCGCACGATGTTCTCGATCATCCTGCCGCAGGCCTTCCGGATCGTGATCCCGCCGGTGACCAACGAGTTCGTGCTCCTGCTGAAGGACACGTCCCTGCTGTTCATCGCGGGCTCCACCCTGCAGACGAAGGAACTCACCACGTTCGCCCGTGACGGCCTCACGACGAACGCCAACGCGACGCCCCTGATCATGGCGGCCATGCTGTACCTGATCGTGACGATCCCGCTCACCAGCCTGGTGGCGCGGCTCGAGAAGAAGATGGCGAAGGCCCGATGACACGCACCACTCCCGACCCGAGCGCCCCCACCATCGAGATCCGTGGGCTGCGGAAGAGCTTCGGTGACCTCGAGGTCCTCAAGGGCATCGACCTGACCATCCAGAAGAGCGAGGTGGTCTGCGTGATCGGGCCCTCGGGCTCCGGCAAGTCCACCCTGCTGCGCTCGGTGAACCTGCTCGAGCAGCCCACCGGCGGCGAGATCCGCATCGAGGGTATCGACATCCTCGACCCGGATGCGGACATCGACGCCGTCCGCACCCGCATCGGCATGGTGTTCCAGCAGTTCAACCTGTTCCCGCACATGAGCGTGCTGCGCAACCTGACGATCGCGCAGGAGAAGGTGCTGAAGCGGAAGCCCGCCGAGGCCCAGCAGATCGCCCGGGACATGCTCGCCCGCGTGGGACTCTCCGACAAGGAGAGTGCCCACCCCGCGCAGCTCTCCGGCGGTCAGATGCAACGCGTGGCGATCGCCCGGTCGCTGGCGATGAACCCGGACATGATGCTGTTCGACGAGCCCACCTCCGCGCTCGACCCGGAACTCGTGGGCGAGGTGCTCTCCGTCATGAAGGACCTGGCCCAGTCCGGCATGACGATGATGGTCGTCACCCACGAGATGGGCTTCGCCCGGGAAGTGGGCGACCGGCTCATCTTCATGGACGGCGGCGTGATCGTGGAGGAGGGCGAGCCCCGCGAGGTGCTGGCCAACCCGAAGCACACGCGCACCCAGGCGTTCCTCTCCAAGGTGCTCTGAAGGGTCAGCCCTGCAGCCGTGCGGTGAGCGCGGTGACGATGCGCTGCAGGTGCGGGGTGTCGATCCCGTGCAGGGCGCCGAGCTCCACGAGGTGCGTCCCGAGCGCTTCGAGTTCGCACGGCCCGCCGGCCCGGACGTCACGCTGCAGCGACGACGTCGCGCCGGGGGTGACACCGAACAGTTGCTCGCGCAGGTCCGTGAACGACGACGGCAGGCCGGCCGCCGTCGCGATCGCCGCGACCTCGCGGATCAGGCCGTCGGTGACGTCCGGTTCCGCGCGGAGGGCCGCGCCGATCGGCCGGTCCTGCCAGGCGGTCAGCAGGGCCATCGGCGCGAGGTACCGGAGCTTGCGCCACAGCACCTCGTTCTCGGTGCCTCGGGTCCTCACCGTCACGCCGGCCGCGCCCAGCGCCTTGATGGTGCGCCATTCCGCGGTGCCGTCGCGGGCGGTGACCCGGCAGGAGCCGGTGGAGTGCTCGATCACATGGTCGGGCCGGCGGGCGGAGACGACGTCGATGGACCCGCAGGTGACGCGGCCACCCGTCGGGTCGTCGAGGGCGTTGTGGACAAGCCCCACGTGCGAGACCCCGTTGAGGAGGGTGAGCACCTCGGTCGGCCTCGCCGCGACCAGCCCGGGGATGATGTCCTCAAGGCCATAGCTCTTCACGGCGACGATGACCGCGCTTCCGAGCGGCGGGGTGGTGGCCGCCGGGACCACGACGTGGAACCGGCCGTACGCGACGGAGTCGATCGTCAGGCCCTCCGACGCGATCCGGGCGGCGGTCCCCGGGCGCGCGACGACGGTCGTCCTGATTCCGGCCCTGAGCAGCAGGCCCGCGAGCAGACCTCCCACGCCACCAGGTCCCACAACGCTGATCATCCCCCCACGATAGGGGACGGAACCGAGGGCCCGGCCGGGGAAACGGGAGCGGTGACCCCCGGCCGGACCCTCGTCGATGGACGCCCAGCGTCTGCGTCCAGGGAGACGGAGTGGGCGGGATCCCAACCCTCCTTTGGAACCTCGCCCCTGCCGCGTCTTCATTCAAGCAGGACGGCACACCCGTGGTAAGGCCCGGAGCCCGCCAACAAACTGCCATGTCAGCTAGTTTGCGAGCCGGAGCCGCCGTCGTCCGGTCAGGTCAGGCTCCGCGCGGCCCGCACCGCCTGCGGCCCGTACGAGCCGCCGAACAGGGCGGCGTGGACCGCGATCATGTGGAGCTGGTGCAACGGGATACGTGCCTCCCACCCGTCGCACAGACCGGACGCCTCGTGGTAGGCCGCGACGGTGCGGCCGAGATGCGGCGATCCGAAAAGGGCGAGCTCGGCGAGGTCCGTCTCCGCGTGGCCGCCGTGGGCGGCGGGGTCGATGAGGATGCCGGTCACGCCGTCCGCGGTACCGGGCCGGGCCCAGAGCACGTTCCCGCCCCACAGGTCGCCGTGCAGGCGCGCGACCCCGCTGCTGCACAGCCCTGGCTGGGNNCGCGTCGAAGGTGCCGGCGGCGACGCGGGTGAGCGCGCGGTCGAGGACGCGCGCGCCGTCGGCGGAGAGGTGGCCCCGGTCGCGTGCCAGCCGGACATACGGCTCGACCCGCAGGTGCGCGTAGAACTCGCCCCAGCTCGACGGCGCCGCCTCCGCCGTCGCGACGATGGGGTGCGGCAGCTCGGCCAGGCGCGACTCGGCGAGCCCGGGCGGGCCGGCGCCCCACCAGGGCGCACCGGCCGCGTGCGTCCGGGCGAGCGCG
>DBQX01000070.1:4473-14997 GCA_002305415.1 Actinomycetales bacterium UBA1383 | reverse complement strand
CGACGGTTTGGCGGGGGTGAATGCGTCGGTTGGGGACGCGGGTCCGGGTGGCGCGGAGCTCGGTCGGGGTGGGCTCGATGACGCGGCCCGGTTGGGGCAGGTTCGCAGCGGCGCGTCAGCGCAGCACGAACGTGATCCGCATGTTGACGCGGTACTCGGCGATCTGGCCGTCCTCGATCACGACCTGCTGCTCCGAGATCCACGCACCCTTGACCCCGTCGAGGGTCTGGCAGGCGCGGTCGATGCCCTGCTTGATGGCGTCCTCGAAGCTCACGGTGGACGTGCTGGAGATCTCGGTGACCTTGGCGACTGACATGGTGACTCCCTTCCTCGTCCTCCCAGAGTAGGAGCCCGGCCGAGAAACGCCGGTGGAGGTATGGTGAAGCTTCGTGCGAGCATTCATGCAGGTCGACGTGTTCTCCACCGGTCAACTCACCGGCAACCCGGTGGCCGTGGTCCTCGACGCCGAGGGTCTCACCGACGCCCAGATGGCCGCCCTCGCGCGCTGGACCAACCTCTCCGAGACCACATTCGTCCTCCCGCCCACCCTCCACGGCGCCGACTACCGCCTCCGCATCTTCACCCCCGGCGGCGAGCTGCCGTTCGCCGGGCACCCGACCCTCGGGTCCGCGTTCGCCTGGCTGCGCGCCCGGTGTGGGAACGTGACCGGTGACGAGCCCGGAAGCGCCGAGCCGGTCACTCCGGCGGGTGCGGGCGCGAGCGGACGCGGCCCTGACCGCATCGTGCAGGAGTGCGGCGTCGGGCTCGTGCCCCTCCGTGTCGACGACGCCGGAGTCGTCTCGTTCGCCGCCCCACCGCCGCTGCGGACGGGCGCCGTCGACGACGCCACGCTCGCCCACGCCGTCGCGAGCCTCGGGATCGGGCGCGACGACGTCGTCGCCAGCCAGTGGGTCGACAACGGCCCGGGCTGGGTGGGACTGCTCCTCCGCGACGCCGCTGCCGTGCTCGCGCTGCGCCCGGACACGGCCGCGATGGGTGACCTGCGGATCGGGGTGGTCGGGGCGTTCCCGGAGGCGGAACGGCCGTGGGACGACTGCCTGTTCGAGGCGCGGGCGTTCGTGCCGGCGCTCGGCGTGCCGGAGGACCCGGTGACCGGCTCGCTGAACGCGGCGGTCGCGCAGTGGTTCCGGGCGAGCGGGCGGGCGCCGGAGCGGTGGTCCGTGCGGCAGGGAACCGCGCTCGGCCGTGCCGGCCGGGTGTTCCTGGAGGACGACGGCGCCGACATCTGGGTGGGCGGGCGCTGCGAGGCGACGATCGTCGGACTCCTCGGGGTCTGAGCCCTGCGGGGGCGGAACGGCGACCGGCCTGACCAGCAGGTCGATGTGAGGCGGGCCACATTTCCCGGGTCCTTCGTCCCTCGCGCGGGGAGCGCTGCCGGGTGAAGCATCGGGGTGACCGACGCGGTTCATCCCTTCGCCGCGCCCCGATCTGGTAGGTGCTTTCGACCTTGTCCTATCCAGGTGACTCGTCGACGTCGACGAGACGCACGACGCTCGTCCTCGCCGCGCTCGCCGGGCTGGCGGTTCCGGTCATCGCGACCGCTGGTCCCGTGGCCGCCGCGGACCCGATCAACTTCACCGTGATGCACACCAACGACTTCCACGGCAACCTCGAGCCCTCCGGCAGCAACCCGGGGGCGGCCCGGGTGGCGCAGCGGATCGTGGACGTGCGCGCTGCCGTGGGCGAGGAGAACACCCTCCTCCTCGATGCGGGCGACTTCATGCAGGGGACGCTGCTGTCCAACCTGCAGCAGGGCCTGCCCACCGTGGACTACTACCGCACGATCGGCTACGACGCCGTGACCTTCGGCAACCACGAGTTCGACTGGGGTCAGACGGTCCTCGGTGACCGGATCGCCCAGGCCGAGGCGCCTGCGACGGGCGACGAGACGCCGGTCGAGATGGTCGTCGCGAACATCACCCAGAAGGACTCCGGGGGCGAGTGCACGTGGACACCGCTCGCCGGAACGACCCCCTTCGAGGTGTTCACCGTGGGTACCGCACCGAACGAGGTGCAGGTGGGCGTCATCGGCGTCGGCTCGGTGGAGACCCCGTACATCACGGTCGCCTCCGCCACCGAGGGTCTCTGCTTCCGCGACCCGGCGGAGTCGATCCAGTACTATTACGACGACATGCTCGCGGCGGGGAGCGACGTGATCGTTGTGCTCTCGCACAACGGGTACACCGACGGCGGGTACGGTTACGGCTTCGAGGTCTACGGCGACCAGACGCTGGCGGCGAAGCTCAACACCGCGGGTACGCCGGCGGACCTGATCATCGGCGGCCACTCCCACACGAACCTGAGCGCCGCGACGATGGTGGGGGACACCGCCGTTGTGCAGGCGTACTACGCAGGCCGGCGCGTGGGCCGCGCCGACTTCACCTACGACACGGTAAGCGGGGACGCCAGCGTGGTGTGGACGTCGCTGCCGGTACCCACCGACGCACCCAAGGACCCGGTGATCGACGCCCTCGTCACGTCCTATGCCACCGACCCGGACTACCTCGCCCTCATCAACCAGCCGATCGGCTACGCGCAGGTTGACCTGCTGCGGAACTACAACGGTGACTCGATGATGGGCAACTTCATCGACGACGCCCTCTACGGCTCGCTCAACACCGACCTGCTGCCGGAGAACGACGTCGACATGTTCTTCAACAACCCCGGCGGCATCCGGACCGACTGGTGCGACATCGAGGACCCGCTGAACCCGGGGACCTACATCTGGAGCTCGAGCGCCGCGGACTGCCAGGGCGAGGGCGTGTGGACGCACGACCCGATGCTGCTGACCTACGGCCAGATGTTCTCCATCCTCCCGTTCGGCAACGCCACTGTGGTGGGGACGATGACCGGGGCGCAGATCGTCGACCTGCTCAACCAGTCCGCCACCCTGTTCAAGGGGGCGCTGCAGCCCTCCGGCGTCCGGTACAAGTTCTTCCGGTACAGCGACGCCGAACCGGGACCGCAGCCGTACGCCTGGGGCGCCTACGACGTCGAGGTGTACGACCGGACGAGCAGCACCTGGGAGCCGCTCGACCCGGCGGCGACCTACAAGGTGGGCACCAACGAGTTCCTCGCCCCCGCCGGCCAGGACGGCTTCACCCCGTTCAAGTACCTGACGAACCTCACGTACTGGGGTGACATGCTCAACTCCGTCAACGCGTACGTGAGCGCCACCTACACCTTCGCCAACCCGTACCGAGGGCCCGACGGCGACGGCACCCTCGACGGGCGCATCGCCCGCGACGGCGACGGTGACAACGACTACGAGGCCGGCGAGGTGGTGCCGCTCACCGTGCTGCACCACAACGACTCGCACGGCAACCTGCTGAAGGGCACGTACGTCGGGTACACCCAGCTGGCCACCCTCATCAACCAGGCGCGCGCCCACAACCCCGAGCGGACGCTGCTCCTGACCGCGGGGGACAACATCCAGGGCGACGAGATGATGTACTTCTTCAAGTCGGCCGGCCTGGGGTACTCCGCGGACGGCACGCCGCTGCCCGCGGAGCTGCAGATCAACCCGCTGCTCAAGGCGTTCAACGCGATGGACTACGACGCGATGACGCTCGGCAACCACGAGTTCAACTTCGGCTCCGAGGTGTTCGGGACGCTCGCGCAGGCGGACTTCCCGATGCTGCAGGCGAACATCGCCGACGACGGTGCGTACGGCCTCGACGCCGTGCCCGTGGAGCCGTACGTCGAGAAGACCGTGGGCCCCGAGGGCATCGACGTCGCCATCCTCGGCATCGGGAACCACCGCGTGCCGAGCTACGAGCTACCGAGCAACATCGAGGGCCTGACCTTCACCGATCCGATCCAGGCCGGCCAGGACTACGCGCCCGGCCTGAAGGCGAGCAACGACGTCGTCATCGCCCTCACCCACATCGGCTTCACCGAGAACCCGGCGAGCATCGAGGTGGACGAGAACGTCGACACCACGTTCGCGGCCGAGGTCCCCGGCGTCGACGCCGTCCTCGGCGGACACTCCCACACCCGCCCGGACACCGGCTTCGGCGACTACAAGTTCCTGCCCACCTTCGTGGCGGGTCCGGAGGGCACGCCGGTGCTGGTCAGCCAGATGTACCGGTACAACAACTACCTCGGCACCGTCTCGATCGGCCTGCTGCCCGACGGGTCGGGCGGCTGGGACGTGAAGTCCACCGCCGGCCGGTACGAGGCGGTCACGGCGACGACGCCCGAGGACCCTGCGATCCAGGCACTGGTGGCGCCGTACAAGACGCTGCTGGACGCCTACACCACCACGGTGATCGGGTCCACCACGGTCCCGATCGACGCGCTGACGGCCTTCACGCAGGAGACCAACGCGGCCAACCTCCAGGCCGACTCCTCGGTGTGGAAGCTCGAGTCCGAGGGCGTGCCGGTGGACGTCCACCTCTCCGGCGCGATGACGAACCGGAAGGTCGCGGACGGCGCCACGGAGGCCGACCCTTACCAGTTGAAGGTCTCGGACATGTTCACCCTCATGCCCTACGAGAACTCCCTCGTGGTCATGGAGATGAACGGGCCCCAGTTGAAGACGGTGCTGGAGCGCGCGTACCGGAACTACTGGTACTACACGTACGTTCCCGGCTACGGCGGCTACTCCTACTACACCACCTGCATGCTGGGCACGGACGCGGGCAACCAGATCGTCTATCAGGACGAGGGTGCCGGCGTCATGCCGGACGGGGACAACGTGGCGGCGCTCCTGATCGGCGGCGTCCCGGTGGACTTCGCCGATGCGGACACCTATTACCGGGTGTCCTCGGTGAACTACCTCGCCGCCGGCGCGTGCAACTTCAGCGACGCCGGCTCGTCCCTCTGGCCGCTCGACCAGATCGTCGCGGACACCCAGTTCTACGTCCGCGACGCCGTCATCGAGTATATCCAGGGCCAGACGGAGCCGATCAGCCCGATGGTCGAGGGCCGGCTGCTCTTCACGGTGCCGCCTGCCCCCACGGTCGACTCGCTGGTGGTTGCCCCCGAGCCGTCCGAGTTGCATGAGATGGTGACGGCGACCGCCACCTTCATAGACCCGGGGATCATCCACGGGCCGGTGACCTGCACGGTGGACTTCGGGGACGGGAGCGACCCGGTCACCGGCGTCGTCGACGGCGCCACCTGCACCGCCACCCACGTCTACGACCGCGGTGGGAAGTTCCCCGTCACCGCCTCGGTCGCCGACGCGCTCGGTGCCGCGGGCACGCTCGCAGTCGACCACGTGGTGCTGTTCGACTTCTCGGGCCCCGTCCCGCCTCTCATGGCTACGGGCAACGTCGCGAAGGCGGGGTCCAACCTCCCGGTGAGGTTCTTCCTGGGCGGTGACATGGGGATGGACGTCTTCGCTCCCGGCTACCCCACCGTGGCCCCGTGTGGCGGAGGCGCGGCGGTGCCGGCCCAGGGCACGCTCATCCACGCCAAGGGGTCCACGCAGTACCTCTTCAACTGGAAGACCGAGAAGGCGTGGTCGGGCACGTGCCAGGTGCTCACCCTCGGCCTCGTCGACGGCACGACGCCCACGATCGAGGTGACATTCCGCTGATCCGCGTCGCGTCGTGGGGGCCGGTTCCGCTGGGGCCGGCCCCCTACCCGATTGTCCCGATTGTGGTTGTCTGGGCCCATGAGGAGGGGCGATGCCGGGTGACCCGGAGGGCCTGACCCGCGCGGCGGAGCTCACGGAGGCGCGCGGGGCGAGCGCCCAGCTCTGGGTGGCGCACGAGGGCCGGGTGGTACTGGACCGGTGCATCGGTTGCGGGCCCAACGACCTGTTCTGGATCTTCTCCGCCTCCAAGCCGTTCGTGACCGTGCTGCTCTACCAGCTCGTGGAGACCGGCGAGGTGGAGCTGGACGCGCCAGTCGCGCGGTACTGGCCCGAGTTCGCCGCCCACGGGAAGGGTGGGATCACCCTCCGCCACGTGCTGCGGCACCGTTCGGGCCTCCCTGTGGCCGGCCGGGCGTTCCTGCCCGTGCGGCGGACGGCGTCGGGCGGGCTCGCCGGGGGCCTCGCCACGCGCGCCCCGCTGGCGGTGGCGGCGGTGGGCGACGTCGTCGCCATGACGGACTGGGGGCGGTCGGTGCGGCGGATCGAGCGGGCGCGCCCGCTGTGGCCGCCCGGCGAGGTGCCCGCCTACGAGTACGTCGATTACGGCTTCATCCTCGGCGAGGTGGTGCGGCGGGTGGCGGGGCGGCCGGTGCGTGCACTGCTGCGGGAGCGGGTGCTCGACCCTTTGGGCCTGGCGGACACGTCCCTCGGGCTGCCGCGCGCCGAACTGCGGCGTGCCGTCCCGATGCGCGGGCGCGGCGCGATGGCCCGCGCGGTCGCAGCCGTGGTGAACCGGCCCGCGGTCCGGACGGCGCCCATCCCTGCCGCCGGCATCTCGACGACGGCGCGCGACCTCGGCACCTTCTACCTCGCCCTGCTGCGGGCCGGCCGCGGGGAGGGCGGCGCCACTCCCGTCCTGACGGCGGCGTCGCTGGCGGAGATGACCGCGCCGTCGTGCCACGCGGAGGTCGACCGCTTCGTCGGCGTCCACATCCGGTGGGCCCAGGGGATGCAGCTGGGCGGCCCGCGGCTCCCGCCGCTGGACTTCAGCCCGATGGGGCGGCGGAGCAGCCCGCGGACGTTCGGGCACAACGGCTCGAACGTGGCGATCGGGTGGGCGGACCCGGAGCGCGACGTGGTGTTCGCCTACGTCAACAACCTGGCCACGGGGTACGTGCGGGACTACACCCACCTCGCCGAGGTCGCGGACGCGGTGCTCGCCTGGTGTGGGTGAGCCCCCGCGCGCGGAGCGGGCGCTCAGGACCTCGGCGTGGGGGACTTCCGCCGGCCCGCCGCCTGGATTCCGGCCCGGACCTCACCCACCCGGAACTCCACGATCCGCCGGATCAGGTCCCGCGGCAGAGGCTCCGAGAGCGGGAACTGCACGGACCCCTTTCCTGTGCGGTACCCCGCCAGCGCCTCGGCGAACTCCTCCATCCCGGTGGGCGTGGGGTAGAAGCCGATGTGGCGCGCGAACCCGGCCACGTGCACGAGGTGGCGTCCGTGCAGGTCGAACGTGGGGATCGCGTAGCTGATGGTCTCGGTGGCCTCGGGCACGACCTCCCGGACCAGCGCCCGCACCTCCTCGAGGCGTGCACGGGTCTCGGGCGGGAAGTCGGCGAGGTAGGAGTCGATGGATGTGGCCTGGCTGCGCATGCGGGCCAGTGTCGCACCGACCGGCGGCCGGGGACAGGGGCCCGGCCCGGACGTACGATGGAGGGACCGGCGTTCGGGTGGGCGCCGCGGGAGCTGTTGGGAGGTCCCATGGTCCAGGTCCGTATCACCGGGTTGGCGCTCGACACCCAGTCCCAGCCCGTCCTGATCCTCAAGCCGCTGGTGGAGGAGGAGGGGACGGGCACGCTCCTGCCGATCTGGATCGGCCCGCAGGAGGCCACCTCGATCCTCATGGCCATCCAGGGCGACACCCCACCGCGCCCCATGACGCACGACCTGATGAAGACCATCCTCGACGACCTCGGCGCCGCCGTGGAGCGCGTGGAGATCACGCGCATCGAGGACGGCACGTTCTACGCGGAGATCACGCTGCGCACCCGGGACGGGGTGCTCACCCTGGACGCCCGGCCGTCCGACTCCATCGCCCTGGCGACGCGCGCCGGCGCCCCGATCTGGGTGGCCGACGACGTGATCGCCGAGGCCGGCGTCGTCGACGCCACCGTGGCCGAGGGCGAGGACGCGGACGCGGAGGTGGCCGCCTTCTCCGAGTTCCTGGAGCACGTGAACCCGGAGGACTTCCGCGAGGAGTGAGCCGCCCCGGCGTGCGGTGACGTGGGGCATCCCACCCCCGCGCGGCTGGCAACACGAGGCAGTCGCCCGCCGGGCCGCCGATAGCCTGTGGACCGTGCTGGACATCCTCGCGGCAACGACCCCCATCTTCCTCGTCGTCGCCGTGGGGTGGGCGCTGACCCGGGCGGGGCTGTTCCGCCGGGAGGACATGTCGGTCTTCTCCACGTTCGTGGTGAAGCTCGCGCTGCCCCTGCTGATCTTCGTGAACGTCGCGGGCCGTGACTTCGCGGAGGTCTTCAACCTCACCTACCTCCTGACCTACGCGCTCGCGGCCTGGGTGATGATGGCGGTGGGGCGCCTCTACGCCCGGGCGCGGGGGCTGCCGGACGTCCGGGGCGTGTTCATCGCGTGGGGCATGAGCGGGACGAACAACGGGTTCGTCGGGTTCCCGATCTTCCTGCTGATCCTCCCGAGCGTGGCCGGCCTCGCGGTCGGGATGGACATGCTGGTGGACAACACCGCGATCATCCCCGTGGCGCTCGCGATGGTGGAGGGCGCCGCGAACGGCTCGACGAACGTCTGGGTGCGTGTACGCCAGACCGTGGTCCGGGTGGTCACCCACCCGATGATCATCGCCATCGTGGCCGCCCTCGCGCTGACCGCGCTCGGCGTGGAGCTCCCCGCCGCGCTGGGCCGCGCGGTGACCCTGCTCGCGCAGACCTCCTCCGGTGTGGCGCTGTTCGCGGTGGGTGGCATGCTCGTGGGCCTCAGGGTGCACGGCATGATCACCGACGTGCTCGTGACGGTCGCGGGGAAGCTGCTGGTGCAGCCATTGGCGGCGATCGGGCTGGTCCTGGGCCTGGTGGCGATCGGGCTGCCGGAGCTGTCCCCGGAACTGCGGGCCGCGGCGATCCTCACGTGTGCGCTGCCCTCGATGTCGGTCCTCGCGCCCATCGGGGAGGAGTACGGCGAGGGCGAGCTCGGCGCGGCCGTGCTGATGCTCTCCACCGTGCTGTCCTTCCTCACCATCACCGGGTGGATGGTGGCGCTCCGGCTGGCCGGCTGGCTCTGACCCGCGGGCGCACCGGGCTACGGTGGGCCCATGGCCACCCCGGAATTCATCCTCCGACTGCGGGAGAAGATCGGCCACGAGCCGCTCTGGCTGACGGGGGTGAGCGCCGTCGTCGTCCGCGACGGGGCCGTCCTGCTGGTCCGGCGCGCGGACAACGGCGACTGGACCCCGGTCACGGGAATCGTCGACCCCGGTGAGGAGCCCGCCCGCGCGGCGCGGCGGGAGCTGCTCGAGGAGGCCGGCGTGGTGGGGGAGCCCGTGCGGCTGACCTCGGTGCGTGTCAGTCCCCTCATCACCTACCCCAACGGCGACCAGAGCCAGTACCTGAACATCGCCTTCCTCTTCCGCTGGGTGAGCGGCGAGCCCCACCCCGCCGACGGCGAGAACACCGATGCCCGGTGGTTCCCCGCCGACGCCCTGCCCCCCATGCCGGAGCGGCATCGCAGCGACGTCGCGCACGCGCTCGCGGGCCGGGAGGCGGCGCACTTCCTCGCCTGACGGGGCGGGTCCCGCGACGGCGTCGTACCGTGGTGGACATGCCGAACGCGCGCACCCTCCCCGACCTCTCGACGCTGCTCCGCCTCGTCCGCGGACGCGAGCCCGCTGCGGACACGCCACACTGGGCGATCATCGACCTCCACGGGTCCTACCCCACCCACCACGCCCATGACCTGCTCGAGTCCCTGCTGGAGCGGACCGAGTCCTTCCAGTCGCTGACCGAGCGGCTGGAGCAGCTCGCACGCCTGGATGACGTCACCGGGGTGCTCGTCCGCGTGGTCAACCTGACGGCCGGCCTCGCCACGTGCGCGGCGATCGGCCGCGCGCTCGGCCGGCTCCAGGCGAAGACGCGCGTGGTGGTGTACCTCCCGCAGGTCTCGATGCGGAGCCTGCTCGTGGCCGCCGGGGTGCGGGAGGTGGTGGCCCCCGAGTCCGCGGAGGTCATGCTGCCCGGCCTCGCCGCCGAGCGCGTCTACTACGGCGAGTTCCTCACCCGCCGCGGCATCGGCGTGGAGAACCTGCGGATCCGCGAGTACAAGACCGCCCTCACCCGTTTCTCCGACGACCACATGGACGAGCACGAGCGCGAGCAGCTCTCCACGTACCTCGCGTCCGCCGAGCGGTCCTGGCTCGCGGCGGTGGCGCGCGACGCCGGCGCCGCCGGCGATGTGCTCGACGCCCGGTTCACGAGCGCGGCGCAGCTCCTCGCGGCCGGCCTCATCACCCGGATCGCGTACGACGACGAGATCGCCGTGCCCGTGGACCAGGACTGGTCCCGTTCCCTGGAACTGGTGCGCAGCCAGTTCGCGCGGAAGCGCCAGGCGAAGAAGCAGGACGGGATCGCGGTGGTCCCGGTGGTCGGCGCGATCGTGTCCGGGCGCAGCCGCCCCACCCCACCGGTTCCCCTCCTCGCCGGTCCGACCGCGGGCTCGGAGACCGTGGTCGCGGCCCTCCGCAAGGCCGAGCGGGACGAGCACGTCAAGGCGGTCGTCCTCTACGTGGACTCCGGTGGCGGCTCCGCGCTGGCCTCGGACGTGATCGGGCGGGCGGTGGCGCGCTCAACGAAGCCGGTGGTCGCGGTGATGGGTGAGGTGGCGGCGTCGGGCGGGTACTACGTGCTGGCCCAGGCCCGGCACGTGGTGGC
>DBQX01000070.1:0-4462 GCA_002305415.1 Actinomycetales bacterium UBA1383 | reverse complement strand
CGGATCGGCCGCAACCCCGAGGCCGTGGGCCGGGAGGCGGCGCTGTTCGGCAGCGCGAACACGCCGTTCTCCGACGCGGACCGGGCGTGGGCCGAGCGCATGATGGAGGAGGTGTACGCGCGCTTCGTGACCCGCGTGGCCGCCGGCCGTGGACTCAGCCGCGAGCGGGTGGACGAGCTCGGCCGCGGACGGATCTGGAGCGGGGCGGACGCGCTCGAACGCGGCCTGGTCGATGAGCTGGGGGACCTGCACGCGGGGATCGTCGCCGCGCGCCGACTGGCGGGGCTGCCGGACGACGCCCCGGTCCGGTCCGTGTCCACGGGGTTCGCGCTGCCCGGGGTGCCGTCCTTCGGGAGGGACCCGGTGGGGGCGCTGGTGGGCGCGGCCTGGCCGTTCGGCGAGGAGCGGGTGCTCACCTGGTATGACCCGGTGGTGACCATTCGCTGAATGGGGGTGGGGCGCCGAACAGCAGGAAGCATGCGCCCCGTGCTCGTACCCTGTACCCAAGCATGGGCCGGGCACGACGGCGGCCCGCGCGTGCCCCATCACTGGCCGGGTTAGGAGAACCAATGACCACGCACCACGTCCTCGGTATCGACATCGGCGGCTCCGGAATCAAGGGGGCGATGGTCGACGTCGCAACCGGGGAACTCGTCACCGAGCGGCTCCGCATCCCGACCCCCGAGCAGTCGACACCCCTCGCCGTGGCCCACGTGGTCAAGGAGATCGTGGCCAACTTCGCGGACCAGGTCGCGGACGGGCCGGTCGGGGTGACCATTCCCGCGGTGGTGACCCACGGCGTGACCCGCACGGCGGCGAACATCGACTCCTCGTGGATCGACGCACCCGCGGAGCGGATCTTCGAGGAGGTGCTCGGCCGGGACATCTACCTGATGAACGACGCCGACGCCGCCGGGGTCGCCGAGGTGGTCTACGGTGCGGCCAAGGGCCACCCGGGTGTCGTCATCGTGACGACGCTGGGGACGGGCATCGGATCCGCCGTCATCAACCGGGGTGTCCTGCTGCCCAACACCGAGCTCGGCCACATCGAGGTGGACGGCAAGGACGCCGAGACCGTCGCCGCTGCCTCCGCGCGCACCCGCGACGGCCTCACCTTCGAGGAATACGTCCCCCGCCTGCAGCGCTACTACGAGACCATCGAACGGCTCTTCTGGCCGGACCTCCTCGTGGTGGGTGGCGGGGTCAGCAAGCACCACGAGAAGTTCCTGCCCAAGCTGCGGCTCAACACCCCGATCGTCCCCGCCCAGCTGCGCAACGCCGCGGGGATCGTGGGTGCGGCGTGGCTCGCGGTCGAGCGGCGCGAGAACCCGGACCCGCTGCGCGCGACGGCCTGAACAGGGCGGCCCCACGCAGGAGCGCTCCCCGTCCTAGCCCCGCCAGGGAAGGCTGAGCGTCGCGGTCGTGATGCCGGCAGCGGCGTCGTACTCGTACACGATGTCGAGGTCGCCGTCGCCGTCGGTGTCCCCACCGGCCTTGTCCACGCCAGTGATCGTGATCGTGTAGACGCCCCGCTCGGCGGGGATCTCGAGGACAGCCAGGCCGGAGAGCGTGCCGGTCGTGGCCTCGGCGTACGTCTCGAGGTCGACGACGATGCCGTCCGCGTCCTCGGCGCCGAGTCCGTCGCTCGCGAGGTCGACCTGCCACGTCACGGTGACCGTGGCGCCGCCGATGGGGTTCTGGGCGAGGTCCTTGACGTGCACCATGGCGGCGACGTCGTCCGTCGAGGCGTAGGCACGGCTGACGTGGTTGAGGTTGAGCTGTGCGACGGTGATCGCGACGGTCCGCGCGTTCTCGTCAACGGTGTCGTCGGCGGACGCCGGGACGGCGGCCACCAGCAGGGACGCGGCGACGACAGGGAGGAGTGTTCTCGTCTTCATGGCCTTCTCTCTCATCACGTGAGCGCTCCCGGTGCGGTCCGCACAGGAGGAAGCCTGAGAACAAGAACTGTATGGAGAATGTGCCTGCCCCCCGGCTTCACCCCGCAGTGTGCCCGGCGAGGATGACGCCCGCGTGAAACCAGCATGACGGATCGTTCATGGTCGTCCGCGGCGCGGGTCCTGACCACGCGGGAGGAGCCGGGCGCGGGGCACCCGGCTCCTCCCGCGACCGGTGGCTCAGCTGGTGGCCCCGGTTCCGTCGCAGTCACCCGTTCCCGGGCCGCCGACACCCTGCCCGCGGGGCCCGCCCACGCCGGCCCCCTGACCGACGCCCTGGCCATTCGGCCCACGCCGGTTCCCGTTGCCCCGGTCGTCCGCACCCTGCCGGTTCTGGCTGCCGGTGCACTCGCAGTCGCCGCCGTTCTCGAGGGCGGTGGTGAAGGCCTGCAGGTGGTTCTCGGAGCCGGCGAGCAGTGCGGCGAAGGTCCGCTCGACAGGATCGCTGGACTCCCGCTCCAGGGCAGCCTTGAGGTCCGCGATGTCCTCCTCCTCGACGGCGATGCCGGCCTTGATGGCACCCTCGAGCGTCTCGCCCTGCGCGGCGAGCGTGGTGTACAGCTCGTCAAGCTCGACGAAGGCGTAGTCACCGGCCGCGAGACCCGCGCTGGGGTCGCTGATGCCGAAGTTCTCGAGCTGGCGGCCGACCGCCGTGTGGTGCCGGTCCTCGCTGCGGGCGATGTTCGCGAAGACGTTCGCCTCGGGGTAGCGCTCGGCGAACAGCAGGTACAGGTCGCGGGTGAGGCGTTCCTCCTCGCGCATGAACTGCAGGTCCTCCGTGAGCTGGGGGTCCGTGGCGGACACCGCGACGGCGGTGACGGCCGGGCCGCTCGTCGACGCCATTGCGACGGTCCCGAACGCGGTGAGCGTGAGGACGCCGGCGGCGGTGGAGGCGATGATTCGTGTGGTTCTCATTGGTGGCTCCTTCTCTCGTGTGGAGAGTCAAACAGCGCCGCGTGAAGCCACGAGGTGGCGGATGATGAAGCCTCCATGAAGATGTCCCCGGCGGGCGGGGGCGGGAGGCGGGCCGTCGTAGGGTGTCGTGTGTGCGTGTGGACCCTCGTCATGCCTTCTACTGGCACGCCTTCTTCTTCGCGGTGACCACCAGCTTCACCGAGGTGAACACGGTGATGCCGGCGTTGATCCTGGAGGCGGGGGGCACCGAGGTGGCGGTGGGGGTACTGACCGCGATCATGCTGGGGCTGCCGCTGATCACGCAGCTCGTGTTCGCGGGCTTCCTGCACACCCGGGAGCGGAAGAAGCCCTACCTGCTGCTGGCGATCAACCTGCGGGTGCTCGCGCTCGGGGCGGCGGCGGTGGGGATCGCGCTCTACGGCACGCGCACGATGATCATCCCGATCGTGTTCGCCGCGATGACCGTGTTCGCGCTGAGCGGGGCGTTCGCGGGGGTCTCCTACACCGAGCTGGTGGGGAACCTGGTGCGGACTGCGAACCGGCGGGCGTTCTTCGTGCGTCGCCAGGTCATCACCACCCTCGGGTTGCTGGCCTCCGCGATCGCGACCCGCTTCCTGTTGGGAGCTGCCGCCTTCCCCGACGGGTACGTCCTGCTGTTCGCGATGGCGGCCGCGTTCCTGTTCGTGGCGACCGGTGGATTCTGGGCCCTGCGTGAACCGCCCCTGCCGGAGGGCACCGTGCGGCCCACCGGTGGCGTGGTTGCCGCCATCCGGCAGGCCCCCGCGATGCTGCGGGCCGATCAGAACCTGCGTTCGCTCATCCTGGTGGCCAACCTGGTGGCGCTGGGATTCACGTCGATCCCGCTGGTGACCGCCCTGGCACACCGGAGCTTCGAGCTGGACTCCGCGACCGTGGGCACGTTCGTGCTGATCCAGATCGGCGGGATGCTCGCGGCCAACGTGGTGTGGAACAGGCTCGTGCGTCGGGGCGGCTTCCGGCTCGTGCTCCAGGTGGAGCTGGTGCTGATCGCCGCGCTCTTCCCACTGGCCCTGCTGGGTGCCGCCGTGGCGCCGCTGTGGACCTACGCGCTGCTGTACCTGGTCACAGGGGCGATCATCTCCGGCCAGAAGGTCGCGATCGAGGGGGCCCTGGTGCAGATCTCGCCGGACGGGAAGCGAGCGCTCTACGCCGGCGTGTTCGGGGCGGCGAACCTCGGCGCGGCGTTCATGCCGTTGCTGACGGGCGTGCTCGTGGGCGTGCTCGGATTCCCCGCGGTGTTCCTGGGTGCCGCGGCCGTGGCGCTCGTGGCCCTGGTTCCGGTGCGCACCCTCGCGTGCGGGGAGTGGTTCCGCGAGGTCTGAGCGCTCGCGGGTACGTGGCGCGCCCGGCGGGCGGACGCGGGCCTACGCGTCTGCGAAGGTCTCCCGNNNCAGGGGGAACACGTGCGGCGAGCCCGCCTCCACCCGCATCCGCAGCCCCGGCACGCGGTCCGCGAGCAGCTCGCAGTCCGGCAGGCACACGTCCCGCGTTCCCACCAGCACGGCCACGGGCGGCAATCCTGTCAGCCGCCCGAACAGCGGGCTCACCGCCGG
>DBQX01000038.1 GCA_002305415.1 Actinomycetales bacterium UBA1383 | reverse complement strand
GCCTCAATCTCGCGCATCGCGCGGAACTCAACGAGGTGTGGGCCCAGCGGTGGGAGAGGCTCGCGGCGTACTCTGCGGACCACCCGTGGGCGATGTCCGTGATCACCGTCGTCTCGGCAGGGCTTTCCCTGCCACCCTTCACCGCGATGCCGTTCCTCGCCGCGTCGGTGGGGATGCGCTGGTGGACCTTCGCGCTCGCCGGCACGCTCGGGCGGTGGGCGCGGTTCTGGGCAGTCATGGCGGTGCCGGGCCTGCTGCCGGAGTCCTTGTTCGGAGTGTGAGGCGCCGCCGGGCGGCACCCCACGGGAACGCGGACGCGGACGCCCTACTCCACCACCTTGGACAACGGGAACTCCACGATGTCCTCCGCACCCGCGGCGCGCAGCCGGGGGATGAGCATCCGGACGTCGTCCTGATCCACGATGGTGTTCACCGCGAACCACCCCTCCGCCTGGAGCTTCGAGATGGTCGGGCTCTTCAGCGACGGCAGCACACTCTCCACCAGCGAGAGGTTGTCCTCGTGCACGTTCAGCATCAGGCCCGACTTGCCCCGCGCCAGCAGCGCCGCCCGCAGCAGCACGGCGAGGTCCTCGATCTTGCGGCGCTTCCACTCCTCGGACATGGCCTCCCGGTTGGCGATCAGCCGTGTCGTCGACCGCAACACCTCCTGCACGATCCGGAGTCCGTTGGCGCGCAGCGAGCTGCCGGTCTCGGTCAGCTCCACGATCGCGTCCGCCAGGTGCGGGGGCTTCACCTCGGTGGCACCCCACGAGTACTCCACCTCGGCGGTGATGCCGTGCGCGGCCAGGAACTGCTCGGTCAGCTCCACGGCCTCCGTCGCGATCCGCGTGCCCTCGAGGTCGGCCACGGACTGGATCGGCGAGTCGAGGGGCACCGCCACCACCCAGCGGACCGGGCGCCGCAGCTGCTTGGAGTACTCGAGTTCCGCCACCTCGACGACGTCGCGGCCCAGGATCCAGTCGAAGCCTGTCACCGCGAGGTCGAGCAGCCCGTGCTCCACGTAGCGGGAGGCCTCCTGCGGCCGGATCAGCATGCACTCGATCTCGTCGTCGTCGATCGTGGGGAAGTAGCCCCGCGACGAGATCGAGATGGAGAACCCGGCCTGCTTGAACAGACCCACGGTCGCGTCCTGCAGGCTGCCCTTCGGCAGGCCGAGCCGGAGCACGCGGGCGGCCGACGACGCCGCACCCCGGGACGCCGCACCCCGGGACGCCGGCCCCGAGCCGGCCCCTCCTCCGCTCACCGGGCGCTCCCGTACATGTCCTCGGGCGTCATCTCCCGGGCGGCGTTCTCCAGGAGGGAGCCGTCCGCCGCGACCGTGCGGTAGAAGCAGCTGTGGAACCCCTCGTGGCACGCCGGCCCCGTCTGCCGCACCCGCACCACGACGGCGTCCATGTCACAGTCCACCCGCATCTCCACGAGTTCCTGCATGTTCCCCGAGGACTCGCCCTTCTTCCAGAGCGTCTGGCGCGAGCGCGACCAGTAGTGCACCTTCCCGGTTTCCAGCGTGAGCCGGAAGGACTCCTCGTTCATGTACGCGACCATCAGGACCTCACCGGTGTGATCGTCCACCGCGACGGCGGTGACCAGGCCGCCGGCCTTGGCGAAGTTCAACTGCGGCTGCATGGGGCCTCCGGGGATGGTGTGCGGGCGCTCGTTCCCGCCCGCCCTCGTCGGGGCGGCTCGCGGGGTCGCCCCGCACGCTAGCACGGGGCGATGGCCGAGGTCCGGGCCGTCCATGCCGGGCGGGCTGGGTGTGAGGCCGGGAACGCCCACGCCGGGCGGGCTGGGTGTGAGGCCGGGGGCACCCACGCCGGGCGGGCGAGGGGGTATCGTCTCGTCAGACGACCGACGCGCCGTCGAAAACGGGGCGCGAGCCAGTACGGTTCTTGTGAACGATTGTCCCCGGCGCTGCCGGTCGGCCCACGAAGGAGCGAGTCATGAGAGTGGTCGTGGTTGGCATCGCCAATCTGCAGACCTCCCTCCCGGTGGGCCACTTCCCCGTGGAGTACACCGCGCAGCGGTACCTCACGGGCCGCATCCGGCACACCGTGGGCGGTGTCGGCTTCAATGTGGCGCGCGTGCTGAGTGCGCTCGGGCACACGGTCGCGGTGGCCAGCCCGCTGGGCGAGGACTACCCCGCGGCGATGATCGACGCCGACGCCTACCGCTTCAACCTCTCCACCCACCTCTGCCGCCGCCAGCTGCGCCGCACCCCGCGGTCCGTGGTGCTCTACGACACC
Source organism: Actinomycetales bacterium UBA1383 (assembly GCA_002305415.1). Lineage (GTDB taxonomy): Bacteria > Actinomycetota > Actinomycetes > Actinomycetales > Actinomycetaceae > UBA1383. Next base: position 9,926 of record DBQX01000038.1, on the reverse strand, counting down.
CTGGGACGCCGCCAGGTCAACACGGACCTCACGGACTCCATCGAGTTCGTCTTCCAGCCGGAGGACCTCGAGCCGGACCTGTACCGGGCGAAGCTCGTCGCCCTGTCGAACCTCGACATGGTCCGCCCCCTCATCGAGCCACTCCGGCGCCGCGGCCGGCGGTTCGCGGTCGACCTTCACGACATCCAGGGCCCCGACAACCCGTACGACCAGCAGTTCCTCGCGGCCACCCACATCAACATGTCGAACGAGATGGTGCGGGGCTACGAGCGCGAGGTGCTGCTCGCGCTGCGGGGCCGGTCCGACGCCGAGGTGCTGTCGATGACCCTGGGGGCCGACGGCGCGCTGGTCCTCACGCCGTCGATGGCCGAGCCGGCCCACGTGCCCGCGCCGGCCGTGGACGCCATCAACTCCGTCGGGGCCGGCGACGCCTACTGGGCGGTGTTCCTCCACCACCTCGTCAAGGAGAAGGCCGACGCCGTGACGGCCGCGCGGCACGCCTGTGCGGCGGCGGCCCGGCTCGTGGCGAGTCCGGCTGTGTACGGTGCCAGTTCGATCGCGGACCTGCGGCGTGCCCTCGGCCTGGACCCGGCGGAGATCCCCGCCACGACGTCGCCCGAGATCGGGTGGAGCGTCTACTCCCCGGAGTGGTGAGCCACCTCAGCCCTGGGTCTTCGCCAGCTCCTGGTCGATGACCGCCTGGAAGTACTCGAGCGGCTGCGCGCCCCCGATGTACTCGTCGTTGACCAGGAACTGCGGGGTGGAGGCCTGCCCCAGCAGGGCGAGGCTGGCCTCGTACTCGGCCTGCACCGCGGCGCGCAGCGCCTCGCTGGCGAGATCCGCCCGGAACGCCTCGAGGTCCGGCACGCCCACCTGCTCCGCGAGGCCCACCAGGGCCGGCTCGGTGAAGTCCTGGTTCCCCTCGACGAACTGGTACGAGAAGATCGCCTGGTTGTACTCCCAGAACATGCCCTGCTGGCCGGCCGCGCGGGCCGCCACCGCGAGGTCCACGGACTCGTTCTGGAACACCGGGAAGTCACGCCACTCCATCCGCAGGGTGCCGTCCTCCACGAGGCCCAGCAGTCCCGGCTTGGTCTCGAGGGCGAACCTGCCGCAGTAGCTGCAGCGATAGTCCGCGTACTCGATCAGCACCACCGGGGCGTCCACCTCGCCGAGGGCGAGCGGGTCCTCCGGGTCGCGGCGCGGCTGGGCTCGGATGAGGTCCAGGATCTGCTGCCGGTCCTCCTCGGACATCGTCGCCTCGGCCGACGGCGTGGCGGACCCCGGCTGGGCCCCGCCCGTCGCCGCACCGCCGGTGGGGCTCGCGCTGCTCCCGCCCCGCCCGTTCTGGCCGATCAGGATGCCGATGACGATCCCCAGCAGGAGCACCACGAGCATCGTGAGGATGAAGACCAGGGGCTGGCGGGCCGGGGGCTTGGGCGCCGGCCCCGTGTGGCCCACGTGGCCGGAGAGCGCAGGGCCGGTCGGCGCGCCGGCCACGCCCGACGGCGTACCCGCCGGACCGGGCACTCCGCCAGGGGTCCGCTCGTCGTTGCTGCTCACACCGGCTCCTTCCCGCGGGTCCGCGACCCGTCCCGACGCCTCATTGTCCGCGAATCCCGCCCCGCCGCGCACGCAGCACGACGGCGAGCACCCCCGCCGCGGCCGCCACGCCGCCCACACCGATCGCGATCCGGGCCGCGGCGGGCAGGTCGGCGAGTCCGCCCTCACCGGCCGGGGCCTGCGTCGACGCCTCGGTGGTGGCCTCCTGCGTGGCGACCGGCGTCGCCCCGCCCGTCAGGCCCGTCGCCATCACGAACGGCATGGATCCCTCGATGCGGTGCCCGTCGGAGGAGACCACCGACCAGTTGATCCGGTAGTCCCCGTCCGGCAGTTCGGGGAACGGCGCGGTGGCGAGCCGGCCACTGACCTCCGGGGTGGCGCGGTACACCGTCTGTGAGGCGGCGTCGCGGATGAGGAGGGCGGGCGCGGCGTCGATGAGTTCGTTGTTGAACTCCAGCGAGATCTGCGTGGGGAACTCCGTCAGCGTCTCGCCGTCGCCGGGCACGGAGGTGATCAGCTGGTCGTGCGCCAGCGCCGCCAGGGGGAGGAACACCACCGCGAGGACGGCCAGCACCGCCAGTACGCGCGCGACCGCCCGCGAGCGGCGGGCAGCGGGGGAGGACGGCACGCGGGGCGCGGGGCGGCGCGTCCGGGCGGGGTGCACGATCACTCCTCCACTGTAGACGCTCCCCCTGTCACCCTCCGGGCCACGGAGAACCCGCCGGTGTCGAGCACCAGCTCGAACGCGGTCCCGTGCCGCTCGCTCGCCCAGGCCGCGACGTCGTCCGGCAGCCCCGCCGCCCCCCAGACGCCCGAGAACTCGTCCAGGACCACGTAGTCCGGCACCGGGTTGTCGTTGCCGATCCACAGGACGGTGGTGGTGGGGACGAGGTACGCCATCAGGGTCACGTCCGTCTCGACCGTGGCACCCTCCGGGATCGCCGCGATCACCTCCATCACGGGCTCCCACCGCCATGTGCGGTCGTACGACTCCGGCCGCAGCAGCGCCGCGAGCGGGAGCTGGGAGCCGAGCACGAGCGTCACGGCGACGGCGCACCCCAGCGCCGCCCGCCGCCATCCCCGGGCGGCGGGCGCCCCGTCCAGGAGCGCCGCGAACGCCACCGGCATGAGGACCGCGCTGTAGTGCCACTGCCAGCCCCAGTAGTGCGGCACGTCGCCGGCGAAGCGCCACGCCAGTGTGGGCAGCATGAGCAGGACCAGGGGCGACCGCAGCCCCACGACCCCCGCGGTGGCCACGAGCATCAGCACGGTCCACCACTTCTCCGCCGGGGTGAACAGCGCGAGGATGCCGATGAGCCGCTCGGTGTAGGCGTAGTCCTCCTCCGGGTTGAGGGCGGGCAGGATCACCCCGACGGCGAGGATCGTCCACGCCACCCCCCAGCCGGCGAGCGCGGCGCCCAGCCGGCGCGCGCCGCGCCAGGCGAGCACGAGCCCGAGCACCGCGACCGTGAGGCCCAGGTCCTCCTTGACGAACACGAGCGGGGCCGCCCACAGGGCGGCAGCGCGCTGCCGGCCCCGCAGGTGCGCGACCAGCGAGAACGCGAGCAGCGGCACCGCGAGGGCGATCTCGTGGAACTGGGAGTCCACCGCGGACTGCAGGCCCCAGCTGAAGCCGAAGGCGAGGCCGACGACGGTCCCGAGCGGCGTCCCGAGGCGTTCCACGGCGAGGCGGGTGAGCGGCCACGCGGCCACCGCGAACAGCGCGGCCTGCAGCAGCAGGAGCGCGAGCGGGGAGGGCCACAGGGCCCACACCGGCCCGAGAACCACGAGGAGCGGGTGGAAGTGGTCGCCGAGGAGGGTGAAGCCCACGCCCTTGATGGGGACGATCGGTGCCCCACCCGCGGCGTACGCCTTCGCGAGCTGGGAGAAGATCCCCAGGTCCCACGAGGGGGCCTTGAGGGCGGTCCACTGCTGCCACGCGAACAGCCCGTAGGTGAGGGCGACGGCGAGGGCGACCGCCGTCGCGGCGATCGCCGGGGCGCGGGGGGCGGCGACGCCGCGGCCGCGCAGCTCAGAGGTCATTCGACCGCTGCAGCGAGCGGAGTGCCAGCCAGCCGAGCGGGACGCGGGCCCACAGGGTCAGGACGCGGAAGACCAGCGTCACGGACAGCGCGGTGGCCGAGGGGATGCCCGCGAGGGTCAGGCCCGAGGTGAGGGCCAGTTCCACAGGGCCGATGCCGGCGGGGGAGGGCACGAGCGAGCCCGCCGTGTTGGAGGCGAGGTAGGTGATGGCCAGGGTGGAGACCGGCAGGGAGTGCCCGAACGCGGCCAGCACGAACCCGAAGGACACCACGTAGGCAGCCGCCTGGATGACGTTGCCGGTGAACCCGACGGCGAGGCGGCCCGGGTTGCCGAGCAGCCACACCAGCCGCGGCCACACCTGGCGCAGGATGGGGCCGAGCCGCTCCCAGGCGAGCGTGCGGATCCGCGGGATGGCGACCAGGACCCCCACCACCAGCACGATCACCGCCACCACGATGATCACGGACGCGGACGGCAGGGCCACCGATCCCGCGGAGCCGCTGAAGATCGCCACGAGCACGAGCATGATCACCGTCGAGACGAACCGGGAGACGGCGGTGAAGGTGACGGTCGCGACCGCGACGGGCGCCTCCACGCGCTGCTTGGAGAGGAAGCGCAGGTCGATGGCCGCCGGGCCCACGCCCGCGGGCGCGACCAGGCTGACGATCGAGGCGGCCACCTGCACCTTCGTGGTCTTCCAGACGCCCAGCTTCTCCTGCGTGAAGGCGGTGAGCCCGAGCGCCGAACCGTAGTAGGTGAGCAGGCCGGCGGCGAAGGCCGCGACCAGCCACCACGGGTTCGCCTCCGCGAACGCGGCGAGCACGTCCTCGAGGTTGAGCGAGCCGAAGACGATGACGGCGGCGAGGAGCAGGACCGTCGTCGTGAGGACGGTGCGCGGGCTGAATCGGCGCAGCTGCAGCGGCTCGGCGCTCGCGGCCGGGATCAGCTCCGTGAGGGCGCCGCGCAGGTCCCGCAGCAGGGCCTTGCGCGAGGACATCGCCACCCGCGTCTCGTGCGGCAGGGCGGCGCCCTGCAGGAGCGGGGCGATGGAGGCGAGCTGCTGGTCGGTCAGGGTGCGCCGCGCGGAGGCCATGGCGCGCGGCACGCCCACGAGGAGCGCGATCAGGGTGAGGAGCTGGGCGAGGTCGAAGCGCCGGGAGAGCTCGGAGGACGTGATCTCCCCGGACTCCCAGCCGCGGATCCACACGGTGTCATCCGGCCCGACCTGGATGTTGGAGAGGGCGAGGTTGCGGTGGGCGATGCCGCGGTCGTGGGCGGCGGCGACCTGGCGCCAGAGGGCGTCGATCAGGTCCTCCGGCACGGGTGCGACGCTCGCGAGCGGCCGCAACCCCTCGACGTGGGGCTGCACCATCAGGATCGAGTCCGCGGCTGCGGCGATCCCGGCGATCGGCGGCACGTTCACCCCGGCGGCCGCGGCGACGTAGTTCATGAGGATGGCGTGCTCGGCGGTCTCGCGCAGGGTCGGGGCGACCCGGCGCTCCACCCCGCGCAGCCGGATCGTCTCCCAGAGCCCGGCGAGGAACCCGACGACGTGGCGGTCGCCGTCGAGGACGGTGACGTCGGAGCGCACGCCGTTCTGCCACACCGCGTACGTGCGGTAGGCGAGCGGCCCTCCGCGGCGATCCCGGCCGAGGAGGGCGACGATGTCGGGCGGGATGGGCAGGGGGTCCGGGACGATCACCTCACCGGCAACGTCGAGCGCGCGTATCGCCTCGCTGACGGCGTCGAGGCCGGGCTCGGCGGCGGGACGCCGGTGCGGCGTGCCCTGGTGGTGGGTGGGGGCGAGGGGCAGCGGGTCAGTGGTCACGCGGAGCTGCGCGTTGTGGCCCACGGGCGCGGCGGAGGCGACGAGCCAGGCGCGCAGCGGGCCCTCCGCGACGTCGAGGCGGACCACGCGGTCGGGGTCGAGGCCCGCGCGCCGCAGCCCGCGGACCAGGTGGAGCCCGGAGGCGCGGGTGGAACGTGCCCCGCCGATGTAGCGCGCGGAGAACCCGACCACTCGCCCCAGGAGCACCGTGATGACCGCGCCGGCGCTGGTCTGGTCGCCCTGGATGACGGCCATGGCGATCACGAAGAGCAGGAAATACCAGGACCACCGCACGAGCTTCGAGTTCGGGCCGCGCCCCACCACGGTGAGAAGCGCGGAGATCGCGGCGATGAAGGGTGAGAAGGCGGGGACCGCGAGTCCGCGCGGATTGCGGGTCAGGCCCACGTTCAGCGGGTGGGTCAGCTCGAGCAGGCCGAGGCCCTGTACGGCCAGCCAGGCGATCACCGCGGCGGCGACCGCCCCGATCACCGCCTCGACGAGGATCCGCCAGTTGCGCCGCAGGATGCTGCTGACGATCACGCTCACCGGGATGAGGAGGATCACGAGGCCCTCGAGGGCGTTCACCGGGAAGAGCAGCAGCTGCCCGAGTGCGTCGTTGACCACCTCGCTGACGTCCTCCGTGACGCCGGCGACCGTCGACTGGCCGTACACCGCGAGGAGGAGGACCATCACGATCGCGACGGCGAACAGGATGGCCGAGACCAGGTCGCCCGGACGGCGGATGTGCCGCTCCTCCACGTCCACCAGGTGGACAGCGCCGCGGGTGGCGAGCTGGAGGGGTGCCGGGGTGGGGGGCGCCGTCTCGGCTGCCTTGCGCTGCACCTCCTCCATGGTGGGAGTCTACGGGCCCGCCCGGTGCGGTGTGGCGACCCGCACGGGCGACGCCGCCTCTCCGGGGCCCGCGCGTGCCCGGATCGCGGGCACCGCGTCTCACCGGCCGGACCGCTGGCGTGCCGCCGGGCGGTGACAGGGGATCATCGAGGACGACAACACCATCCAGAGCGGCCGAGAGACCCGGCTCGTCGACGCCGCAGCAACCCCCGGCCGCGCCCGGTGAGGGTGCTTCCCGCCGGGAGCGATGGAGAGCCGATGAGTGCCTGGAGTGCCGAGACCGCGGGCGGAGCCGCCCGCCCGGTGGCCGTTGCCCTGCGCACCCGTCCGCGCATCTCCTACGAGCTCTACCCCCCGCGCCGCCCCGAGCACCGCGACAGGGTCTGGCGGGTGGTCACCGAGCTGGTGCAGACCCAGCCCCGCTGCCTGTCGATCACCTACCCGTCGACGGCGGAGGGCCGGGCGGAGTCCCGGCACCTCGTCACCCGCCTGCTCGCCGAGACCACCGTCCCGCCCGTGGCGCACCTGACCGTGGTGGGCACGCCGCGGGCGCAGCTCGTCGCGCGGGTCCGCGCCCTGTTCGCGGCGGGCGTCCGGGACTTCCTCGCGTTGCGCGGTGACCCGGAACCGGGCAAGCCGTGGCAGCCGCACCCGGACGGCCTCAACTACGCGACCGACCTCGTGAAGCTGATCCGCGCCGTCGAGCGGGACGCCCGGGCGGGTGGCGACCTGACCGGACCGGTCACGATCGGCGTGGCCGTCTACCCCCACGCCCACGGCGAGAACCGCTACCGCGAGCTGGTCGCGATGCGCGCCAAGCAGGAGGCGGGCGCCGACTTCGCCATCACCCAGGTCTTCTACGACGTCAGGGAGTACGCCGCGCTGGTGCGGGAGGCACCCTCCGCGGGCGTCAGCATCCCGATCCTGCCGGGCATCATCCCCCTCACCGACCCGGCGCGCCTCGCCCGCCTCTCCACCCTCACCGGGATCGACCTGCCCTCGGACCTCCGCGAGCTCCTGGACGCCTCCGAGCCCGCCGAGCGGTTCACCCGCGCGATCGTCGCCACCGCGGACCTCGCGGAGGGCGCGCTGGTCGCCGGCGCGCCCGGCGTGCACGTGTTCACCTTCAACCAGTCGGCCCCGGCGCTCGCCCTCTTCGAGGAGCTCCGCCGCCGCGCCCTCATCGCCCCCTGACCCCCCGCCCACCAGAGAAGGACCTCCACCATGACGACGTTCCCGGCCGCCACGATCACCGGCTACCCGCGCATCGGGCGGGACCGCGAGATGAAGAAGGCCGTGGAGGCGTTCTGGGCCGGCCGCGCCACCCTCGCGGAGACGGAGTCCGCGCTCGCCGCCGTGCGCGCCCAGACCCGCGAGCGCCTGGCCGCCCTGGGTCTCACGGAGCCGTACGCCATTCCCGCGGACTTCACCGGCTACGACCAGGTGTGGGACATCGCCTCCTCGCTCGGCATCATCCCGGCCCGCTTCGACGACCTGCGCGGCCCCGACGGCGCCCTCGACGCGGCCGGGTACTGGACGGTCGCGCGGGGGGTCGGCGACCGTCCGCCGCTCGAGATGACCAAGTGGTTCGACTCGAACTACCACTACCTCGTCCCCGAGATCGGTCCGGACACCCCCATCCGGCTCGTGGACGACCGCGTGGTCCGCCTCGCCACCGAGGCGCCGGGGCTGCGGCCCGTCGTCGTCGGACCGGTGACGCTCGCCCTCCTCTCCAAGGCCGCCGACGGCGCCCCCGAGGGCTTCACCCCCCTCGACCGGCTCGACGACATCGTCACCGCGTACGCCGCGCTGCTGCGTGCGCTGGCGGACGCCGGGGTCGCCTGGGTCCAGCTCGACGAGCCCGCCCTCGTGGCCGACACCTGGCCGCGCGCCCGGACCGTGGAGGCGACGGCGTCGGCCTACCGCGTCCTCGGCGACCTGGAGACCCGCCCCGCCCTCCTCGTCATGGGCTCCTACGGGCCCCTCGGGGACGCGTTGCCGCCGCTCGCCGCGTCCCGCATCGAGGCGATCGGGCTCGACCTGGTAAGGGGCGGGATCCCGGACGACGTGGACATCCTGACCGGCAAGACGGTCGTGGCGGGGGTGATCTCCGGGCGCAACATCTGGCGCGCCGACCTGCAGGAGGCCTTCGGGACCCTGGGGGCGCTGCGGGCGCGGCTCGGTGACGACTCGCCTGTCGCCGTCGCCACCTCGACCTCGCTGCAGCACGTACCGCACGACGTCGAGCGTGAGGATGCCCTCGATCCGGAACTCCGGTCGTGGCTCGCGTTCGCCGACCAGAAGGTGGGCGAGGTGCTCACCCTCGCGCGCGGCCTCGCGGAGGGCCACGGCGCCATCGCCGGGGCGATCGCGGAGTCCGTGGCGGTGCGGGCGCGCCGCGCGGCGCACCCCGGCGTCCGCGCCGGCGAGGTCCCCGTGGTGCCGGACGCCTTCCGGAGCCGCGAGCCGTACGAGGAGCGGGTGGCGGCGCAGGAGGACCTCGGCCTCGGGTCGCTGCCGACGACGACGATCGGGTCCTTCCCCCAGACCGCGGAGATCCGCCGGGCGCGGGCCGCGCACCGGGCCGGCACCATGTCCGAGGGCGACTACGACGCCGCTATGCGCGCCGAGATCGCCTCGGTGGTGGCCCTGCAGGAGCAGCTCGGGCTGGACGTGCTCGTGCACGGGGAGGCCGAGCGCAACGACATGGTGCAGTACTTCGCGGAGAACCTCGATGGCTTCGCGACCACCGGGCACGGCTGGGTGCAGTCGTACGGCTCGCGGTGCACCCGGCCCTCGGTCCTGTGGGGCGCGGTGCGGCGGCGTGGCCCGATCACGGTGGAGTGGTCACGCTACGCGCAGTCCCTCACGGCGAAGCCGATGAAGGGGATGCTGACCGGGCCGGTGACGATCCTGGCGTGGTCCTTCGTGCGGGACGACCAGCCGCTCGCCGTGAGCGCCGACCAGGTGGCCCTCGCGCTGCGTGAGGAGGTGGCCGACCTCGAGACCGCCGGTATCCGCGTGGTGCAGGTGGACGAGCCCGCGCTGCGGGAACTGCTCCCCCTGCGGGAGGAGGACCAGGCGGAGTACGTCTCCTGGGCGGTGCGGGCCTTCCGGCTCGCGACCTCGGGAGTGCGGGCCTCGACGCAGGTCCACACGCACCTGTGCTACTCGGAGTTCAACGAGATCATCGACGCGATCGACGGCCTGGACGCGGATGTCACCTCGATCGAGGCCTCCCGCTCCCGCATGGAGGTGCTCGAGCCGGTTCGTGACCACGGCTTCGCGCGCGGGATCGGCCCCGGGGTGTACGACATCCACTCGCCGCGGGTGCCCTCGGTCGGGGAGATCGAGGCGCAGCTCCGGCTGGCCGTGGCGGTCATCGACCCCCGGCGCCTGTGGGTGAACCCGGACTGCGGGCTGAAGACCCGGCAGTACGCCGAGGTGACGCCGTCGCTGGAGAACATGGTGGAGGCGGCGCGCCGCGTACGGCAGAACCCGTAGGCCGGGGCGGGCCGCCCTCCCGCCAGGCCCACAGCCACGGAGTGGCCGCCGTCCGCTGACCGGCGACCCGGAGGACCGCGCCCTGGGCCCCTGAATCGGAAGCTCAACAGATGTTGTGCACCCCAAATGAAGCTTT
>DBQX01000066.1 GCA_002305415.1 Actinomycetales bacterium UBA1383 | reverse complement strand
CAACTTCAAACACGGGCCACTAGCGGGTGGCGCGGCCGGCCCGGTTCGGGTGGTTGCAGGCTGGACTCATCCGGCGGACGGCAGCGCTCGTGGGAGGATGGGAGGGCGACAAAGGAGCCCGCGATGTCCTCGTACGTACCCACCTGGGACGAGTACTTCCTCGGCATCGCCCATGCCGTCTCGGCCCGGGCGAAGTGCCACCGCCGCAGGGTGGGTGCCGTGCTCGTCGTCGACCACCGGATCATCGCCACCGGGTACAACGGCGCCGCACCCGGGGAACCCGACTGCCTCGACGGCGCGTGCCCGCGCGGACAGCTCGACTACAGCGTGATCCCGGCCCTGGGGGACTACGACCGGCCCGGGACGCCCGGCTTCTGCATCGCGATCCACGCCGAGATCAATGCGCTGCTGTTCGCCACCCGGGACACGAAGGGCGCCACCGCCTACATCACCGACCCGCCCTGCCCCGGGTGCCGGAAGGCACTCGCGGCGGCCGGGATCGTGCGCGTGGTCCATCCCGGCGGCGAGTACGACCGCCCCGGTCTCACGGACTGGGACTGAGGCGTCACGCCCCGGCGAGGTGCCGCAGCGCCAGGGCGTTCCGGACCGCGTTCCCGCCACCGTCGTTGTTGAAGTAGGCGTAGACGTCCCGCCCTTGCGCGTCCCATTCATGGAGTCGTTCGGCCCACCAGCGCATGTCGTCCTCCGAGTACGAGCCGCCGTAGAGGTGGACGTCATCGGGCCCGTGCAGCCGCACGTAGGCGATGTCCGACGTCGCCCGCAGGACGCACGGCAGCCCCGCCCCGCTCATGACGACGTAGGACGCCCGGTGGCGTTCGAGGAGCTGGAAGACGTCGTCGTGGACCCACGTCGGGTGGCGGAACTCGACCGCGATGCGCACCCACTCCGGGAAGCGGGAGAGGAACCAGTCGAGCCGGGCGTCGTCCCGCTCGTGGGCGGGGTGGAGCTGGACGAGGAGGACCCCGCGGTGGTCCCGCAGGGCGTGGAAGGAGCGACAGATGCGCGCGACCCACTCCTCCGGTGAGTGGAGGCGCTTGGCGTGGGTGAGGCCCCGGGGCGCCTTGACAGTCATGTGGAAGTACGGCGGCAGGCGGCGGTTCCACGACGCGAACGTGGACTCCCGGGGCCAGCGGTAGAAGCTGGCGTTGAGTTCCACGGTGGTGAAGTGCTGGGTGTACACCGCGAGACGGTCCCCCGCGGGAAGACCGGGCGGGTAGAGCACCCCCTCCCAGTGGTCGTAGCTCCAGCCCGAGGTGCCGATGCGAATCGTCACCCCGCCACGCTAGCTCAGTGAGGCCCCACGCCACCGGGTGGGTCGAGGTAGCCGTCCTCGACAGCGGCCCGGATCGCGTCCTGCGAGGTCTTCACGTCGCGTCCCAGCTCCTTGTAGCGTTTCGCGATCCGGTTCAGGTAGGTGACGACGGTGGCGAGCTTGACGGGTGGGGTGAGCTGGTTCCCGACCGACTTCCGCGGGACTCCCTCCGCCAGCAGACGGAGGACCTCGAGTTCCCGTGGCGCGAGGTTCGGCACCAGGTTCTCGTCGGTGGCGAGGACGAAGGCGAGGTCGGACGAGACCGCGAAGTGACCGAGCCCCGCCGCGCGGATGACGTCGAGGATCTTCTCGGTCTCGTCGGACTTGAGGATGAGACCGGTCGCGCCCGCCTTGATGGCCTGCCTGATCGGGACCGGCCGGAGCTCCGAGGTGAGGATCACGACCGTGATCCCCCTCTCGACGAGTGAGGCGATCCCCTCGGCGGGGTCAGAGCCGTCGTTGAGGTACAGGTCGTAGAGGATCACATCGGGCGCCGGGTCCCACTCGGCGAGCCGCGCCTGGAGGGCGGTGAGGGTCGGGGACTCACCCAGCCACTCGATGCGCGGCGCGTTCCGGGGCGCGAGTTCCGCGGCGACTCCGCCCTCCGGGTCAGACCCGGAGGAGCGGGAGAGCAACGACGCGAGGCCGGCCACCACGATCGGGTGGTCGTCCACCGCCGCCACCCGAACCCGCCGGGGTGGGCTGGTGTCTCCCATGAGCCAATGGTCTCCTGCCACTCACTGGCAACTCGGTCAAATCGTGTCCAACAATGAGGGGACATGGCGGGTGAGGCGGACGAAGTCGTCCGCACGCGCGATGGTCCAGCCGGACAGGTCGTGGTCACGCACCTCCGCGAGCACCAGGGGATCCGGGGAGAGCACGGTGAGCGCCACGCGCCACGCGTCAGCGAGCGGCAGCACCGTGAGCGTGACGTCGGCGCGCGCCCCGTTCGGCGTCATCGTCGCCAGCAGCCGCAGTGCGCCCGCCCCCACCTCCTGGGGTGGCGCGGGGGCGGACTCGGGGACCCGGAGCACCACCGAATGTCCCAGGGCCCGCATCCGGTCGGCCGCCTCCGGCAGCGTCGTCCGGGTGTGCGTGAGCATCTGGTCGCGCAGCGTCCGCTCGATGGCGTCCGCGCGTGCGCGCACGGCGTCGTCGACCGGGTCGAGGCGGCCAGCGGCGACGTCCGCCACGAAGGCGGCGACGACGTCCCGCCCCCGGCGCAACCGTTCGGTGAGCGTGGCGGCGAACTCCGCCCGCGCACGCGCGTCCGCCAGTTCCCGGGCCGACTCCTCCCCGGTGCGGAACACCTCCCAGGAGAGGGAGTCGAACACGAGCCGGACCGTGAGGTAGGCGCCCACGCTGATCGCCGGTTGCGTGATGGTGCCCAGGAAGGCGGAGCCCGCGAGGTCACCTCCTGCCCGGAGTACGCTGAAAGCGGCCACGAGGGCCGTGGAGCCCAGGCCGCTCACGACGATGAGGGCCGGATGGTGGAACATCGTCAGCGCGACTGCGACCGCGAGGGAGGCCGTCCCGCTCCAGAACAGGTAGGGATTGCTGACGCCCTCCGGCAGGGCCCAGCCGTTGAGCGCGGTGGTGGTCCACGCGAGTGCCGGCAACAGGAAGGCCATCCAGCGGCGCGGCCCGTGCCGGAGTGTGCCGAGGAGGAGTGCGGAGGTGATGGCCGTGAGGGACAGCGCTGAGGCCCAGCCGGCCCAGGGCGCGGCCAGGTCCGGCGAGAGCCACGCGGCGTTCCACAGCGTGAAGGCGAAGTAGGGCACGGTGATGAGGCTCGCGCGCGGGTAGATCTCGGCGAGCGCGCCGTAGCCCATGCTGGTGGCGAACCGGGGCGAGATGGGCGGGCGCCCGGCTGCCCATGCGAGCCGCACGGTGGTGCCGTGGCCCGGCCGCGAGCGGATGGACGCCTCGCCCCCCACCTCACGGACGCGCTCGTGGATGGACGAGCGGACGCCGGTCCGGGAGCCCACGGACTCCGGGTCGAAGCCGACGCCGTCGTCCTCGACCTCGACCACCACCGTGAGCCCCTCCCGCCGCACGCTGACGCGCGCCACGGACACGTTCGCGTGGCGCTCGACGTTCCGCAGCGCCTCGAGCGTGGCCAGCAGCAGGGCGGACTCGACGTCAGGGGGTACGGACACCGCCTCGTCCGTGCTGAACTCGACCGCGAGCCCGAACTCGGCGATCGCGTTCGCCATCCGCTCGGTGAACGTGTCACCCCCGGCGGGCACGGCTGGCCGGGCGTGGAGCAGCCGCTCCAGGCGCGTGGCTGCCGCCACCGCGCTGACCGGGCTCACGTCGCGGCGGTCCATGGCGATCAGGCGCAGGGTGTGGAGCACCTCGTCGTGCACGAAGCGCTCCACCTCCTGCGCGGAGCGTTGCGTGGCGTCCGCGAGCGCGATGCGGCGCTTCTCGCGCACCGCGGCCGCGTGGGCGTCGTCCGTCAGCGCGGCGGCGCCCAGCAGGGTCTCCATGATCACGAACATGACTCCCGCGGTGAAGGCGAGGAGGCCGAGCTCCCCGGCGAGTTGCCGCACCAGGCCGATCCCCGCGTCGGCGGGCGCGAGCTCCACCGCGCGCATCCCCGCGTGGAAGACCCCCACCGCACCCAGGAGGGCCGCGCGCCACCGGGACCGGCTGGCGACCACCACGAACATCAGGGTCGCGGTGAGATAGCGCGTCGGCCACCACAGCGGGGACGAGGCGCCGGCGTGTTGTGTGGCCACGAGCGCGAGGGTGAGCCCGCCCAGGACCACGGCGACCGCCACCGTGTGCCAGCGGAGGGCGTCGACGTCGCGGACGAGCAGCACCACCATGGCGACTATCCCCGCCAGCGCCAGGAGGACCCCCGCCACCGGTGCCGGCCCCTCACGGAGGACGGGCCCGCTCGCGGCGAGCGCCGTCACGCCGTCCAGCGCGACGAGCCCCGCGGTGACCACCCGCATCGCGTGCAGCAGCGACGTGAACCAGGGGCGCTCCCCCCGAGCGGAGGCGAGGAGGCGCATGCGGGAGAGAAGTGCGCCGCCACGGTCCATGGTGCCAAGCGTAGGCGCATGCGCCGACACGGTCCGTCCGGGATCGGCGACCCTCCCCGGAACGCCGACGCTACCCTCGCCGTATGCGTCTCACCGATCTTCTCGCCGCCCTCGACCTGCCGCCCACCGGGGATGTCGAGGTGACGGGCGTCACCCACAATGCCGAGTGGGTACGTCCCGGCGACGCCTTCGTCGCGATCCGCGGCGCCCGCGTCGACGGGCACCGGTTCATCCCGGAGGCGGTGGCGCGTGGCGCCGTCGCCGTCCTCGGAGAGGGCCCGCCCGCCGGCATGACGACGACGCTGCCGTACGTCGTCGTCCGCAGCGCGCGGGAGGTACTCGCCGACGCCGCCGCCATCCTCGCCGGCAACCCGTCGCGGGAGCTGCGGGTGGTCGGCGTGACGGGAACGGACGGCAAGACCACCACGAGCTGGCTGACGCGGCACCTGTTGCGGGCTGCCGGGCTGCGGACCGGGCTGCTCTCCACCGTCGGCTACGAACTGCCCGACGGCGTGCTGCGGCACTTCCCCGCGCACTTCACCACGCCGGAGGCGCCGCAGGTGCAGGCGGTCCTCCGCGAGATGGTGGACGCTGGCGCCCAGGCCGCCGTGCTGGAGGCGTCCAGCCACGCGCTGGCGCTCGACCGGGTGCGTGCGGTCGAGTGGGACGTCGCCGTGTGGACGCACCTGACCAAGGAGCACCTCGACTTCCACGGCACGGTCGAGAACTACTTCGCGGACAAGCGCAGGCTCGTGGAACGCGCCCCGTTCGCCGTCCTCAACGCCGACGACGCGTGGTTCCCCCGGCTGCGGCGAGTCGCCCCGGCCGAGACGAGCTACAGCGCCGACGGCGCGGACGCGGACTGGCGCGCCCTCGGGATCGTCGAGGGCGGGCGCGGCCTGAGGTTCCGGGTCGGTTCGCCCCTGGGGGACTTCGTGGTGGTGCTGCCCATGATCGGGCGGTTCAACGTGGCGAACGCGCTCGCCGGGATGGCGGCGGCCGCGCACCTGGGCGCGGGAGTGGAGCAGCTGGTCACGGGCCTCGAGGGCTTCCGCGGTGTGCCGGGGCGCATGGAACTCGTCCCCGCCGGGGACATCCGGGTGATCGTGGACTTCGCGCACACGCCCCCATCGCTGGAGAAGGCGCTGACGACGTTGCGGGCGACGACGGACGGCCGGCTGTGGGTCGTGCTCGGCTCCGCGGGCGGCCCGCGCGACCCCTCGAAGCGCGCGCCGCTCGGGGAGGTGGCGACGCGCGTGGCGGACGAAGCCGTCTTCACCGAGGAGGATCACCGCGACACGCCGCTGGAGGACATCCTGCGGGAGATGGAGCGCGGGGCGCGCGAGGTGGGGCGAGGCAACTTCGTGAGCATCGGGGACCGGCGAGAGGCCATCCGGTACGCCGTGGTCTCGGCCGCGCCGGGTGACACGGTGCTGCTGGCCGGGAAGGGGCCGGAGGAGACGCTGGAGCGCGGCGCCGAGGCGGTCCCGTGGGACGAGGTCGCCGAGGCCCGGGCGGCGCTCGGGCTGCGGTGAGGCGTCGTTATCCGATTGTGTCCGTCATCGGGTGACGCCCCACTCAACGGGAGTGTGATCATGAGGTGAGGCGTCCTCATAGGGGAGGGCGCCGAGAACCCGAACAAAGGAGTCACAGTGGGACGGACCCGTACGACAGCCATCGCCGGCACGGCGGCGATGGCGCTCGCCCTTACGGCGTGCGGAGGAGGTGATGGTGGCTCGGACGACGCCACGACCGGCGGCTCGGCGGCGCCGGGGGAGAAGATCACCCTGACGGTCGCCACCTTCAACGAGTGGGGCTATGAGGGCCTCATCGAGGAGTACATGGAGCTCAACCCGGACATCACGGTCGAGCACAAGAAGGCCGCCACCTCCGATGAGGCGCGCACCAACCTGAACACCCGCCTGGCCGCCGGCTCGGGACTCTCGGACATCGAGGGCATCGAGGTGGACTGGGTCCCGGAGATGATGCAGTACGCCGACAGGTTCGTGGACCTCTCCGACCCGGCCCTCGAGGGCCGCTGGCTGGAATGGAAGACCGCCGCCGTCACCACCGAGGACGGGAAGCTCATCGGCTACGGCTCGGACATCGGCCCCGAGGGCGTCTGTTACCGCAGCGACCTGTTCGCGCAGGCCGGCCTCCCCACCGACCGCGACGAGGTGGCGGCACTGCTCGAAGGCGACTGGGACAACTACTTCGCCGTGGGCAAGCAGTTCGTCGACGCCACCGGCATCCCGTGGTTCGACGCGTCCGAGGCCATCTTCCAGGGCATGATCAACCAGCTCCAGAACCCCTTCGAGGAGGACGACGGCACGCCCATCCCGCTCGCGGAGAACACCGAGATCAAGGCCATCTACGACAGGGTGATGACCGCCGCCGTGGATGAGAACCTCTCCGCCAACTTCGCCCAGTGGAGCGAGGACTGGACCAACTCCTTCCAGACCAACGGCTTCGCCACCATGCTCTGCCCGGGCTGGATGCTCGGTGTCATCGAGGGCAACGCGGCCGGCGTCGAGGGCTGGGACATCGCCGACGTCTTCCCCGGTGGCGGCGGCAACTGGGGCGGTTCCTACCTGACCGTGCCCACCCAGACCGAGCACCCGGAGGAGGCCAAGGCGCTCGCGGCGTGGCTGACCGCCCCCGAGCAGCAGATCAAGGCGTTCCTGGCCAAGGGCACCTTCCCGAGCCAGGTCGACGCCCT
>DBQX01000137.1 GCA_002305415.1 Actinomycetales bacterium UBA1383 | reverse complement strand
GAGCCGGGAGCCCCCGCGGCGCGCGGCGGCGGGGGGAGCGGCGGGCGTGGGCACCGGGGGAGGCGTCGTGGGCGTCGCCGCGAGCGTGGCGGTGCGGTTGATCGCTGTCATGCCCACACGCTTGCAGCCCAGGCTGGGCGCCGGCGGGATCCCCCCTGTGCGCCAGCTGTGCGTGCGCACCGCGCGCGCGTCGGCTCTGTGGGGTTATGGTGACGACGTCGCCCCACTGTGACCCGCGCGACGTCGCGCGGGCCGGGCGATCCCACACCGATTGGAGGCACATGTCACGACGTGGAATGCCCAGGCACCTGACCGGCATCATGGTTGGCGCGCTCGGGCTGGCACTCGCCGCGGCCGGACCCGCGACCGCCGCGGGCCAGCCCGCCACGAACCCGAACACCGACGGCGGCGCGAGCGGCGACGTCGACACCGGCAGCGTGCTGGTGCAGCTGTCGCAGGCGCCGCTGGCCACCTCGACCGCCGCGGCCCGCAGCGGCAACGACCGGATCGATTTCAACAACTCGCAGACCCGCAACGCGCGCGCCGACCTCGCGAAGCAGCGCAACGAGCTGCGCCAGTGGCTGAAGAAGAACGCGCCGGCCGCGAAGATCACCGGCGAGTACGACGTCGCGCTCAACGCGGTGGCGATCCGGCTGAACGGCACCCCGGTCTCGGTGCTGCGGCAGGCGCCCGGCGTGGTGGCCGTGGAGTACCAGGGGGTGTACACGCCGACCGAGGAGGACCCGGACCTGGCACGAATCAGCGCGCTGGAGGGCTGGGCGGACGCGGGCGCCGCGACGTCGCTGCCCTCGGACCCCGCGACGTGGGCCGGTGCGGGGGTGCAGGTGGGCGTGATCGACTCGGGGATCGACGTCACCCACCCGTGCTTCGCCGATGACGGCTTCGACGCCGACGTGTTCGCCGACGAGTTCCCGGGACGGTCCGACCTCACCAACGACAAGGTGATCGTCGCGAAGGTCTTCAACAACAAGCTCAACCAGAACGGGTTCGGCCCGGAGGCGGTCGACTCGCACGGCACGCACGTGGCCGGCACCATCGCGTGCAACCTCCAGACCCCCGCCGAGGTCGCGGGCGCGGACATCCCCTACGACCCGAGCGGAGTCGCCCCGGGCGCGCAGCTCGGCAACTACAACGTGTTCCCCGGTGACGTGGCGAGTGCCCGGTCCGAGGACATCCTGAACGCGCTCCAGGCGGCCTACGAGGACGGCATGGACGTCATCAACATGTCGCTCGGCGGTGGTTCCAGCGGCGCGCAGGACCTCCTGACCATCGCGGTGGACAACCTCGACCGCGCCGGCGTGGTGGTGGCCGTCTCCGCGGGCAACGAGGGTCCCGGCTACATGACGGTCGGTTCGCCGGGCATGGCCGAGCGGGCCCTGACCGCGGGCGCTTCGTCCGTGGGGCACTACGTCGGCCTGCCGATCCTGGCGGGTGACCCGGCGGCCGAGGTCACCGTCGGCGCGGTGGGCGACTTCGCGGTGCCGGAGGAGGACCTGACCGCTCCGCTCGCCGTCGTGCTGGATGACGGGGCGCTCAGCACCGCCTGCCTGCCGCTCACCGACGACCTGACGGGCCAGATCGCCCTGATCTCCCGCGGTGGCTGCACGTTCGGCCAGAAGATCCAGAACGCCGAGGACGCCGGCGCGATCGCCGCGATCGTGGTGAACAACCTCCCGGGTGACCCGAGCGCGATGGGCGGCGACGGCGTCAACGCCCCGACGATCCCGGCCGTGATGGCGCCCCTGACAGCCAAGGGCGACCTCATGGCGCTCGACGGCGCGGACGTCACCCTCGGTGCGACGCCCTCCTACGCGCGCACCTCCAACGACGACATCCTCATGGGCTTCTCCTCGTGGGGACCCACGGACGTGCAGTTCCGCGTGAAGCCCGACGTCGTCGCCCCCGGCGGCAACGTGCTCTCCTCGGTCCCGCTCCACTTCTGCGGGGACGGCGCCGAGACGTGCTGGGAGTTCCTGTCCGGCACGTCGATGGCCTCGCCGCACCTTGCCGGCATGGCCGCGGTCCTGCGCGCGGCGTACAGCGAGTGGGATGCCTGGCAGGTCCGCTCCGCGATCATCAACACCGCCACCGCTGACGGCGTGATGCGGACCGACGCGATCACGACGCCCGAGACCGATGTCCAGAAGGTGGGCGCCGGCCTGGCGAACCTGGAGTCCGCGGTGAACGCCACCCTGGTCCTCAGCCAGCCGAGCATCTCCTTCGGTGCGGTGCCGAGCGGCTCCGGCCGGTCGATCACGCGGACCATCGAGGTGACCAACGTGTCCGGGGGCGACGTCACCGTCGCGCCGGAGGCCACCGGTGACCTGGCATGGCTGTTCTCCGTGGCGGGCGACGAGGTCACGCTCGCGCCCGGGGAGTCCACCTCCGTGGCGGTCACGTTCCAGGCGCCGAAGTTCGGCGGCGCGGCCCTCACGCAGGCGCACCTGTGGCTGGACGGGAACACCCACGCGGTTCTGTTCGCCTACCTGAAGTAGCACCGGACCTCAGGCAGCACCCGACCAATCCTGGTCACTCCGCCCCATTGGTGGGCCGGCTCTCCACATCGGGAGGGAACCGGCCCACCGATGGGGCGGCCCACGTTCTCCCTCCCAGGAGGTTCCATGTCGCCCGAAACGCCACCCCACCAGCTCGTCGACCTGCTCGGCGACGCCGATCCCGGCGTCCGCCTCCGCGCCGCCCTCGAGCTCGGGGAGGCCGCGTACACCCCGGCCGCCGGGCCGCTGGTCGAGCGGTTCGGCCACGAGCGCGACTTCCAGATCCGCGAGATCCTCACCTGGGCCGTGCTCCGCGTCCGCGACGCGGCCCTCCCCCTGGTCCACGCCGCCCTCACCAGCCCTCACTGGCTCGCCCGCCTCCAGGCCGTGCACACCGTCAGCAAGATCGGCTCACCCGACGACGGCCCCCGCCTCCTCGCGCTCCTCGACGATCCCGTGGACGCCGTCGCCGCCCGCGCCTGGGGCGCCGCCGCGCAGACCCGTGACCCGGTGACCATCCCCGCCCTCACCGCCCAGCTCGCGCGCGGGAACTCGGAGCACCAGAACAGCCTGACCGTCGCGCTCGGCGCCTTCGGTCCGGACGCGGTTCCGGCGCTGACCGCCGCCCTCAGCCACCCGGAACCGGAGGTGCGGCGCCACGCCGCCGACACCCTCAGCCACATGGGCTCCCCCGACGCCGACGACGCCACCCCCGCGCTCGCCGTCGTCGTCGCGGACCCCGTGGAGGCGGTCCGGCTCGCCGCCCTCAACGCCCTGGGACAGCTCGTCGTCCGGGAGGCGTGGACCGTGGTGGACGCGGCCACGGGCAGCGGGGAGGCGCGGCTGCGGCACCTCGCTGAGCGCCTCACCGAGCGACGGCCGGGCGAGCGTGCGCTGCGGATGGCCGAGCTGCGACGTCGCGCGAAGGAGGCGCCCGGTTCGCTCACCGCACCCGCCGCGCCCCCCGCCCTGACGTGGGCCGGGCCGTGGCCCGCCCCTGACCTGGACCTCGTGACGCTGGAGGGCGGCGCCCGCGCGGACGAACTCGCGCCCGCGCTGGCCCGGCAGGTCGAGTTCTGCCGGCCGCGGTGGCTGTCCCGGGAGGACGTGCCACCGGAGCTGCTCGCCCGGGCGCACACCGACGCCGTCGCCGCCGCGAGGGCCGCCGGCACTGCGGAGGAACTGGTGGAGCGCGTGGCACGCGGGCGGGTGGAACAGCTCATCCATGAGTCGGTGATGCTGGAACAGGTCAGTGTCGCCACCCCGGGCCGGATCGTGAAGGACCTCCTGTTCGGGACGGGGGTCCACGTGGCCGGGTTCCGCGGTCAGGAACGGTGACGGGCGGCGACTCGGCGGAGGCGGCCGCGTGGCCCCCGGGAAATTCCCGTGCGTTCCCACGGCGCCGCCTGCCACAGTGGGCGCATGGACCATCCGCTCGCGGCACTGGGCTGGACCGACTGGCACTCCGCCCACGCCCCGGACGGGGCGACTGGCGAGGCGCCGGCGCGTGTCACCGCCGTCGACCGCGGCCGCTACGTGGTCCGTGACGCGGACGGCGAGTCCCCGGCCGAACTCGCGGGACGGATGCTCCACCGAGCCACCTCCCCGGCGGACCTCCCCTGCGTGGGTGACTGGGTGGCCGCGCGCCGCGCCGACGGGACCATCCGCATCCACGGGGTGCTGCCGCGGCGGACCTTCCTTCGCCGGAAGGTTCCCGGCAACGACATCGACGTCCAGATGATCGCCGCGAACGTCGACCTCGCGCTGGTGATCCAGTCCTGCCAGTTCGACTTCAACGTCCGCCGCCTCGAGCGCTACCTCGCCACCGTGCACGAGGGCAGCGTCGAGTCCGTGGTGCTGCTGACGAAGACCGACCTGGTGAGCGAGTCGGAACTCGCCGGCCTCCTAGCCGCCGCTCGCCGCGCGGACGCCGCCACGCCGGTCATCCCGCTGAGCAACCTCACCGGCGCAGGTCTCGACGACGTGCGCGCACTCCTCACCCCGGGCCGGACGGTCTGCCTGCTGGGATCGTCCGGGGTGGGCAAGTCGACCCTGATCAACCGACTCGTGGACGGCACGGGTTCCGGGGTGCCCACCCTGCCCACGCTCGAGGTGAGCCGCACGGGAGAGGGCCGCCACACGACGCGACGGCGGCAGCTGTTCGTGCTCGACGGCGGCGCCCTCGTCGTGGACACCCCGGGCATGCGCGAGCTGGGGCTGCTCGATGCGGCGGATGGGCTCGACGACACCTTCAGCGACGTCGCCGAGCTCGCGCGCCGCTGCCGGTTCGCGGACTGCCGGCACGGCAGCGAACCCGGGTGCGCGGTGCGGGCCGCCGTCGAGCAGGGCGACCTGGACGACGCCCGCTTCCGCAGCTACGTGAAGCTGCGGCGGGAGGAGTCCTTCCACACGATGTCCTACGTGGAGCGGCGCCGGAAGGATCGCGAGTTCGGCCGGCAGACGCGGGCGGTGGCCAGCCGTGTCAGGAGGGACCCGCGGGACCGGCGGGACACACGGTAGGTGGTCAGGACCCCGGAACCGGCCGCTACTCGTCACCCTGCTGCCACCTGCGCTCCCGGAGGGTCTGGCGATGCACCCCCGGGCGCCACGCCACGCCCACCCTCCCATTGACCGATCCGCGCGCACGTCGTACGCTGACTGTTCGTTCAGTCAGCGTACGGCGGAGGTGAGGAAGCGGTGCCCACTCCCTCCGCCCCTGCCCACGGAACCCCTTCCCCCCCGACCCC
>DBQX01000018.1 GCA_002305415.1 Actinomycetales bacterium UBA1383 | reverse complement strand
GCCAGGCGGCCGAGCGGGTGCTCGCCGCCCGCACCGAGGGTTGGCTCGCCGTCCGTGAGGCGGTCCGCGACGCTGCCCGCGCGCTGCGGGACGACCCGCGCCACCCCGCGATCCTCGCGAGCCTGCGGGCCGTGGCCGCCGCCGAGCTGCCGGGCGCCACCATCACCGAGAGCCCCGACGGCGGACTGGTCGCCCAGTCCGGCACCCGGCGGCTGGACCTCACCCTGCCCACGCTCGCCCTCGACCTCCTCGAGTCCCCGGGAGCGCGGCCATGACCGGACGCGTCGTGCGGGTCAGCGGACCACTGGTGGAGGTCGAGGGTCTCGACGGACTCTCGATGCTGGAGCTCGTGGCGCTCGGCCCCCAGCGGATCAGCGCGGAGACCGTGGCCCTCCGCGGCGCGCGGGCCACGCTGCAGGCGTACGAGTACACCGGGGGCCTGAAGGTGGGAGACCTGGCGGAGCCCGCCGGCGCGCGGCTCTCGGGGCACCTGGGACCGGGCCTGCTTGGCCACGCCTTCGACGGGCTCCTGCGCCCCCTGTCCGCGGCACCGCTCTGGCTCGACCCGGAGCGTGCCGCGGCCCCGCCGGCCGAGTGGGAGTTCGTGCCGTCGATCGCGGTCGGGACGGAGGTGGCGGCCGGTGACATCCTTGGGACCGTCCCGGGCGCGGGCTCCGTGGAGCACCGGGTGCTGGTGCCGCCCGGCGTCGCGGGGACCGTGACGTGGGTGGGCGCCGGCACGGTGCGCGCGGCCGACCCCGTGGCCCGCGTCGGCACCACCGAGGTGGGGCTCGTCGAACGGTGGCCGATCCGCGAGCCCCGCCCGTTCCGTGAGCGCACCCACGGCGTGGTGCCCCTGCACACCGGCCAGCGGGTGCTGGACCTCCTCTACCCCCTCGCCCGCGGCGCGGCCGCCGCGGTACCCGGCGGCTTCGGCACGGGCAAGACCATGCTGCTGCAGCAGATCGCGAAGTGGTGCGACGCCGACGTGATCGTGTACGTGGGGTGCGGCGAACGCGGCAACGAGATGGCGGACGTGCTCGACTCCCTCGCGGACCTGAAGGACGAGCGCACCGGCGGCACGCTCATCGAGCGGACCGTCATCATCGCGAACACCTCCAACATGCCGATGATGGCGCGCGAGTCCTCCATCCACACCGGGATCTGCGTGGCCGAGTACTACCGGGACATGGGGCACGACGCCGTCGTGATCGCGGACTCGACGTCACGCTGGGCGGAGGCGCTCCGGGAGTTCGCGAACCGGTTTGGCGAGCTGCCCGCGGAGGAGGGCTACCCCGCGAGCCTCGCGTCCGAACTGGCCGCCTTCTACCAGCGGGCCGGGCGGGTCACCACGCTCGGTGGACGCACGGCATCCGTCACGGTGATCGGTGCCGTCTCGCCGCCCGGCGGCGACATGACCGAACCGGTCACCACCGACACGCAGCGCTTCGTCCGGGCGCTGTGGCTCCTCGATCGCGACCTCGCCTACGCCCGGCACTACCCCGCGGTCAGCTGGACGGGCTCGTTCGCGCGGGACGCGGAGGCCCTCGCGGTGTGGCACGCGGCGGCGGGCGACCCCTCCTGGGCGCGGCGCCGCGCCCGGGCAGCCGCCCTCCTGGCCGAGGCGGACCGGCTCGCGGACCTCGCCGAGATCATCGGGACGAGTTCGCTGCCGGGCCACGAGCGGGTGGTGCTGCTCGGCGGCCGGCTGCTGCGCGACGGGGTTCTGATGCAGAACGCCCTCAGCGCGAACGACGCGTTCTGCTCCGCCGCGAAGGGGGCGGCGCTGCTGGACCTCGTCCTCGACGTCGTCGACGCCTGCCAGCACCTCATCGAGCGGGGCGTCCCGGCGACGCTCGTCGAGCGGGCCGACTTCGGGCCGGTGCTGCGGGCGCGCGAGGAGACCGGGCCGGACGACGCCGGCGCTGTCGCCTCCCGGCGCGACGCTGCCCTGGGCGCCCTCGAGGAGCTGGCGTGAACGCGGGAGGCCGGCGGCTGGGCCGGCTCTCCTTCACCGACACCCGGGAGCTGCGCGGTCCGCTCCTCGTGGTGGGAGACGTCGCCGGGGTGGGCTGGGACGAGTTCGCGACCATCGAGCTGCCCGGCGAGGAGCGCCACGGACTCGTCCTCGAGGTGGACCACGACGTCGTGACGCTCCAGGTGCTCGAGGGCACCCACGGGATGGCCCGCGGTGCGGTGGGCGTGCGTTTCGACGGCCGTCCGCTGCACGTTCCCGTCGGCGCCGGCTGGCTCGGACGGGTGTGCAACGGGCGGGGGGAGCCTCTCGACGGCGGTCCACCGGTCACGGGCACGCCCATGCCGGTCAGTGGCTGGCCCATGAACCCGGTGCACCGGGAACCCCCGAAGGAACCGGTCATCACGGGCATCTCCGTGATCGACGCGCTCACCACCCTGGTGCGCGGGCAGAAGCTGCCGATCTTCTCGGTGGCGGGCCTGCCCCACCTCGCCCTCGCGACGCAGATCGCGGCCCAGTCGCAAGCGGCCGGCGGGGCGTTCCGCGTGGTCTTCGCCGCGATGGGACTGACCCACGCGGACATCGCCTTCGTGCGGGACCGCCTCGAGGAGCGTTCGGCGGCCGGCGAGCTCGTGCTCCTCCTGAACGCCGCCGACGACCCGGTGATCGAGCGGATCCTCACCCCACGGATCGCCCTGACCGTGGCCGAGCACCTGGCCTTCACGGAAGGCGCCGACGTGCTCGTGATCATGTCCGACATGACGAGCTACGCCGAGGCGCTCCGCGAGGTGTCCGCCGCCCGGCGCGAGATCCCCGCGCGGCGGGGCTACCCCGGCTACCTCTACAGCGACCTGGCCAGCCTGTACGAACGGTGCGGGAAGGTGCGCGGGCGGGAGGGATCCCTCACGGTGGTCCCCGTGCTGACGATGCCCGCCGGCGACATCACCCACCCCGTGCCCGACCTCACGGGCTACATCACGGAGGGCCAGGTGGTGCTGTCGCCGGACGTGCACGCCCGCGGGATCTACCCGCCGGTGGACGGGCTCTCGTCCCTGTCCCGGCTGATGCGGAGCGGCACCGGACCCGGGCGCACCCGGGAGGACCACCGGTACCTGGCCGCCCAGGTCCTGGCCGCGCTCGCCCGTGCCCGCCAGGCGGTGGAGCTCGCCGAGCTGGTGGGGAGGGATGCGATCGGGGAGACGGACCGCAGCTACATCGCCTACCGCGATCGCCTGGAACAGGAGCTGCTCAACCAGGGGCGCGACGAGGAGCGCTCCCTCGACGAGACGCTCGGCCGGGCGTGGCGGGCGCTGGCCACCCTGCCGCGGCAGGAGCTGACCATGGTGCCGCTGGAGCTGCTCGAACGCTACCTGCCCGAGCCCGACCCGCCCGCGGAGGTGACACCATGACCGGACGTGTGGGCAGGCTCCGGCTCGAGCGACGCCTCGCCCTGGCCCGGCACGGCGCTGAACTGCTGGACCGCAAGCAGCGCATCATGGCGGATGAGCTGGACCGGCTCCACCTGCACGCCGCGGCCGCGCGGGAGCAGTGGGAGGAGGCCGCGCATGCGGCCGCCACCTGGCTCGAGCGGGCCGTGGCGCTCGACGGGACGGCCGCCCTGGCGGAGGCGCGCCCCGCCGTCGCGGCCACGGTGGAGGTGCGATGGGACGTCACGATGGGCGTGTCCTACCCCGCCCACGCCTCCTGCGCGGTGCCGGACGGGCCGCCGTCAGGCGGGAGTTCGGCGCTGGCGCTCGCCGTGAGGGCCCACCGCGAGGCGCTGGCGCGCGGCGTCGCCGTCGCGGCGGCGGAGCGGGCGGTCCGGCTGGTCACGGCGGAGCTCGCCGCCACGCGCAGGCGCCAGCACGCGGTGGAGGACCGGTGGATCCCGCGGCTCGAGGAGGAGCTCGCCACCGTGCGGCGCGTCCTGGAGGAACAGGACCTGGAGGAGACGCTGCGGGTGCACTGGGCCGCGGAGAACATGGAACGGGAGCGACGATGACTGACACGATCCTCGTGGCCGTGAGCGACTCGCCGGCCGCGTTCACCGCGGCGGAGGCGGCGATCGAACAAGCCCGGCGCCTCGGCGCCCGGTTGCACGTCCTCACGGTCATCCCCGACGGCGACCTCGGCCGGCGGATGGGTGACCTCGACCGGGCCACGTCGCGCCGCGAGGCGGGCGCCGACGCCGTCCTGCGGCACGTGACCGCCCTCTGCCGCTCCGCCGGCGTGCCAGTGACCAGCGTGCGACGGCACGGCCGGGTGGCGGCGGAGATCCTCGCGGAGGCCCGGGAGGTCGGGGCGAGCATGATCGTCATGGCCCGGGTGGACCGGCCCGGTCACGCCATCCCCTCGCTCGGCAGCCACACGCTGCGCGTCCTGGAGTTCGCGGCCGTCCCGGTGCTCGTGGTTCCCGGCACCT
The DNA here is from genome assembly GCA_002305415.1 of Actinomycetales bacterium UBA1383. Lineage (GTDB taxonomy): Bacteria > Actinomycetota > Actinomycetes > Actinomycetales > Actinomycetaceae > UBA1383. The sequence goes on along the minus strand of DBQX01000018.1, from coordinate 4,003 downwards.
GAGCGGCCCGCGCACCGCGCGGGTGCGGCTCAGCGGGTGTTGCCGGCCACCCAGCTGTCGAGCTGCGCCTTGGGCACCGCCCCGACGAGCCGGGAGACCTCCCGCCCGCTCTTCATCATCAGCATGGTCGGGATGCTGCGGGCGTTGAAGCGCGACGCGGTGCGCGGGGAGTTGTCCACGTTCACCTTCACGAGCTTCAGGCTGCCGGCCCGCTCCCGGGCCACCTTCTCGAGCAGGGGCGAGATCGTCCGGCACGGCCCGCACCACGGCGCCCACAGGTCGACCAGCACCGGCACGCGTGCGTTCACGACGGCGTCGAAGTCGTCGTCGGACGCCGCCACCACCCACGGGAGGGCCGCCCTGCACTTCGCGCACTTCGGGGTGCCGGCGGCCGCCGCCGGCACGCGGTTGCGGGTGCCACAGGAGGGGCACGCGGTCACGCTGGGTGCACTCATGCCCCCACCGTAACGCCCCGGGGTGTGAGCCAGCCCGCTCTCCGCCTTCCGGCACCCCCGGCCGGGCCCGCACGGCGGGCGATAGAGTGGGTGCCAGCAGGGAACCATGGGAGGAAATGTGTCCGACGCACAGAACGGCGTCCCGAGCGGCTGGTACCCGGACCCCGAGAACGCGCATTTCCTGCGCAAGTGGGACGGCCGGGAATGGACGGACCGGCGCGTGCCGATCTCGCGCGCCCGGAGGCGGTCGTTGCGCGAGGAGGGCGCGGCGCCGGCGTCGCCCACCGCGTTCCTCGACGACGCCGCCCCCGTCCGCTCACCGGCGTGGCCCTCGGTGCGGGAGCACCCCGCGGCCGATCCGGCCCCGGTCGCCACGGTCCCGGTCGCCACGGTCCCGGTCGCCACCCCCGCGGTGTCGCGGGACGCCGTCGTCGCCGAGGTCCGCGCGGAGCTCGCGGCCGAACGACGCGCCCTCCTCACCGCCGCGGACGAGGAGGCACAGCGGACGGCGCGCGAACGGCAGGCAGAGCTCGACCGCGAGCTGGCCCGCGCCCGCGAGTCCGCCATGGCGGAGATCCACCGGATCCACGCCGACGCCGAGCACGAGGCCCAGACCCGGCGCGGTGAGCTCGAGCAGGAGGTGACGGCCCGGCTCGCCGAGCTGGACGACCAGATCGCGTCCCGCTACGAACAGCTCGACCGCGAGGCCGCCCAGCGCCGCGCCACGCTCGAGCAGGAGCTCATCACGCTCCGGAACGAGACCCTCGCGGATGTCGCCGCCCTCCGGGCCGATGGCGACGCCGAGAATGCCCGCCTGCTCACGGAGGCCCAGTCCGCCACGCAACGGCTGCGGCAGGACGCCGAACGCGAGGCCGCGGAGCGCCGCGCCGTGGCGGAGCGCGAGGCCGCGGAGGCCCTGGCCGCCGCCCGGACCCAGGCCGCGGAGGAACTGGCCGCCGCCCGGACCCAGGCCGCGGAGGAACTGGCCGCCGCGCGCGCGGACGCGGAGAAGGTACTGTCGGCCGCGGAGACGGAGATCGCGAACCGCCGCGCCGCCGCCGAGAAGGAGCTCGCCGCCCAGCGCGCCGCCCTCGACGCCGACCGCACCGCCCTGGACCAGGCTCGCCACGCCCTCGAGCAGGACCGGTCCACCCTCGCGGCCGACCGGGCCGCGCTCGAGACGGAACTCGCCAGCCTGCGCGCGGCCGCGCTCGCCGAGATCGCGCGCCTCCGCGCGACCGCCGACGACGATGTCGCCACGCTCCGCCGTGACGCCGACACCGAGATCGCCACGCTGCGCCAGACGACGGACGCCGAGCTCACGGAACTGCGCGGGACGGCGCGGGACGAGGCCGCCCGCGTGCGCGCCGCCGCGGAGAAGGACGCCGCCGACAGTCGCGCCGCGCTCGCGGCGGAGATCGACGAGCGCCGAGCGGCCCTGGACGCCGAGCTCACCGAACGCGTCGCCACCGTGGACGCCGAGCTCACCGAGCGCCGCGCCGCGGTGGACGCCGAGGTCGCAGAGCGCCTGGCCACGATCGAGCGGGCCGAGGCCGACATGCGGCAGCGGCGCACCGCCCTCGAGGAGGAGGAGGCGCGCATCGCCACCCGTACCGCGGAACTCCAGGAGGCGGAGACGCAGGCGATCGCGGAGGCCCAGCGCCACCGCGACGAGCTCGCCCAGCTCCAGGCCGCCCAGCAGGAGGCCCGGCGCGCCACCGAGGAGCTGGCGCGGGCACGGGACCGCGCGGTGGAGGAGGAGCGCCGCGCGGCCGCGGAGGCCGAGGCGCGCCGCGCCGAGTCCGCCACCCTCACCGGACAGATCGCCGCCGCGCGAGCGGAACTCCTCGACCTCGGCGAGCGCATCAAGGTGCAGGACACCGGGCTCTACGACTACTTCCACCCCGCCGAGGAGTCCACCACCCTAGCGGACCAGCTGGACGACCTGCGCCGCCACATCGTGGAGGCCATCCGGGGTGGCTCGGCCGTCGTCGCGGCCCCGCGGGGCGCCGCCGCGAAGAACCGCGCCTGGGTCACCGCGTTCGCCGACCTGGCCCTGCACGTCTACAACGCGGAGGCGGAGAACGCGATCCGGAACGCCGCTGGTGGCAGCGTCGACGCCGCGCTCGTGCGGCTCCTGCGGGCTCGCGACTCCATCGCCCGGCACGGCGAGCAGTTCGGCGTGACCATCGCGGACCGCTTCCACGGCATGCGCATGGAGGAGGTCAAGCTCGTCGCGGACCACTTCCACCGCCAGCGCGAGGAGGAGATCGCGGCCGCGCGCGCCGAGAAGGAGCGGCAGGCCGAACGCGAGCGCCAGGGCCGGCCCACTCCCGCGGGCGGCATCCCGCTGCCCGGCCAGGGATGGCCGCCGCCGCCCGGCTCCTGGCAGCAGCCCGGGTCGACGCCGTGGCCACCGCCGCCCGCGACCCGCCCGGGACCGGGGGATCGCCGATGAGCGGCCAGGAGCACCCCCGGCAGTCCGGCAGCCACCGGCTGCCCCCGCCTTCGCCCGCGGACCGGGTGGAGCTGCCGCCGCCGACGCCGGAGGACCGGACGGAGATCGTCCAGCCCTGGAGCCGCGCGACGCCGTGGCTCGTGTTCCTCGGGATCATCGCCGTCAGCGCGATCGTGATCGTGCTGCTCTGAGGCTCCCGGGTCCCGCCGATTGGGAGCGGGCGGGCCGGTCGTGGTACATTTCCAGTCGCCCGCTTTCCAGTTCGCGAGTGTTGAGACCGGATTGGCGAGCGGATTGCGCAAGTGGCGGAATAGGCAGACGCGCACGGTTCAGGTCCGTGTGCCCGTGAGGGCGTGGGGGTTCAACTCCCCCCTTGCGCACCGGGGGATGGAGTTCCATCCATCCATTCCTCCTGTGCGAACCCCGGCGGGACTGGTGTCCACCGGGGTTCGGCGCGTCTCGCGGCAGGTGGGGGTGTCCGGCCCCGCACGCCACCACGGCTGGTGCATCGTGGATACCATTACCACGGGCCACGCCCCCCGCCCGCGGCTGGATGGACGAACAGGAGGACCGCATGGGTTTCCTCGACAAGTTCGAGCGCTCCGTCGAGAAGGCGGTCAACAGCGCGTTCTCGAAGGCGTTCAAGTCGGAGGTCAAGCCGGTCGAGATCGCGTCCGCGATCCGCAAGGACATGGACGACCGTGCGGTCGCCGTCGCCCGTGGCCGCACAGTCGTCCCGAACCAGTTCACGGTGACGCTCTCCCCCTCGGACAAGGAGCACATCGACCAGTGGGGCGCGGACGCCCTGGCCGCCGAGATCGAGGCCGCGGCCACCGAGCACGCCACCTCCCAGCGCTACAACTTCGTGGGCCCGGTGTCGGTGGACTTCGAGACCGATGAGACCCTCACCACCGGCACGTTCTCGGTGACGTCGTCCACGCGGCGCGGCAACGTCGCCCCGGCGACCACGGACACGCCCTCCGAGCGGCACCCCATCATCGACATCGACGGGCAGCGCTACCTCCTCACCGGCCCGGTCACCGTGATCGGCCGCGGCTCCGACGCCGACATCGTGGTGGACGACTCCGGC
>DBQX01000124.1 GCA_002305415.1 Actinomycetales bacterium UBA1383 | reverse complement strand
CCATCACGCTGGCAAGCGACACCCCGCTCGCGCGGGGACGACACGGCGATCCGCCCGACAATGGTGGCGTTCTCCGGATGACCCCCGCTCGCGCGGGGACGACCACCCCCACAGGATGTCCATGATGTCGGACGGGGGATGACCCCCGCTCGCGCGGGGACGACGCTCGCGCAAGGTGTCTTACGCGGCAGTATCGAGGATGACCCCCGCTCGCGCGGGGACGACCTTCGCGCGTCATGGGGGCGGTGGGTGGTGGTGGGATGACCCCCGCTCGCGCGGGGACGACACAAGGAGGCCGGCGGTGGTCCGGTCGGTCTTGGGATGACCCCCGCTCGCGCGGGGACGACTGCTCGGCGACCTCTGGGTCGTCCATCATGGCCGGATGACCCCCGCTCGCGCGGGGACGACCGTCGAGGAGTGGGGCGGGACGCTCCCGCATCAAGGATGACCCCCGCTCGCGCGGGGACGACTGCGCCTCGGTCATGCGCACAGTGCGAGCCTTCGGATGACCCCCGCTCGCGCGGGGACGACCTCGCCGACACCGACCCGGCCGCCCACGCCTACGGATGACCCCCGCTCGCGCGGGGACGACACTTGTTGATCAGGACGAACGCTGACGGTTTCGGGCAACCAGCATCAGTCCATCGAAGTCTACAGGGGACCACCTATCACGACCTGCAGTCCGGACCGTCCAACCTTGCTCGTTATTCGAGGGTTCGATCATTACCGCTTGGCCGTCGCCAATACGGTCCGAGAGCGTAACCCAGAATCTGTCGCGGACTCTGACCGATGGATTGCCAACGAACACGCCGGCCTGGACTTCCACCATCCATCGCGTGAGATGACCGCGGAGCCCTGGGGCCGCGGAAACGAGAACGACGACGACCATCAGAAAGCCGCGTCGTTAGGATCGAGTTCAGGGCCACTGATCACGAAGTACTCGGTTCGGCTCCGCCATTCCTCGAGGCTCCAGTTGACTCCCCCCTCCACACTCCCCAAGACCTCGTCCCACAGCTTGTGGTCATCGGCTTCAGCGGACGTGCCTTCTTCACCCATGATCAGCCTGAGCACGTCTCGCACCACGCGAGGCATGAAGTGCCCCTTGGCGAAACGGTTGCGAAGCTCAAACCTTGCGTCCGCCTCCTCCGTGCGCCCGCTCGCAACGAGGTCAAAGGCGAGTGGAATTGTGTATTCGGCCTTGTAAAGGTCGGCGATATCAAGCACAAATGAAATGGCCGACCCAACATGGACGAAGCCGAGCGCCGCACTCGCCCCTACGCCAACGACTGCGGCGTGGCATGCGCCGTAAAGCGCGGCGTTGGCTGCCGACAGCACACGGTTCACGTCGTCACCCGCGGCGAAGGCGTCGCCAGGCCGATACTCGCGGCTCCGCCAGGTCACGCCAGTTCGATCGGAATTCTGGCGGTACAACCTCTTGATTCGCGCGCCCTCCCGCCCGCGAAGTTGTTGCATCGTAGCCCCCGAAACGTCGTCGTCGGGGAACCGCATCGAGTACATCTCGCGCGCCACACGCAGGCGCTCGTGCGCATCAGACACGAGGCGGGCTTGGCGCTGAATCACCTGCGCACCTCGGCTGGGGCCCAGTCCGCATGCATACATGCGAACACCGTGCTCACCGACCCAACACACGGAGGATCCGGAATCTGCGAGCAGGGATACCGCGGCGTGAGTCACCCTCGTACCTGGGCCGATCAGCACTGCGCCGATGAGTGCGGCAGGAAGCCGCACGGTTCGCTCGCGGTTCACAAACACGACCGCGTTCTCGTCTCGATCGACGTGGCAACGTTCGACATAGATGGTGCTCACTCGGTCCTGCACCCGGTGCAGATCAGCGGCTTCAGCCTTCCACCACATCGCTCATCCTTGGAGGAGCGAGTGTGAGAAGACCGCACCCGTAGGCCTTGGCCCGCCCGAGGCCTTGCAGCAGTGAACCGCGAAACAACTCCGCGTCGGTGACGGTCAAGACCCCTTGGAACGTTGCAACGTCCAAGCTCAGGAGCGGACCGCCGCGCGACTTCGTGAACTGCAGATGCTCACGCCGATCGATGTACACGTTGGCGTCCGCCGGGCTGGAACCCACGGAGAAACCCCACGTCGTGTCATCACCCAACGTCCGCCCCAAGAACCAGTCCAGCTGGTGTGCCAGCGTCCGGTGTCCCACTCGCACCGACTTTGCAGCCGCCAGTTTCCGTTGTTGACCCCCAGTTGCCCTGTCGGGCGTTCGTGTTGTCGACGTTGGGTTCAGGGTGACACGGAAGCCGTACTGGCGGCCCAGGGCGATCTGTCCGAGTACGGGCGCCATGTCGGCAAGTCGCGGTGCACCTAAGTCATTACCGGGCCAACCTGCCTGCTCGACGATGTGATCGAGCGTCGGCAGGTCGGGGCTCATCACAAGTAGCTCACAATTGGGTCCACTCCGTTCGACCCGCCAGAGGAGCCGGCCGGACCGGTTCGGAGGCAGCACCCCCTCGACGGCGGCATGCATCCGATGTGGGTTCTGCAGTAAGGATTGCGTCCCGCGCCGCAGAGGATTCAGGGGAACGCTGCACAGAAACACCATCTCTTCCTCACCATCCCAGGAGCGCAAAGGGATCATGCGCCGGCGGCTCTGCAGTCTCTGATTGGCTCCCTGTTCGCAACTCCACCCACCGGTGACGCACCCGACGAGTCGTCATACCCCGCTCTCGCGGAGCAAACGTGATCGGAACGTCCGCGACGAGATCGTTGCCCCCAGGATCGTCGATCGTTGCTGCGACGCGAACGAAGGGTCCGAGCCCGCGCTTCGTTCGGGCGGCCTCGCCTGCCTGCCAAGGAACCGAGGACAGGAGATCGTCAAGCTCACCCTCCCAGACCCAGTCGCCCGACGGGGAGGCAAGCACTAGCGGTTGCGTCGGGACGCAACTGCGCCGTCCCAGTGCCAACGGGAACCGCGGACGACGCAGACTCTCTGAGAGACCCAGCAGGAGTTCACGTTCGCCCTGCATCAATCCGACGAACACGGCGTCCTGGAGGTAGTACCTGACCGTGACATGGGTGTGCTTCCTCGGCGATGTGGTCACTTGTCGGCCCTTGCTGTTCACCTTCGCGGACAGAAGTGGGCTGCCATCGAGGGTCGAGACCGTGTGGTAGTCACGCAAGAGGCTGCCTGGTTGATCCACTCTGACGGCAAGACGCAGACCGAGCAGGTCGGCGATCGGGTCGCCGCGACGTCTTCCTTCGGCCGCTGCCAGGAGCCCGATGACACCCGCTTTTGACGGTCGGTCATCGGTGCCACGGCGGTTGAACTGCGACGAGGTTGCCCAAGACTGCAGCGGCCCGGCGAGTCTCAGAACGAGTGCGGCACCGTCAGCCATGACGAAGCGCTTCCCCGACGGCGGCACACATCCCTTGCACGACCTCCTCGAAGGAGGACGACGTGCCAAGTTCGACAGCCGCGTCAGCCAGCCCAGTCGCGCAGGAGAGGGCGGTGAACATCGGTACGTCGCCCCACCTGGCGCCTTCGCCCGTAACGAAGGAGGAGAGGGCCTTGACCGAAGCGAGCATGTACCCCGTCTGTCCCGCTTGGACCGGCTTCTCGAACGCACTCATGTAGTTGACGGGCTGATCGCTGCGCACGGCGACAAGCACCAGCCCTGGACGCGTGTGGGCAGCAAAAGTGTTCTGCTTGCCGGACGGCATGGAAGACACGAAGGATCGCACGAACTGTTCCAGACCCGCGATCGCGGCGGCTTCGTCATCCATGTTCTCAATTAGTGCCGGCACATTCACAGTGGCGAATCGGTAGAGCGTGGCCGAATTGAACTCGACCGTCCCGATCATTCCGGCTCCAGACTCGTCGCGTTGCTGCGCGTCGTCCACCGCGGTGAAGTAATCGAACTGCGTCGGCGCGGCATGCGTGGCAAGGGCATGGCTCACCTGGGCCGCTGCGTCGACGTTGATCTCTGCCAGATCCGCCACCATCCGGCCGAACAGTGCGACATCGAGGGAGTGGCCGCGCCCGAGAATCCGCGGCATATCGATCTCGCTGGCAAGAGACTTTGGATCAGCCCACTGTTCGCGGCGAGCAGTCACCTCGTCGACGAGCAGCGCGATCTGGGGTCGGGAGAAGAAGAGCAGGTAGGCGGATTCACTCTCCTTCTTTCCGGCGGTGAGCTTGATCTGTGAAAGGAGTTCGGTCACTATCTCCTTCGCAACGTCAGCCGGGACGTCGCCAGCCACCAGTGCATCGGTGAGAATCTCCCTCACCCGCCGGGTCCTGATTCCCAGCATTTGGGGATCCATCCGCTCTTCAAAGTGCTTGCGTGTCGCCCGCTTCCACGCCTGGGAAGAGACTCGTAGGCGGTCCACTCCCCCGTATCGGGCGCTCTTGGGAGAGCCCGTGTCGTCGCGATTCAGGTTGGCGGGTGGGACATCCTGCAGAAGGTGGATGTCCACGTAGATGTTCTTTCTCATGATTCACTCCCTTGTGTGTCGCTTGTGCTGAAGTAGGCGGCGCCCCAGCGGCGGCGGACCCTACCGGCCGTCTGCTCGTCTTGCAGGCCGACCAGATCGAAGAAGAGGCGCGTGTAGTCGAACACAATGGCCTTCTTGCTGGCTTTCATGCGGTGAGTTAGTGCTCGGAGGTGGTGGGCGGTCTCGTTGATCTGGTCCGCCGTGGCGAGGCGAGCGACATGCGCGTCAATCGCGTCCTGACTGAACTTGTCCGATGCCCGAAGTTCGCGCAGCGCCTGTCCCAGCCCCACACCCGCGCGATGCACGGGATAGCGCTCGCTCTGCTGGTGGAACGCATAGGTGACCAAGCAGACGTGCTCCGCTTGGAGATCGCGGGTTACAAATCCGTTCTCGTTGAGCTTGACGTAGTAAGGCCACATCCCCGGGACCTCACCAGGTAGGGCGTTGACTCCGCGGCGTATTGCCGGGAGTGCGTGCGCCTCACGTTCGAAACGCTCGGTGAACCGGTCACCCTCGATAAACGCCTCCCAGAGGAAGGGTCGGCTCATGAGGTCCTCCTTTGTGGTCTCTGCTCAGCGGAAATGCGGGGAAGAGCCTTCGCCAGTGCCGCACGGAACCACGCCTCGGCGTCGGCGAGCCTGATGGTTCGCTCCTTGCCGCCGACGGTGATCTCGTGCCCCCGGAATGCCCCCGGTGACGCCTGGTCGAGAAGCCCATCGGCGACCGTCCACGAGATCACGCTCGCCGCTCTCTCCCATGCGACAACGCGGTCAGCGAGTCGTCCGGGTGCGCATTGAAGGTCAATCAGCAGCTCAGTGGTCGGAGCCGTGAACTGCATCATCGCGTGGGTACCGGGGTGAGAGCCCTTGTCCCATGGGAGCCTCTCACCCCCTTGTGCCTGCCGGATGTTGTCTGACAGTCCGTTGAGCGCTTGTCTCACCTTCTCTGCCGAGAGGACGACCTCCGTGAGTGCCGTCCGGATGCTCGGATCGCGCGCGCGGAGCGCGGCGACAGGCATCGGAATGCGATCGATGAAGACATCCTCGATCACAGCAGATTGGTTTCCGTACTGGACGCCGACACACAGGACGGAGAGCGGGTAGGACTCGTCCAGCCAGTCGGTGACGTCCTCCAACTGCCGAATGACCATCGCGGTGTCCACGTCGCCGGCGTGCTCGAGTGCGAGGAGCGAATCGAGACCGCGCCACGCCGCCTGCCCCGGTGACCACCGCACAGGACGCCTGGCGACGTCTCCGGTCTTCGTGTCTCTCCAGCAGGTGTGCGGCTCAAGCTCCGGAGGAGTGAAGTGCATACGGTCGCCCGCGCCGATCACCGCCCCAACAACGTAGCCGTCATCGTCGGGAATCAGGCGCACTCGTCGCGACTGCCACGTCAGCAGGTCGAGTGTGCCTCGTGGTTGACGGATCTCCCAGGCGGGAGTGAGGACACGATCCCAAGCAGGTAGATCATCTTCCTTGCGGGACACGAGCGGGAGATTGAGCAGCAGGGTGTGGAACAGGTTCTGTCCCAGCGGGAGCACCGCTCCGAGTTGCCCGAGGTTCCCCGTCGGATTGCCGGTGGTCTTTCCAGCTTTCGCCGCCGGGTCGCCAACCACGCCGGTCTTGATCGCGGCGGTGTCGTAACCCTGCACTGCCAGCAGACCCAGGAATGCCTCGGCGGGCGACAGCCTGACGGCATCTGCTTCCGTGAGGGTGCTGAACAGCGGGACGTTGTTGCCAGTCGCGACACTCAACCGGAGCGCCGAGGCTGGCTTCGGCTCCCCGCTCAGCGGCTTCAGGCCCGCCACCTGATAGAAGGGGCGATCTTGCCCGAAGAGTTCGAACGAGTCGGGCCGATCCGCGAAGTAGCGTTCCAACGCCTCGATGTCGAACGATCCCATCGACCAAAGTCGTTCGATGTCCTCCCTGCCCCTGATCGACGGATCGCTGGCCAGCACGATGGCTGAGAGCAATCGCACCAGCACCACTGCCGCGAGCGCGTTGTCCGGCGCGAGCCCAACGAAGTTCACCGCTTCCGTCAGGGCGGTCCGAAGGGACACGACGGCAGACTCAGATCCGTTGTGTCTCACGATCGGAACACAGGGTTGCTCAACCAGGTCGTAGCGTGGCGGCATAACTACCCTCTCCAATTTCTCAAATTGTGCGTGGGAGACCATAGCACGCTCACTCGGTCGCATCGCCAGGAACGCGCGACTAGATTGGGCGTGCGTCACCGCTGCGCGGTGGTCATCCCTTGTAGGTGGGAAGAGTCGCGTTGTCCCCGTCACCGCGGGGAGGTGGGGCTGTCGTTCGTTCATTCGATCGACAGCCCCAATGCCTGGTCGTAGTGCAGAAGCCGGGAGCCCACTTGTGCAGCGCCACTTACGTCCAACGTCAGGACGGGCTGGTATCCAAGCAGAGGCAAGCCGATCCACTGCGGATGAGGTCCGACGGTTTCCAGCCCGTCGAACCAGCGAATTCGCACCGAATCGCCCAGCACGACTCGCGCGATAGCCGGGTCCGCGGCACGCTCACCGTGCTCCCCGAGCGGGATACCGGCGAGTGTGCGGAGACCACCCGCTTCCGCGACGATGAGGGACACCTCGACCGTATCGTCGCCGTCGCGTACCACCGTCCGAGTGTCTTCGCTGGCATCCGTGCTTTGGACGTGAAGGTTGACCAGCGTCGTCGCCTCCGTCAAGGGGTCGGCGTCGAGACGCCACTGTGCCGCGTACTCCTGTCGAGTCGTGCGTTCGCGCTCCTCCATCTCCCGTGCGCTCTTGACTGCTGCAGACCAGGCAGGCGGACCAAGCCACTCTGCGGAGTACGCACCCTCGACCAGGGCCGGCACGGCGGAAGGGATCGTCCACGTCGTCGGCCGTAGCAACTCGGCACTTGTCGCCAACAGCGCCCAGTCCCCGTAGACATGAGTGAACGAACGCGGCCAACGCGGCAGCGCGCCACCCTGTGCCACTCCGGTGACGACGACGCGCGGGTTCCGCAGCGCGGCGGGACGAGCTTCGGCGGGCCGGTCATGTCGATGCACGCGCCCGATTCGCTGGATGAGGAGGTCCATTGGCGCAATGTCGGTGAACAGGATGTCCGCGTCTATGTCGAAGCTCTGTTCGGCTATTTGAGTGGCCACCACGACAAAACGGTCGGGCCTTTCACCGTCTTTTCCAAGCTTCGCGAGCGCAGCCTCCGTTCGACGCGCTCGCTCCGCCGCGGTGAGACACCCGTGAATGAGGAGCGCATCAAGGCCCCTCGCCGCGAGGCTGCGCCAGACCGCCTGCGCCCGCGCCACGACGTTGAGGATCACGAGGGCACAGCCACCGGACTCGGTTGCCGCTACCACGGAATCGGCAAGCGCGTCGATGTCGTCGGGGTCTGCCAAAGGTAGGACACCGACCGCGACCTCCAAGTCCTGACGATACTGTTCGCACGACGTTCCGACCGTCGTCCCTCCATCTATCGCCAGCACTGACGGGAACCCCGTCGGTTGCGCGGCGTCACCGCCCGCCGATCCACATCCCTCTCGCCACGCTCTCACGAGGCCGGCGCGAACGGGTGAGGCAAGGGTTGCCGACATCAGCACAACCGGCGTACCCATCCGCGCACACCAGCGCAGCAACTCGTGCAGGAAGACCGACATGTAGGCGTCGTACGAGTGAACCTCGTCGATAACGACCACCCGGCCTATCAGCCCCGCATGACGAAGGGCAACGAACTTGGTGCGGGTCGCCGCCCACAGCACCTGGTCCACAGTGGCAACCACCACGGGTGAAAGCAGACCTCGGTGACGGCCGAGAAGCCAGTACGAAGCCATCAACGACGAGGCACCTCTGGCGGTTCCGAACTCGTCAGTCATGCCGTACGCGTCCTTCGCGGCGTGCTCATCACCGTGGACCTCGCCCATGCGGTGCTGAGATAGCGTGTTCACCCACGCCTCATTCAGCATCGCCTTTCCGTGGAGCAAGGAGACCGTAACGGAGGGATCCACATTGGCCATCCACTCGCGCACGCGGGCATACATGGCATCAGTAGTCCCCTGGGTGGGCATCGCAAACACCAGTCCGCTGAGACCATGACGCCGGGCGATGATCTCTGCGGCGCCAAGCGCCGCTTCGGTCTTCCCCTCGCCCATCGGCGCCTCGACAACATACAAGCAGGGTGTCGGCATCGTTTCCGCCGCCCTCAGGGTCAGCTCCTGCAGCGGACGAGGCCCAAACCCGAACCTCCGCTCGAACTCGCTCGCATCGTGGATCGGTGCGCCGTCATTCCAGCCTCGCACGAGCCCAAGAGAGGACCAGGCCGCCTCCGCGCGGCTTCGGGCACGATCCATCGACTGCGGCCGCATCCCGTCACCGGGGAAGAGATCCGACGAGGCTATCCAGTCGGCCATGACGAGCAACCCGCCGAGTGCGAGCTGGACACCCCGGGTGGGCTGCTGCAGTGCCCATCCGTCGAGGATGATTCCCGCGCCCGAGAGCACGGCGTCCGCGAGTTCCAGTTGGGCGCGCTGCCAACTCACATCCCCGTGGTTAGACAAATCGCCGGCCTTGAGCTTCACAGGTGGCTTCAAGTACCTGCCGTGGTGGCCCTCCAACATCGAGTACACCCATTCGCAGCCGGTCACACCGTGGCGATGCGCGAGTGCACGGGCTATGACGACCGAGGCTTTCGGGTGCGGCCAATGAGCCATGGAGTGCGCAGGTGCGAGGGGCAGAGCGAGGCCTCTCCGCCTGAGTTGCTCGAGGACCGGGCTGTCCCCACCGAGTTTGATCTGGAAGGCTGGAGTCGCCTTACCCACATCGTGGAGCGCGCACAGCGCAACAAGCAGATCCCGCCCCCTGGCCCCACCAGCGACATCGTTCAGCTGCCTGTGCACCTTCGGCGCGAGAAACCTGTCCCACAGCAGTTCCCCCACCGCGGCGGTGTCCCGCAGGTGCCCGACCAGGGAGTGGGGTACACCGCCAGCGTTGCTCTTCGCCCAGAAGAGCGAAGTCAGCGGTAACTCGTTGTCCACCCCGCCATTCTCGCCACCACCGCTGACAGGATCAGCAAACGGCACTCCGGCCCCGCGTCCCACATTTCAGGGACCGCACCGCGCTCACACCCCGTAGGCGTCCTCGTCGACCTCGCCCGCGTGGCGGGGCGCCTGCCCTGACGACCAGCGGAACGGCAGCCCGGAGGGCATCATGTTCGGCGCCTGCCCGGCCTCGGTGTCCGGCACCCTGCCCGGTTCGCCGCTGATGTCGATCGGGGTGTTGTTCTCGTCCACGAACACCACCTTCGGGGTGTAGGTGCGCGCCTCCGCGTCGCCCATGAGGCCGTAGGCCATGAGGATCACGATGTCCCCGGCGTGCACCAGGTGCGCGGCGGCACCGTTGATGCAGATCTCGCCGCTCCCCGGCTCGCCCGGCAGCACGTACGTGGTGAGGCGGTTGCCGTTCGTCACGTCGACGACGTCCACCTGCTGCCCCGGGAGCAGGTCCGCGGCCTCGAGGAGGTCGGTGTCGACGGTGATGGATCCGACGTAGTGCAGGTCCGCGTCCGTGATGGTCGCCCGGTGGATCTTCGAGATCACCATGGGGCGGAGCAGCGAGGTCATGTCCTGCCTCCGAAGTCCAGCAGTGCGTTGTCGATGAGCCGCGTGGGGCCGACCCAGGCGGCCACGGCCATCAACCCGGTCCCCGCGCCGGGCGCGAGGTCCGTGAACGTGGTGGGATCCACGAGTACAAGGTAGTCGAGTCGCACGCCCTCCGCGCCGTCGAGCACCGCCCGGGCGGCCGCCATCGCGGCGTCCGGGCCCTCGCCGGCCGCCCCGGCGGCCGCGGACAGCGCCCGCGACAGCGCACGGGCCTGCACGCGCTCCCCCGCGTCCAGGTAGGCGTTCCGGGAGGACCGGGCCACGCCGTCGTCGTCGCGGACGATGTCCACCGGCACGATCCGCACGGCCATGTCCAGGTCCTCCACCATCGTGGTGACCAGCGCGAGCTGCTGGGCGTCCTTGCGCCCGAACAACGCCACGTCGGGCGCCGTCAGGTTGAGCACCTTGTGGACCACCTGGAGCACGCCCGCGAAGTGGCCGGGCCGGGTCCGGCCCTCGAGGATGCGTGCCACCGGACCGGGGTCGATCCGCACCAGCGGCTCCCGGGGGTACATCTCGGCGTCGGTGGGGGCGAGGACGAGCGCCACCCCCTCGGGCTCCAGCAGCGCGAGGTCACCCTCGAGATCCCGCGGGTAGGACGCGAAGTCCTCGTTCGGCCCGAACTGGAGGGGGTTGACGTAGATCGAGACCACCACGTGGTCGGCGAGGTCACGGGCGCGGCGCACCAGCGTGAGGTGCCCCTCGTGCAGCGCCCCCATGGTCATCACGAGTGCCCTTGTGCCGGCCAGATCCGCGAGGCCCTCGGCGAGCGCGGCCCGCGTCGTCACCACCCTCATGCGTCCGCTCCTCCCACGAGGTCGATGATCCGGCGCGCGGTGGCGTCGCTGATCCGCCCATTGTCCGCCGCCCGTCGCGCCGTCAGGGCACACATCGCGCGGTAGCCCTCGGCGAGGTCCGCCTCCCCGCCGAGTTCCGCGAGCGCGGCCAGGTGCGTGCGGATGGTGCCGACGTCGCCGCGCACCACCGGCCCGGTGAGGTGCAGTTCGCCGTCGGCGAGCGCACCCTCGAGGGCCGCGTGGAGCAGCGGCCCGAGCAGGCGCCCCGGCGCGGCGATCCCGGTGGCGGCGAGGATCCGCTCCGCCTGTGCGACGAGCGTGACGAGGTGGTTCGCCCCGTGGGTCAGCGCGGCGTGGTACGCGGCCCGATCGGCCGGGGCGACGACGAACGGCTCGCCCCCCATCTCGACGACCAATGCCTGGGCGATCGGCAGGAGCGGGGCGGGCGCGGTGACCGCGAACGGGCAGCCCGTCAGCCGGGCGAGGTCGATCGACGTGCCCGTGAACGTCATGGCGGGATGGATCGCCAGCACCAGCGCGCCCGCGGCGCGCGCCGGCTCGAGCACCTCAAGCCCGTGGACGCCCGAGGTGTGGATGACGATCTGGCCGGTCTGCCACAGCCCGAGCGCCGCTGCGCCGCCCACGACCTCGGCGATCGCGTCGTCGGGCACGGTGACGAACACCACCTCCGAGCGCCGGATCACCTCGTCCACCGTCAGCACCGGGACGCCGGGGAGCAGCAGCTCGACCCGCTCGCGGGAGCCCTCCGAGACGGCGGTGGCGCCGACGACGGCGTGGCCGAGCGATCGCAGCGCGTTGCCGAGGACGGTGCCCACCCGGCCCGCCCCGACGATCCCGACGCCGAGGCGCTGGGCGGTCACTCGCCCGGCTCCGGGGCCTCGGGCGCCGGGGCGGCGACGCCGACCCGACGCATCCACTCCTCCGGGCCCTCTTTGGCGCGCGCCGCCCTCGCGCGGTCCGCCTGCTCGAACAGCAGGCGCTGGGCCACGTCCGCGGGCAGATGGTAGGTGCGGGTGCTGACCGGGCCCGGGACCGAGTCGGCCCGGAAGTCGGCGAGCCCGAGGCGCCGCTCCCACGGGCCCTGCTGGATGGCGAGGGACTGGGTGCGTTCGTGGGGCACCACGCTGAGGCGGCGGGTGAGGCGCCCGTTGCGGATCAGCAGCGCCGTGCGCGTGATGAACAGCCCGTTGCGGCGCCACTTCACCGGGTCCACCCACCGGGCGGTCGGTGGCGAGTGCAGGAAGCCGGCGTCGTCGAGCTGGCCGACGAGCGCGGCGTTCACGACGGCGTCCGGATCGTCCGCCCCGAGGTCCGGCAGGACGAGCCACAGCGCCATCAGCGCCTCCTCGCGGCTCGCCACCGGGACGAGCACGGTGCGGGGCATCTTCACGTCGTCCCCCGAGGACGCGCCGTAGCCCGCGACGTTGACTTCGACACGCCACCACCCCTTCAGCCGCCACAGCAGGCCCTGGGTCAGCTGCACCGCCTGCACGCGCCCGGGCGGGATGGTCTGGGCGCGCGTGGCCAACAGCCCGTGCCGGAGCCGCAGCCCGTCCGGGGAGATCGCGAGCGTGAAGTTGAACTCGTTGTCGAACCGGCCGAAGAGGGCGGCGGCGAACGCGAGGCCGGCGGGCAGGATCGCGAACAGCGACCAGAAGGAGTCCGCGAAGATCGTCAGGGGGATGAGCGCGACCAGCCCGAGGACCGCGAAGAAGGCCAGCGGGGAGAGGGCGAGGCTGAGCAGCTGGTCACGCACCTGGAGCGTGTACATGACGCGCTCCGGGGCGCGGGCGAACTCCGTGCCGCCGGGCACCGCCATCGCGCGGAGCCCCGCCGCGCGGGCGAGCACCTCGGCGCGCACCCGCTCCGCCTCCTCGTCCTTCAGGTACTGGATGCGGATGTTCGACTGGCCGCCGCCCGCTGTCTCGATGTTGAGGGCGCTGAGCCCGACCAGCCGTCCGAGCAGGGGACGGACGATGTCCACGCCCTGGATGCGGTTGAGGCGGGCGTGCCGCTGCGTGCGGAACAGGATCCCGTGGTGGAAGTACACGGCATCCGCGCCGATGGCGTAGCGCATGCGCCGCCAGGCGAGCCAGGAGTAGGCGAAGGCGATGCCCAGGATGAGGACGACGCCGCCGGCGATGCCCAGGACCAGCTGCACGACCGGGAAGGTGCCGATCGCCCCGGCCAACGTGCCGAGGTCCTCGAGCGTGTTGAACGCCACGACCGCGACGAGCACGCCCAGGACCTTCCAGGCGTTGATCATGGGCGTGGCCGGGTGGACCTTGCGCCAGACGGCCGAGTCCTCGGGGGGCGCCACGGGCTCGGGCGCGACGGCGTGCCGGCGCTCCTCCGGCGGGGGGACGGCGCTCACAGCCCCGCCAGCCGCGCCTCGCCACGGGCAGTCAGGCGGTCCCGCAGGCGTGCCGACTCCGCGGCGGGCAGTCCGGGCAGGACGGCGTCCGTGGTGGCGGCGGCGGTGTGGAGCTGCACCTGCGAGATGCCGAAGAGGCGGTCGAGGGGCCCCTGGTGGACGTCCACGAACTGCATCCGGCCGTACGGCACGATGCTCATCGTCTTGAACATGATGCCGCGCCGGATCAGCAGGTCGTCGGCCGCCTCGGCGTACCCGAGCGCACGCACCTGGCGCGGCACCAGCCACAGCAGCCAGGCGAAGACCACGAGCGCCAGGCCCGCGAGCGCCCACAGCGTCCGGTGCACCACGAGCCCGAGCACCACGCCCGCCAGGAGGAGCGGCAGGAGTCCCAGGGCCGCGGAGATGAGGCGGACGGGGATCAGCGAGGGGGAGACCGGGGTGAAGGAGATCCCGCCGGGGCTGAACGGATCCTGGCGCGGGGTACTGCTCATTCGGCTCCTCAGGCGGGCGTGGCGGTCGGCGTGTTCTCGTCGTCCTCGGGTGGCTGGACGTGGCACCAGTGTTCCACCAGCATCCCCACCACCACCAAACCGAGGCTGGCGGCCAGGTCGACCACGGCGCCCACCATGATGTCCTGGTTCAGGGGGGCGGCGGCGTTCGCGGATGCCCGTACGAGCACGGCGGCGAACCATCCCGCGAGGAGGCCCCCGGTCAGCGACGACGCCTTGGCCAGGCTCACCACCCGGGCTGCGAGCAGGGGTGTCATCCTTGTGGGCTGGCCCGCGACCATCCGGCGCACCCCTCGCCCGCGCACGAGGAGCCACCCCGAGGCGAGGAGCAGGAACCCGGCGGTGAACCACGGGGACCCGATCACGACGATTCCCAGCGAGTCGGCCACGTCGAGGGCCACCCAGCTCGCGACGGCGCTCGCCAGCGTCAGCAGCGCCAGCGTCGTCCAGCTCGTCACCCGCATCAGGTCCACGCATCCACTCGCTCGAGCACCTCGGTCCCCACCTCGGCCGCCCGCTCCCCCACCGGACGTCCCTCGAGCAGCGCGTCCGGGTCCAGCGCGGCCCACGGGACCAGCACGAAGGCGCGGTCCACCGCGCCTGGATGGGGCAGGAGGAGGGTGGGGTCGCTGGAACGGACCGCGCCGTGCGCGACCAGGTCCACGTCCAGGGTGCGCGGCCCCCAGCGTTCGTCGCGTCGTCGCCCGTGGCGTGCCTCCAGCCGCTGGCCGAGCGCGAGCACCTCGCAGGCCGAGAGGCGCGTGCGGGCCTCGAGGACGGTGTTCCAGTAGTCCGGTTGCGGGCCGGAGCCCGGCAGCGTCATGGCCGGTGTCCGCACGAGCGGCCCCACGCGGACCTCCCCCAGCTCCTGGCGCACCGTGGCGACGGCGGACCGGAGGGTGGCGGGCACGTCACCGACGTTTCCGCCGAGCGCGAGGACGCTGCGCACGGGTGCGGCGGGGACGACGGTGATCGGCGTGCGCCGGATCGTGAGCGACACGTCCGCGACACTGACCGGCAGGGGGGCCTGCGGCTTGTGCACGACGACCGTGACACCCGCGACGCCCGCGAAGTCGAGCACGGTGGCGGCCACCCGCTCCGCGAGCGCCTCGAGGAGCCGGAACGGCGGTCCCGTCAGGACGCCGTGCACCGCGCCCGCCACGTCGCTGTACGAGACGGTCGCGGCGACGTCGTCGGCCCGGCCGGCGGGCCGGGTGTCCAGCTCGTACCCCACGTCGAGGACGAACCGCTGCCCCTCGCGCTGCTCGAACGGGAACACGCCGTGGTGGGCGTGGGCGGCGAGGCCACTGAGCCAGATGACGTCACTCACGGGGGCGCCTGTTCTCGAGGACCATCCGCGCCACCCGGACGGCGTCCCGCGAGGGGCGCACCTCGTGGACCCGTACGGCCCACACGCCGTGGTGGGCGAGCAGGGCCGTGATCGCCGCCGTGGCGTGGTCCCGCTCGAGGGGCTGGGCGGCGAGCGCCGGGGGCACCACCCCGGCGAGGAACCGCTTGCGGGACGCACCGACGAGGAGCGGGTGCCCGAGCGCGGCGAACTCGTCGATGTGCGCGAGGATCCGCCAGTTGTGCCCGGCGTCCTTCGCGAACCCGAGCCCAGGGTCGCAGATGATCTGCTCGTGGCGGACGCCGGCCTCCTGGAGGGTGTCGAGACGCCCGCGCAGCTCGGCGACGACCTCGGCGACGACGTCGCCGTAGGTGGCCAGCGAGTTCATCGTCTCGGGCGTGCCGCGCCAGTGCTGCGCCACGTAGGCCACGCCGGTCTCGGCGATCACGCGCGGCATGTCGGGATCGGCGAGAGACCCGGAGACGTCGTTGATGATGCGCGCGCCCGCGGCGACGGCGGCATGCGCCGTGACCGCGTTCACGGTGTCCACCGAGACCGTGTGGCCCTCGGCGGCCAGCTCGCGGACGACTCCGAGGATCCGGTCGCACTCCTCCGCGGCGTCGACCCGGCGGGCTCCGGGCCGGGTGGACTCGCCGCCGACGTCGAGGATGTCCGCGCCGTCGTCGATGAGGCGGCGGGCGTGCGCGAGTGCCGCCTCGGGGGCGAGCCAGCGTCCCCCGTCGGAGAACGAGTCCGGCGTGACGTTCACCACGCCCATCACGAGGGTCCGTCCCGCGTCGAAGAGGTCCATCAGCGCCCCGGCAGGAGGAGGCTCATCGCCTCGGCGCGCGTGGCGGGATTGCGCAGGTGGCCGCGGACGGCGGAGGTGACCGTCCGGGACCCCGGCTTGCGGACCCCGCGCATCGACATGCACAGGTGCTCGGCCTCGATGATCACGATCACGCCCTTCGCGCCGAGCCGCTCGACGAGCGCGTCGGCGATCTCGGACGTGAGCCGCTCCTGCACCTGGGGCCGGCGCGCGAACCCGTCCACCAGGCGGGCCACCTTCGACAGGCCGGTGACGTGGCCTCCCTCCCCGGGCAGGTAGCCGACGTGCGCCTCGCCATGGAACGGCAGGAGGTGGTGCTCGCACATCGAGTAGAGCGGGATGTCACGGACCAGGATGAGTTCCTCGTGGCCGAGGTCGAAGACGGTACCCAGCACGTCCGCGGGCTCGCTGTACAGGCCGGCGAAGATCTCGCGGTACGCCCGTGCCATCCGCTCCGGGGTGCCCAGCAGCCCGTCGCGGGTGGGGTCCTCACCGATCGCGACGAGCAGGTCGCGCACGGCCCGCTCGACGCCCGCCGCGTCGTAGTGCCGTGTCATCACCGGCTCCCGACCGGGCTGCCGATCGTGCCGCCCGGCGGCACGGGTCCGGTCCCGAACTCGCCCTCGTTCGCCGCGGCCGCCTGGTCCTGGGGCAGCTGCCCGGCGGTGCCGGTCGCGCGCTCCGCGGGCGTGGAGACCGGCGGGATCGCCGACACCGGCCGGCTCGGGCTGGAGTGCCACACGGGACGCGGCTCGCGCTTCCTCACGGGCTCGAAGATCACGGCGAGTTCCTTCTCGTTGAGGGTCTCCCGCTCGAGCAGCGCCAGCACGAGGTCGTCGAGCACCTGGCGGTACTCGCTGAGGATCTCCCAGGCCTCGTCGTGGGCCTGGTCGAGCAGCTGGCGGATCTCGTCGTCGATGATGCCCGCCACCTCCTCGGAGTAGTCGCGCTGGTGTCCCATGTCGCGGCCGAGGAACGGCTCCGAGTCGGAGATGCCGAGCTTCACCGTGCCGATCCGGTCGCTCATGCCGTACTGGGTGACCATCTTCCGCGCGATGGCGGTGGCCTTCTCGATGTCGTTCGAGGCGCCGGTGGTGGGGTCGTGGAACACGAGTTCCTCCGCGACCCGGCCCCCCATCGCGTACGCGAGCTGGTCGAGCAGCTCGTTGCGGGTGGTGGAGTACTTGTCCTCCGTGGGCATCACCATCGTGTAGCCGAGCGCGCGGCCGCGGGGCAGGATCGTCACCTTGGTCACGGGGTCGGTGTAGCGCAGCGCCGCGGCGGCGAGCGCGTGACCACCCTCGTGGTAGGCGGTGATCTTCTTCTCCTTCTCGTTCATCACCCGGGTGCGCTTCTGCGGCCCGGCGATCACGCGGTCGATCGCCTCGTCCAGGGCCCGGTTGTCGATGAGCTGGGCGTTGGAGCGGGCCGTGAGGAGCGCGGCCTCGTTGAGCACGTTGGCGAGGTCGGCGCCGGTGAAGCCGGGGGTGCGCTTGGCCACCAGCCGGAGGTCGACGGACTTCGCCATGGGCTTGCCCTTGGCGTGCACGTTCAGGATGGCCAGGCGCCC
The DNA here is from genome assembly GCA_002305415.1 of Actinomycetales bacterium UBA1383. GTDB lineage: Bacteria > Actinomycetota > Actinomycetes > Actinomycetales > Actinomycetaceae > UBA1383. Next base: position 2,444 of record DBQX01000124.1, on the reverse strand, counting down.
GTTGAGGTCCGGGGCCTCGACCGCGATCTGCCGGTCGAAGCGGCCCGGCCGCAGCAGCGCCGGGTCGAGGACGTCGGGACGGTTCGTGGCGGCGATGAGGATGACGTTCGTGTTGACGTCGAAGCCGTCCATCTCGACGAGGAGCTGGTTGAGGGTCTGCTCGCGCTCGTCGTGGCCGCCACCCAGGCCGGCGCCGCGGTGGCGGCCGACGGCGTCGATCTCGTCCACGAAGATGATCGCCGGGGCGTTGGCCTTGGCCTGCTCGAACAGGTCACGCACCCGGGAGGCGCCCACGCCCACGAACATCTCGACGAACTCGGAGGCCGAGATCGAGAAGAACGGCACGCCCGCCTCGCCGGCGACGGCGCGGGCGAGGAGGGTCTTGCCGGTGCCGGGCGGGCCGTACAGCAGCACGCCCTTGGGGATCTTGGCCCCCACGGACTGGAACTTGCCCGGGTCGGAGAGGAACTCGCGGATCTCCTGCAGCTCCTCGACCGCCTCGTCCACGCCAGCCACGTCCACGAAGGTGACCTGCGGGTTCTCCTTGTTCACCATCTTGGCCTTGGACTTGCCGAAGCGCATCATCCCCGCGCCACCCTGGATGCGGGAGGACATCCACCAGAACAGGGCGAGGAGGATGAACAGGGGGATCATGAAGGACAGCAGCGAGGTGAGGAACGAGGTCTGCGGGACCACGGAGTTGTAGCCCTCGGGCGGGTTCGCGGCCCGGACGGCGTCCACGACCTCCTGTCCCTGGGGCTGCACGTAGAAGAACTCCACCTGGGTGCCCATGTTGACCTCGGCACCCGAGTCGTCTGTGGTGACGTAGTCCTCGCTCAGGTCCAGGGTGACGCGCTGGAGGCCCTCGGTGATCTCCACCTTCTGCACCGTCTCGCCGCGCAGCAGCTCCAGGCCCTCCGAGGTGTCGATCGTCCGGGACGGCGACTGGCCGAAGACGAGGTAGAGGCCCCACAGCAGGAGCAGGAAGAAGAGGACGTACACCAGGGGGCCCCGGGTCGGGGCCTTCTTCTTGTCCATCGGGCGCGGGCTTCCCTTCGACTGCGTGGAACGGTGTCTCGACGGTAGAACAGAACGCTGGGAACATCCTGTGATGTTCGCTGCCAGCGCGAAGGAGCTCAGGCCCCGCCGTACACCTCGGGCGCCAGCGTGCCGATGAACGGCAGGTTGCGGTAGTCCTCCGCGTAGTCCAGCCCGTAGCCGACGACGAACTCGTTGGGGATGTCGAAGCCCACGTAGTCCACGTCGACCGTGACCTTCGCGGCGTCCGGCTTCCGCAGCACGGTCGCGATCCGCAGTGAGGCGGGCCCGCGCGACCTCAGGTTCGCCACCAGCCAGGACAGCGTGAGCCCGGAGTCGATGATGTCCTCCACGATGAGGACGTTGCGCCCGTGGATGTCGGTGCCGAGGTCCTTCAGGATCCGGACCACCCCGGAGGAGCGGGTTCCCGAGCCGTACGACGAGACCGCCATCCAGTCCATGCGTGCCTTCGTGTGCAGCTTGCGGGCGAGGTCCGCCATCGCCATGACCGCGCCGTTGAGCACGCCCACGAGGAGGAGGTCCTTGCCGGCGTAGTCCCTGTCGATCCGGGCGGCCAGCTCGTCGAGCCGCGCATCGATCTGCTCGGCGGTGAGCAGGATCTCCTTGAGGTCCGCTCCCATGTCACTGGCGTCCACCGTCACTCCTTCGCGATCACCAGGGTCGCCCCCCGCCGCCGGGCCGTCAGCCGGCCCGGCAGGTGGACGGTGCCCTGCCCGTGGTAGTCGGAGATGAGCGCCTCCACGGCGGCGATGTGGCGCGCCGCGAGTGCCCCGCGGACCCCACGGTCCGCCAGTCCCATTATGGCCTCCCGCACCACCCTGCTCCGCATCGCCGGGTGCGCCGCCTCGAGGCCTGCCGCGTCCAGCGAGAGGCTCGTCCCGTCACCGGCGCGGGTCACCTCGGCGAGGACGTCGCGCGCGAGGGCGTCGAGCAGGTCGGCGTCGCGGCGCAACTGGTCGGCCGTCCGGGCGAGGGCCGGCACGACCCCCGGCCCGAGCGCCTCCTCGAGCGCCGGGAGGGCGGCGTGGCGCAGGGCGGAGCGCCGGAGGGGACCGCCGTCGGCGCGGCGCCACGTCCCGTCCGGCTCGTTGGTGGGGTCCACCAGCGGCGTGAGGCCGAGGTCGGCGCAGGCGCCGAGGGTGTCCGCGCGCCGGAGGTGGAGGAAGGGGCGGCGCAGCCGCCCGGTCGCCGCCGCCATCCCGGCCAGCGATCGGGCCCCGGAGCCGCGGCCGAGGCCGAGGAGGACGGTCTCGGCCTGGTCGTCCATCGTGTGGCCGAGGAGCACGACGGCGTCGGGCGCGAAGTCCCGCGCGGCGTCGTCGAGCGCCCGGTGGCGCACGTCCCGCGCCGCGGCCTCGGGGCCCCCGGCGCCCGTCCCCCGGCCC
>DBQX01000139.1 GCA_002305415.1 Actinomycetales bacterium UBA1383 | reverse complement strand
ACGGAAGCGTCAGGAGAGCCCGAAATCATCCACCGGCGGATCCTCCGCGCCGTGGCTGAGGACGACTACGTCATCTCCGAACACGTCGAACTCCCCAACGGCACCACCGACGGCCTTCGGGTCGGCATGGAGCTCGAGCTGGTCGAGGGCTTCGACGACGCCCACTGGGTCGGCCTCGGACCCTGGGAGAACTATCCCGACCGGCAGGCGTCCGCCCTGCTCGGAGCGTGGTCGAGCCCGATCGACGTGCTCGCAGTGCCCTATGTCCGCCCCCAGGAGAACGGCACGAGGGGGGGCGTGACCCAGCTGAGCATCACCGGCCCGGCCGGGACGGTCACCACCACCCATGCCTCTGCCCTGCACGTCAGCGTGAGCCGGCACACCGTCACCGAGCTCGAGGACGCCACCCACTGGTGGGCACTGAAGCCCAGGCGGACCACAGTGGTCCATCTCGATGTCGCACACCGCGGGGTCGGCACGGCCCTGCTCGGCCCCGACACCCGCCACCCCTACCGACTCACCGAGCGCACCTACACCTGGCAGTGGCGCTTGCAGCTCGACACGCCCCGATGACCGACCCACTGCACCGACCCTACAAACAGTTGGAGACCACCCCGATGCTCAAGCCCCGACCGACCCCGACTCGCGAGCTCATCAACCTCGACGGCCTCTGGCGCTTCGGCGTTGACGGCTCGGTGGGTGACGCACCTTGGTCGAGCCGCCTCGACACCCCGCTGGAGGCTCCGGTCCCGGCCAGCTACAACGACCTGTTCACCGACAGCGCGATCCGCGACCACGTGGGTTGGGTCTGGTACCAGCGCACCGTGCGGGTCCCGCGCGGATGGGATGGCCAGCGGGTGGTGCTGCGCGTGGACGCAGCCACGCATGAGGGGAAGGTCTACGTCGACGACCGGCTCGTCGCCCAGCACGTCGGCGGTTACACGCCGTTCGAGGCCGACCTAACCGATGTCGTCGCCGCGGGGCAGGAGTTCCGGCTGACCATCGGGGTGAACAACGAGCTCACCAACGAGACGATCCCCCCCGGAACCATCACGGTCTCGGCCGACGGGCGCCGCCGGCAGACCTATCTGCACGACTTCTACAACTATGCCGGCCTGGCCCGGTCGGTCTGGCTGTACAGCACTCCGCCGGCCTACGTGCAGGACGTCACGGTGGTGACCGGGCTCGACGGTGCCACCGGCACCGTCGACTACACGGTCTCCACCAACGTCTCGGCGCCGGTGCGCGTGCGGGCACTGGACGACACGGGCCGCGAGGTCGCGACCGCGGACGGTACGCGGGGGACGCTGCGCATCGACGACGTGACGCCCTGGCGCCCCGGCAAGGCCTACCTGTACGACCTTGTCGTCGAGGTACTCGACGGCGAGGACGTCATGGACTCCTACAGCCAGCCCTTCGGCGTGCGGACGGTGGAGGTGCGCGGCACGAAGTTCCTCATCAACGGCGAGCCGTTCTACTTCACCGGCTTCGGCAAACACGAGGACACTCCGGTGCGCGGCAAGGGACACGACCCGGTCTACCTCGTACACGACTTCCAGCTCACGGACTGGATCGGCGCGAACTCCTTCCGCACCTCGCACTACCCCTATGCCGAAGAGGTCATGGACTTCGCGGACCGGCACGGGATCGTCGTCATCGACGAGACTGCCGCTGTCGGGCTGAACCTGGCCGTCACCGGGGGGCTCGCGGGCAGGGTCACCCAGCGCACGTTCTCGCCGGAGACGTTCAACGACAAGACCCAGGCGGCCCACGCCGCGGCGATCCGCGAGCTCGTCGCGCGGGACAAGAACCACCCGAGCGTTGTCATGTGGTGTATCGCCAACGAGCCGTCCTCGAACGAGGAGGGTGCGCGGGAATACTTCGAGCCGCTGGTCGACCTCATCCGCGAGCTGGACCCAACCCGACCGGTGACCTACGCCGCAGTGATGTTCGCAACGTTCAAGAACGACCTCATCGCCGACCTGTTCGACGTCCTGTCGCTCAACCGGTACTACGGCTGGTACGTCGCCACGGGTGATCTGGCCACGGCAGAAACATACCTCGAGGGTGAGTTGCGCGGGTGGGTGGAGAGGTTCGGAAAGCCGATCATCATGGCCGAATACGGAGCCGACGCCATGCCGGGGCTGCACTCAGTGTGGGACCAGCCGTGGACCGAGGAGTACCAGGAGGACTACCTGGCGATGAACCACCGTGTGTTCGACCGCAACGAGGCGTTCGTTGGCGAGCAGGTGTGGAACTTCGCCGACTTCCAGACCTCCAACGGGATCCACCGGGTGGACGGCAACCGAAAGGGAATCTTCACCCGCGACCGGCGCCCGAAGGCGGCCGCGCACGCGCTGCGCCGGCGGTGGACCGGCCTGAACGGCCGAAAGCCGGGCGGCGACGAGCGACCGGCCTGATGCCCAGCGACCATCCCGACTCGGCGAGCACCGCCAACCGACGTCGCTCGAACCTCGACCCGTTCCACACCGGGCCCCTGACCACTCCCATGACCCCTTCCACAGAGAGAGACAACACCATGACATCCCTCCCCGACGGCTTCCTCTGGGGTGCGAGCACTGCGCCGCACCAGATCGAGGGAAACAACGTCAACAGCGACTGGTGGGCGCGCGAGCAGGTCGCTGCCGGCATGGAACGCAGCGGCGACGCCGTCGACAGCTACCACCGGTACCCCGAGGACATGCGTCTGCTGGCCGACGCAGGCCTCAACGCCTACCGCTTCGGGATCGAGTGGGCCCGCATCGAGCCGTCCGAAGGACACATCTCACGTGCCCTGCTCGATTACTACCGGCGGATGATCGGGACGGCACTCGACCTCGGTCTGACGCCGGTCGTGACACTGCACCACTTCACGTCACCCCGATGGTTCGCTCAGGACGGGGGATGGCTCGGCGACAAGGCTATCGACCGGTTCCGCCGATACGTCGAGGCAGCCACCTCGATCCTCGACGGGGTGCCCTACGTCGCGACGATGAACGAGCCGAACATGTTCGCGATGATGACCATGCTCGCCCGCATGGCGCAGGACCCCGAGCAACAGAAGAAGTGGCAGAGCCCGACAACGGACGACGGTCCGCGCCCGCCGCTGCCGGCACCAGACCCGGGGATCGGCGCACTGTTCGTCAAGGCCCACACCGCCGTCCGCGACATCGTCCGGGAACGGACGGACGCCGCCGTCGGGTGGACCGTCGCTAACCGCGCCTTCGTCGCCCGCCCCGGCGGTGAGGAGATGCTGCGCGACCTCCAGTGGGTCTGGGAGGACCTGTACCTGGAAGCCTCGCGGGACGACGACTTCGTCGGCGTTCAGTCGTACTCCAGCCAGTGGGTCGGCCCGGGTGGCATCGAGCCCTATCCCCCGCACCCGGACAACACGCAGGTCGGCACCGCCTACCGTCCGGACGCTTTGGGCATGGCCGTGCGGCACGCTGCCGAGGTCACCGGTGTGCCGGTGCTGGTCACCGAGAACGGGATAGCCACCGGGGACGACAACCGACGCATCACCTACACCCGCGACGCGCTCCGCGGCTTGTTCGCCGCCATGGACGACGGAATCGACGTCCGCGGGTACCTGCACTGGAGTGCCCTCGACAACTACGAGTGGGGCCACTGGGAGCCCACGTTCGGGCTGATCGCCGTCGACCGCGAGACGTTCGTCCGCACCCCCAAGCCCAGCCTCGCGTGGCTCGGGTCCGTGGCCCGCCGCGGCAGCCTCGACTCGGCCGTGGGCTGACGGCCCACGACGCGCCCGTTACACGACAACAACGACCCGAAGGACGACCATGACCACCACCCACGACTCCGTTGATCCCGCCGCTCGGGCCCGGGACCTGCTGTCCGAGATGACCGTCGCCGAGAAGGCGCAGCAGCTCGTCGGCGTCCTGCCGCACGCCCTGGTGGGCGCGTCCGGGCTGGACACCGACAAGCTCACCGCCCAGCTCGGCAACGGCATCGGGCACATCTGCGGGGTCGCGCTCACCGGCGCCGACGCCGCCGGGGTGGCTCACATGACGAACGCCATCCAGCGGCACCTGGTGGAGAACACCCGGCTGGGGATCCCTGCCATCATCCACAACGAGGCGCTGAACGGCATCGCCGGCAAGGGGTTCACCTCCTTCCCAACAGGTATCGCGCTTGCCGCGGGCTGGGACCCCGAGCTCGTCCGCGAGATGGCGGACCTCATCCGACGCCAGGCGCGCGCGGTGGGGATCACCCAAGCGCTGTCCCCGGTGCTCGACGTCGCCCGCGACGCCCGCTGGGGACGCTTCCACGAGACCTACGGCGAGGAGGTGCTCCTGGTCACCGCCATGGGTGTCTCCTACGTCGGCGGCCTCCAGGGCGAGGACCTGCGCGAGGGCGTCCTTGCGATGGCCAAGCACTTCCTCGGCTACGCCATGACAGAGGCCGGCCAGAACCTGGCGGCGACGCACTTCGGTCCGCGAGAGCTGTACGACGTCTATGCGACCCCGTTCGAGGCGGCCATCCGCCTCGCCGGTCTCCGCAGCGTCATGAACAGCTACTCCGAGATCGATGGTGAGCCCGTCGGGCTCTCCAAGGCCGTCCTGACGGACCTGCTGCGGGGACGGCTCGGCCTCGATGGCACGGTCGGGTCGGACTACCGGACCATCCAGTACCTCGTCGAGCGTCAAGGGGTGGCACGCACGCCCGAGGAGGCCGGAGCCCTGGCGCTAGAGGCCGGACTCGACGTCGAGTTCCCGGCCGCCTACGGATTCGGGTCGACGTTGGCCGAGGCCGTTGACGCCGGCCGGGTCCCCGTCGAGCTCCTCGACCGGGCCACAGTGCGCGTGCTCACCCACAAGTTCGAACTCGGGCTGTTCGAGCACCCGTACGTCACCACCGACGGCCTCGACCTGCGTGCCCTCGCGTCGCAGGGCCGTGACGTGTCCCGCCGGCTCGCCACCCAGGCCGTCACGCTGCTGAAGAACGAGGGCGGCCTGTTGCCGCTCGACCCGGCCACGCGTCGCATCGCGGTCGTCGGGCCCCACGCCGACTCGACGATCGTGCTCTTCGCGAACTACACCTACCCCGCCACGCTGGAGATGATGCGCGGCATGGCGACCGGCGAGGCCACCATGGTCGGCATGGAGGGCGCCCTCGGGGACATGACGCCCACCATGCGCAAGGCCGCGGAGGCGCGGCTGACCGCGTTGGCAAGCATCGACCTCGACGGCGTGGCCCGCACCGACTACGACGCCGTCAGCCTCGCGGAGGCGGTCCGCGAGCTGCTCCCCGACGCCACGGTCACCGCCGCCGCCGGTACCGGAGTGATCGAATCCGACCCGCAGGACATGTACGCCGCCGTGCGCGCCGCAGCCGACGCCGACGTGGTGATACTCGCCCTCGGCGGCCGCTCTGGCGCCTTCGCCGGCAAGATGACCGAAGGAGAGGGGATCGACTCCGCCAGCATCGACCTGCCAGCCCACCAGGTCGAGCTGGCGCGCCAGGTTGCTGCCCTCGGAAAGCCCACCGCCGCCGTGATCTTCGGTGGCCGACCGTACGGCCTTGCCGAGCTCGACGCGCTGGTCGACGGACTTGTCCTGGCGTACTACCCCGGCCCCGAGGGCCCGCGCGCCCTGGCGCGGGTGCTCTTCGGCGAGGACTCACCCTCGGGCAAACTGCCGTTCACGCTCCCGCGGCACACGGGCCAGGTACCGATCTACCAGGCGCAGAAGCGCGGTAGCGGGTACCGCCGCGAGCCGATCGACATGTTCAAGGGATACGCCGACCTCCCCAACACGCCGCTGTACCCCTTCGGCCACGGCCTGAGCTACACGGACTTCACCTACGGAGAGATAGGCGCCGCTCCGGCCCTGGTCGCGCCGGACGGCCGCGTGAGCGTGTCCGTGCGGGTGACCAACAGCGGGACGCGCGCGGGTACCGAGGTCGTGCAGGTCTACGCCTCCACTCAGGCGGTCGGCGTGACCAGACCCGCCCAGCAGCTCGTCGGCTTCGCCCGCGTGGAGCTCGAACCGGCGGCCGCCGCCGACGTCGAGGTCACCTTCGGGCTCTCCCAGCTGGGTTACACCGACCGCGACGGACGCTTCGTCGTGCAGCCCGGCGAGCTGCGGGTCGGCGTGGGGTCGTCCTCGGCAGACCTACGCGCCGAGTCACGCCTCACCATCGTCGGCACGACCACCGACGTCGGAACGCGCCGCAGCTATCTGCCCGACGTCGTCGTCCGGCCTGTCGACGGCGCCGTGGCCCCCTGACCGAAGGGCAGGCGCGCCCTGCTGGGGCCAGGGCCGCACCCGGGACCGTCGAGGTGACCGGAATCAGCGCAGCCGGCGCACCAGCACTCAGCCCCGCAAACCGCTCAGAAGAGGACAGACGATGTCGCACCAGGCCTCCACGGATCCGGGCGCTGCCCTGCCCAGCAACCCGGAGACGGCACCCGAGTTCACCCAGCCATACCTCGACATCGACGAGTCGCGCGAGCTGCCGTTGCCGCACCGCTACGTCCACGGCGGCTTCACCGGCACTGAGACGCGCTTTTCCTTCTACCTTCCCCCGGTGGAGGCCTACGAGGGCCGGTTCTTCCAGCACGTCACCCCGGTGCCGATCAGCGAGAACCTCGCCCAGCAGTCGACCGTGATCGACGAGGAGAACAAGGTGGCGATGGCGTTCGCCTCCGGGGCCGCGTTCGTCGAGACCAACGGCGGAGGGAACGGGATGGGGTCGGTGCCCGACCCGACGCTCGGTGCCTACCGCGCGAACGCCGCCGCGGCCGGGTACTTCCGCACGATCGCCGCCCAGCACTACGGCGACCACCGCGCCTATGGCTACCTCTACGGCGGCAGCGGTGGCGGTTTCCGGACGATCGGTGCCGCCGAGAACACTGTCGGGGTCTGGGACGGTTTCGTGCCCTACGTCATCGGTTCGCCCATGGCCATGCCGAACGTGTTCTGCGTGCGCCAGCACGCCCACCGCGTCCTCCGCGGCAAACTGGATGCGCTCGTGGACGCCTGCGAGCCCGGCGGCGTCGACCCGCTCTCGCTCCTGGACGCCGACGAGGCTGTCGCGTGGACGGAGGTCACCCGCATGGGCTTCCCGCCTTGCTCGTGGTTCGACCACGCCACGATGGGCCCCACGGCTTCCGCGCGCTCTTCGGTGCCGTCAAGATGATGGATCCCACCTACTTCACCGACTTCTGGGCCGTGCCGGGGTACGAGGGGGCCGACCCTGCCTCATCGGTCCACCGCGACCGCGTCCGGCACGTGACCACCGTCGCCGGCCTTGTCGGTCGTCGCGAGGCCGTGGAGCTCGGGCTGCTCAGCGCGCACGCGGCGTCCGAGCTCGCGGGCAACGTCGACAACGCCTTCCACGGCGACGTCGAGGCCCCCGTGGCCGTGCGTCTCGCCGACGCCCTCGACCGGCACGTCATCGGCGCAGACCTCGCCGTCACCGGCGGGGATGCCGCGGGCGCCACCTTCGTGCTCGAGGAGGTCCGCGGGGAGTTCGCCCTCCTGGGCCTGCCCGACGGCGCCACGCTTGCCCGGCTCCGTGCCGGGGACGGCGTCTGCGTCGACAACTCCGACTTCCTCGCCGCGCAGACCTACCACCGGCACCAGGTGCCGCCCGCCGGAGCCGGCTATCCGGTCTGGGACCAGTTCCGGGACGCCACCGGCGAGCCGCTGTTCCCGCAGCGGCCGTTCCTCGTCGGGCCGCTTCTCACGCGTGGCGCCGCCGGCTCGGTCCCCACGGGTGACTTCCGCGGTCGCATGATCGTCGTCGCGTGCCTGCTCGACAAGGAGGCCTACCCCTGGCAGGCCGACTGGTACCTGAGACAGATCCGGGCGCACGGCGGGGGCGACCGTGTCCGCCTCTGGTACGTCGACCGCGCCCTGCACGGCGACGTCCCGCCGGAGCACCCCACCCGCGTGGTCAGCTACCTCGGCCACCTCACCGAGGCCCTCCGCCAGGTGGCGGCGTGGGTCGAGCGCGGGGCGGAGCCCGCGGCGTCCACCGTCTACAACCTCGTCGACGGACAGGTGTACCCCGCTCCCACCGCCGGGGAGCGCCGCGGTGTCCAGCCCGTCGTCACCCTGAGCGTCAACGGGGGCGAGCGCGCCGACGTCGGCGTGGGCGACCCGGTCGAGGTGGTCGCCACGGCGGCCGTCCCGCCCGGTGGGGGACAGGTGGTCGACATCGCGTGGGATCTGGATGCCGACGGCGCCTACGAAGTCCGCGCTGCCGGTGCGCACGGCGAGGCGGTCGCCCTCACCCGCTCCACCACGTATAACGAGCCCGGAACGTACTTCGTCACCGTGAAGGTCGTCGGCCAGGTGGACGCCGACGCCGCCACCCCGTTCGCCCGCCTCGAGAACCTCGCCCGTGCGCGAGTGGTTGTGCGAGAGGGATGACCACGTCGACTCGCGAGCTGACACAGGCGAGCCGGCCCACTGCTCAGCTTCCCGTCAAGTGATTGGCCGTCGAAGCTGACGGCCGGCCCCGGTGAGGCGGGCCTTGCCGGTGAACGTGCCCGACATGCGTTCCCGTGGGGCCAGGAGACGACGCTTGTGGAGAGGGCTGGAGGGGACTGTGGATGGCCACATCGTGAGCCCGGTGAGATCTGGTCCGGGGTGGTTCGCGAGGTTGGCGAGCTCGTTGAGGGAGCCCACCACCCGGTTGCCTGCTGGTGGCTCTGGTCAGGCGTTGGCCCAGTGGATGACGATGTCGCGGTCTACGCCGGGCAGTGGCAGTGCGGTCGCCTCGCTCTCGACAGCCTGCCGCTGTCTGGCTGACAGACGGGTCCACGGGTGGGCGTTGAGCACGTGCTGGGCGCGGCGCCAGACACCGACGACGTCGCCGTCGATGAGGATCGCGCCGGGCCAGACGCGGGAAGGCCACAGCTGCTCCCGCCGGTCGGGCTCGGGCACCAGCAGCTCCCGGTCGGCGCCCTGCAGCAGGAAGAACGTGTCCCCGCTGGGCAGCAGGCGGACGGGTGCCGGCTCACCGGCCGGGTGGCGCAGCGTCGCCTCGTCCGCGGTGAGGATCCACGCCTCCCCGACCGGGGTGTCCACGGGCGTGAGTTCGGGGCGGAGCGCCTCGAGCGTCGCGGCCGCCGTCCTGGACTTCACGCCAGCCCAGGCCCCGAAGCCCTCCACTGTGCCGGGCCCCATCGCGTGCAGGTAGCGGCGCGCCAGTTCCAGGCGGGCCTCGGTGACGCCCATCTCCGGTTGGCTCACCATCCACAGGAGCGGCTGTCGGGCGCCGTCCCACCGCACCACGAGCCTGCCGGTCGGCGCGGCGTAGCGTAGGGCGCTCGGGTGACCCACCCCGATGCCACGGGCCGCCTCGGCCACCGGCAGCCGTCGGCCCTGCAGGAACGCCTCGAGCCGCTCGGCCAGGTCCTCACCGAGTGCACGGCGCTCGGCGAGGTCGGAGGTCCGTCCGAGCGTGAACACCGCCCGGTCGATCCCGGCCACGACGTAGACGCTGAACCGGGGACCCCACAGTTGCACGAGCGACTCGTGCTCCCAGGTGTCGGGCCGCACGTCCTTCACCCGAGCGTGGAGGGAGAGCAACGCGGCTCGGGGCACGCTGTCGGCCAGGCCGGCCCAGGCCGCACGGCGCAGGGATGCCCCGCCCATGGGAAGGCGCCCATCGAGTGCCGTCGCTCTCCTGCGGTAGGCGAGGACCTGCTCCCGGGTGACCACCAGCCGTGCTGCCATCAACGCGACGTTAGCCGATCCGGAGCCTGAGCCACAGACCCGAACAGAGCTCGCAGTCCGCCGTACAGCCATGGTCCTCTCCGCGAGCAGGCCGGCCTCCACTCATCGGGACGTCGTCGACTGGGTGGGAGCCGGGGTGGTCGACGGAGGCTCCGGTGGTGGACGCGGCGGTGCGGGCAGCCCGGTCAGGACTCGCATGTACGTCTCCCGTGAGAGCGTTACGGGCCTTTCATTACGGGAGAACACCCAGCGTTGGTACCACACCTGCTACAGACAGTGCCGCCCCTACTCGGCTCGTATCGTCTCGCCACGACCTGCGCTCCTGCCGCCGGTATCGTGGGCACATGGAGCTGGTGCTGGGCGTTGACCGTGAGGCGTTAGGGGAGGTGTGCCGCCGGTACGGTGTCGCCGAACTCGCGGTTTTCGGTTCGGTTGCCCGGGGGGAGTCCACGGGTGAGAGCGATGTGGACGTCACCTACGTTCTTGCTCCCGGCCACCGGCTCGGGTGGGAGATCGAGGACCTGACCGACGAGTTGTCTGCCCTGTTCGGCCGTCGGGTGGACTTGGTGTCACGCCGGGCTCTCCATCCGCGTATCGCCGACCAGGTCATCGCGGAGTCACGGGTGCTGTATGCGGCGTGAGCTGTTGATCCTTGACGAGATCGTCGAGGCGGGGGAGCGGGCCGTGACCATCGTGCGTGGTCGATCAGTTGAAGAGCTGCGGAGCGATCTGGATGCTCGTGATGCCCTGTTGTGGAACATGACCGTGATCGGGGAGGCCACGAACCAGCTGCCGGGTGCGCTGCGGTCACGTTACCCGGACGTGCCGTGGCGCGCGCCGATTGCCCTGCGCAACCGGATCGTGCACGGCTACTGGGGCATCGACCTGGAGGTTGTTCACACCGCCGCGCTGCTGGAGCTCCCGGACTTTGTGCGCCGGGTCCTCGAGGTGCGCCGCGCGGTTGAAGCCGACGAGGATTGAGTTCCGCCGAGCTTTTTCATGTAGCCGAGAATGTAGCCATGAGACACCGTTCGACCCTGTTCGGGGGTGTCGAAGGGTGTCGGTGAAGTAGCCGTGACCTGCGGTGATGTACTGGTCCGGATGGGTACGGAAGGGATGCCTTGATCTGGGGGTCAAGGGGTCGTGGGTTCAAATCCCGCCAGCCCGACAGGTAAAACCGCAGGTCAGGGGCTTGGCGAGAAGCCCCCGGAGCCCGGCGCGACGTCTGCTCTCCGCCTTTGACACCAGATGACCCGTTTGCCTGTTGCGAAGGGCAGTCCGGGGCGCCATGTCTCGGCCGCGCGTGGATGTGTGCGGCCGAGCCGACGGAGCTGCGCGGACGTCAGAGGTTCTTCGTGCTGCAGCTCGCCCAGGTTCCAGCCGAGTTTCGGGGAATGGAGTTGAACCTGCTGTCGCTCAGGAACACGGTGGTGCTCCAGCCGCCCAGACAGGTGACCGTTTCTCCATTTGGAACCCAGTAGCGCAGGCCGGTGGATGTGACGTAGTCGACAGTCCCGTCAGCCTTCCGAATCAGTCGATTCAGCAGTTCCGTGTTGCAGCCTGCCCAGGAGCCAGCCGGGTTCCGGGGTAGGAGCTGGAAGTTCCCGGTTCGGGTCTCAACCACTGCCGAGTTCGGTCCGAGGCAGCTCACGACCGTCCCGTTGGGTACCCAGTAGCGTTGCGAGCGGGCACTCACGTAATCGATCGTGCCGCTCGATTGTTCTCGGATCAGTCTGCCTACGTAGCGGGTGCCGCAGTCAGCGTTGCGCCCGTATGGATTGCGTGGCATCGAGGTGAAGGTCGCGGCGGTCACGTTGAGGACCGAGTTCCACCCTCCGAGGCACGCCACCACGGCGTCGGTGGAGACGTAGTTCCGGAAGCCCAGAGCATCGACGTAGTCGACTGTGCCGTCGGGGTGGTGGATGAGCCGGTTGACATACTTCGTGTTGCAGTCCGCCCACTTTCCGGCGGGGTCGCCCTGCTGATTGCGTGGGATGGAGTTGAAGACGGCATCGGGGACGGAGATGACGGAAGCCCAGCCGCCGAGGCAGGCAACGACGTCGCCGTTCGGTACCCAGTAGCGGTAACCGTTCGCGGCAACATAGTCGACCGTTCCGGCGGAGTTCTTGATGAGACGGTTGACGTACTCCGGCGCCGCGTCACGTCCCGCGAGGCAGTTGGTGGAACTGTACAGATGAGTCGCTTCGCGATCCCCAGTGGTCCGATTCCACTGCACCGTCTCGCCGTCGAACACCGGTCGACGCATCACGCCGTCTTGGTACATCTCGTAGTGCAGATGAGGTCCGGTGCCGACGCCGACGCTGCCAACGTTTCCGATGCGCTGCCCCGGCACCACGGTCTGACCCTGACTGACGGCGACGGGACTCATGTGCAGGTACTTGGTTACCCATCCGGCGCCATGATCGATCGTCACGGCTCCGGTGCTTGCGTTCGCGAGGGTCACGGTCCCTCCGGCTGCAGCCAACACGCGCAAGCCCCGATCCTCGCCAGAAGCGAGGTTCAGGTCCACGGCTTCCTTGTGGTAGTAGACCTTGCCCGTGCTGGGATCCGTCCAGGAATCGTAGGTCGATAGCCTCCACGTGGAGCCGCACGGCACCGGCAGTAGGAAGTCCGGTCTCGCCCCCGAGGCATGGGCGGGCAAACCTACGAGTCCCAGGGCGACTGCGACAATGGCGACCCACGCCGCGACCCTTCCCGCGTCGTTGAACCATGTTTTGCCTGTCTGCAACATCGCTGCTTTCTCCTTACCGATTGGCCGACGCGTACCAGCCAAAGTCCAGCAGTACAGCGACATCCGCGAGCACGTTCGGCTGTCCTCAGAAATGGGGACCTTGACTTGCGGAGGAATCGTCTGGATGGGTATTGGCCAGGGTACGTCCCATCTTCAAGTCCAACCCCCGGCCCAGGCCCTGCGAACACACCCGGCCACGCCCCGCGCTGGCCTGCCTCACGCCTACTCGTGACGTAGGCTCGAACCAGCAGATCATCCGGGCGCAGAGCCGCACCGTGGGGGAGTAGAGAAGTCTTGACCAGCACGCACACCACATCAGAGCTGTCCGTTGCGCCGGGTTCGGTGGTGGTGGTCCGGGACGAGGAGTGGCTGGTCACGGGGGTGGAGCACACCCAGGACGGCGCACTCCTGACGGTCCAGGGCCTCTCCGAGCTGGTCCGTGACTCCACGGCCACGTTCTACGAGAACCTGGACAGGATCGAGCCGCACAACCCGGCGGAGGCGCGCGTGGTCGGGGACCCGTCCCCGCGTTACCGCACCGCCCGCCTCTGGCTCGAGGCCACGCTCCGCAAGACCGCCATCCCCCTGGACTCCGACGAGCTCACCGTCTCCACCCAGATGCTCGCGGACGCGCTGGGCTACCAGCAGGACGCGGTCCGCAAGGCCCTGGACCCCACCAACCTCCGCCCACGGATCCTCCTCGCGGACGCCGTGGGCCTGGGCAAGACCCTCGAGATCGGCATGATCCTCGCCGAGCTCGTCCGCCGCGGAAGGGGAGATCGCATCCTCATCGTCTCCCCACGCCACGTGCTGGAGCAGATGCAGCACGAGATGTGGTCCCGGTTCGCCCTGCCGTTCGTGCGACTGGACTCCGTGGGCATCCAGCGCGTCCGCCAGAAGCTCCCGGCCACGCGGAACCCGTTCACGTTCTACAAGCGGGTGATCATCTCGGTGGACACCCTGAAGTCGGACCGCTACCTGGCCCACCTGCGGCAGCACCGCTGGGACGCCGTGGTCATCGACGAATCCCACAACGTCACCAACTCCTCCACCCAGAACAACCGGCTCGCCCGCGTGCTGGCCCCCAACACGGACGCCCTGATCCTCGCCTCGGCCACCCCGCACAACGGCCGGCCTGAGTCCTTCGCCGAGCTGATCCGCCTGCTGGAGCCGACGGCAGTCCGCCCGGACGGCTCGCTCATCGACCATGAGGTCGAGCGCCTCATCGTCCGCCGCCACCGCCACTCCCCGGAGGTCGCCACGGTGGTGGGCGCGGACTGGGCGGAGCGCAAGCAGCCCCAGAACTTCCTCGTCCCGGCCTCGGCGGCGGAGAACGCGATCGCCCGCGAGCTGGACGAGGTCTGGCTCCACCCCCGCACCGGCACGCCCCCGTACTCCGGCAACACCGCCCTCTTCCCGTGGACGCTGGCCAAGGCGTTCCTGTCCTCGCCGGCCGCCCTCGAGGCCACGATCGAGGAGCGTCTCAAGCGCCTCGCCCCCGCCACCTCCCCGGCGAAGCAGCGCGAGACGACGGCGCTCCACCGCCTCCTCGATCTCACCCGCGCCGCGTTGGCCGCGCCGTCCGCCAAGTACGACCGTCTCGTGGACTACCTCGCCCACATCGGCGTCGCCAACCACGCCCCGAACCGTGCGGTCATCTTCGCCGAGCGTGTCCCCACGCTCCGGTGGCTGGCCGCCACGCTCCAACACGATCTCCACATGACCGAGGACCAGGTCCGTATCCTCCACGGCGGCCTGACGGACCAGGAGCAGCAGGAGATCGTGGAGAGCTTCAAGCAGTCCACCTCCCCGATCCGCATCCTCGTCACCGGGGATGTGGCCTCCGAGGGCGTGAACCTGCACCTGCAGTGCCACGAGCTCATCCACTTCGACATCCCGTGGTCCCTCATCCGGATCGAGCAGCGCAACGGCCGCATCGACCGGTACGGCCAGCGTCACTCCCCGCAGATCACCACCCTGCTCCTCGAGCCGGACTCGGACACCTTCTCCGGTGACCTCCGCGTCCTGTCCAAGCTGATCGAGAAGGAGCACGAGGCCCATACCGCGCTGGGGGACGTGGCCTCCCTGATGGGTAAGTACGACGTCTCCCAGGAGGAGGACGAGATCAAGCGCGTGCTGGCGGGCCAGCGCGAGCTGGATGACGTCGTCGCCACGCCGGAGGAGACCGAGCGGATGGACCCGGTCGCGGCGCTGCTCGCCAAGATCATGGGCACCACCACCACGCCCCCCACCCCGGTGGCCCACCCACCCGCGCCCGCCGACGGCGGTGCCTCCTCCCTCTTCGGCCGCGAGGTGGACTTCCTGCGCGAAGCCCTGGAGGAAGCGTTCATCACCCCGGGCGCGCCGGTGACCTCGCAGGGGGTCGAGCTGCGCGAGTACCCCGAGGCACAGATCATCCAGTTCCGCCCGCCCAAGGACCTGATCCAGCGCCTGGAGGTGCTCCCGCAGTCCTACCTGCAGGAACGCCGCGTCCAGGAGACCCTGAAGCTCGTCACCTCCACCACCCGCGGCAAGAATCTCCTCCGTGCCGCCCTGTCGGACGAGTCGGATTCCACCTGGCCCGAGGCCCACTACCTCGGCCCGCTGCACCCGGTGCTGGACTGGGCCGCGGACCGCGCGCTGGCGTCCCTCGGCCGCAACCAGGTCTTCGCGGTGCGCGGCACCGTGGACCACCCCACGGTGCTGCTGGCCGGCACGCTGACCAACAAGCGTGGCCACGTGGTGTCCTCCTCCTTCCTGAGCGTGGAGTTCCCCAACCCGGCCAATCCCGCGTTCGCGCCGATCACCCCGTACGAGTCCGGGCAGGAGATGGTGCAGGCCGTGGGCCTGGACGCCGCTCCCGCCAACCCGGGTGCGCCCGCCCACGCGGAGGCCCTGCAACCCCTGGTGGCCCACGCCGTCGCCGCGGCCCGCACCGAGATGGCCCAGGTGTTCGCCGCCTCCGCGGCCGCAGCCACGGACCGGGTGGAGGCGTGGTCCCGCCGCGCCGAGCAGTGGGAGGACGAGGCGGACACCCTGATCCAGCGCCGCGAGCTGAAGGCCCGCCGCGTCAGCGTGGAGGAGGAAGCCAGGCTCGCCGCCGCGATGGCCCCGGACCGGCAGTTGGTGCGCCCGTTGCTGGTGGTGGTGCCACCGGAGCACTCGGTCGCGAGCACGGAGGAGAACCATGCCCAGCAGTGACGCCATTCTCCTCGGTGAGGACTTCATCTCCGAGCACTTCTTCACCACCGACGCCACCAAGGAGTCCTTCCAGGCCCGGGTGATCGCCCGCCGGAAGGACTGGGACGCCGCCGAGGTCCCCACGGCTCGGTCCCGCTTCACCGCCGAGCGCGCCGCCCTGGAAACCACGCTGGCGGACCTGACCTCCCCGAACGGAACCACCGACCCCGCCGGGCACGCCGAGGCCGCCCGCACGGTCTACGCCACCCTCCGCCGCGTCCTGGGGTACGACGACGCCGGGTACCACACCCACCGCACCGGCCCCGCCCTGGCCATCTCCGCCCCCGGGATCACGGCCGGCGCCCCGCTGGTGCTGATCGAGGCCACCCCGGTGGACGCGGTGGACGACCTGCTGGAGAAGGACGCCCCCACCCTCCTCGAGCCGTGGGAGCCGGACGAGACCACCCGCCTCACCTCGGTGCCCCGTCTCCTCTCGGCCCTGTTCGTGGCCGACGACGGCCCCGACTTCGCGCTCGTCCTCGCCGGCCGCTGGCTGCTGCTCACCGAGAAGGTCCGCTGGGCGGAGGGCCGTTACCTGGCCGTGGACCTGCAACTGGTCTGCGAACGCAACGAGACCAAGCGGGGCGGCGAGATCGACCGCGCCCTGACCTGCGTCGCTGCGGACTCCCTGGCCCCGGACGCGGACGGTGCCATCTGGTGGGCACAGACGCTGGAGGAGTCGGTCAAGCACACCGTGGGGGTCTCGCAGGACCTGCGCGAGGGGGTGCGCCTGTCCATCGAGATCATCGCGAACGAGGTGGTCGCCCGCCGCAAGGCCACCGGGCTGCCCCCGCTGCCCGCCGGGCAGGCCCAACCGTTGGCGAAGCAGTCGCTGCGGTTCCTGTACCGCATCCTGTTCCTGCTCTACGCCGAAGCCTCCCCGGAACTGGAGGTCCTGCCGGTGGGGGCGAGCGAGTACGAGCAGGGCTACTCCCTGGACCGGCTGCGCGAGCTCACCCTCGTCGAATTGCCCAGCCCGCGCGCCAAGGCCGGCACCCACCTGTACGAGTCGCTGGCGTTGCTGTTCCGGCTCGTCGACCGTGGCCACCTGCCACCGGCCGACGACGGCGCCGCCCCCTCCGGCCTGACCTTCCAGTCGCTCAAGGCGGACCTCTTCCTGCCCGCCGCAACCGCCCTCATCGACGAGGTCGGGCTCGGCAACGAGGCCCTCCAGCAGGTGCTGCGCCACCTGCTGCTGTCCAAGGAGGCAGGCGGGCGGGACCGCGGCTTCATCTCCTACGCCGAGCTCGGCATCAACCAGCTCGGCGCGGTCTACGAGGGCCTGATGTCCTACACCGGGTTCTTCGCCACCGAGGACCTGTACGAGGTCGCCAAGAACGGGGACCCGGCCAAGGGCTCCTGGGTGGTCCCCGTCCACCGCGCCACCGGGATCAGCCAGGCCGACTTCGTGCATTTCACGGACGAGGTCACCGGCGAGGTCAAGCCCGTGATCCACGAGGCCGGCACGTTCGTCTTCCGGCTCGCGGGCCGGGAGCGGCAACAGTCCGCCTCCTACTACACCCCCGAGGTGCTCACCCGGTTCACCGTCTCCCAGGCGCTGGAGGAACTCCTCGACCAGGACGGCACCACCACACCGGCGGAGGACCTGCTCCACCTGACCGTGTGCGAGCCGGCCCTGGGGTCGGGGGCGTTCGCCATCGAGGCCGTGAGGCAGCTCGCGGAGCAGTACCTGCGCCGCCGTCAGGAGGAGACCGGCCAGCGCATCGACCCCGACGCCTACCCCCGCGAACTGCAGCGAGTGAAGGCCTACCTGGCCCTGCACCAGGTGTACGGGGTGGACCTGAACGCCACCGCAGTGGAACTGGCGGAGATCTCCCTCTGGCTGGACACCATGGTCTCCGGGCTGCAGGCCCCCTGGTTCGGGCTGCACCTGCGCCGCGGCAACTCCCTCATCGGCGCCCGGCACGCCACCTACTCCGAGACACAGGTGGCGAACAAGTCCTGGCTGACCGCCACCCCCACCGACCACCCCCTCACCGAACTGGCCGCGGACATGGCGGCCGGGGTGCGCACCTCCACCGCCGGGGCGATCCACCACTTCCTTCTGCCCGCCGCCGGGTGGGGTTCGGCGGTGGAGGCGAAAGAGGCCCGCACCTTGGCCCCCGACGAGACCGCCGCCCTGAAGTCCTGGCGCCGCCAGGTCACCAGCAAGCCCACCAAGGCCCAGCTGACGGCGCTGCTCGAGGTCGCCGACCGGGTCGAGGTCCTCTGGCAGTTCGCCCTGCGCCGGCTGCAGATCGCCGAGTCCGAGGCCCGCCGGGACATCCCTGTCTGGGGTCACGAGCCCGAACCGTCGGGCGGCAACGTCACCCGCGAGCGGATCGAGGAGTCCCTCGCCGACGCCAACGGCGCCTACCGCCGCCTCCGCCGCGTCATGGACGCCTGGGCCGCCCTGTGGTTCTGGCCCCTCACCGAGACCGATACCCACCCGCCCACGTTCGCGCAGTGGCTCGACGCCCTCCAACAACTCCTCGGCCGCGACACCACGCAGGCCAAGGCCCACGGCAAGAGGTCGTACGCGGGCATGGACCAACTCAGTGCCAATCTGGACTGGGACGAACTCAACGACGCCGAGAAGCTGGACCTCGGGTTCGCCGAGGCCAAGCCCGCCGCCAGTGTGCTGGAGGCCCACCCGTGGCTGCGCGTGTGCGAGAAGGTCGCCGACCAGCAAGGGTTCTTCCACTGGGAACTCGACTTCGCCACCGTCTTCGCCCGCGGCGGCTTCGACCTCCAACTCGGAAACCCACCCTGGGTTAGGCCCCGCTCCGACGTGGACGCCCTCCTCGCCGAAGGCGACCCGTGGTGGCAGCTCGCCCACAAACCCAGTGAGGCCGCCCGCGCCGCCAAACGTGCGGAAACGCTGGAACTTCCCGGTCTGCGGGATCTGGTCCTTGACGGCACCACCGAGGTTGCCGTCACCGCGGAGTTCGCCAACGACCCCACCAATTACCCCTACCTCTCCGGCCTCCAACCGGACCTGTACCGGTGCTTCATGTCCCAGGCCTGGCGTCACACCTCGCCGATGGGCACTGTAGGACTGATCCATCCCGAGACACATTTCACGGACGAGAAGGCTGGTGGCCTTCGCGCGGCGACATATCCGCGCTTGCGGCGGCACTGGCAGTTCATCAACGAGCTCGTCCTCTTCGAGATCGACCACCACGTGAGCTACGGCGTGCATGTCTACCAGCGAGCCAGCGACTCCGTGAATTTCCAGTCTGCCGCATCGCTCTACCACCCGGACACCGTGCAGCGGTCACTTCAGCACGACGGTTCCGGTGACGAGCCGGGTCTGAAAGACCCGGAGGGCAACTGGGATGTCCGGCCCCACGCCGGCCGCATCATCGAGGTCACCGACCACGAGCTTCGCACGTGGCACGCGGTCCTCGAAGACGACGACACCCCAGTTCGGCAGACTCGCATGCTCTACACCGTCAACCGGGCGGTCGCCCGTGTCCTTGCCACAATGGCCGAGGCTGAACGGATCGGATCTCTGGACCTCGAGTTCTCTCGTGGCTGGGATGAATCCATCGACCGCAAGAAGGGCCGCTTCATCACCCAGTGGGGCGTACCGGACTCGTGGGACGACGTCATTCTGCAAGGACCGCACCTACACGTCTCGACACCCCTGTACAAGACCCCGAACTCGACCATGCGCAACAACCTCGACTGGTCGGAGACGGACTTCGAAGCACTCGCGCCGGACGCCATCCCCGCGACGTCCTACAAGCCTGCTGGGGATCGCTACGAGTACGACGTCGCCTACACCGACTGGGGCACCGACGCCCACCCCATTCCGGCGCGCGATTACTACCGCGTTGCGTGGCGGGCGATGGCGGCGAATACGGGCGAGCGGACTCTCATCCCGGCGCTCATTCCTCCGGGTACCGGGCACATCAATGGAGTCTTCTGCGTGGGCGCGCCGCACCGGGCGCTCCGAGACATCGCGCATGTTGCAGCCGTGACCAGTTCCTTGATCGCTGATGTCGGCGTCCGTGCTGCTCCGAAGAGTGGGATCTACCAAGGTGTTTTCGAGCGGATGCCGCTGGCTCCGCTCGAACATCCACTCGGGAATGCGCTCCGCGCGAGGGCCCTTCGACTCAACTGCGTGACCGACGCCTACGCGGACCTGTGGCGCGAGGTCTTCGACCCCGCATTCCGCTCCGATACGTGGGCGTCTGGCCGACCACGGGAGAACCGGCCGGCGCTGGGGGATGTGGCCCCTGAGTGGACGGCTTCGACGCCGTTGCGGATCGCGGAGGACCGCCGGCAGGCGTTGGTAGAGATCGACGCCCTCGTCGCCCTCATGCTCGGCGTGACCGCCGACGAACTGTGCACCGTGTACCGCACCCAGTTCGCGGTGCTCTACGGCTATGACCACCGCTCCTACGTGTATGACATGAACGGTCGGCTGGTGCCTACCGAGGTGTTGCAGGTGTGGCGTCGCAAGGGCGATGGCATCAGCCGTGAGGAGCGCACGGCCACCAACCAGGCCGGGAACACCTACACCTACGAGTTGCCGTTCCGGCTGCTGGATCGGGAGGCGGACATGCGGCAGGCGTACGCCCACTTCGAGCGCATTCTGAATGAGAAGACACAGCAGGGGGAGGGAGAGTCCTGATGCAGGGTTCGTTGCAGAGCCTGGTCGAAATGTTCGCCAGTGGAGAGCGGTGCCTGGTGATTCCGGTGTATCAGCGCAACTACGACTGGAAGGAATCACACTGCGCGAAGCTGTTCGATGATCTGGTGGAGACGATCGTCGAGGACCGGCCCACCCACTTCTTCGGG
>DBQX01000068.1 GCA_002305415.1 Actinomycetales bacterium UBA1383 | reverse complement strand
GGCTGGCCTCCCGCGCGGTCGGTTCGAGCGCGTGGCTGGCAGCGACGGCCGCGAAGGACCCGAACAGGTGGGGACGGCGTGCGGCCAGGGCGAACCCGATGACGCCCCCCTGGGAGTCGGCCACCAGCAGGTCGACCCGACCATCGAACTCCTGCTCGATCAGCTGCGCGTAGCCGTCCGCGAAGTCGCTGACCGTGGCATCCGGAGGCAGGTGCGGCCCAAGGCCCACGAGGTGCACGGTGTGGCCCGCCTGGACGAAGGGCGTGACGGTCCTGGCCATGAATCGCAGGTAGCCAGCGGTGGGCTCTGAGTGGCTGGGGTCAGGGATCCAGAGGAGCGAACGAGCACCGGCGCCGAACCTCACGAATCCCATGCCGTCGGGGAAGGCTCCCCTGGTCCACCCCGCTGTGGGCGTCCTCCGCGCTCGCAGCGCCAGCGCCGCGCCAACCCCCGCGGTCACTCCCAGTCCGATCAGCGCAGCCTTCATCGGCCCGCTCCTTTCCGCGTGCTGTCCATCCTCCTCCCGGCCTCGGGCCACCACAAGAGCCCCTGCGTCTGCACCCGATTGGGGGGAAGCCCACCAGTGCTCAGGGCCACGATTGGCCCATGAGGATGCGCTCCATGATCGCGTTCGGCGCTCTGGCCGTCGGGTACGTGATCTACCGCCGGTGGCAGGTGCGTTGGGGGGCCACGGACGACGAGGTCGACGCCGCCATGCCGGGCGACGACGTCGTCCCCCGTCCGTTGTTCTCAGCCACCCGGGCGCTGACCATCGCGGCGCCCCCGGAGCGGGTGTGGCCGTGGCTCGTGCAGATGGGCGGCTACACGCGGGCGGGGTGGTACAGCCTCGACCGCTTCGACAACGCCGGTAGGCCCAGCGCGCGGCGCATCATCCCGGAGTTGCAGGATCTCGCGGTCGGGGACGTCATGCCGACCTCCCCGGACGGGCCAGGTTTCGTGGTCGAGGCCCTCGACCCGGGCCGCAACCTCGTGGCGGTGATCCGGCGCCCCGACGCCGTCGTCAGCGCGGCGTTCGTGCTGACACCGATGCGGGCGAGACGGACGCGGCTGGTGACGAGGGTGCGGTTCGAGGTGCGGCCGACGCCCCTGGCGCTCGCGTGGGCGGCGGCGATGGACGCGGGCGACTTCGTCATGTTCCGGCAGATGATGCTCGGCATCCGCGAGCGGGCCGAGACGGCTGAGCCCGCGCGGCCCGGGGTGGCCCCGGTGCAGGACCTCGCCCCGGATCGCCTCCTCGAGTACGACATCGCGGGCGTGATCCGCCGTGATCCGGCGGACGTCTATCACCTGCTCGCCCACAAGGAGAGGTACGCACTCGAACCCGGCTCACCGATCGCGGCGCTGAACCGCCTCGACCCCGGGGAGACGCGCGTGGGGACGCGCTGGGTGGAGGTGGTGCCGCTGCTTCCGGGGGTGCGACTCACCATCCGCTCGATGGCCGACCGCGTGGTGCCCGGTGCCGCGCTGGAGGAGCGCTTCACGAGTGCGCTCTTCACGGGCCGACTCGCCTACGAGCTCCAGGCCGTGCCGGAGGGAACGCGACTGCGGCAGCGCCAGTCGCTGCGGCTGCGCTCGCCGCTTGGGGTGTTCGCGCCCCTGGTGGACCGGGCCTTCCGAGCGCGAGTGATCGCGCGAATGGCTGAGATCAGGGATGTGCTTGAAGCGGAGTCACCCTGAAGGCCGCGTGCGGTGTCAGGCGTCTCTGACTGCCGCCACCTCGACGATCTGTGCCGCGAGCGCGTCCACCTGCGCCACGAGGCCGGAAGGCGGCAGCGCCAGATCCAGCACGCGAGCCCGGACCTCGACGCCCGCACCCAGGACCTCGTGCGTGGCACCGGCCTCGTTGCCCTTCGCATACACCAGCCAGCCCGTCGGAAGTCCCAGTCGCGTGCAGTAGGCGAGCATCTGGTAGACGTCGGCGTTGGGGAACCCGGCGGGTTTCTCGGCCTTGTACTTGGCGTCGACGACGGCGACCGGCCGACCCGCCGCGCGTCGCCCGGGCGGCGGCGCACCGCCGTCGTCGGCGTACCACACGAGGTCCGGCTTCATCCCCACCGCCCCGGCCGCGTCGAGCGCCCACGGGTCCTGCATCAGGACGGACCCGCCGGCGCGTCCCACAAGCGCCCGTCCGAGTGCTGCGCAGACGAAGTCCTCGAAGACCTTCGCCATGTCGATGACGAATCCGGACACCGCGAGGTCATCGTCGCCGGCCTCGAAGGATGACGACCTCCAGATCACCTCCGCGAGCCGGAGCGCGGGGAGCAGCCGGGCGTTGAGTCGCGTCGGGAACCAGGGCTCGAGGTCTGACCGTGGCGCAACCCGCGTGACGCCGTCCAGTTGCGCATCCAGCCTGAGTAGCCGGTGTCGCAGTCCGCCGGTGACCCCGGGGAGCCGCCGTGCGATCCCCGCGGCGGCGCGCAGCAGCCGGTTCTCCGGGGTGTCGACGCTGAAGTCGTCGAAGCGGACGTCCACGGGTAGCGGCAGCCCGAAGCGGTGGCGCACCTGCTCCGCGTGGAGCACGCGGCCCCGCACCACGGTGGCCGTCTCCTCCACGGTGCGGTAGCCCTGCAGGACCCCCTGCTGGAGGGCCCGCGACGCCGCGCGCTCGAAGACCTCAACGACGGCGATCAACAGGTCGGGCGCCACGCCGACGTGTACCAGTGGGTCGTTCCAGCCCACCGAGCCGAGGCTGTACTCCAGGAGGAAGACGACGCGGTCGATCGGAACCTTCGGGGCCACGTGCACCTCGACGTCGCCCACCGCCACCGCGCCCACCTTGCAAAGTGGTCGCAGTTCCCACAGGCGGGTCCCCGGCAGGTGCCGGGCATCGACGAAACCGGTGGACACGAGCGCGAGCCCGACGGCGTCGTCCAGCGCCACCGTCTCCGGCTGGCCGTTCTCACGGAGGTCGATGCGTCGCATGGTCACCGGCCGTAGTGGTAGCGGCAGGCGGCGATGTGGATCTCCGAGTCGGTCACCTTGTACACGAGACGATGCTCGTCAGTGATTCGGCGTGACCAGTAGCCTGCGAAGTCGTGCTTCAACGGCTCCGGCTTGCCGAGCCCTTCGTTTCCGTTGCGGGTGATGTCACGGAGCAGGGCGTTGATGCGTCTGAGGACCCGGCGATCCTGCTCCTGCCACCAGAGATAGTCCTCCCAGGCGTGCTCATCCCAGACAAGCAGCATGTCAGGCGTCGTCAGGGAGAAGCTCGTGTCGCTCGCCCCGACCGGACTCCAGCCGCTCCATCGCGTCGAGCAGCCGGCGCGCGTTGGCGGGCGATCGCATCAGGTACGCGGTCTCGCGCAGGGATTCATAGTCCTCCAGCGAGACGATGACCACCGGCTCATGGCCCGCGCGCGTGATCACGACCTCCTCACGGTCGTTGACCACCGAGTCCAACACCTCGGCGTAGCGTGCGCGGGATTCCGTGTAACTCATGGTCCTCATGGCGCCTCCTCTGTACAGAAAAGTGTACGCCGCGACCACCGGGCTCACAAGGGTGCCTCTCCTTCTGATTGTGCCGCGACCGGGAGCGCCTTCCGTAGCGACTCCAGGCCGTACCGCTTGCGCACGTCGACCGTGTCCCCGTAGTGCAGTTCCTCCAGTTGCGGCAGGATCGACGTCCGCCAGATCCGCTCCAGCCCGGTGTCCGAGTCCACCTCCCCTGGCTTCATCAGGTACGCCGGACCGATCTTGAAGTCGGCGTCGGGGATCCGAGCGTTGAGCTCGTCGAG
>DBQX01000064.1 GCA_002305415.1 Actinomycetales bacterium UBA1383 | reverse complement strand
TCGTTAGACGGTATGAGGTGACCGCCTCGGGGTGAGGGGGTTGCGGGCCGGGGCCTCACTCACAAGATTCGTGGGTTACCGAGTAGGGGCTGCCTGCTCGGCCTATCCGACAATTGTGGGAGGCCCCGGTGTTTACCGAGCGTACGAGTGTTGGGCTTGACGTGCACGCGAGGTCGGTCGTCGCGGCGGCGATCGATGGTGTCACGGGCGAGTTGTTCCAGTCCCGTCTGACGCCATCCTTTGACCACATCACGGCCTGGTTGAGAGATCTGCCCGGACCGGTGGCGGTGGCCTACGAGGCTGGTCCGACCGGGTTCGGGCTGTGCCGTCATCTGAGGTCGGCGGGCATCAGGTGCGAGGTGGTGGCTCCGTCCAAGCTTCACCGTCCCCCGGGGGACAGGGTCAAGACCGATGCCAAGGACGCGCTCCTGCTCGCGCGGCTGCTGCGCATCGGGGAGATCACCTCGGTGGTGATCCCGTCCGTGGATCAGGAGGCCGCCCGGGATCTGGTGCGGGCCCGGGAGGACGCCCGCGCTGACCTCACCCGTGCCCGTCACCGACTGTCCAAACTGTTGCTGCGTCATGGGATCGTGTACTCCGGCGGTGGCGCGTGGACCGGAAAGCACGACCTGTGGCTCCGCACCGAGGCCTTCGCCCAGTTGACGACCACTGCAGGTCCTACCATCGGGGTGACCTTCGATGCCCACTACGACGCGGTGCTGGCCGTCACCGCGCGGAGGGACCGGCTCGATGACGCGATCGAGCAGCTGGCCGCAGGCTCGGAATTCACCCCGCTGGTACGCCGTCTGGGCTGCCTGCGGGGAATCGGGGATCTCACGGGGCTGGCACTGGCGGTGGAGATCGGGGACTGGCACCGGTTCACCGGGAGGTCCATCGGGTCCTTCGTCGGCCTGGTGCCCACTGAGTCCTCCTCGGGGGCGACCCGCGCCCAGGGTGCGATCACCAAGACCGGGAACACGCACGTGCGCCGGCTGCTGGTCGAGGCCGCGTGGCACCACCGCCGCCCTTACACCCTTACCAAGACGCTGCGCGACCGGTGGGATCTGGCACCGGCTGCCGCCCGGGCCCGCGGTGACGAAGGCAACCGACGCCTCCACGCCCGCTGGGTCAGGTTCATCGAGCGGCGCAAGCGCAACACCACCGCCGACGTCGCGATCGCCCGCGAACTCGCTGGCTGGTGCTGGTCCCTAGCCGTGCTGGAGTAGACCCCGGACTGCTCTGCCGGACACCGGTGTGGTGTGCAGCGCGTGGAGCCAACCCGCGACCGCACTATGAGCAAGCCCCCGTGCTCACGCTCGATGTTAGACACGCGGAACAGCTCCAGCCGAACACCCCGTCCTGCGGTACCCAACCCGCGCATATCAGTCTGACCGCGCGTCACCAAACGACACGCTCACCACTGGACCGGAGTGTCGGCGGCCACGGCAGACTGCCCGGAGACGGTCACGTAACTGCCCGTTGGCGGTCATGAGAACTGCCCGCTGACGGTCACGGGATCTGCCCGACACGAAGTCCCTGCCTCACCGGTTCCCACGGTTGGGGCCCCTCCTCAGGTGCGATCGACGGTGCTGAAGCGCCCATCGCCGCCTGAGGAGGGACAAGTGAAGTCTGCCGAGGAGATCATGAAAATTCTGGATGCCTACGACCTGACCGGGTCGTTGCGTGATGCCGGCGAGCTGGCTGGCTGCTCGCACCACACCGTCAAGGCGTACGTGGATCGGCGTGCTGCCGGTGGCCGGTTGGACCGGCCCGCGGCCCGCCCGCAGTTGATCGATGAGTTCTTGCCCAAGGTCGAGGAGTGGGTCGACCGCTCGCACGGCAAGATCCGCGCCGACGTGGCCCACGACAAGCTGCTCGCGCTGGGGTACACCGGCTCGGAGCGGACCACTCGCCGCGCGGTCGCGAGGGTGAAGCAGGACTACCGGGCCGGGCGGGTGCGGGTGCACCGGCCCTGGGTGCCCGAGCCGGGCATGTGGCTGCAGTACGACTACGCCGACGGCCCGCGCGTGGCCGGCGCCAAGACGGTGCTGTTCGTGGCATGGCTGGCTTGGTCGCGGTTCCGGGTGGTGATCCCGCTGCGGGACAAGACCCTGCCCAGCGTGTTCGCCGCGCTGGATGTCACCTTCCGCCGCCTGGGCGGGGTGCCGACCTACGTGCTGACCGACAACGAGAAGACCGTCACCATCGAGCACGTGGCCGGGATCCCGGTCCGCAACACCGACCTGGTCAGCTTCGCCGAGCACTACTCGGTCGTGGTCCACACCTGCGTGCCGGCCGACCCGGCGTCCAAGGGCGGTACCGAGTCCTCGGTGAAGATCGCCAAGGCCGACCTGGTCCCCACCGAGGCCAACCTGCGCGGCGAGTACGCCAGCTTCGCCGAGCTGGAAGCCGCGTGCGAGCAGTTCTGCACCAAGGTCAACACCCGGGCTCACCGGGTCACCCGCCGACCTCCGGCCGAGATGCTGGTCGAGGAACGGGCCCGGTTGCACCCGGTCCCGGCGGTGGCGCACACGGTCGCGTTCGGCACCACCCGGGTCGTGCCGGACAACACGCCGATGGTCTCCTTCGAGCACGCCCAGTACTCGGTCCCGCACACCCTGCTCGGCGCCACGGTCTGGGTGCGGGTCCACGGCCGCGGCCCCGACGAGCAGGTGGTGATCACCCACGTCGGGCCCGATGGCCCGGTCGAGGTCGCCCGCCACGCCCGCACCACCCCGGGGACCCCAGCGATCGATGAGGAGCACTTCCCACCCGCACCTCCCGGGGCGCTGGACCGCACCCCGCGGGCGAAGAACATCGCCGAGGCCGAGTTCCTCGCCCTCGGTGACGGGGCCCGGCTGTGGCTGACCGAGGCCGCCGCCGCGGGCACCACCAAGATGCGGGTCAAGATGGCCCAGGCCGTCCAGTTGGCCAAGCTGTTCGACCCCGCCCGGGTGGACTGGGCCCTGGGCCACGCCGCCGTCCACGGCCGCTTCGCCGAGGCCGACCTAGCCTCCATCCTGGACCGCCACACCACTGGCCCCGGTGAGCATCAGGAGCACCGCGCCGGTGAGGACGCCTCGCTGACCCAGGGCACCACCGGCTGGGCCGCCCTCGGCGCCCGCCCCGAGGAGCAGGAGGCCGGCCGGTGAGCACCACCACGACGACGGCCAGGGATGTGCCCAAGGCCGGGATACCGACCGCACCACCGCTGCCCGCCGATCTTGAGCAGCTGCTGCGCCGCTTGCGGATGCCGCACATCCGCGCCCACGCGCCCGAGGTGCTGGCCACCGCCAAGGCACAACGGTGGGACCCGGCCGAGGTGCTCAAGGTGCTGCTGAGCCAGGAGGTCGCCGGCCGTGACCGCTCCGCCCTGGCCACCCGCCGCGCCGCCGCCGGTTTCCCCACCGGCAAGACGTTCGCGGCCTGGGACCAGGACGCCTCCTCCATCCCGATCCCGACCCAGCAGGCACTGCGCACCCTGGAGTGGGTCCACCGACGCGAGAACCTCGTCGTGTGCGGGCCCTCAGGCACCGGCAAGACGTTCCTGCTCGAAGCCCTCGGCCAGCAGGCCGTCGAGCAGGGCATGCGGGTGGCCTGGTTCACCCTCGAGGACCTCGGGGTACTGCTGCGCCGGCACCGTGCGGACGACACCGTCACCAGGGCCATCGCCCGCGTCCTGCGCGCGGATCTGGTTGTGGTCGATGACATCGGGCTACTACCCGTTGCCACCGACGCCGCCGAGGGCCTGTACCGCCTGGTCGACGCCGCCTACGAGAAACGCTCGATCGCGATCTCTTCCAACCTGCACCCGGCCGGGTTCGACGAGCTCATGCCCAAGACCCTGGCCACCGCCACCGTCGACCGGCTCCTGCACCACGCCCACGTGTGCCAGACCAGCGGCGAGTCCGTCCGCCTCACCCAAGCCCTCGCCGGTCAGGGGGTGAGCCCGTTGAGAACCTGACTCAGGACGACCGGTGGTGGCCCACCCGCTTGGGCAGATTCCATGGCCACCACCGGGCAGTTCTGCTGGCCGTCACCGGGCAGGTTTCATGACCGCCCCTGGGCAATTCCCACTGGCCCTTGACACCGGAGCTCAGGACAGAGCACGAAGCGCCCGTCACAGGTCCCCCACCACGACGGGCG
This sequence comes from Actinomycetales bacterium UBA1383, assembly GCA_002305415.1. Lineage (GTDB taxonomy): Bacteria > Actinomycetota > Actinomycetes > Actinomycetales > Actinomycetaceae > UBA1383. The sequence goes on along the minus strand of DBQX01000064.1, from coordinate 15,675 downwards.
CTTCACCATGCCCTTGACAAAGGCCACCTACATATCAGTGCCTCAGAAGCAACATCCCAGCGACCATCACCCCAGCTCAGCGGGCTGCGACTCGAAAATCTCCGAGCGACTGACCAAACTCAGGACGAGAGCTGACACCTCGCCTACAGGGAAACGGGGCCTGTCTCACCATCGCTGTGGGACAGGCCCCATTCCAGGTTCTCAGCCGCGTGTTCCGGCAGCAGACACAACGCGAGCGGCGGTTCAACACCGCCGCCCACGTTGGCGCCGAACGCTGCGAAGGAAACCCTCCACAGCTACCGACGCAATGTTCCCTCCGGGACGGAGACAATGGGTACGTTGATTCGACCCCGAAAGTCATGTGACTGATACGGCGGAGTCACCGCACGCGCCACTGGATTCGCGTAATGCGGCCGTTGCAGACTCCGTTCAGCGATCGAGGTCCATCGGAGACGGCGGAGGCTCAATAGTATAGGTGGGTCCCGGCTTCGGCCCAGGGAGGTCGGGCAGAACGCAGTTGGCCATCACGTGATTCAGTACCGCGTCAGAGACAGCCGCGGTGCCACCCAGCGCCATTACCTTCTCCGGGCCGAGCCTACTTACCTCAGTACAGACTTCCTCGCTCACCGAGTCTCGCTCAACGAGAAGGATCGGAGCTCCGAGCGCCGCTGCCAGAGGTGCACCTGCGAGCGCGTCGGGGAAGTCCATGCCGTTCGCGAGCACCACGGTTGCCGCGTCAGTGAACGTGGCAGCGGATACCGCGGCAGACGTCGCGAACCTGTCGGCTCCGGCAATCCGGGAGACGGGTGCAAAACGACCAGCGGCGGTGGCGACCGCATCGGAGATGGCCTCGCTGCCGCCCAGAATCACGATCCGCTCCGGGCCAAGATCGGCGAGGTGGTCGGCGGTCGCTGGCGAGAGGGAGTCAGGGTTCGTCAGGAGCACCGGGCCATCAGCGAGAGCACCCGCCACGCCGCCACTGAGCGCGTCCGGGAAGTCGGCTCCCGATGCCACGTAGACCACGGGAGTGCCGCGGTTGAAGGCCCACTCGGACACGAGTACAGCGGTCTCGTAACGATTGGCGCCACCAAGCCGCGTGACAGCACCCCAATCTCTTCCTGCTTTCTCCTCGAGCTCCGCCGAGATCGCTGCCTCACCTCCCAGGATCACGATGGTTGCGGGCTCCAGTCGGTCAAGTTCCTGCCGCACGATCTCAGGGATGGAGTCTCGCTCGGTCAGGAGCACGGGGTACCCATACGCACCGCCGGCAGCTCCGGCCACCAACGCATCCGGATAGTCCTCACCGCTGCCGAGGAAGACCGTCCCCACTCCATCGGGAAATGCACGCTGTGAGATGGCGACCGAGGTGGCGTACCTGTCCGGGCCGGCGACGCGATCAGTCGAGATCCCGGCGGCGGACGGAAGCGCCGCGATTGCGCATGTCACAGTTGCGGCTACGGCCGCCAACAACCCCCGTGGAATCAAACTCATCGCCATTTCCTCTCGTTGCCCGGTGTGCCATCCAGCGTACGCCAGCACCAGTGCGCACCTGCAGCTTTCGGGCTGGCGTGGTGTCGGGTGACAAGCCGAGGGCCCCCCGCGAAAGCGGGGGGCCCTCAGTGATCAGAACTGACGGTCAAACCAGCTGGTCAGCTGATTTCAGGGTCGATCTCGAACTTCTCCATGAGGAGGTCGCGGATAGCGTCCGTCACCGCGAGCCGGAGCGAGTCCGGGCCACCGAAGGTGAAGATGCGGTCGCCGTCCTCCACGTTGTCGAACAGGTAGTCGGCGGTCACGTCGGTCAGCGAGGTCGCCCTGGTGAGCAGGAGCGGTCCGTCGAGGTTGGCGATGTAGCCGGAGGCCACCAGAGCGTCCGCGAAGCCCTCGCCGGAGACGACGGCGAAGTTGTCCACGCCGTCCAGGTCGAGGTCGAAGACGCCCTCAGCGGTCAGCGTTGCGGTCTCGTAACGGTCCACACCGACGAACTCGTCCGCGAGGCGGATGTCGAAGTCGGCAGCAGCGGTCGCCGAGGGGCCACCCACCGCGAAGATCTCGGAGGTGTTGATGTCCCAGCGGTCGTCGTCAACCCAGAGCTCGAGGTCGATCAGGAACTGGTCGGTGAAGTTGCGGGAGTCGAGCACGGTGCCCTTGGTGAGGAGCACAACGCCGTCGTTGTTCGCGGCAGCGGCGCCAGCGGCGAGCGCGTCCGGGAAGTTGATGCCGGTGGTCAGGTAGACGTTGACGTCGTTCCCGTCGGCGCCGGACTCGAGGCCGTAGCTGTCGACAGTGACCTCGGCGATGTTCACCGCGGTCTGGTAGCGGTCGATGCCCTGGTAGCGCAGGGTGCGGTCAACGCCGTCGATCCGGTCAATCGCGTTCTCGACATCGTGCGACAGCGCATTGGTGCCACCGAGCAGGTGGACGGTGACCCAACCCTCGCGGTCGCCGTCGCCATTGGCAACGTCAGCAAGCCGCTCGATCTCGGCTGCAACGTCCGCCCGGAGGGAAGCGGTCGGGTTCAGCAGGATGGGCGCGTCAACCACATCGGCCAGCGGGGCCGCGGCGAGTGCGTCAGAGTACTCGTCCGCGCGGGCCACGATGATGTCCATCTTGCCCCACGTCGTGGTTTCACCCTCGACAACCTCGCAACGGACCTGCGGGTCCGAAGGACGCGGCTGGTGCGGGGAATCCCAGACCGGGAAGTAGTAGTCGCCCACCTCCCAGCCGTCGTGGAAGACGGGCATGCCGTCCATCCAGAACCCGGAAACGGAGCAGTCCCACACCAACTGGGTGTTGGAGTAGATCTGGCCCCAGTCGGTGCGCGACTGCGACGCCTCGATGGCGGTGGCGATGCGGTCCACATCAGCGATGCGGAACACCTCAGCCTCGGAGATCTCCTCCTCGGGGACGATGACGGGCGGAGCGCCGTCGCTGTCGTCAAGGGCCGCAAAGGCCGACGGTACCAGCGAGAGCGACATCGCTCCCGCGGCGAGCGTGGCGATGGCGCCACGACGGATCTTGTTGCTCATACGAGCGGACCTCCTCGGTCAGATTATGGATACCCATTGCCTCCCACTGGCGACGTTGCCGAGATGAGGGAGCCTCCCTCCCCCCTGCGAGCCTCGCCCTTCTGAGGAGAACACTCGCCACACTAACGGGGTGGACGGCACGGACGCAAGTTTATCGACGCGCCTGTCTTCACAGACTGATCACGATTAGGTGTCGGAGGGCAGTCGCAGCACTTCAGAGCCGTCCTCGCAGGTCACGCCACGAGATCGCGAGCCAGATGACGCCGAGCAGAACCGCCAGAAATACGCTCAAAAGTGGGGCGATCCCCTCGAGTGCGGCAATACCCGAAAGTGCTGCCACGCCCGCAACCGTCCGAAGGGTGAGACCGCTCCACCGCTGCCGGTCACGGCGCCAGACGTGCCCGAGGGGTAGAGCCGCCCGAAGCAGAGTCCCGGCGAGGAATCCCACCGCCACGCCCGTGACACCCAAACGGGAGGACAGGAAGGCAATCGCGACGAGTCCCAGCAGCATGCTCGCAACAGCCATGAGTGCGGCTGTGCGGACACCGGCCGGTCCCGCCGTCGTGATCGAGTTCGTCGCTGCCGCGGGGAGCGAGGCGAAAAGCACGGCGACCAGCAGGATACGCAGCAACGGCACCGCCGGACCGTAGCGTTCGCCGTAGACGAGTTCGACGAGCGGCGCGGCGACCACGAAGATGCTGCCGAACGCAAGCACGAGCCCACCCACGAGGGCCCGAGTCGCAGTGTCCGTCTGCGTGGCAAGAACGCCGGGGTCCGATCGGCCCACGGACCGCGCCATGGTGGGGGCGAGCGCCATGGAGAACGCGACCGCCAGCATCGATGCCGGAGTCGCGAGCGAGATGGCGGCCGCGTACATCCCCGCGTCATCCCTGCTCTCCGTGGCAACGGCGATGACCATGGAGAGTTGCAGCAGTCCAGTGGACGCGAGGGTGCCGAGCGCTCCCCAGAGCACGAAGGAATCGATCTCCCGGCGAAGGGGCACTGGAAGTGGAGCCGTGGGAGGCGATCCCCGTGGCCATCCACCGATCGCGTACGCCGCGTACCCGACCGTCAGCGGAAGGAGGAGAGATCCCGGCAGGTCGGCAAGCAGGACGAGGGCCAGGAGCGAGAGCGTGGTGACTGCGCTGATCCCCTCCCACAGCGTGGCCTTCATGACGCGGCCACGGCCGAACTGAACGCCGCGGACCAGATTGTAGGCCGAGAAGGTGGCTGTCAGGGCGGCTGCCCACACAGCGGTCACCCATCCGAGTCCAAGGAACCCAGCGGCCACGATCGCGACGACGGGCGCCGCCACGGTTACTGCGACGGCCGTAGTGCGCGCCAGCCGACGTTGGACCGCAGGGACGAGGTGCTCCCGGCCGGCGGCCTCCTCCCGCGCCAGGAGGATGGAGGCGGCCTGCCCAGCGGAGGTCGGCCAGAGCAGGCTGGCGGTGGATGCGAGCGAGAGTGACCCGCTCAAGGTCGCCAACGCGGCCGGGCCAGCGATGCGGCCCACCATCACGGAGACGAGGAAGCGCGCCCCACCCTGCAGCAGAACTCCCAGGGTGCTCGCGGCAGAATCGCGGACGATGCGGCCGCCGCTCACTCCCGCGCCGCTTCCACCCACTCCTGCAAGATGCGGGCGAAGCGGGCGCCGTCGACGTTCCAGTCGCGGCCGGAGGCCGCCGCGTAGGCGCGGCCCGCGATCACGTCCCGGGCGGCTCGGTCGCGGTCCCAGGTCCGGATCACGCGAGCCACCGCCTCGACGTCGCCAAATCCCACGACCACACCCGATTCGGTGCGTTCCACCAGCTCCCGCGAGGCCTCGTTCGGAGTGGTGATGCTCGGAACCCCGTGGGCCATGTACTCCATGATCTTGGTGGGCTCGGAGTGTGCGTAGTTGGCCTCGTCATGGAGCAGGCTGAGTCCGGCGAGCGCACCGGGCAACCGGGCGAGCGCCTCGTTGTTGGGCACGAACCCTCGGTACGTGAGGTTCGCCAGGCGTGCAGCCGCGGCCCGGAGGCCCTCCTCAACATCCGCCTTGGCATTGCCGAGCACCTCCACTTCCACCTCGGGGAGACGCTGGGCCAGGGCGATCAGCTCGTCCGAGCCACGCGCGCGGGTCAGGGCACCGAGGTAGACCACGCGCGGGTGATCCTCCGCGGGCCAAGGTCCCCCGGGAGGTACCCGGACGCTGTTCGGCACCACCGGATGCCGGCGGCGAAATCGCTGCTGGTAGGCGGTCTCCGCGAGCAGGAGGTGGAATGAGCGCTCCGCCACGGCCTCGACCAGGGCGAGTGCCCGGGAGGCGGCCACCTTGACCGGAGTCGGCAACGCGAGCATGCCCACCTGGGCGGGGACGTCCTCGTGCACGTCCCACACAGTGACCGGGTGGTGGGGAGTGCATCGGAGGAGGGCGAGCGCCGGCAGGAGTTCGGGATCGTGGATGAGCACCAGATCCTGGGAGCCACGCTCCCGGACCATCAGGCGAGCGGCGGCCACCACGGCGGGGAGCCGGCGAACCAGGGCGCCGGACGAGCGCGGCAGGTCGATGCACCGCAGGCCCTCCGGCTGTGTGGCGCCGAAGGCACGGAACGGGGCCGCGTACGTCACCTCGTGGCCGAACTCCACCATGGCGGCAATCTCGCGGTGGCGGATGCGGGCGTCCTCCGGCGGGTGCGCCACGGTCACCACCAGGATGCGTGCCATCAGCAGCCGGCCTCGATCATGCGGCCCATCCTCCCATCGTGACCGCGGGGCGGTCCACGCCGCCGGCCGTCATCGCAGCCGCGCGTACAACTCGAACAACTGGTCGACGGCGCGGGCGGTGCCGTGCTCGCGGACCAGCCACGCCGGCCCGTCCAATCGTGAGGAGATGGCCGGCGGGTCAGCGAGGGCAGTGATCACCTCGTGCGCGAGCGCCTCGGCGAGCGCCTCCACGTCCCCAGCGGCAGGTGTCGGTGATCCGGCGTGATCGGGGTCCTGGGGTGGGAGGTGGTGAGCGCGCCCGACGGCGAGCCCTCCCAGCACCGGCGGCACCGCGACCGAGTCCGGCAGGTACCACCGTGGCTCCAAGGAGGCGACGACGGGCACCCCAATGCCGAGCGCCTCCAGTTCGCTGGCCGCGAGCATCCCGGTCGGTTGCCCGATGACCACGTGTGCCGTGGCGAGGAGGCCGAGGAACTGCTCGTGGCGCAGTCGGGGCACCAGTTCGACTCCGTGCGCGCGGGCCTCAGCGGCGCCGCTCCCCCAGTCGACCCCCAGGAGGCGCACGTCCGGCGCGTCGCGTCGTAGCGAGTCCGCGACGGCCACTTGGACGCCGAGTCCCTTGACGGCCTCCCACCGCGAGGCGAAGACGACCGTGGGTTGTGGGTCGGGCCGCCACGCCGGGAGGGCAGCGACGTCGATGGGTACGGGGAGCAGAGCCGCATCCGGGCGCCAGCGCACGTGCTCGGCCAGGTCCGGCGTGGAGTACAGGACGGCGGCGGCCCGCTCCACGGATCGCCGGATCAGCGCGGCGTGCTCATCCTGGTACTGGTGGGTTCGGATGTCCGTACCGTGGAGGTGGAGGACATACGGGCGTGGCACCCACGCCGTGTGGCGGACGACGGAGGCCACGTGGACGTGCAGGAGGTTGGCGGACACGGCATGCCGGGCCAGACGGGCCTCCCAGCGCAGCCCGCGGACCGCGCGGCTCAGATGTCCTGACATGCCGTGCCATGCCGGATCGGCCACAGCGATCGGAAGATACCGCCACGGGAGCCCCCGTCGCTGAGCCTCCCTGAGGAGGTTCGTGGTGGTGAAGGCTGCATCGTTGACGTGGAGGACGCGGATGTCCGTCACGGCCGTCAGCAGTCCGTTCCGGACGCCCCATCGGCCACCGCGGAGGTGCCGCCGACCACGAACTCGACCGCGGGATCGAGCTCACCCAGAAGGTCACGGATGGTCGAGGGTGCGCACGCGGCCTTCACTATGAGTACGGGCGCGCCCTTCTCCGCCGCCGCAGAACTCGCGCTCAGCGCGTCTGGCCACGTGACTCCTGTGGCATGGAACACCCCGCTCGTGCTGTCCCACAACCGCTCCACCAGCAGGGCCGACGTCGCATACCGGTCCACGCCCCCAACCCGCTCGAGCGTGGCCCCCGGAAGGAGTTCGGAGATCTCGGCGAGTACGCCGTCCCCGACCGCGGCCTCTCCGCCAACCACGACAACGCGGTTCGGTGCCAGCCGCTCGAGTTCGGCCACTGTCGCCTCGGCCACGTCATCCTTCTTGACAAGGAGAAGGGGTGCTGTCTCCTCGGCTGCCGCAGCTGCCGCGCCCAGGGCGTCGGGCGTCGACTGGCCAGACGCGAGGTACACAGTTTCGGCGCCCTCCTCCCAGGATTGGAGGCTCATGAGCGCCGCGGTCTCGTAACGGTCCACGCCCGCGACGACCTCGACAGTCTCGGCAAGCTCCCCGAGTTCGGCGAGGGCCACGCCGGAGACGGCCGCCGCTCCACCGAGGACCCTGATGGTGGCGGGCTGCATGCGTTCGAGCTCTGCGGCCACGGCTTCAGGAACCCCGTCGGGACGGACGAGCAGGACGGGTGAACCCGTGAGCGCTGCGGCGGGAGACGCGGCGAGAGCGTCAGCGTACTCGAAACCGGTGGCCACGTACACCACCTCAGGACTGCGGAAGATCCACTGGGACGTCGCTGCCGAGGTGGCGAACCGATCCGGCCCCGCCAGACGCACAGAGTGTGGATCAGGTTGCGCGTACGCCGGCACGGTCGCGTAGAGGTCCGCCACGAGTCCGCGCAACTCGTCCATCCGCGGGTAGAACGCGTCACCCGGACAGGCCGTCAGGGCCACGTCCCGATGTCCGATCACCCGTTCCGGTAGTTCCTCTCCCTCGAGCCCCACCGCAGCTCCCTCAGGTGTGATCCCGTGGATCGCGAACTTCCACGCGGTCATCTGTGCCATGGCCCGCATGGCGACGTCCGGAACCTCCTCCTCGGTGTAGTCACCCATGAGGGAGATGCCGAACGTGGTCGAGTTCACACCCTTGGCATGTGCTCCGATGACCGGGTGGGTGATTCCACCGAAACGGCCCTCCCAGATCCGCCCGAACTTGTCGACCACGGCGTTGTACCCGATGTCTCCCCACTCACGGCCGACCGCATGGTAGTGGTAGATGCCCCGGATGATGGCCGGTACATCCTCCGCCGTGTAGTCGTTGCGGCCTGCGGTGTGGTGGATCACCGCACCCGTGACCTCACCGAGTTCCGGTCGCCAGGTCCGGATCGTCTCGTCCGCTCCCCAGCCCGCGCGGCTGTACACCTGCGGCACGCCGGTCAACAGAGCGGCAAGGGCGAGCGGGGACATCCCACCCCCGGTCGACGCCGATGCCGGGACGGGCGGCGCGTCGCCGTCGGCGGCGCCACGACCGGGGTCGATGACGTGGATCCGCGCGTTCTGGGGGCCCTCTCCGGACGGAGCGGTCACCTCGACCTCGACGTTCGTGGCCTCGAGCACCGCCATCGGCTCGGTGCCCCCACGACCGGCACCTTCGGCCTCGTCGAGCTCCATGTCCGACCACCCCGTCCAGACGCCATTCTCGAGGTTCCGCATCCGGACGGTCAGGCCGTCCGATCCCGTCCCCTGATCCCACGTCACCCCCACGACGGCGAGTGCCGGGACCTCTGCGCTGACGACCACCCGGTCGAATCCTGCGGGGGACATCGCTGGTGAGGCGGCCTCGGCGAGCTCCACGACGTCGGCCTGTGCCTCAACGGGAGTGGCGTCCTCAAGGGACTGCTCGATCGGTGCGATGGTGGCTGACGATCCGGATACCGGATCGGAGTCGACAGACCCGGTGGCGGGCGCAAGGGGTGCTCCAGTCAGGAGGAGGAACACGGCAACGGCCACCAGGGGAACGGAAGTGCGCATGAAAGGTCCTCCTGAATGACACCAGTGTGACTAGAGTGACACATGGGACAGGCAGCGCGTCAAGATTCGTGCGCGTCCCGCTGCAGTGTGACACTCAGGACGACGCGGCCGAGACCTGCGCCCAACCTGCGGGCCGCCCCTGCGATACTGCGGCTGTGGTCACCCGCGCAGATGCCGTCGAGGCGCGTCACGCACGAGCGTCGACACCTCCTCCGGCCGCGGGTCGCCGGATCAGTCTCGACGTCGCCCGTGGTCTGATGCTCGTCTGCAGCGTCGCGGTCAATGCATGGTTCACCACGCCCGAGTGGGCAAAACACGCCGTCTGGGACTCTGTCAAGCCGATCGACCTGATCTTTCCCGTGTTCGTGACGTTGAGCGGCTGCGGACTTGGCTTCGCCTACGGGAGACGCGTACCCGTGGGTCCCACCCTGCGGCGCGGCACGATCCTCCTCCTCGCCGGCTTCCTGTACAACGCACACATCCAGTGGACCATCACCGGGGCACTCTCGTGGGATTCGTTCAGGCTGACCGGCGTGCTGCAGTTGTACGCCTTCGTGGTGCTGGTGATCGCATCGCTCCACCTCCTCGCGAAGGAGTGGTGGGTCTGGCTCGGGATCACGCTCATCCTCGGCGCCGCGTATACCTTGGGACTCCACCTCTATGCAGCCTCATGCCCGAGCGGCCTTCTCACCCCGGAGTGCAACCCCTCCGGACTGGTGGATCCGCTGGTGTTCGGTGCCGACCACATCTACGCAGCCGGAGTGCTGGGTCACGATCCCGAAGGCCTCGTGGCGTCCTTCGGTGCGCTCGTCAGCGCCGCGGCAGGCGCCACCATGGGCCACGCGATGTCCCCGCGGAGCGGAAGGTCGATGCTCCGTACCACACTGATCCTGCTCGGAGTGGTGGCCTGCTTCGTGGCGCTGGCGCAGGTCACCGCCGACTTCGTCCCGCCGATGAAGAGGCTGTGGACGCCGCCGTTCGCCCTCGGCACGGCGGCCGGAGTCGGCCTCGTGCTGACGGCACTCCACCTCACGCTCGACCGCACGGCGTCGCCACGAGTGATGGCGGCGGCCACCTACCCCCTGGTCGCGCTGGGCCGCAACAGCCTGCTGGTGTACTTCGGTTCGCACGCGGTCATGCTCACCCTCACCCACACGTATGCGCCGAGCGGCGAGACCTGGGCCGTGCTCCTGGCCCGCGGTGTGACGGCGTCGGAGGACCGGATGTGGCCGTTCGTGGTCGCCGCTGTGCTCGCCTGGACGGTCCTTGCGAGCATCCTGCACTGGAGGCGGATCTACCTGCGTCCATAGGAGCAGCTGGGAAACCGCGGGTATCAGGAGTCCCCACTCTCGCCACCGGCATCGCCACCCCGGACGACGTCATCCACGCACTCGACGGCAATACGGGCGGCAGCCCGCAACGAGGCGTGCGCTGCCGTCCATGCCGCCAACCGTGCGACCTCGCCCGGATTCCGCTCCGCCCGCAGTGCGGCGATCATCGCCTCCGCGACCTGGCGGACGTCGTAGTCCACATCCCAGCCCAACCGATTGTCCCGGACGAGGTCTCGGCCGGGTCCCGGCCCGACGTGGAGGATCGGTGTCCCACACGCCGCGGCGGCGTACACCTTCGTGGCGATTGCGAAACCGTAGGGCCCCGGGCGCACGCTCGCGAGCGCTGCTCGGGCGCCACGCAACCAGGCGGCGGTGGCGGCAGGGGCCAGCCGGGGGTGGAACTGGACGACGCCGTCGGGCATCGCCCGGACGTCCTCCTCCATGACGGACCGCTCCGAGCCCTGCCCGATCACCACAACGAGCGCGTCCGGGACCTCCTCCAGCACTCTCGGCAGGGCGCGGGTGAAGATCCGGGCACCGTGGACCTCAGAGGCCGTGCCCGCGTACACGAGGTAGGGGCGCCCCGCCTCCACGGCCGGTCCGTCCGGCCGGAAGACCTCCGTGTCCGCTCCGTGGCCGATCATCGTGATGGGTCCGCGCACTCCGAGGCTGCGGAGGCGCTCCACGAGCTCTGGATTCACGGTCAGCACGTGGGCAGCTCCGCCTGTGGCCCATCGCTCGACCCGGGCGAGGACGCGTTCCACCACAGCGGGAACCCCGACCTCAAGGACGGCCTCCGACCAGAGATCGGCGGCGATGTAGAGGTAGGGCACGCGGCGCAGAGCGCACGCGATGCGAACGGCGACACCCGAGGTGGGCGGCGGCTCACACACGACCACGTCGGGACGGCGCCGCAGGAGGAGGCGGAACAACAGGGGGATGTCAAAGGACAGGTAGCCCAAGTAGCCCCGGATGTAGCCGTCCGCGTTCCGGAGTGCGGGCCACCGCACAACGTGGACGCCGGCCGAATCCTGGGGCGGCGGTGACGCAGGGGCGGTGGTGGTGAGCACCTCGACGCCGTACCCCGCCACCGCCAGCTCCTCGGCGAGGACGCGGAGGCGCAAAGACGCGGCCGCAGGCTCCGGAGCAAAGATCCTGCTGGCGATGACGACGTGGCGTGACGCCCCATCGCGTGACATCTCAGCCCCTCTCCCACCAGGAACGCGAAAGGCCTCTGGCGCCGTGCGTGGCATGTGCAGACCGCCCCCGATGGCGGATATCCTGCCATGGATGACAGCGCCGGAGCTCCACCCACCTCCCGGGATGTGCCTCCGTTTCGCTGGGAGGAGCCTCATGTCCGTGAAGATCGCCGAATCCGCCGACGTCTCCGCTTCGGCCTCGATCGGCGATGGGTCCGCCGTGTGGCACCTGGCACAGGTGAGGGAGGGCGCGGTGCTGGGAGAGCACTGCATCATCGGCCGGGGCGCCTACATCGGTACCGGCGTGCGCCTCGGCGACAACTGCAAGATTCAGAACTACGCACTGGTGTATGAACCGGCCATTCTTGGCGACGGCGTCTTCATCGGGCCGGCGGCGGTCCTGACCAACGACACGCACCCCCGTGCTGTCAATCCGAGCGGGACCTTGAAGACCGCCGACGACTGGAAGGCCGTGGGTGTTCGCATCGGCGACGGTGCGTCCGTGGGAGCTCGCGCCGTCTGCGTCGCCCCAGTGGAGATCGGTGACTGGGCGATGATCGCCGCCGGGTCGGTGGTGACGAGGGACGTGCCGCCACACGCCCTCGTCATGGGAGTCCCCGCACGGCAGGTTGGCTGGGTCTCTCGGAGAGGCGTCCGGCTGGAGCGGGATTCGGAGTCCACCTTCCGGTGCCCCGTCTCCCACGAGACCTACGAAGTGCGAAACGGAACGCTGAAGATGATGGAGCAAGATGACGACTGAGTTCATTCCGGCGGCCAAGCCGATCATTGGGGATGAGGAGCGTGCCGCGGTAGACGGAGTGCTGCGGTCGGGCATGGTGGCCCAAGGCCCGCAGGTCAAGGCCTTCGAGGAGGAGTTCGCGGCCCAGTTGGTGGGGGGCAGGGAGTGCGTGGCGGTGAACTCCGGAACCTCGGGACTCCATCTCGGCCTGTTGGCTGCGGGGATCGGGCCGGGCGATGAGGTGATCGTGCCGTCCTTCACCTTCGCCGCGACGGGCAACTCGGTGGCGATCACGGGGGCGTCCCCGGTGTTCGCGGACATCGAACCCGACTTCTTCTGCATGGACCCGGCCTCGGTGGAGGCCTCCATCACGGAGCGCACGAAGGCGATCATGCCGGTGCACCTGTACGGCCACCCCGCCGCGATGGACGAGTTGCTGGCCCTTGCGGAGAAGCATGGGTTGATGGTGTTCGAGGACGCCGCCCAGGCCCACGGGGCGTCGTTGGACGGCCGGATGGTGGGGACCTTCGGGACCTTCGCGATGTTCTCGCTGTACCCGACGAAGAACATGACCTCGGGTGAGGGCGGGATGGTGTCCTGCGCTGATGCCGAAACCGCTCGTCGGGTGCGGTTGTTGCGCAACCAGGGCATGGAGAAGCAGTACGCGAATGAGTTGGTCGGGTTGAACAACCGGATGACGGACATCCACGCGTCCATCGGCAGGGTGCAGCTGATGAAGGTCGGGGGGTGGACGGAGGCGCGGCAGGCGAACGCGGCGTTCCTGGACGACAACCTGGAGGGGGTGGTGGTGCCCCCGGTCGCGGAGGGCGCGGTGCATGTGTATCACCAGTACACGATCCGGGTGGCGGAGGACCGCGACCGGGTCGTGCAGGCCCTGCGGGAGGAGTACCAGGTGGGGTCGGGGGTGTACTACCCGATCCCGAACCACCGGCTCACCTCGTTGGCGCCGTACGCGCCGGGGTTGGAGTTGCCGGAGACGGAGAAGGCCGCGGCTGAGGTGATCTCGTTGCCGGTGCACCCGTCGCTGACGCAGGAGCATCTGGAGCGGATCGTGACCGGGGTCAACTCCCTCGTCAAGGCAGGGGCGTGACCATGGGTGACATACGGATGGGTCTGATCGGTCTGGGCTCAATGGGCCGGCACCATGCCCGGGTGATCCGCGAGACCCCAGGAATGCAACTCGTGGCCGCCGCGGATCCGGCCGGGGACAAGTTCGGGGCGGCGCGGGACCTGCCCGTGCTGCCGGACGTGGAGGCCCTGATCGGAGCCGGCATCGACGCAGCGATGGTCGCAGTACCGACCCTGGAGCACGAGGCGGTGGCCCTCGCGCTGGCGGCCGCCGGTGTGCACACCATGGTGGAGAAACCGATTGCACACGACGTTCCCGCCGGTGAGCGGGTGGCCGCAGCGTTCGCCGAAGCGGGACTTGTGGGCGCCGTCGGATACGTGGAACGCTGCAATCCCGCGATCGTCGAGATGAGGCGCCGTCTCCGGGATGGCCAGCTGGGCACAATCTTCCAGATCACCACCGCGCGGCAGGGTCCCTTCCCAGCGCGGATCTCCGATGTCGGCGTGGTGAAGGACCTCGCCACCCACGACGTGGACCTCACGTCCTGGCTGGCCGGCGCACGCTACACCCACGTCTCGGCGCACGTCGCACACCAGACCGGGCGCACGCACGAGGACATGCTGGTCGCGTCCGGGCAGATGGACAACGGCATCATCGTCAGCCACCTCGTGAACTGGCTCACGCCACGCAAGGAACGGCAGACCGTGGTCACCGGCGAGAAGGGATCGCTCGTGGCGGACACCCTGACCGGTGACGTCACCTTCTTCGCGAACGGCACCGTGAGTCCGGAGTGGGAGGCGGTGCGCAACTTCCGTGGCGTGGCCGAGGGAGATGTGATTCGCTATGCCTTCGCGAAGCGGGAACCGCTGCGGGTGGAGCAGGAGAACTTCCGCGATGCGATTCACGGGAACCTCTCGGCGGTCGTTTCCATGTCCGACGGCGTGGAGACTCTCCGGGTGGTCGAGGCCATGCTGGACGCCGCCCGCGATGGTACGACTGTGCGGCTCTGAGTCCGCGACCGCTGGCTGACCAAGGGAGGCGGAAATATGAGAATCGCTGTGATCGCGATGGGAAAGATCGGGTTGCCGTTGGCAGTGCAGTTCGCCAGCGCGGGTCACGACGTCATTGGCGTCGACATTGACGCCGATACGGTGGCCGCCATCAACGACGGAGAGGAGCCCTTCCCCGGGGAGGCACACCTCGCGGAACGGCTGGCCGATCTTGTACCGTCCGGCCGTTTGCGCGCCACCACGGACTACGGCGCGGCGGTGCCCGAGGCGGACGCCGTCGTCGTCGTCGTGCCGCTGTTCGTCGATGACGAGACGTGGGAACCGGACTTCGGCTGGATGGACGCAGCGACCGCCTCGTTGGCCTCCCACCTGAGCCCGGGAACGCTCGTCTCCTACGAGACGACCCTCCCCGTGGGCACAACGCGACATCGTTGGAAGCCCCGGATCGAGGAGCTCTCCGGGTTGCGCGAGGGCCAGGACTTCCACCTCGTGTTCTCTCCCGAGCGCGTCCTCACGGGGCGCGTCTTCGCCGACCTGCGGCGCTACCCCAAGCTCGTCGGTGGCCTCTCCGAGGAGGGAGCGCGGCGTGCAGTCGAGTTCTACTCCGCGGTCCTGGACTTCGACGAGCGGCCCGACCTCCCGCGCGCGAACGGGGTGTGGGACATGGGCAGCGCGGAGGCCGCCGAGATGGCCAAACTCGCCGAGACCACCTACCGCGACGTGAACATCGGACTGGCCAACCAGTTCGCTGTCTTCGCGGACCGCGCTGGCATCGACGTCCAGCGGGTGATCGATGCGTGCAACTCCCAGCCGTACTCACACATCCACCGGCCGGGCATCGCAGTGGGAGGGCACTGCATCCCCGTCTACCCCCGCCTGTACCTCTCCGTGGACCCTGATGCGTCCATCGTCCGAACGGCACGGTCGTTCAACGCATCCATGCCGGCGTACGTCGTCGGCCGCGCGGCCAGCCTGCTGGGCGGACTGGACGGGCTGCGAGCCGTCGTCCTCGGCGCCTCCTACCGCGGCGGCGTCAAGGAAACCGCCTTCTCCGGCGTCTTCCCCGTCGTTGAAGAACTCCGCAAGGGCGGCGCCACCGTGGCCGTCCACGACCCTATGTACACCGACGATGAGCTGCTCGCGTTCGGGTGGAACCCCTTCCACTATGGAGAGCCTGCGGACCTTGTTGTCGTCCAGGCCGACCACGACGAGTATCGAAGCCTCGAGCCTGGACACGTCCCGGGTGTGCGACTCGTGGTGGATGGCCGGAGGATCGTGGACCGGTCCCACTGGCGTGGTACCCCCCTGATCACCATCGGCGACCTTCACCACCTGTCGTTCTCCGGGATG
>DBQX01000028.1 GCA_002305415.1 Actinomycetales bacterium UBA1383 | reverse complement strand
AAGCCCTCATCGCCCTCGCCATGCATGCTCAACCTCGGCGGCCACCGACCCGTCCTCCCAGGTCGGAAATGACCCACGGATCAGTCAGGAGAGCCGCAATTCGTCAGGAGGTCGCGGACTGCTCCCGCTGCCGCCGCCACCGGATCCCGGCGTCGATGAAGCCGTCCAGGTCGCCGTCGAAAACCGCGGCAGTGTTGCCCACCTCGTACTCGGTGCGGAGGTCCTTCACCATCTGGTAGGGGTGCAGGACGTAGGACCGCATCTGGTCTCCCCATGACGCCTTGACGTCGCCGGCCAGCGCCCGCTTCTCGGCCTGCTCCTGCTCCTGGCGGAGCAGGAGGAGGCGCGACTGCAGGACGCGCAGCGCGGCCGCCCGGTTCTGGATCTGGGACTTCTCGTTCTGCATGGAGACCACGATGCCCGTGGGCAGGTGGGTGAGACGCACCGCGGAGTCGGTGGTGTTGACCGACTGTCCGCCTGGACCCGAGGACCGGAACACGTCCACCCGGATCTCGCTCTCGGGGATCTCGATGTGGTCCGTCTGCTCGATCAGCGGGATGACCTCGACGGCGGCGAAGGACGTCTGGCGCCGTCCCTGGTTGTCGAAGGGCGAGATCCGGACGAGCCGGTGGGTACCCGCCTCGACGGAGAGGGTGCCGTACGCATACGGCGCGTCCACCTCGAACGTCGCCGACTTGATGCCCGCCTCCTCCGCGTAGGAGGTGTCCAGCACCTTCGTGGGGAAGCCGTGCCGCTCGGCCCATCGCAGGTACATCCGCAGGAGCATCTCCGCCCAGTCCGCGGCGTCAACACCACCCGCGCCCGAACGGATCGTGACGACGGCGGCGCGTTCGTCGTACTTCCCCGACAGCAGGGTGCGGACCTCCATCTCGCCCAGGTCCTTCCGCAGGCTGGCCAGCTCGCGCTCGGCCTCCGCCAGCGTCTCGGCGTCGTCCTCCTCGGTGGCCATCTCGACGAGGGTCTCGAGGTCCTCGATCCGCTGACCCATGCGGGTGAGTCGCCCCAGTTCGTTCTGGGCGTGCGAGAGCTGGGAGGTGACCTTCTGCGCCTCGTCGGGGTCGTTCCACAGGTCAGGGGCCGACGCCTTCTCGCTCAGGTCCGCGATGCGCGCCTCGAGCGCCGCCGGGTTCGTGACGGCCCTGATCGAGGCGAACGTGGAGGAGAGCTGTTCGAGCGCTGCGGTGAAGTCAGTGGCCACGAACATCTAGCCTAGGCGATCCGCCGGCCCGTCCCCGCGGGCCGGGTGGGGGCGGCCGATACCCTGCTCTGCATGGACCTCGACACCGTGGCAAACCTCCTCCTGGTGCTGCTGTTCGTCCTCATCGGGGGCGTGTTCGCCGGCACCGAGATGGCCATCGTGAACCTGCGGGAGTCGCAGATCCGCGCCTTCGAGAACGCTGGCGCACGGGGCCAGCGGATCGCCCGGCTCGTGCGCAACCCGAACCTGTTCCTGGCCGCCGTGCAGATCGGCGTGACTGTGGCAGGCTTCTTCTCCTCGGCGTTCGGCGCCTCGACCCTCGCGCCCGACCTCGTGCCGGGCCTGATGTCCCTCGGGCTGTCGGAGGGCGGGGCGACGACGACCGCGCTCGTTCTCATGACGCTCCTGATCGCCTACCTCTCGCTCGTGCTCGGTGAGCTGGCCCCGAAGCGGCTCGCCATGCAGAACGCGGCAGGCGTGACACGGATCGTGGCGCCGCCGCTGAATGCCTTCGCACGTCTGATGCGGCCTGTCATCTGGTTCCTCTCGAAGTCGACCAACCTCGTGGTGCGGCTCCTCGGGGGCGATCCGCGCGCGCACACCGAGGCGGTCTCTGTAGAGGAGATCCGCACCATGGTCGCCACGAGCGAGGCGATCGCGGAGGGCCACCGGCGGATCCTGCAGGACGTCTTCGACGCCGCCGAGCGGACAGTCGTCGAGGTGATGCGGCCCCGAACGCAGGTCATCTTCCTCGCCGCCGCCGAGACGGTGGGTGAGGCGCTCGCCGCCGCGCACGGTCTCCCGGTGAGCCGCTACCCGGTCTACGGCGACGACGTGGACGACATCCTCGGCTTCGTCCACCTTCGGGACCTGCTGCGCGCTCCCGACCAGAACCACACGACGGTGGGCGAGCTCGTGCGCCCCGTCCCCGTGTTCCCCGGCACGGTCCACGTCCTGCGTGCGCTGGCGCAGATGCGCCGCGGCAGCCACCAGATCGCGATCGTGGTGGACGAGTACGGCGGAACGGACGGGATCGTCACCCTGGAGGACCTGCTGGAGGAGGTGGTCGGCGAGATCTACGACGAGTACGACGTCTCCCGCCAGCCCGAGGACTCGGTGAACCGCGCCGGCGGCGTTTTCGAGGTGGACGGCGGCCTGATCGTGCAGGAGTTCTCGCAACTCACAGGCATCCCGCTCCCCGACGACGGCAGCTACCAGACGGTGGCGGGTTTCGTGATGTCGCGGCTCGGCCGGGTCGCGAAGGCCGGGGACGCCGTCGACGCGCTCGGCCACACCTTCGCGGTCATGGGCGTGGAGAAGCGCCGGATCGGTCGGGTGCGGGTGACGCCCCACGTGCCACCCGCCGGCGACACCGGCCCTGCCACCGGGGCCGGGAAGGACGTCACCCGGCGCGGGCCATCGTCGTGACCTGCAGCCGGACCCCGCCGGCTACGGACTCCAGGACCCACGGGATGAGCGGGACGTCCGCCACGGTGGTGAGGGTGACCTGGGCGCTGCGGCCGTCCGGCGTCCCGGTAGGGTTCGCGACGGCTGCCCGCGGGACTCCCAGTGCGGCGGCGTGATCGCCCAGGTAGTCCTCGACCGCGGACCGGACGCCGTCGTCGGTGAGCCACACGTCGCCGTCGCCGCGTGCGAAGTAGGCGGCCTCGTCGAGGCGGGTCGCGGCGTGGAGGGCGGCGGCGTCGGCGACGGCCAGCAGTTGCTTGCGCTCGATCTGCACCGCGGTCACCGAGGCCACGACGAAGACCAGCGCCAGCACCACCATCGCGAGGCCGAGGGTGAGGATCATGATCTGCCCGCCCTCGCGATCGCTCGCCAAGGCCACGAGCCGGTCCCGGACCCTGCTCACGGCGCCTGGCGGAAGCGGTCGACCACGACGACGGCCCGCCCCTCGATGGGTACGACCGCGCCGGCTGCGTGTGCCACGCCGGTCGAGATGAGCGGCAGCGCGACCCGGGACGTGACGGTCACGTGGATGCGTGCGCCCGGGGTGGCGCACGGGGTGGCCTCGCACTCGAAGGACAGCGAGGCATCTGCGCCGAGACCGAAGTCCTCGAAGGCCAGGCGGGTGGCGGTCCGGGCAGCCTCCTGCGCCCCGGGCCGGCCCCCGCTCGCCGCGAGGATTCGGCCCGCCTCCCGGGCCGCGCCCTCCGCCGCGAACGCGGCGCCCTGGATCAGGAAGAACGTCAGGATCAGGTACACGAGGGGGACGAGGAGCACGAGCGCCACTGTCACGAACTCGACGACCGCACTCCCAGCGTCCTCCTCCCGCAGGCGCCGGGCCAGGTGACGCGTGCGCGCCCATGCGCTCCTCACAGCGTCTCCTCGAGTACGGCCCGGCCACTGACGTGGAGGACCCGGGCCGGGCCCACCAACCCCACCAGAGGCAGTGGCGCGGCGATGTCGACCTGGAGACAGGGCACACCATCGACGTCGACCACCGCCGTGCGCACGTCCTGTCCGTACCGCTCCGAGAGCGCCAGCCCGATGAGGTAGCGGGCGCGGTCAGCGCCGACCTCCGCGGAGGAGCCGGCGAGGGCTCCCGCTCTCGCCCCCTCGGCGGCGGAGTCGATCAGGATGTTCCGCACGTGCAGCGCGAGCGCGAACTGGAGAAGCGCCGAGAAGATCAGGATCACGAGGGTGCCGACGAGGACGAAGTCCACGACGGCCGACCCCCGTTCTCCGTTCAGGCCGACAGGACGCGTTCGATCGCCGTGTTGAACACGGTGATGAGGGCGTCTCCTGCGATCGCCCAGATCGCGACGACGAGACCGGCGGTCATCAGCGTCACCAGGACCCAGCCCGGGACATCGCCCCGCTCGCCATCCCGGAGCCACACCCTCACGCTCGTGAGCATCGACATCATTGGTTGTCCTTTCTTTCACAGTCCGACCTCCAGGACGGCAAGTCCGGGGAAGAGGGCGAACACGACGGTGACAGGCAGAATCAGGAACACGACGGGGACCATCATGAGGATCTCCTTGGATCCGCCGACCTCCATCAGCCGTTGTCGGGAGTTCTCGCGGATGTCGCGGGCCTGTGCCCGCAGCACCTCAGCCAACGGCGTTCCCCGGTCGGTCGCGACGACGATCGAGTCCGCGAACCGCGCGAGTTCCGTGGAGGACGCCGACGCGGAGAGAGCAGTCAGTGCGGCGGTCAGCGATGTGCCAGTCCGGGTGCGTGCCACAAGGTCGCTCACCTCGGCCGACAGGGCACCGGACGACATCCGGGACACCCGCTCCAGCGCCGCCAGCGGGCTCTCCCCCGCCGCCACCGCCAGCGCCGTCATCTCCGCGAAGTCGGGCAGCTCCTGCAGGAGGTCCGCCTGCCGGGATCGGGCGGCATGGCTCAACTCGTAGTCGCGGAGGATTGCCCCGGTGGTGGCGGCCACCACGACCAGCATGAGCGCCGCGACAGGGTTCGTCCCGCGGGCAACACCTGCCAGGGCGATCACCAGACCGACGGCGGTCCCGACCGCGGCCCACCCGAGCTGCTCGAGCCGGAACTGCTCGACGCTGGCGGTGCGACCCGCCTGGGTGAGCCGGCGCGCCACACTCGACGTCGTGGACCCCAGCCTCTCGAGCACCCCGGTCGCGTCCGCGATGAGGGGAGCGGCCAGCCGCGCCAACGTCGGGAACGGCGTCGACGCCTGGACCTGGAGCAGGCGGGACGTGCGCGGCTCGGCGCGGAGGTATGGGGCGATGCGTTCCGCGAGCGTGAACCTCCGCCGTGCCCACGACCAGGTGACGAGCCAGAACCCGAGGCCGCCGAGCAATCCGATGAGGCCGCCGGTCATGAAGGGCCTCACCGGAACACCCGCCGTTCCTCGGGAAGCTTCCCGATCCGCAGCATCACCCAGTAGGCGAAGCCGCAGGCCGCCGCGCCGGTGAGGATGACGAGACCCCCGGCGGCCGAGTTGAAGGCGACGGCCGACTCGGTCCGGAAGGAGAGCATCGCCAGCACGATCCAGGGTGCCGCGACGGCCAGGCGGGCGGAGTTCACGGTCCAGGTCTGCCGGGCCTGGAGTTCACCCCGCGTCCGCTGGTCCTCCCGCAGCATCGTCGCCAATGCCCGCAGCGTCTTGCCGAGGTCGGTCCCGCCGACGTCGCGAGTCAGTCGGAGCGCCTCGACGAGCCGGTCGGCCACCGGATCCGCGAAACGGTCCTTGAGCAGGTCGAGGCTCGTGTCGAACCGGGCCGTCACCTGATAGTCCCGCACGAACTCGGCGAACGGTGCGCGCAGTTCCTCCGGTCCGCGTTCGGCGAGCGACATCAACGCCTCGGGGAGCGACATCCCGGCACGGACCGAGCTGAGCAGGTCATCGACCGCGTCCGGCCACAATGCCCTCAGTTCGGTCCGGCGCTTCTCGGCCCGCACGCCGACGACCACCAGCGGTAGCGATCCCACGATGAGACCAAAGGCGAGAGCGATGGTCACCGCCGTGGTGAAGAGCCAGACGGTGGCAGCGACCAGGAACGCCAGAACGATGCCGAGCGTCACGAAGGAACGGGGCGAGACGCCGTACCAGCCCGCCTGCGTGAGGAGGTCCTGCAGCGGGTGGGGCCGTTCACGTGGCGTGCGCACCCCGGCGGGAAAGAAGGAGAGCCAGACCAGCACCAGTCCTCCGCCGAGGACGAGGCCCACGACTACGCCCATCCGGAGCTCCCGGCCAGGAGTTCCCGGACATCGAATCCGGCACGCTCGAAGCGCTCGACGCCACCAGGCTCACCGCCCATCCGGCGAAGGACCCCGCCAGAACGCGCGAAGAGGTCCGCCGTCTCGATGACTCCGCCCTCGACCCTTCCCGTGACGGCCACGATCTCGCGGACCGTGCGAGCCCCCTCCCGGGAGAGGTCGAGGTGGACCACGAGATCCAGCGCCTGCGCCACCGTGGGCGTGACGAACGCCGCAGTGACGTTCTCGCCCGCGAGGAGCGGGAGTGTGGACAGCTTGACCACCGCCTCACGAGCCGAGTTCGCGTGGATCGTGGACATGCCGGGCAACCCTGAGTTCAGGGCGATCAGGAGGTCGAAGGCCTCGGCTTCCCGGACCTCTCCCACGATGAGTCGGTCCGGCCGCATCCGCAGGGCTTCCTTCACGAGGCGCCGCAGCGGGATCTCGCCGGTTCCCTCGAGGCTGGGCTGCCGGCACTGCAGGGCCACGCAGTCCCGATTCGCCAGGTTGAGCTCGAAGACCTCCTCGCAGCTCACGACCCGCTGGCTCACGGGGATCGCCCCGGCGAGCGCGCGGACCATCGTCGTCTTGCCCGCCTGGGTGGCTCCCGAGACGAGGACGTTGAGTCCGCTCACCACCGCCGCGTCGAGGAACGCCGCCGCAGCCGGCGACAACGAACCACGCTCCACCAGATCGGACAGCCGGCCGGCCCGCGCGACGTACTTCCGGATGTTCACCGCCCACGCCCCCGAGGTCACCGGGGGGATCACCACGTGGAGACGCTCACCACCCGTGAGCGCCGCATCCACGAACGGCTGCGACATGTCGATCCTGCGACCCGAGCTGCGCAGCATGCGCTCCACGAGGTCGCGTACCGACTGGTGGTCGAGGATGGTGGTGGTGAGTTCGGGGCGCCCCGACCGTGCGACGAACACCTTGCCGGGCTCGTTGATCCACAGCTCCTCGACGGTCGGGTCGTCGAGGTATCGCTGGAGGGGACCGAGACCAGCCACCGCGTCAAGCAGGCCCTTCGCCACGCCGTCGGAGTCCGCCAGCGGGGGGACGAGACCCGCCATCGAGCGGTCGTCGTAGTCCGCGAGTGCTTCCGAGATCAAGGACCGGAACGCGGTGAAGTCCTCGACCGGATCGATTCCGCGCCGACGTGCCAGTTCGCGGACCTCGTACTCGAGCAGCGCGACGGCGTCGTTCATGTGCCCCCCTGGCGATGACCTTGACACTCCGCACGGTAGCCGGCCGCCGAGACTGCGAGCGTGCCATCTCGCACGCCTGTGGACGGACCGGAGACCCTCGTGAACCGGAGGAAACGGCGTGTTTCCGCGGCTCCGGCCCACCCCGCACCCGAAGGTGAGCGCCGGGGCGGTGACGATTCTCACCCGCGTCGTCCGGAGGCTGGACACGGGCGCGGAGGCGATGGGTCCCGGCGTGGGACGTGCGCCTCACTCCCGCGAACCCGTACGGTGGAGCCGTGGCTCGTCATCGCTCGCTCCAGCTTGCGGCACTCGCGACGGTCGCGGTCCCTGGACTCGACGTCGTCGCCACACGGCCGCCCCAGAAGGTCACGGCCGACTACGAGTGGTGCGGCGTCCTGGACGCCGCCGGCCGGCACTGGGTGGTGCAGGCCCCGGTCCACGCCGCCGCGGCGACCGCCCTCGACGCCGAGGTGGAGGTGCTGCGGGCGCTCGCGTCCGCCGTCCGCGCGGGTCACCTGCCCTTCGAGGTGGCGGTCCCCGAAGGTTCTGCCCCCACCAGGGAGGGCTGGCGCGCGATCGTCCACCGCGAGCTCCCGGGGCGCGAACTCGAACTCGACGCCCTCACGCCCGGCCCGGGGCCGACGGCGTCCCTCGGGCGCGCGATCGCCGCGATCCACGAACTCGACCCGGGCCTCATCGCGGATGCAGGGTTGCCGGTCTACGACGCCGCGAGCTACCGAGCCCGCCGGCTCGCCGAGTTCGACGACGCCGCCCGTACCGGCCTGGTGCCACCCGTGCTGCTGGCCCGCTGGGAACGGGCGCTGGAGGACATCGCGCTGTGGCGCTTCAGCGCGTGCCCGGTCCACGGTGATCTCGCCCCGGAGAATATCCTCGTCAAGAACGGCCACATCTCGGCGATCACGAACTGGTCCAACGCGCACGTCGGTGACCCCTCCGAGGACCTCGCCTGGCTCTACGCCGCGGCACCGGAGCAGAGCCTCGACACGCTCGAGGAGGCCTACGCGATGGCGCGCAGCGAGCGGCCCGATCCTCACCTTGTTGGCAGGGCCGTGCTCTACTCCGAATTGGCCGTCGCCCGCTGGCTGCTGCACGGTGTCCGGATCGGGAACCCCGAGATCATCCGGGACGCGGAATCGATGCTGGCGGAACTCGCCCGCCAGGTGGCCGATTCCGCGCCGATCGGGCAGTACACGCCAACGGTTCAGGAATGGGAGGTCGAGGGGAGCCTCGAGGTGGAGGAGTCGCCCGCCGCGACCGGGGACCCGCACGTGATGGACGCCGAACCCGGCGAGCCTTCCCCACCCGACTCACCTCCCGACCCGGCGGCGGACAGCGGCACCTCGGTCAGGTAGTCGCGAACGCGGGGCCGAACCGGTCCTCGATCTGCGCCTCGGTCAGGTTCTCGGCCTCGATCGTCACCCCGGTGCGCACGTACACGAACGCCGCCCGGACCTCGCCGAGGTCCAGTCCCGCGGCCCGCGCATACGCCAATCGATAGAGCGCGAGCTGCAGTTGCCGGTGCTCGCGTTCCTCACCACCCGTGGGTTCCCGCCCGGTCTTCCAGTCCACCACCATGACGCCATCGGCCTCGCGGTAGACGGCGTCGATCCGGCAGCGGATCAGGCGGCCCGCCACGGGAGTCTCGAGATCGAGTTCCACGGCGAGTGGGACCCTGTGGGCCCACGGGCCGTCGAGGAAGGACCGTTTGAGCGTCTCCAGCTCGGCCGGCTCCGGATCTGCTTCCCAGATGTCCTCCGGCTCGCCGAGGAGCGCTGGCCGCCGGAAGCGCCGCTCGAGCCAGGCGTGGAACTCCGTGCCCCGCCGCGCGTGAGGCTGGGGGCGGCCGGGCATCGGCCGCCGCATGCGGCGCGCGAATTCGGCTGGCGCCCGTACGAGTTCCATCGCGGCGGAGGCGGACAGGAGTGGCCCCACCTCCGCTTCGCCCGCACGATCATCTGCGGCCTCGGCCAGGAGCGCCCTCACCTCCTCGGCCAGCTCCCGTTCCCGCGCTGTCATGGGGATCCCCGCGAGCGCACCCTCAAGGCTGGCCAAGCCAGGGGGATTGCCGAGGAGCGACACCCTCCCGGCGGCGCGCCGCACCGCCGCGACGGCCGCATCGAGCTGATCGCGCCGGTCCCCGGCCGGGTCGTCGTGCGGGTAGGAGCCGCGGACCTCAAGGTCGCCGGTGGACTCGCCATCCGCCGCCTCGGCGATCCCGAAACCGGGTGGAACAGTCGCAAGTTCGGAGAGTTCCTCCAGGAAGCGGGACAGGGAGGCCGGTCGGTTCGCGCCCGCGGGGTGGCGCGCGGCACTGAGCAGCACCGCCGATCGGGCACGCGTCACCGCCACGTAGGCCAGCCGCCGCTCCTCGGAGATCGCGTGGGCAAGGTTCCGCTCCCGGAAACGCGACACCTCCTGGCGTAGCGCCGGCCAGTCCGCCACCGTCAGGTCCAGTTCCGGGAGGGAGCCCGCGTCGCCGCGCAGCGGGTAGGGGAGCTCGTCCGCGCGGGTGAGCCAGCCGGAGTCTCCCGTCGTCCGCGTGTCCCAGGACGGGAATTGTCCCTCGCTCATCCCGGCGATGGCGACGGCGTCCCACTCCAGACCCTTCGCGGCGTGCACCGTGAGGATCTGGACGGCGTCGGTCGACACATCGGCTGCCGCGATGTCCAGCCCGTTCTCGTTCGCCTCCGCAGCGTCCAGCCAGTCGAGGAACCCGGCCAGGGTGGGCGCGAGGGCGCCGGAGGCGTAGTCCGCCGCCCGGGAGGCGAACGCATCCAGGTTGGCGCGCGCGCGGGCTGGATCCACACCGGCACGGGCAGTCACCTCGATGTCCAGTCCAAGGGCCCGTTCCGCCTCCACCACCAGCTCGGGAAGAGGGAGCCACGCGAGCCGGCGCACGTGCCCGATCGCGGCGGCCAGCCGCGACACCCGGGCCCGCGCGTCGGCACTCAAGGCGTGCCCCGCGGGCGACCGCCACCCCGGTGGAGGCGGGCTGTCCACCGCCTCCACCAATGAAGCTGGGTCCGGTCCCGCGAGTGCGCTGGACCACGCGGCCAGGGCATGCAGGTCCGCCATCCCGAGCCGTTCGTTGGTCAGCAGCCGCATCATGGCGTCCCCGCGCCCCGGGTCCGCGACCACCTCGAGGGCGCTCCGCAGGTCGATCACCTCCGGTGTGAAAAGGAGGCCGGACAGACCGACGACTGTGACAGGGATCCCCCGATCGCGGAACGCCCGGATCAGGGCGGGGAACTGCTTCCGGGCCCTGCACAACACCGCCGCGCTCCGCCCCGGGGACCAGCGCTCCTCCACCCAGCGGGCAATCGCCGCGGCCTCCTCGAGCGCCGTCGCCGTCACGCTCTGGTGCACCTCGCCGGCGCCGGCGCCGGCCCGCGCGGCGAGCACGGGAACCGGCGTCCCTCCCTCCGCCCCGTCCCGCAGCGGTACGCTGACGGCGTTGGCGGCCCGGAGGATGCCGACGTCGTTTCGCCACGACGTGCTGAGGGTGAGCGCGCGGACGGGACGCCCGCGTTCGGCGAACCGTGCACGGAAGCCCGTGAGGGAGGCTGCCGACGCGCCACGCCAGCCGTAGATCGCCTGGTTGGGGTCACCGACCGCGAGAACCGGGTGACCCGGGCCGAAGAGGTCCGCCAGGAGGCCGAGCTGCGCGACTGACGTGTCCTGGAACTCGTCGAGCAACACCACCCGGTACGCGGCACGCATCGCGGTGCCCACGGCGGGCGCATCACGGGCGATCCTGCATGCGTCCGCCACCTGGTCGGCGAACTCCGTGACCCCGAGGGCGTGTTTGCGCTCCTGGTAGGCCTCCACGAGGTCAAGGAGGGCGAGTCGCTGGCGGAGGGCCGCGATCGGGACGTCCCTGACCTCTCTGACGGCACGGCCGGTGCGCGGCTCCTCGAACTGGCGGATGAGGTCGCCGATGCCCTCGCGAGCCTCCGCCGCGGTGAGGAGGTTCGCGCGCAGCTCGTCCGAGAGCGCCAGCGTCCGGGCGATGAGCGTGGCGGGAGCGGCGTCGACGTCGATGTCCGACTGCCAGTCCCGCAGGAGTCCGTCCACGATCTGCCACGCCCCGGCCCGTGAGATCACCGCCGCATCGGGATCACGCCCCACCCGGAGCCCGTGATCGCGCACCAGGGCGGCCGCGAATGAGTTGTAGGTCGCGACCCTCGGCTGCCCGGCGTCCGTGAGCCCGAACGCCTGCACCGCCGCCGCGAGGCGCGCGCGGACCCGGTCCGCGAGTTCCCCGGCCGCCTTGCGCGTGAAGGTCAGGCCGAGGACGTCCTCCGCAGCGACGACGCCGTTCACGGCGAGCCACACGACCCGCGCCGCCATGGTCGCGGTCTTGCCCGAACCGGCCCCCGCGACCACGAGCAGCGGCTCGAGGGGCGCCTCGATGACGGCTGCCTGCTCCGGTGTCGGAGGGTCGTCGCGAAGGACGCGGGCGACCTCGAACGCGCTGATCATCGGGCGCACCTCTCCCCCTCGCCGGAGACCGGGCAGGAGCGGCGGACGGGGCAGTGCCGACAGCCCTCGGAGGACACGGCCGCGAAGGTGCCTCCACGCATGGCGTCCACGGCTGACGCCAGGAGATGACGCACCCAGCCCTCTCCCTCGGGCAGCGGAGGCTGCGGGCGCTCCGCGATGGAACGCCGTGACGGGGTCACATGGACGAGCCGCGCGCCCGCCGTCTGCTCGCCGCCAGCCCGCAGGGCGAGCTGGTAGAGACCCAGTTGCGGATTGACCTCGGCCTCGGCCATGCTCCGCGGGGTACCCGTCTTGAGGTCCACCACGCGCACGCCGCCGTCCACCACCTCGAGCCGGTCGACGAATCCGTGTACCACGGCGTCCCCGATCCGCTGGGTGATCTCGACCTCGGTGCGCACCTCCCCGGGCACGCCGGCAGCGTAGTCAGCGAACAGCGTGAGCATCGCCTCGGCTTCCCGTCGGGTACGCCGCTCGAGCCACCCGGGCGGGATTCCGAGGGAGGCGAACCGCTGGTCGAGCGCCGCCAGCAGCTCCTCGCGCGTCCCGTGGGGATGGTCGGCGGCAATCCCGTGGACCAGCGTGCCGAGAGTCCTGCCGATGGCCTCCGCCCGGCGGCCTCCCGCTCCCTCGAGCGCCCACCGCAGCGGACACCGCGACACCGTCTCCACGCGTGACGGTGAGATCCGGACCGGCCCGTCTCCCCGCGCCACCGGCGCCAGGGTGGTCGGCGTGCCGCTCCCCGCCCATTCCGCGGGGTCGGCACCCGGCACGCCAACCCTGGCGAGCACCGCGAGGAGAGTGGCTGCGCCCTGCCGCCCCGGGTCCGCGTCCAGCTCGGCCCGCAGCGCGGCCACCGCGCCGCGGAGGTCGAGACGAGTGACGGCGGGGGGCCGCACAGCGGCGCCCAGGACCTCGAAGAACTCGGAGGGGCGCTGCTCGCCATCCCGCACTGCCGTCACGACGAGCCGCCGGGTGGCGCGAGACACGGCCGCGGTGAAGGTCCTCCACTCGTCGGCGAGCACGTCCGCGCGCGCGGACCGGTTCGTGGCCGGAGCCGACAACCCGATCCGCCCGAGTTCGAGGTCGACCAGGTGGCCAGCGCCCAGCAACGAGTCACGGAGACGGACGTCGGGCCAGACATCCTCCTGCACTCCTGCGACGATCACGAGGTCCCACTCCTGCCCCGCGGCCTCGGCAGCCGTCAGGACCTGGACGACGTCGGTGGGGCCGCCCCGCGGGGCGAGGGTGTCCGTGGGGATGTCCTCCTCCAGGAGCCGCCTGACGAACTCGGCGGGATCCGCGCCGGGGTGGCGCTCCGCGTGGCGCTCCGCGGCGGCGAAGAGCGCGATGACCGCATCGAGGTCGTCGTCCGCCCGCTGCCCGCCCGGCCCACCCGCCAGCGCGCGTTCACGGAGCACCTCCCCCCAGCCGGTCGCCTGCCAGGCCTCCCACAGCAGTGTCTCGTGGGACGCGCCCGGCCGTCCCAGCTCGGCGCGTGCCGCGGCGAGGACGCGGGCCACACGGACGACGCCGTCGCCCACGGCGGCCGGGAGGGCGGCCGCCCGTGCATGATCGGCGAGGACCGTGAGCAGCGCCTCGCCAGGCGTGGAGTCGGCCGTCCGCAACGCCCGGCGCAGTCGCCGCAGGCCGAGGGAGTCGAGGCCGCCGAGTGGTCCGCCGACCAGCTCGGCGGCGGCGTCCGCGGTGAGGCCCTCCCGCGCCGCCAGGCACGCGAGCAGCAGCGGCCGGACCGCCGGCTCGTCCCGCAGGACCATCGGCCGCTCGTCCCGCACCGGAACACCCAGGCTCCGGAGCGCGGCCGCGAGCGTACGACGGAGGCTTCCGGTGCGAACGATCACCGCCATCGAGTGCCACGCCTTGCCGTCGTGCAGGTGCGCAGCACGCAGGGTGCGTGCGATCCACTCCTGCTCTGCCCGCGGCGAGGCGAATTCGACGCACACCGGCTCGTCCCCCGCCCCCGGGAGGCGCTCCGCGGCCACCGCGGCGGGGTCAGGGCCGGCGAGTCGGTGCATCGCGACCCCAGCGGTGGGGACACGCGACGACACCGTCACGACCAGCTCCCGGAGGCGCTCCCCACCGCGGTGGACCACGGGGAGGACCTCCACCTCGGCGCCGAAGCCACCGAGCACGCCGGACCGCTCCGCCCTCTCGACGAAATGCGGCCGGGCCCCCCGGAACGCCTGCACCGCGACGTCCGGATCGCCGAACAGTGTCAGGTGCGCCCCCCGTGCGGCTGCCGCGTGCAGCAGCCGGACCGTCGCGGCCGACGACTCCTGGTGGTCATCCACCATGATCGAGGCCACCACGGGCGGCGGCGCGTCCGTGAAGTCCTCCCAGTCGGCCAGGACCGTGGCAGCCTCACCCAGCACGGAGGCGGAGTCATACCGTTCGCCCCGGCCCACCGGCAGGTCCGCGAGGGACACGACATCCCGGTACTCCCCCAGCAGCGTCGCGGCTGCGACCCACTCGGGCCGGGCGGCCTGCCTGCCACGTTCCGCGAGGTCCGCGGGAGAGAGGCCGAACTCCGCGGCCCGCATGAAGAGATCCCGCAGCTCGGCCCGGAAGGCGGGAAGCGCGAGCGACTCGGGCGGGAGCGAGTCCGGCCAGCGACGGACGCCCGCGGCCGCGTGACCGGCGAGCAGCTCGGCGAGCATGCGGTCCTGCTCGGCTCCGGTGATGAGGGTGGGTGCCTCCCGTCCCTGGGCCACCGCCAGCGCCCGGAGCACCGAGAGCGCGAAGGCCGCCGGCGTCTGGACAGCCAGCCACCGCGTCGCGTGCGGACCGCGTGCGCGCTGCCAGTCCGCGACCGCGCGCCGGCATCGCGCGGCGGCCCGGCGTGACGGCGCGAGGAGAACATGGGCACCACCGTCCCCGTGGGCCGCGTCGCGTGCCAGACGGCCGATGAGCGCGGCGACCGCCGTCGTGGTCTTGCCCGTGCCAGGGGCACCGACGACGAGAAGCGGGCGACCGAGAGGTGGCCGGCTCGCGATCCGCTCCTGTACGGGGTCGAGCCCCGGGACCGCGATGGTGCCGGCTTCACGCAGTGCCGTTGTCATGCCATCCATGCAAGCAGGTGCCACTGACAGTGTTCGCTCACTGCTGACAGCGCGGCCGGCCGGCCGGTGCGTGCCTAGGATTGCCGCAGACGAAAGGACATGCCGTGGAGATCACCATCGGGATCCAGAACGTGGCCCGTGAACTCACCGTCGAGGTCACGGACGAGGCCGCGGCGATCGTTGCGCGCGCGACGGAGGCGTTGAGGGCCGGTGAGCCGCTCTCCCTCGTGGATGAGAAGGGCCAGACCGTCCTGGTCCCGTCCGGGGCGGTCGGGTACCTCATCGTCGGGGCAGCCGAGAGCCGCCGCGTCGGCTTCGGGATCTAGGTCTCTGTCCTCCCTCCGCACGCCGGGGGTACCGTGCTCCCACCACGAGGAGGCACGAGATGAACGTCACACCCCCGAAGGTCCGTGTCCCGGGTCGCGGCCGGTGGAGCGGCGCGACCTGGCGTGCGGGAGCGGTCCTGG
Source organism: Actinomycetales bacterium UBA1383 (assembly GCA_002305415.1). Lineage (GTDB taxonomy): Bacteria > Actinomycetota > Actinomycetes > Actinomycetales > Actinomycetaceae > UBA1383. The sequence continues at coordinate 107,137 of DBQX01000028.1, read as the reverse complement.
CGGCTCTTGCCGTAGTGTCGGGCTGCACCGGCAGTTCCGGGCCCACGGGCACCACCACCGTCCCCGCCACCACGAGTGCCCCGACCGGGACCGCGAGTCCCACCACGGAAGCCACAGCCGAACCCGTCTGGGCGACCGTGTACTTCCTGGTGGACACCCGCGTCGGACTGCGCCTGGCTCGCGAGCGGCAGGACCTCGGCGCCGACGGCGTCCAGGACGCCGTCGAGGCGATGATCGCCGGTCCGGTAGACCCCGACTACACCACTCCGTGGAACCCCGACACCGAGGTGCTGGCCGTCACGGAGGAGGAGGGCCTGGTCACGGTGGACCTCTCGGGGGCCGCCCGAACCGCGAACATCGGCTCCGAGGGCGCCGCCCTCATGATCCAGCAGCTGGTCTGGACCGTCACAGAGGCGGCCGGGGACCCCACCACAGGCGTTCAGCTGATGATCGAGGGCCAGCCGGCTGGCGACCTCTGGGGCGTGGTGACCTGGGAGTATCCCGCGGTGCGTGCCGAGGCGATGGATGTGCGGATGCTGGTCCAGCTCGACGTCCCGGCCGAGGACGAGTCCTTCCCCTCCGCTCCCGTCACGATCTCGGGAGAGGCGGCGGCGTTCGAGGCGAACGTCCCGTGGAGGATCACCGACACCGGTGGCGCCGAGGTGGCGTCCGGGTTCACGCTGACGGCAGAGGGCCAGACCTTCGCCCCGTTCTCGTTCGAGGTGGACCTCCCACCTGGGGAGTACGTGGTCGAGATCAGCGAGGATGACCCCTCGGGCGGAGAAGCCGGTACCCCGATGTCGGACACGCGCACGTTCTCCATCGAGGGATGAGCGCCGGCCCCCGTGGTGGGGTGGGACGTCCTACGCGTTCAGCCCGAGCCGCTGCAGCCGGCGCGAGTGCTCGACGTGCAGGTGGCCCATCAGGCGGCTGAGCCGCGCGGCCTCGTCGCCCTCCTCCGTGACCAGTTCCACCAGCGCGGGGTGCTCGGCGAACAACCGCTGCACCAGGGTGAGCGACTCCCCGGCCACGCGGCGCCCCCACAGCCCGAGGCGCGCGGCCAGTTGCGGCTCTGCCTGGAGGACCGGCGTGAGCATCGCCGCGACGTAGTCGTCGTGTCCGGACTTGCCGACACTGGCCTCGACGCGATCGCGGACACTGGGGGGCAGCCCGTCCGCCAGCAGCCCCAGCATGTCCTCGAGCATGTTGTAGCCCACGTAGGTGCGGACGAGGCGTTCCCACCAGTCCCTGGGGACCGCCCGCACCATGAAGTCGTTGAGCAGGTCCCGATAGCTCACCAGGAGCTGGTCGAACTCCCCGCCCCACTCCGAGACCAGGTGCTCCACGTAGTCGATCTCGGCCAGCTCGCCGGCAGCCATCCGGGAGAGGACGAGGCGGGTGCGGATGTCGGGAGCCTGGGCGGCGTCCCTGGCGAGCAGCGCGAAGGTGCCCAGCCCGGCATAGCCGACCAGGCCGAGGAACTCGCGGACGGCGAGCGGTGAGGGCTGGAGGGGAGCGGGTGCGGTCATGCCCTCACACTAGCGGCGGGCGCGCGCCCTGCAGCCCACGTCACAGGCTGCTCTCAAGCCGTGCCCGCAGCCGCCGGGTAGCATGGGAGGACGTAGTTGGGTTGCCCGGTCGTTCGGCAGGCAAGTTCTCTCGCGCCCCCCGGGGGCGCACGTGGTTTCACGATCGGCTGCCCTCACGCTCGCCACTGGGGCGAGCGGAACGACCCGAAGGTGAGACCTTGACCATTCACGTCCAGCCCACAGGCATCGTCGCCCGCGCGTCCGCGGACGCCGCCTCCCCCGAACCGCAGAGCATGGCGGTGCCGGGAGTCCACTTCTCCGACTTCGACCTGCGCGACGAGATCGTCGACGCGCTGCGCGACGTCGGGATCACCACGCCCTTCCCCATCCAGGCGATGACGCTGCCGGTGGCCCTCGCGGGCCGCGACATCATCGGCCAGGCGAAGACGGGCACCGGCAAGACACTCGGCTTCGGCCTCCCCCTCCTCAACGGCGTGATCGCGCCTGGCGAGGAGGGCTGGGAGAAGCTCTCGCACCCCGGCAAGCCCCAGGCCCTCGTCGTCGTGCCCACCCGTGAACTCGCCCTCCAGGTCGCCGGGGACCTGGAGGCCGCCTCCCGACGCCGCAACCTGCGCATCGTGAAGGTGTTCGGCGGGCGCGCCTACGAGCCCCAGGTCGAGGCACTCAAGGTCGGTGCCGAGGTCGTGGTGGGGACTCCCGGCCGGATGATCGACCTCATCCGTCACAAGGTGCTCGACCTGTCGCGGGTGCGCACGGTCGTCCTGGACGAGGCGGACGAGATGCTCGATCTCGGCTTCCTCCCGGACGTGGAGAAGTTGCTGGCACGGACCCCCGCGACCCGCCACACGATGCTCTTCTCCGCCACGATGCCCGGTCCGGTGGTGGCGCTCGCCCGCCGCTACATGTCACAGCCCACCCACATCCGCGCTGCCGACCCGCACGACACGATGAAGACCGTCGCGTCCGTCACCCAGGTGGTGTACCGGGCGCACGCGCTCAACAAGATGGAGATGCTCGCACGCATCCTCCAGGCACGCGGACGTGGCCTCACGATGGTCTTCGCCCGCACGAAGCGGACGGTGGCGTCGGTCGCCGAGGACCTGGCGCACCGCGGTTTCGCCGTCGCCGCCATCCACGGCGACCTCGGCCAGGGCGCGCGCGAGCAGGCACTGCGGGCGTTCCGGAACGGCAAGGTGGACGTGCTGGTGGCCACCGACGTCGCGGCGCGCGGCATCGATGTCGAGGACGTGACGCACGTGATCAACTACCAGTGCCCCGAGGACGAGAAGATCTACCTGCACCGGGTGGGCCGGACCGGCCGCGCCGGGAGCGGCGGCACCGCCGTCACGTTCGTGGACTGGGACGACACGCCCCGGTGGTCACTCATCAACAAGGCGCTGGGGTTCGGCAACGCGGAACCGGTGGAGACCTACCACACCTCCGCCCACCTCTTCAGCGACCTCGACATCCCGGAGGGCGTCACCGGCCGCCTGCCCCGTGGCGACCGGACCCGCGCGGGACTCGAGGCCGAGGAACTCGAGGACGTCGAGGGTGACCAGCGTGGGCGGCGCGCACGCGGAGCGCGCGGAGGGTCCGACGACGGCGGACGGCGCCGTCGGCCGCGGCGCCGGACCCGCGGCGGACGCGGGACGGACACGTCCGGCAGCTGACCGCCCCGGGCCCGCTCGGCGAGACGGCGCCCGGTCAGCGGGCGTCGAGGAAGGCGAAGACCGCGTCGGCCATCAGTTGCACGGCGATCGCCGCGAGCAGGAGCCCCGCGATGCGGGTGAGCAGGGAGATCCCGCCCTCGCCCAGAACGCGGAACAGCACGATCGAGTAGCGCATCGTCAGCCAGAGCACCACGTGCATGGCGAGGACGGCGACGATGACCGCCGCCCAGTCGGCGGGCGAGGAGCCGGCGGTGCGCGCCGCCAGCATCACCGCGACGATCGCACCGGGTCCGGCGATGAGAGGCGTCCCGAGCGGGACGAGCGCCACGTTGACCGCGCCGCCGGGCTTGGGGTCGCTCGCCCGCCCGGTGAGGAGTTCCATGGCCATGAGCAGGAGCAGCAGCCCGCCGGACATCTGCAGCGCCGGCAGCGAGATGTGCAGGAAGTCCAGGATGAGCTGCCCGAACACCAGGAACGTCAGGATGACGCCGAACGACGTCAGGGTCGCCTGGATGGCGGCCTTGCGGCGCTGCCGAGTCGTCATCGTGCCGGTGAGGGCAAGGAACACCGGCAGCAGCCCCGGTGGGTCCATGATGACGAACAGCGTCAGGAACGTGGAGAGGAACAGCGTGAGGTCGACGCTCACGGCCACACCACCCCGAGCGTCCCATGGGCGACGATCTCATCGAACACCTCTTGCGCGGTGAGGTTCTCCCCGAGCTGGTTCGGTTTACCACGGCCGTGGTAGTCGGAGGCACCGGTCACCAGCAGGCCGAGCCTGCGGGCCAGCGCACGGGCGTGGGCCCGGTCCGCCCCCGTGTGGTCACGGTGGTCCGCCTCCAGCGCCGCCAGCCCGTGCGCGGCCAGGTCCTCGACGACCGCGTCGGACACGACCTTCCCGCGACGGGCGGCGAACGGATGGGCCATGACGGGGACCCCGCCAGCCGCGCGGATCGCACCCACCACATCCCGGGGATGGGGTACCTCGAGGTGGATGTAGTACGGACCGGACGAGTGCAGCACGGACGCGAAGGCGTGGTCCCGGTCCGGGAAGACCCCCGCTGCCACCAGCGCGTCAGCCATGTGGGGACGCCCCACGGTGCTGAGGTCCCCCGCCTGGGCCGCCACCGACTCCCACGTGATGGGGAAGTCCGCGGCGAGGCCCTCGACCATCGCCTGCGCACGGCGGAGCCTCGCGGTCCGCGCGGACTCCAGCAGCTCCGCGAGGGCGATGTCGCCCGGATCGTGGAGGAGGGAGAGCACATGCACCGCGATGCCGTCCACGGAGCAGGACACCTCCGTGCCCCGCACCAGCGCCACACCGGTCGCCGCCACCGCCTCTTCCGCCTCCTGCCAGCCGCGGACGGTGTCGTGGTCGGTGAGTCCGACGACGTCGAGCCCGACGGCGGCCGCCCGCGCCATCAGCTCGGCGGGCGTGTCCGTCCCGTCGGAGGCGAGGGAGTGGGTATGCGGGTCGATGCGCACGCCCCCCAGCGTACCGGCGCCCCGGGCCTCGGCCGGGCGCAGGACTGACGGCCGCGCCGCACCTGGCGGGATCCTCGGGACCACGCCCGCCGCCGGACCCGCGGGGTGGGATACGGTCGGACCATGATTGACGAGACAGACACCCAACGACTTGCGGAGCGGGGCTCCAACCGGTCCCAGCGACCGACGTCGCAGGCCTTCCGTGAGTTCATCGCCGGCAACTGGGAGGAGCGCGAACCGGTCCTGCCGGACCGTTCGCCTGCCGCGGCTCCGGCCGCGGCGCGCCGGAAACGGATCGGGCTGCTCTTCCGTGGCGACCGGCTCGTGGTGCCGGCCGGCCAGCTCGTCACCCGTTCGAACGACACGGACTACCGGTTCCGTCCCCACAGTGCCTTCGCGCACCTGACCGGCCTCGGTGCCGACCAGGAGCCGGACGCCGTCCTGCTCCTGGAGCCGCTCGCGGACGCGCCCGCCGACGGACCGACCCACGAGGCCGTGCTCCACATTCGGCCCGCAGCCGGGAAGGACACCGAGGAGTTCTACGCAGACGCCCGGTACGGCGAGCTCTGGGTGGGCGTCCGTCCGACCCTCGCGGAGGTCGAGGCCCGGACGGGGATCCGGTGCGCCCACCTCGACACGTTGCCGGACGCGGTCGCGAAGGACGCGGGTCAGGTGACCATCCGCGTGGTCCCGGGGGCCGACGCCGCCGTCACCGCCCTGGTGCAGCGGGTGCGCGAGGAGGTGGGCGCGACCACCTCGACGGAGGACGACGACGCGCTCGCCGAAGCGCTGTCGGAGATGCGCCTGACCAAGGACGACCACGAGATCGGCGAGCTTCGCATGGCGATCGCCGCGACCGCCGCCGGCTTCGACGACCTGATCCGCTCCTTCCCGCGCGCCACGGCCCACCCGCGGGGCGAGCGTGTCCTCGAGGGCGCCTTCGGGGCCCGCGCGCGCGAGGACGGCAACGGACTCGGGTACGAGACGATCGCCGCGGCGGGCGACCACGCGAACACGCTGCACTGGATCGCGAACGACGGGCCGGTACGGCCCGGCCAACTCGTGCTCGTCGACGCCGGCGTCGAGGTGGACTCGCTCTACACCGCCGACATCACGCGCACCCTCCCGGTGAGCGGCCGCTTCACCGATGCACAACGCGAGGTGTACCAGGCCGTCCTGGACGCCTGCGAGGCCGCCCTCGGGAAGGCGCGGGAGAAGGGCGCGCGTTTCCGCGACGTGCACGCGGCCGCGATGGAGGTCATCGCGCAGCGTCTCGAGGCCTGGGGCATGCTGCCGGTGAGCGCCGCGGAGTCACTCGCCCCGGAGGGTCAGTACCACCGCCGCTGGATGGTGCACGGCACCTCCCATCATCTCGGGCTCGACGTCCATGACTGCGCGCAGGCCCGCCGCGAGCTCTACCTCGACGCGGAGCTGCGGCCGGGGATGGTCTTCACCATCGAGCCGGGCCTGTACTTCCGGGCGGACGACCTCGCGGTGCCCCCGCGGTTCCGCGGCATCGGCGTGCGCATCGAGGACGACGTCCTCGTCACCGGGGACGGGGCGGAGCGCCTGAGCGAGGAGATCCCCCGGACGGTGGCTGACGTGGAGGCGTGGGTGCAGCGCCTCCTGCCCCCTCCCGACGGTCAGGAGGCCGGCGCGAGGTAGCGGCGCGCGAAGGCGAGGGACTCGGTGAGGATCTCGTCGCGTCGCGCCGCACGGTAGGGCCGCGTGTTCACCTCGAGCGCGACGGCGCCGTCGAACCCGCTCCGTGTCAGGTGCGCCAGGACGGCGTCGCACGGCTCGATCCCCCACCCCGGGGGCAGGTGCTGGTCACGGAAGGACCCGCTCCCGTCGGCGAGGTGCACGTGGGCGAGGCGGCCCCCGAGCCGCTCGGCCATGGCGAGCGGGTCACTGCGGGAGGTGGCGGTGTGGGAGAGGTCGAGCGTCACCGACGGGTAGGGGTCGTCGGTGGGGTCCCAGTCGGGACGATAGATCTCGAAGGCCCTCCCGAGCCGCCACGGGAACATGTTCTCCACCGCGAGCCGGACGCCGGACACGAGTTCGCGGGCGATGACACCCCGGACGAACGAGCCGAGGTAGCGCACCTGCCACCGGAAGGGTGGATGCATGACCACCGTCGACGCGCCGACCTCCTGCGCGAGTGCGATGGATCGGTCGACCTTCTCCCACGGGGTGCCCCACACCCGCTGCGTGAAGAGCAGGGTGGGCGCGTGGATCGCGGGCACCGGGAGCTGGTAGGTCTGGATGAGGTCACGGATCTCCGAGGCGTCGCGCGAGGAGTCGTCGGAGAGGACCATCACCTCGACGCCGTCGAATGAGAGGTCACGGGCCACCGCGAACGCGGTCTCGACGCCGTCGGGGTAGACGGACGAGGTCGAGAGGATGACGGGGATCGTCATCCAGCGTTCTCGTCGGCCACCGGTCCGGACGGCGGCGCGGGGGTGATGCGCTCGCCGTAGCGCGGGGGCTCGGTGAGGTCGACGACGGGCGGCTGGTACGCGGTCGGGAGGCGGAAGCCGCGCTCCCCGAGGACCTGGCGGCACCGGGCCGCGACGTCGTGCTCGCAGCGCAGGCCGTAGCGGGTGGCCACGACCTGGCTCACGGAGGTGAAGTCACGCTTCCCGCCGGACATCGCGTGGGCCGCGACGCCGAAGAGGCCCCCGAACACGGCGCCCACACTCACGCCGAGCAGGACCGGTGAGAAGTCCTGCGCGCCGAGCAGCAGCCACAGCAGTCCGATCATCAGCCCGAACCACATCCCGGACAGTGCCCCCGAGAAGGCGGCGCGCCCGAACGTCATGCGTCCCGTCACGCGTTCCACCATGCGCAGGTCGGTGCCGATGATCGAGACCTTCTGGACGGGGAACTGCGCGTCCGCCAGCACGTCGACGGCGCGCTGCACCTCCTCGTACTTCTCGAACGTCGCGATCTCCTCGCCGAGCGGGATGACGCCGAACCGCGGCCACGTGCTCATCTGGGTCATGCCTCAAGTATGGACCCACTGCCTGGGAATGCCCTGAGGAGCACCTGTGCCCGGACACGGCCCGCCCCGCCACTGCTACCCGCCCGTCGCTGGCCTAGGCTGTGATCGTGACCACGATGCGCCCGTCCGCCCCCGCGCGCGTCTACATCGCACGCCTGAAGGGAACGTCCGTCTTCGATCCCATCGGCGACGAGGTGGGGCGGGTGCACGACGTCGTCATCCTGATCCGCGCGAAGGGCGCGCCCCGCGCGGTGGGACTCGTGGTGGAGGTGCCGGGGCGGCGGCGCGTGTTCGTGCCGCTCACCCGCGTGACCGGCATCGAGCCGGGCGCGGTGATCACGACCGGCCTCGTGAACATCCGGCGTTTCGAGCAGCGCGCGTCCGAGACCCTCGTGGTCTCCGAGCTCTTCGACCGGACGGTCGAGCTGCGGGACGGCTCCGGCAGGGCGACCATCGAGGACGTGGCGATCGAGCAGCAGCGCAACCGGGACTGGCTGGTGACGAAGCTGTTCGTCCGCCGCCGGGGCGCGTCATCGCTGTTGCGCCGCGGGCCGGCCCTCGTCGTCGACATCGGCGACGTCACGGGCCTCGGGCCCACGGCGGAGCAGCAGGGTGCGTCGTCGCTGCTGGCCTCCCTGGGAGACCTCAAGCCCGCCGACCTCGCCGACCTGCTGCACGACCTGCCCGACGAGCGCCGCATCGAGGTGGCGGCCGAGCTGGACAACGACCGCCTCGCCGACGTCCTCGAGGAACTCGGCGACGAGGACCGCGTGGCCATCGTCTCCCGGCTCGACGCCGCCCGCGCCGCGGACGTGCTCGACGTGATGCAGCCCGACGACGCCGCGGACCTGGTCTCCGACCTGCCCGAGTCGAAGGCGGCCGAGCTCCTCGGACTCATGGAGCCCGAGGAGGCGCGCGACGTCCGCAGGCTCCTCGCGTATGACGAGCGGACTGCCGGTGGCCTCATGACGACCGAGCCGATCATCCTCGGCCCGGAGGCCACCGTCGCGACCGCGCTCGCGCAGGCGCGCCGGAAGGACGTGAATCCCGCTCTCGCCACGATGATCTTCGTCTCCCGGCCCCCGCTCGAGACCCCCACGGGCCGATTCCTGGGCGTCGTCCACCTGCAGCGCGCGCTGCGCGAACCTCCCCATGAGCCGCTCGGCAACTTCCTCGACACCGACGTCGAGACCGTCCGTCCGCACGACAGCCTCACCAAGGTGACTCGCCTCCTCGCCACCTACAACAACACCGCGCTGCCGGTGACCGACGAGGACAAGCGACTGCTGGGGGCGGTCTCGGTGGACGACGTGCTGGACAACCTCCTGCCCGAGGGCTGGCGGGACGCGGAGGACGAGGAGACCGACGCTGCCGACCTGAGGATTCCCAATGGCTGAGCGACTGGACCAGCCGAAGGAGGGCCGCGGGCCTCGCCTCCCCCGTTTCTCGCTCAGCTCCGAGACCACTGCCAGGGTTGCGGAGGGGATCGCCCGCTTCACGGGGACTCCACAGTTCCTGGTGTGGCTGTCGATGTTCGTGATCGTGTGGCTCGTGTGGAACTCGTGGGGGCCGAACAACCTGAGGTTCGACAAGGCGGAGTTCGGCTTCACCGCCCTCACGCTCATGCTCTCCCTCCAGGCGTCCTTCGCCGCTCCCCTCATCCTGCTCGCCCAGAACAGGCAGGATGACCGCGACCGCGTGACCGCCGAACAGGACCGCCAGCGAGCCGAACGCAACCTTGCGGACACCGAGTACCTCGCGCGCGAGATCGCCGCGATCCGCATCGCCCTGGGAGAGGTCGCCACCCGCGACTACGTCCGCGCGGAGCTGCGGGACCTGCTCGAGGAACTGGTGGAGGACCGCGCGAACCGTCCTCACGAGGGCGTTTCCGAGGAGCGCGACGGCGGGCGGTAGGATCGGGGGCATGCCCACACTCACCGAGGCGGCCGTCCGGTCCCAGCTCCAGGCCGTCATCGACCCGGAGATCCACCGGCCGATCACGGACCTCGACATGGTGCGCAGCGTCGCGATCGAGGGTGGCACCGTCGTGGTCGGCATCGACCTGACCACCGCCGGGTGCCCGCTGCGGGACACGATCGTGCGCGACGTGCGCGCCCGGGTCGGGGAACTGCCGGGCGTGACCGCGGTGGAGGTGGAGCTGGGCGTGATGACGGACGAGCAGAAGTCCGCCCTGCGCACCAAACTCCGGGGCGGCACGCCGGAACCGGTCATCCCGTTCGCCCAGCCCGGCTCGCTGACCCGCGTCTACGCCGTCACCTCCGGCAAGGGCGGCGTCGGCAAGTCCTCGGTCACAGCCAACCTGGCGGCGGCCTTCGCTGCCCGCGGGCTGAAGGTCGGCGTCGTGGACGCCGACATCTACGGTTTCTCGATCCCGCGCATGCTGGGCGTGACCACCCCGCCGGTGAAGCTGGACGACATGATCGTGCCGCCCGTGGCGCACGGGGTGAAGGTCATCTCGATCGGCATGTTCACCGCGCCCGGCACGCCCGTGATCTGGCGCGGGCCGATGCTCCACCGCGCCGTCCAGCAGTTCCTCGGTGACGTCTTCTGGGGCGACCTCGACATCCTCCTCCTCGACCTCCCCCCGGGCACCGGCGACGTCGCGATCTCGGTCGCCCAGTTCCTGCCGAACTCCGAGATCCTGGTGGTGACCACCCCGCAGGTGGCGGCCGCGGAGGTCGCGCAGCGTGCGGGCATCATCTCCGCCCAGACCCGGCAGCACGTCGCCGGGGTGATCGAGAACATGTCGTGGCTCGAGACTCCCGAGGGCCGGTTGGACGTCTTCGGGTCGGGCGGGGGCCAGCAGGTGGCCACGGCGCTCTCGGAGGGACTGGGCTACGACGTGCCCCTGCTGGCACAGGTTCCCCTCGACATCGCGCTCCGCGCCGGCGGCGACGAGGGCACGCCGGTCGTCCTGGATGCTCCCGACTCGCCCGCGGCCCGGGCGCTGCTGGGTGTCGCGGACCTGCTCGCGTCACGGGCCCGGGGTCTCGCCGGCCGGCACCTGGGCATAGTCCCCCGGTAGAGACGTGGGCGGGATCAACGGCTGGGAGGGGGTGATCCTCCTCCTGATCGTGCTCCTCGTGGTGGGGCCGGACAAGCTGCCCGAGTTCGCGGCCCAGTTCGGGGCCTGGGTCCGGAAGGGCCGGGACTTCCTGCGGGAGGCGAAGACCTCGCTGAAGGATGAGTTCGGCGAGGACATCTCCGACCTCCGCTCGCTCGATCCACGGCAGTACGACCCACGGAGGATCGTGCGCGAAGCCCTCATGGAGGACATCATCCCGCCCGAACGCCCGCCGGCCCGTCCGCCACGGCCGGCAGCGCCACGCGCGGCCGAGAAACCGACCCTCCCCGAGGGCCAGCCTGCGCCGTTCGACGACGAGGCGACCTGAGTCAGTCGGCCTGCTGCTCGCCGAGCGTGACCTCGACGTCGTCGACCCGACCGCCCCGCCGGATGGAGAGCGTGATGACGTCGCCCGGCGCGTGGGCACGGACGTAGACGATCACCTCGTCAGCGCTCGTCATCGGGCGCCCGTCGATCGAGAGGATGATGTCCCCGGGCTTGATCCCCGCCTTCTCGCCAGGCCCGCCGGGCGTGACCGGCTCGTTGCCGTTGGTCGGCGAGGTCGCGACCTGGACCCCCTCCCCGGTGTACCGGCCGTCGAGCAGGATGCCGATGATCGGGTAGGTCGCCACCCCGGTCTCGATGAGCTGGTCGGTGGTGCGCTTCACCTGGTTGGAGGGGATCGCGAAGCCGAGCCCGATGCTGCCGGTGGCCTGGAGGCCGGAGGCCTGCGCGATTGCCGTGTTGATGCCGATCACCTCGCCGCTCGCGTTCACGAGCGGGCCGCCGGAGTTCCCCGGGTTGATGGCCGCGTCCGTCTGGATGGCGTTGATGAAGGTGGTCGCGGTGGCGGAGCCGGCGGTGACGGCGCGGTTCAGCGCGGAGACGATGCCCGACGTCACGGTGCCCTCCAGCCCGAGCGGCGCGCCGACGGCGATCACGGGGTCCCCGACGGCCACCTGGTCTGAGTCCGCCAGCGGCAGGGGTTGCAGGCCAGTACGGTCCACCTTGAGCACCGCCAGGTCATAGTCCGTCGTACGCCCCACGATCTCGGCCTCCGCGACGGAGCCGTCGGCGAAGGTGACCTGGATGGTTCCGCCGTCCGCGGCGAGGCTGATCACGTGGTTGTTCGTGACGATGTAGCCATCGGACCGCAGCACGAGCCCGGTGCCCGACGCGGCAGCCGAGGAACTGGCTGCCTCGATGTACACCGTCGACGGGAGCACGGCCTGTGCGATCCCGGCGACCGAGTCGGGCGCCCGGACCACGGTGGACGAAGACGTCGGGGTGGTGGATGCCGGCGTCGCAGCCAGTCCGAACCACTCCCTGGCTCCCAGCCCGCCGAGGACCATTCCTGCCAGCAGGGCCACCACCACGAGCAGTGCCGCGGTGGAGCGGCGCACGGTGCGGGGCGCACGCTCGGATTCTCGCCGGACCGGTTCGGGCAGCGGCGCCCAGGAGTATGGGGACGCGGGAATGGCCGTCTGGCCGGGGTCGGGGGCGCGGTCGAGGTCGGGGCTGGCACCCCGGGGCGCGGATTCCGGGAGTGGCTCCGTGGCGGCGGGCCACGCGTCGGGCGGCCGGAACCGCTCGTCCGACTCGCTCCCCTGGGCGGGACCGACCGGGAACCACCCGCCGGCGTCCCAGCGCTCGCCGCTGCCACCCTGTGTCATCGGACCACCTCCTGGACGAACGAGACCAGCGCCTCCAGTCCCCGCTCCCATCGTCCCACCGGTGAGGCGTCCAGGCCATGCGCGGGCAGCCGCGCGACCACCGCGTCGCGGACCGCCGCGTCGCCCGAGACCACGACACCGACGTCGCCGCACTGGACGGACACCGCCCCGGCGGGAACGGAAGCGGCAGGAACGACGCCGCGCACCTGGACGAGGCGGGCGGCACCCCCTGGTCCGACCACGTCCACCTGGACGACGTCACGTCCGTCGACGCTCCGCGCCGCCACCGCGGCGACGGCGAAGCCCTCCGGCAGCCCGTCCGGCACGATCCACCAGTCCGCGGAGGAGGCCGGGAGCACGGGCTGGGCGGTGGTGAACGCGGCCGGGGAGGTGAGGAGGACAGCGCCGTCGAGGGACACCTCCCGGGACGCCCCGACGCCGATCACCGAGCCGACGATCACGACGGACAGCCCACCCGCCACCGCCGCCCGGCGCGCCATGCGATGCCGCCATGCCGGCATCGCCGTCCGGTCCTGCACCGTACGGGCGGCGCGGCGCAGCCGGGAACACGGTTCCGGCCGCGGTGGCACGGCAGGCATGGGTGGGACGGGAACTCCCACGTCACCGAGGGCATGGAGCCGCTCGGCGATCTCCGCCTCGGCCTGGACGAGGGCCCGACACTCGGCACACCGCCGCAGGTGGGCCTGGGCGACACGCAGGCGCCTCCCCGTGAGCTGGCCGTCGATGAGGGCACTGGCGCGCGAGCCGAGGTGCCTCATCCGGACCCCGCCTGCTGGCGGTGCGCCAGCTGTTCCCGCAGGAGGGCCCGGCCGCGGTGCAACCTGGACTGGACCGTGCCCAGCTTGACGCCGAGGGTGGCGGCGACCTCGGCGTAGGAGTAGCCCTCGATGTCGCAGAGCACCACCGCCGCCCGGTGACCGGGGGGCAGCGCGTCCAGGGCGCGCTGCACGTCGGGCGCGAGGTTGGCGTGCTCGAACTGCCGCTCGGGGCGGTCCTGCCAGTCGGAGGCGAGCTGCAGCTCGTGGATCGATTCGACTCGCAGCCGGCTGCGGCGCCGGGCCTGGTCGAGGAAGAGGTTCGTGGTGATCCGGTGGAGCCAGCCCTCGAACGTGCCCGGTGTGTAGGTGTGCAGCGACCGGAACACCCGGACGAACGTCTCCTGGGTGAGGTCCTCCGCGTCGGCGTGGTTGCCGGTGAGCCGGTAGGCGAGGCGGTAGACCCGGCCGGAGTGCTGTTGGACGATCTCCTCCCAACTCGGGAGAGCCTCATCGAGGGCGCGCGGCAGCGCCTGCTCGACGACGCCGGTCGCGCTCACGGTGGGTCCTCTCGTTGCGGTACCGCAAGCCTAGGGGGCGATCCTGACAGAATCCTGAGAGCGATAGACTGGCCGGAAACGCCCCGACGACAGGATCCCCCATGGCTGCCGACAAGGCTCTGTCCTGGTCCTACACCGAGGACTTCGTTCCAGAATCCGAGCCGGCGCGGTCCGCACGGTCCCGGGCCGCCGAGTTCGGCATCACCCCGGTCTCGCCGGGGACCGGCGCCCTCCTGCGTCTGCTCGCCGCCGCGATTGGTGCACACTCGGTCGCGGAGATCGGGACCGGCACCGGTGTCTCCGGCATCTGGCTGCTCGAGGGAATGGTGGCCGATGGCGTGCTGACCTCGATCGACGTCGAGGCGGAGTACCAGCGTGCCGCCCGCGAGGCCTTCGCCGCCGCGGGCGTCCGGCCCGCCCGCGCCCGGCTGATCGCCGGCCGGGCCCTCGACGTGCTGCCGCGCCTCGCCGACGCCGCGTACGACCTCGTACTGGTGGATGGCGACCCGGCCGAGGCCGTGCCGTGCGTCGAGCAGGCATGGCGCATGCTTCGCCCCGGGGGGGTGCTCGTGGTCAACAATGCCCTCGCCGGCGGGCGGGTCGCGGACCCGGCACGCAGGGACGAACTCACCGTGGCCATCCGGGAACTCGGGAAGGGCGTGCGCGCCCAGGAGGACGCGCTGACGGCGCTGCTGCCCACCGGCGACGGCGTCCTCGTGGCCGTCAGGCGCTGAGTCACGGCCCCGTCGCGGCCTCCGCCGCAAGCAGGTCCAGCAGTGCGCGCACCCCGAAGCCGGTGGGCGCGTTGGCCGGGAGGTCCGCGGTCTTGGCGCCCGTGCGGGCCGGCCCGGCGATGTCGAGGTGGACCCACGGGGTGTCGCCCACGAAGTGGCGCAGGAACAGTGCCGCGATGACCGCACCCGCCCGCACGTGCGGGTTCATCGCCACATGGGCCAGGTCGGCGACGTCGGACCTCAGGCTGGGCCCGTAGTCCTCGACGAGCGGCATCCGCCAGAACTCCTCCCCGTGCCGCTCCCCCGCGGCGATGAGGGCCGCGGCGAGGCCCTCGTCCGTGGCGAACAGCGCACCGTGCTGGCGGCCGAGACCGACCGTCGCGGCTCCGGTGAGGGTGGCCACGTCGACGAGCGCGGCTGGGTCCAGCGTGGCGCGGGCCCAGGCGAGGGCGTCAGCGAGCACCATCCGGCCCTCGGCGTCCGTGTTCACGATCTCGACGGTCGTCCCGCCGATCGTCACGACGTCGCCGGGCCGCTGGCTGGCGGCACCGAGCGCGTTCTCGGCGAGCGGCAGCACGCCGACGACGGGACGCCGCAGGCCCAGGCGGTGGGCGGCGAGCACCGCGGCGAGTACGACGGCCGCGCCCGCCATGTCGGTCTTCATCGGCACCATGGCCTCGCGCGGCTTCAGCGAGATGCCGCCGGTGTCGAACGTGATGCCCTTGCCGACCAGGGTGAGGGGACGGTCGCGGGCGCCCTCCGGGTCGTACCGCACCACGACCAGCCGGGCGGGTCGTGATGACCCGCGGGCCACCGCGAGAGTGGCGTCGAAGCCGTGCTCCGCCAGCCAGCCCTCGCGCCGGACCTCCACGGTCAGGCGCGGATCGCCCGCCTCCCGGACGAGGTCGACCGCCTGCTGGGCAAACCAGCGGGGTGTCTTGGTGCTGGAGGGCGTTGCCGCCAGGGTACGCGCGAGGAAGGTGCCCCAGACGCCGGCGCGCGCGCGGTGGACGACCGCCTCGGCGATGTCGCCGCCCAGGACGACGCGCGGGCACGGCGTCGCGGTCTGGAGGGCAGCGCCGAGCCGGGGCATGCGCCACGCGGGCAGGAGGAGGCCCTCGACGAGGCCGAGGGCCTGGTCGGGCCTGAGCGGCGGGAGCGTGAGAGCCGCACCGGGGACTCCCGACGCCGCCCGGGCGATCGCCGCCCCCGCCTGCCGCAGGGCAGCGGGCGTCTCCCCGATCGCCGCGAGGACGATCCTGCGGGGGAGGCTCGACCAGCCGAGCACGTCATTCCGCAACGGGGGCAGGTCGAGCACCTGCGTGGACCCGGGCGAGCCCAGCTCCGCCCGGTCGAGGGCAGCCTCGAGGTCGATGCCGTACGCCTCGGCGACCGCCTGCGCGAACGCGGGCGGGACGAACCGCTCGGGGCCGTCCGGCCGGACGGCGAGCACGAGAGCATCACCTGGACCCGCTGCGGCCAGTGGGTCGTCCGCGGTGACGAGAATCTCCGGCAGCGCCGGGACGTCGATCATCAGGCCCGCACGGCGGCGAGGGCGTCACCCAGCGCGTTGGCCTCTTCCTGGTTGAGCTCCACGACAAGCCGTCCGCCACCCTCGAGCGGCACCCGCATCACAAGTCCGCGGCCCTCTCTCGTGACCTCGAGCGGCCCGTCTCCCGTGCGTGGCTTCATGGCTGCCATGACACGCTCCCCTTCACTCGGACGATGCGCCGGATGTGGCGCACGAACTCCCCCCATTTTAGGCCACGACCCGTGGATCCGCGGCCCTGGGCCCCGGGGCGGCTCAGGAGCCGTCAGCCTCGTCCACCTCCGCGCTGAGTGCCGCCTCGACCACCCGGTTGTGACCGTCCGTCACGGCGGCGATCGCGTCCTCGGCGGTGTCCACCACGGTGATCAGCTGGAGGTCGAGTGCCGAGATCTTCCCGCCCCCGAGCATGGTGCCCGCGAGCCAGTCCACGAGGCCCTGCCAGTACTCCGTCCCGACGAGCACCACGGTGAAGGAGCGCACCTTCTGCGTCTGGACGAGGGTCAGCGCCTCGAAGAGCTCGTCAAGGGTGCCGAAGCCCCCCGGCAGGACGATGAACCCGCTGGAGTACTTCACGAACATCGTCTTGCGGACGAAGAAGTACCGGAAGTTGATCCCCAGGTCCACCCACCGGTTCATGCCCTGCTCGTGGGGGAGCTCGATCCCGAGGCCCACGGAGATGCCGCCGGCCTGGCTGGCGCCCTTGTTGGCGGCCTCCATGACGCCGGGTCCGCCGCCGGTGATCACGGCGAAGCCCGCCCTGGCAGCCTGCCTGCCGATGTCGCGGCCGAGCAGGTACTCCTTCGTGGTCGGCTTGGTGCGCGCCGACCCGAACACGGACACCGCCGGACCGATATCGGCGAGCGCCCCGAAGCCCTCGACGAACTCCGCCTGGATGCGCATCACCCGCCAGGGATCGGTGTGCAACCAGTCGGTGTCGACCTGCGGCTGCAGCAGCCGCGTGTCCGTCGTCTCCTTCGGGATCTGCCGGCCCCGCAGCACCACGGGGCCCCTCTGGTACGTGTCCCTCGCCATTCCTACCCTTCCAGCCAGGCCTGCAGCGTGGCCGCGCAGGCGCGTATCTGTGCGATCCCGCACCGCTCGTCGTCGGCATGTGCGAGGAGCGGATCTCCGGGGCCGAAGTTCACGGCGGGGATCCCGAGCGCGGCGAACCGCGCGACGTCCGTCCAGCCGAGCTTCGCGGCGACGCCGGTGCGCGCCGCGACCGCGGAGACGAAGTCCGCGACCGCCGGGGCGTCGAGGCCCGGCCGGGCGCCCGCGGCGACGTCCGCGACCTCCACCTCGACCTCGGGGAAGAGCGCGCGGATGCGGGCGACGGCGTCGTCGGGCGTCCGGCTCGGGGCGAAGCGATGGTTGACCGTCACGACGCACTCGTCGGGGATGACGTTGCCGGCGATCCCCCCGCCGACCGCCACGGCGCTCAGCGACTCCCGGAAGACCAGGGAGTCCACCTCGACGTCCTCCGGCTCCCACGACGCGAGCCGCTGCAGCACCGGGGCGGCGCGGTGGATGGCGTTCACCCCGCGCCACGGGCGCGCGCTGTGGGCGGCCCGGCCCCGGATCCGGAGCCGCGCGTTCAGCGTGCCGTTGCAGCCACCCTCGACGGCGCCCGCCGTCGGCTCCCCGAGGATGGCGAGGTCGGCGCGCAGCAGCTCGGGGTGGGACCGCGCGAGCCGTCCCAGCCCGTTCCGCTCGGAGGCGACCTCCTCCTGGTCGTAGCAGACCCAGGTGACGTCCCACCGCGGCTCCCCCAGGGTCGCGGCGAGATGGAGGGCGACGGCGAGCCCTCCCTTCATGTCCACGGTCCCCCTGCCCCAGAGCTCGTCACCGACGAGGCGGGTGGGCAGCGTGCCCTGGACCGGCACGGTGTCCAGGTGCCCGGCCAGCACCACGCGGCGCGTCCGCCCGAGGTGGGTGCGGGCGACCACCGTGTTGCCGTACCGCACCACCTCGAGGTGCCGCTGCCGCCGCAGCGCCTCCTCGACGGCGTCCGCGAGGGGACCCTCCGCACCGGACACGGAGGCAACGTCACAGAGCGCGGCTGTCAGAGCCGCGGGATCGAGGGCGAGGTCCAGCACGTGTCACCCCTGGGCGGTGTGCAGCGTGCGCGCGGCCTCGCTGAGGGAGCCCGTGAGCGAGGGGTAGATCGTGAACGCGTTCGCCACCTGGTCGACCGTCAGCCGGTTCGTGACGGCGAGCGTGAGCGGGACGATCAGCTCGCCGGCGCGCGGCGCCACCACCACCCCGCCGAGGACCACGCCGGTCGAGCGGTCCGAGAACACCTTGATGAAGCCCTCCCGGATGCCCAGCATCTTGGCGCGTGGGTTGCGGGCCACCGGCAGGCGGGTGATCCTGCCGTCGACCTCGCCGTCACGGATGGCACGCTCACTCGTACCGATCGTCGCGATCTCCGGGGCGGTGAAGATGTTGGCCGCCACGGCGTGTGTGTCCAGCGGCGCGACCGCGTCCCCCAGCGCATGCCACATCGCGATCCGGCCCTGCATGGCCGCCACGGAGGCCAGGGGCATGACACCGGTGCAGTCGCCAGCGGCGTAGACGCGGAACGCCGTGGTGCGCGAGACCCGGTCGACGACGACGTGGCCCGAGTCCGTGAGCTGCACGCCCGCCTCCTCGAGCCCGATCCCGGCGGTGTTCGGCACCGCGCCTACCGCGACGAGGCAGTGGGAACCCCTGACGACGCGGCCGTCGGTGAGCAGCACCTCCACGCCGTCGCCGGTGCGCCGCACCGCCGCGGCGCGGGACCGGGACAGCACCGTCATCCCGCGGCGGCGGAACACCGACTCGATCAACGCGGCGGCCTCCTCGTCCTCCCCCGGCAGCACCCGGTCCCGGGAGGACACGAGGGTGACCCGCGCCCCGAGCACGTTGTACGCGCCGGCGAACTCCGCGCCCGTGACGCCGGAGCCTACGACGACGAGGTGTTCCGGCAGGGCGTCGAGCCGGTAGAGCTGCGCCCAGGTCATGATGCGCTCGCCGTCAGGCGCCGCGTCCGGCAGGACACGGGGAGACGCGCCCGTGGCGAGGAGCACGACCTCCGCCTCGAGGACGTGCCCACCATCCGTGGTGCCCACGACCACCTCCCGCGCCCCGCGGTCGTGGAGGGACGCCCCGAGGCGGGCGACACCATCGAGGACCCGCACGCCCTCCGCCTCCAGCCGCTCGCGGATGTCCGCCGACTGCCGCGCGGCGAGCTCGAGCACGCGCTGGTTCACCACGCGCAGGTCGACCGTCAGCGTCCCCCCGGTGCTGATCCCCAGTTCCGAGGCGCTCTCGGTGATCGTCATCCACTCCGCGGTGGCGATCAGCGTCTTGGAGGGCACGACGTCGGTGAGGACCGCGGCGCCCCCGAGGCCGCTGCGTTCCACGAGGGTGACGGAGGCACCCAGCTGCCGGGCCACGAGTGCTGCCTCGTACCCTCCCGGCCCCCCTCCGATCACGACGACGCGGGACCCGCCGCGCACGCGCGAGGGCCGGACGTCCGGTGTCTCTGGGGGGGCGCTCACGCGGAACATTCTGGCAGGCGGGGGCCCGACCCCGCTTGCCGGGCGGGAATCGGCCCTATCGGGGACGCGCCCCACCGGGTCGGAGTAGCTTTGCCGCATGAGCGACAACGATGCCCTCCACCACGATGATCCCCTCGCGGTCGCCGCACTGGCGGCCGAGGCGCTCGCCGCACGTTCCGGGGTTCCCCGCCATGACATCGCGCTCGTCCTCGGCTCCGGCTGGGGCGGGGCGGCCGCGGAACTCGGCGAGGTGGTCTCCGAGATCCCCGCGGAGGAGATCCCCGGGTTCTCCGCCCCGGCCGTGGTGGGGCACGGCGGGAAGCTCACCTCGATCCGGGTCGGGGACCGGCACGCCCTGGTCCTGGGCGCCCGGACCCACTACTACGAGGGGCGGGGCGTGCGCGCCGTCGCCCACGCCGTCCGCACCGCCGCGGCAACCGGCGCCCGAACCGTGGTCCTGACCAACGGGTGCGGCAGCCTCCGTCCGGAGTGGCTGCCCGGGACACCTGTGCTGATCGCCGACCACATCAACCTCACCGGCACCTCGCCCCTCGAGGGCGCCACCTTCGTCGACCTCACGGACCTCTACAGCACCCGCCTGCGAGACCTCGCCCGCACGGTGGACCCCACGCTCGACCAGGGCGTCTACGTCCAGTTCCGCGGCCCGCACTACGAGACTCCTGCCGAGGTCCAGATGGCGAAGCGCATCGGCGGCGACCTCGTCGGGATGTCCACCGCCCTCGAGGCCATCGCCGCACGCCACGCCGGCCTCGAGATCCTCGGGATGTCCCTCGTGACGAACCACGCCGCCGGCATCTCGGCCACTCCCCTGTCCCACGAGGAGGTCCTCGAGGCAGGCCGGGACGCCGCGTCCCGCCTCGCCGGGCTCCTCGCCGCCATCACCCGCAGAATCCTGGAGGACTGACAATGTACGATCGCGCCGCCGTGGAGGCCTGGGTCGCTGACGACCCCGACGAGGCCACCCGCACCGAGCTCACCGCGCTGCTCGCCGCCGCCGACGGAGGTGACGCCGGCGCCGTCGCCGACCTGGAGGACCGTTTCGCAGGCTTCCTGCAGTTCGGCACCGCCGGACTGCGCGGGGCCCTGGGAGCCGGCCCGAACCGGATGAACCGCGCCGTCGTCATCCGTGCCGCCGCCGGCCTGGCAGCGTGGCTGCGCGAGGCGGTCGGGCCCGGTTTCACGGTCGTCATCGGCTGCGACGCCCGCTACGGTTCCGAACAGTTCGCCCGTGACACCGCGGCGGTGGTGACCGCGGCGGGCGGGCAGGCGATGCTGCTGCCGCCCCGGCAACCCACCCCCCTGCTCGCCTTCGCCGTGCGGCACCTCTCCGCCGACGCGGGGGTGATGGTCACGGCGTCGCACAACCCGCCGCAGGACAACGGGTACAAGGTGTACCTCGGGGGCCGGGCGGTCACCGACTCCGGTCAGGGCGCCCAGATCGTCCCGCCCTACGACGCCGGGATCGCCGCCCAGATCGCGCGCGTCGAGCGTGTCGCCGACGTCCCGCTCGCGGAGAGCGGCTGGTCCCTGCTCGGCGAGGAGATCCGTCAGGCCTACCTCGCCCGGGTGGCCGACCTCGTCCCGCTGGGCAGGGCGGGACGGCTCCGAATCGTCCAGACCTCGATGCACGGAGTCGGCGGCGCGACCGTGGTCCAGGCGCTCAATGACGCCGGGTTCGTGGACATCCACGTCGTGCCGGAACAGGCCGACCCCGATCCGGACTTCCCGACAGTCGCGTTCCCCAACCCGGAGGAGCCCGGGGCGCTCGACCTGGCCTTCGCGCTCGCACGGAAGGTGGACGCGGACATCATCATCGCCCAGGACCCGGACGCTGACCGCTGCTCCGTCGCCATCCCCACCAGCGACGGATGGCGCCAGCTCAGCGGGGACGAGGTCGGCTGGCTCCTCGGTGAGCAGTCCGCGGCCATCGCAGCCGCGGCCGGGAAGGGCGTCCTCGCCTGCTCGATCGTCTCCTCGCGGATGCTCGAGAAGATCGCCGTCGCGCACGGGCTCCCCCACCGCTACACGCTGACGGGCTTCAAGTGGATCTCGCGGGTCGAGGGTCTCGCCTTCGGCTACGAGGAGGCGCTCGGGTACTGCGTGGACCCCGAGTACGTCCGTGACAAGGACGGCATCTCCGCGGCCGTGCGCATCGCGCTCCTCGCCTCGGAGCTGCGCGAGAAGGGGGACACCCTCGAGGACCTGCTCGACCGGCTCGCCTTCCAGCACGGCGTCCACGCGACGTCGCCCCTCACCGTCCGGGTGGAGGACCTCGACCGGATCACGCGCGCGATGGCCTCATTGCGGGCCGAGCCGCCGACCGAGCTCGCGGGATCAGAGATCGTCGAGGCCGCGGACCTGTCCTCCGGGTGGCGTGGCCTGCCACCGACCGACGCGCTGTACTACCTGACCGAGGCCGGTGACCGGGTGGTGGCGCGGCCGTCAGGAACGGAACCCAAGCTGAAGTGCTACCTCGAGTCGATCGTCCCGGTGCCCGCGGACACGGGGCCCAGCACGCTGGATGCGGTCCGGGCCCGTGCCCGTGAGCGGGTGGAGGCAGTGAAGCGCGACATGCAGGCCCTGATCGACAGGGCGTGACGTCACTCCGGGAGGCCGGCGAGGATCGCGGCGGAGGCTGAGAGGCCGAGGCGGGTCGCGCCGGCCTCAACCATTGCGAGGGCGGCCTCGGTGGTGCGGATTCCTCCGGACGCCTTCACGCCCAGCCGGCCGCCGACGGTCCGCGCCATGAGTTCGACGGCGTGGACCGAGGCGCCCCCGGCGGGATGGAAGCCGGTGGAGGTCTTCACGTACTCTGCGCCGGCTGCCTCGGCCCGCTCGCAGACGGCGACGATCTGCTCGTCGGTCAGCGCAGCGGACTCGATGATGACCTTCAGGAGCACCTCGGCGGGCATGGCCTCGCGGACCGCGCGGATGTCCGCCTCGACGGCGTCGTAGTTGCCGGTGACGGCGTCGGAGAGGTTGATGACCATGTCGACCTCCTGGGCCCCGTCGCGTGCGGCACGAGCCGCCTCGGCGGCCTTGATCTCGCTCTTGTGGGCGCCGGACGGGAATCCGCAGACGGTGGCGATGACGACGTCGCCCGTCTCGCTGAGGGGAAGCTGGCTGGGCGAGACGCAGACGGCCTTGACCCCGAGTTCCCGCGCCTCCGCGACGAGGGCCGCGACATCGGCGGGTTTCGCCTCGGGCTTCAGGAGGGTGTGGTCGATGAGGGCGGCGAGTTCGGAACGGTGCATGAGGACTCCTTCAGGATGGGAGGGCGTGGGGGGTCGGCGACGGCAGGACGAGCCACTGCACGTGGGCCCAGCCGCCGAGGGCAAGGGAGGGGGCGGTCCGGTCCACGAGGCCGGCGGGCTCGATCTCGTGGACGCGACCGAAGGAGGGCTCGAAGATGCGGAGCAGCCCCCGCTCGGGAGGCGCGAGACCCCAGGGTCGCGCGGACTCCGGCAGCGCGAGGACCACGTGCCGCGGCACGGCGGTGGTGATCCCCGTCCCGAGGTCGCCGCCGGTGAAGAGCAGGACCGGGAAGCCGCGGCGGAGGGCCCCCATGACCGAGCCGAGCATCGCGCGGCCCGCCTCCCCGCGATCGTCGACGGGGCGGTGCACGAAGCGGACCCCGGGGAATCGCGCCTCGCGGGCGGCCGTCCACGGCGGGGTGCCCCACCACGGGGGCCACGGGAACGGACCGAGCGCGCGCGCATCCGTCCGGCGCTTGATGTGGTGCTGGGCCGCCCGGATCCGCTCGGCCGCGCGCGCGGCAGTGAGCGCGCGCGGCGGGATCTCGGGCGGCAGGTCCGCGATGGTGCGGTCCGGGAGCGTACCGTCCTCCAGCCACCGGGCCAGCACGGGATCCCCGAGGGCCGCGAGGGCCAGCAGGGCGGTCGAGCCGCAGGTGGTTGGGTCATGTTGTCGCAGGAGCGCGTCGCCCACTCGGAGCGGCGCGCTGCGCGCCGCAGGGTGCACGGACACCCCGACGCCGCGCGCCGGACGAGGGCCGGGCCGCGCACACGCTGCCGCGACGTCACCGAGCGAACGAGGGAGGCGTCCCACGCTAGAGCAGCTCCGCCTCGTCGTCGTCCGGCTCGATCTCCACCTCGATCGCCTGGTCGGCGACGTCCACCGGGTCGGCTTCGAGCACCACGTCCGGGCCCTCCGCCTCGTACTCCTCGGTGTCGAGGGGTTCCTCGGGGGTGTACTCAGACTCCAGGTCGCTCATCCTGCTCCTCCCCGCAGCCCGCGCGGGACCACGTCGTTCTCGATCCGGTCCAGGACCACGGGTGTGGCCTCGCCGAGAGACTCACCGATGTCGAACGATCCCTCGAGGACCTCGAGGGCACGCGCGAACCGCTCCGGGGTGTCGGTGTGCAGCGTCAGCAGCGGTGCCCCGGCGGTGACGGCGTCACCCGGCTTGGCGTGGATCTCGACTCCTGCCACGGCCTGCACCGGGTCCTCCTTGCGGGACCGGCCGGCGCCCAGGCGCCACGCCGCGACGCCGACGTCGTACGCGTCCAGTCGCGTCAGCACGCCCGAGCGCGGCGCGCTGACCGTCTCGGTGTGCCGCGCCACCGGCAGGGGGGCGTCGGGGTCGCCGTCCTGCGCACGGATCATCGCCTTCCACGCGTCCATCGCGCGCCCGTCCGCGAGCGCGGCCTCGACGTCGGCATCCGGCTGGCCCGCCGAGGCGAGCATCTCCCGCGCCAGGGCGAGGGTGAGCTCGACGACGTCGGCCGGCCCGCCGCCGGCGAGCACCTCCACGGACTCCCGGACCTCAAGGGCGTTGCCCGCCGTCAGGCCGAGCGGGGTTGACATGTCCGTGAGCAGCGCGACCGTGCGGACGCCGGCGTCGGCCCCGAGGTCGACCATCGTCTGGGCGAGCTCGCGGGCGGCGTCGAGGGTCTTCATGAAGGCCCCCGAGCCGACCTTGACGTCGAGCACGAGCGAGTCGGTGCCCTCCGCGATCTTCTTCGACATGATGGAGGACGCGATGAGCGGCACGCACTCCACTGTGGAGGTGGTGTCCCGCAGGGCGTAGAGCTTCTTGTCCGCGGGGGCCAGGCCCGTCCCGGCGGCGCAGATCACCGCGCCGACTTCGCGAAGCTGGTCCATGATCTCCTCGTTGCTGAGCGCCGCGCGCCAGCCCGGGATGGACTCCAGCTTGTCGAGCGTGCCGCCGGTGTGGCCGAGTCCGCGGCCGGAGAGTTGCGGTACGGCCACCCCGAACACGGCGACGAGCGGCGCCAGCGGCAGGGTGATCTTGTCGCCCACACCGCCGGTGGAGTGCTTGTCCGCGGTCGGCTTGCCGAGGGCGGAGAAGTCCATCCGCTCACCGGAGTTGATCATGGCGTTCGTCCAGCGGGCGATCTCCGCCCGGCTCATGCCGTTCAGGAAGATCGCCATCGCGAGGGCGGACATCTGCTCGTCGGCAACCACGCCACGGGTGTACGCGTCGATCACCCAATCGATCTGGGCATCGCTGAGGGTGCCCTTGTCGCGCTTCGTTCGGATGACGTCGACGGCGTCGAACGGTTCGGTCATGTGTCTGCCTCCTGCAATTCCTCGACGTCGAAGGCGTCCGGGAGGACGTCCTGCATCGTCTTCACTCCGTGGGGCGTCGCGACGAGGAGGGCCGGGCCGCCATGCTCCCAGAGGAGCTGGCGGCAGCGGCCGCACGGCATGACGACGTCGCCCAGCCCGCCCACGCACAGGAAGTGCGTGAGGCGGCCCCCGCCGGTGGCGACCAGTTCCGAGATGAGCCCGCACTCGGCACACAGGGTGACACCGTACGCGGCGTTCTCGACGTTGCAGCCGCCCACGACGCGGCCGTCCTCCACCTGCGCGGCCGCCCCCACCCGGTACCGGGAGTAGGGGGCGTACGCCCGCTCCTGGAGCGCGCGTGCGCGCTCCAGGAGCTCCTGCCAGATCGGCTCGTCCATGGTGGCTACTTCTTGTAGGGGATGTTCTCGGCGGCCGGTGCCCGCACACGTCCCACGAACCCGGCGACGGCCAGGATCGTGACGAGGTAGGGGAGCATCAGCAGGAACTCGGAGGGCACCGGAGTCCCGATGGTCGAGAGCAGGTTCCCGAGGTTCTTCGAGAACCCGAACAGGAGCGCGGCACCCAGCGCGCCGTAGGGGTTCCACTTGCCGAGGATCATGGCCGCCAGGGCGATGAAGCCCTGTCCGGCGGACATCTCCTTGCCGAAGGCGAGGCCGGTGCCGACCGTGAAGAAGGCGCCGCCGAGGCCCGCGATGGAACCCGCGAAGATCGTGTTGATGACGCGGGTGCGGTTCACCTTGATGCCCACGGTGTCCGCGGCCTTGGGGTGCTCGCCCACGGCGCGCATCCGCAGGCCCCACCGGGAGCGGAACACGAAGATGTTCAGCAGGATCACGACCGCGTACATGAGGTACACGAGGATCGTCTGGTTGAAGAGCACCGGTCCGATGATCGGGATCTCGGACAGCACCGGGATCGGCATGGTGGGGAGCCGCTGCCGGGCATTCCAGGTCTCCGAGTTCTGCGTGAGGACGGTGGAGAACAGGAAGTTCGTGAGCCCGACGACCAGGACGTTGAGGACCACGCCGATGATGATCTGGTCCACCCAGTAGCTCACCGCGAACCACACGAGCAGCGCGCCCACGAGCGCGCCCGCGATGGGGGCCGCGAGCAGGCCGACGTAGGCGTTCCCCGCCAGGGATGCCGCCACGGCTGCGAAGAACGCACCGAGGAGCAGTTGTCCCTCGATGGCGATGTTCACGATGCCGGAGCGCTCGCCGACGAGGCCGCACATGGCGCCGAAGATGAGCGGCACGCTGAGGGCGAGACCGCCCGCGAGGAGCGTGGTGAGCGGGACGACGGCGCTGCTGCCGGCTGCGGCGTACACCAGGAAGCCGAAGACGAACAGCACCCCAACCGTCACCGGCAGCCACCAGCCCACCTTCACCCGACGCCTGGTGGTCCAGGCGGCGTAAGCGGCGAGGGCGATCAACGCGAGCGCGATGACCACCCCGGTGGCCTTGGACGGGAGGGAGAAGTTGGGGATGGTGATCCAGGACGTGCCGCGGGTGGACAACTGGAAGGTGGTGTTGACCCCGGAGGGGACCACGATCGCGTACAACACCACCGCGATGAGCGCGAGGATGCCGTAGGTGATCGGGAGCTTCCACTCGATCGGCTTCTCGACGACGTCGTCGGTCATCGACGGCTGCGTCATGACACTCACGCCGCCACCTCCTTGGCCTTGAGGGTGGTCTTTCGGGGCTTGGCACCCGGCGCCGGGAGCCGGAAGATGGCCCGCACCAGCGGCGGGGCCGCGACGAGCAGCACGATGATGGACTGCACGACGAGGACGATGTCGATAGGCGTGCCCGTCTGCGACTGCATGACGTACCCGCCGGCCTTCAACGCACCGAACAGCAGCCCGGAGAGGAAGGTGCCGAGCGGCCGGGAACGGCCGAGCAGGGCCACCGTGATGGCGTCGAAGCCGAGGCTGCCCGCGATGCCGGTGGTGAGCTTGGCCTCCGTGCCGAGCACCTGGTTGGCACCCGCGAGGCCGGCAAAGGCACCCGCGACGACCATCACGAGCACGATCACCTTGTTGACCGAGATTCCGGCGGACCGGGCGGCACGGGGGTTGGCACCGGCCGCGCGGAACTCGAAGCCGACGGTCGACCGCTCCATCAGCCACCACACGAAGACCGTCGCGAGGATCGCGATGATGAAGCCGAAGTGGAGCCGGAACGGCGGGTTCAGGAGGAGCGGGAGGCTCGCCGTCGAGGCCACCGGGGGTGACTGCGGCAGAGGAGAGCCCGTCCCGGTGAACCAGTTCTGCTTCAGCAGGTACAGGATCAGGTAGGCGGCGATGTTGTTGAGCATGATCGTGACGATCACCTCATTGGCACCGGTGCGTGCCTTGAGGAAACCGGCGATCGACGCGTAGAGCGCACCACCGACCATGCCGCCGAGCAGGGCCACCAGCAGGTGCACCACAGGGGGCAGCGAGAGCGAGTAGCCGATCCAGCCGGCGGTCAGGGCGCCCAGGACAACCTGGCCCTGGCCACCGATGTTGAACATGCCGGCCCGGAACGGGATGGCCACGGCCAGCCCGGCGAGGATGAGCGGGGTGGCGAAGACGAGCGACTCCGTCAGCGGGCGGATGGACCGCACCGCGGAGTTCGCCTGCCAGTCGAAGATCGCGCCCCGGAAGAGCGCGGAGTAGGCGGCCGACACCTTGTCCCACACGGCGCCGAAGAAGTCGCCGGGCCGGGCGAAGATGTAGCCTGCCGTCTCCTGGACGCGGGGGTCGGCCAGCGCGATGAGGATCGCGCCGAGCACCAGGGCGATCACCACCGCGAGGATGGAGACCAGCCAGGTGCCGGAGAGGATGTCGCGGGCGAGGGATCCGCTCCGCGACTCCTTGGGCGCCTTCGGCGTCTCGGCGTCGCTCCGCAGCGTCGTCGTGGGCTCGGAGGCGGGTGGGGTGGCGGGAACCTTCTCCGTGGGGTCGCTCATTGCTCTCCCTCCTGTCCGCGCGCGGCCTCACGGTGGGCCTCGTCCTCGGCGGCCTCGTCATCGAGGGCGCCCATAGTGGTGTGGTGGGCGGCGGCCTGCGCCTGCGCCTCCTCCAGGGGGACGCCGGCCATCATCAGGCCGAGGACGTCCCGGGAGGTGTTCCCCGGCACGATGCCGACCACCCTGCCGCGGTACATCACCGCGATCCGGTCGGCGAGGTTGAGCACCTCGTCGAGTTCCGTGGAGACGATGATGCAGGGGGTGCCCTTGTCGCGCTCCTCCACGATGCGCTTGTGGAGGAACTCGATGGAGCCGACATCAACGCCGCGGGTCGGCTGCGACGCCACGAACAGTCGCAGGTCCTTGGACATCTCGCGGGCCACGACGACCTTCTGCTGGTTGCCGCCCGAGAGGGTCGAGATGGGGTCCGTCACCGAGGTGAGGCGGATGTCGAACTCGTCCTTCCGGGCCTCCGCGTTCGCGAGGACTTTCGCGGGGTACATGACGAGGCCCTTGGAGAAGTCCTCCGTGTCGTAGACGTCGAGGACGAGGTTCTCCGCGATGGAGAACGAGGAGATGATCCCGTCCGTGGACCGGTCCTCCGGGACGAACCCGAGGCCCGCGTGGAGCCGGGACTTCACCGTGTCGCCGACCAGTTCATCGCCGTCGAGCACGATCGAGCCCGATAGCGGCTTGGTGAGCCCGAGGATCGCCTCGGTGAGCTCCGTCTGCCCGTTGCCCTGCACGCCCGCGATGGAGAGGATCTCGCCGCGGTGGACGTCGAAGGAGACCCGGTCCACCGCCACTTTGCCGGCGATGTCGAGCACCACGAGGTCCTTCACCTGGAAGGTGGCGTCGCCGGGCTTCGCCGGCGCCTTCTCCGTGGTGAGGCTGACCGCACGTCCCACCATGAGGGAGGCGAGGTCCTTCTCGGTCGAGGTCGGCGAGGCCTCACCGACCACCTTGCCGCGGCGGATGACGGTGATCCGGTCGGCCACCGCGCGCACCTCGCGGAGCTTGTGGGTGATGAAGACGATGGAGGTACCCGCCTCCTTGAGCTGGCGCATGATACCGATCAGCTCATCGGTCTCCTGCGGAGTCAGCACGGCGGTGGGCTCGTCGAGGATGAGGATCTCGGCGTCACGAGAAAGTGCCTTGATGATCTCCACGCGCTGCTGCGCACCGACCGGGAGGTCCTCGATCATGGCGTCAGGGTCGATGTCGAAGCCGAAGCGGTCGGACAACTCCTTCACCCGCTTGCGGGCCTCGCCGAAGTCGATGAGGCCAGCCGCGCGGGTCGGCTCGTAGCCGAGCACGACGGACTCCGCGACGGTGAAGACGGGCACCAGCATGAAGTGCTGGTGGACCATCCCGATGCCGGCTGCGACGGCATCGCCCGGTCCGCTGAACTTCACCACCTTGTCGTCGAGGAGGATCTCCCCCTCGTCCGGCTGGTAGAGGCCGTACAACACGTTCATCAGGGTCGACTTGCCGGCCCCGTTCTCACCGAGCAGTGCGTGGATCTCCCCCGGCTCCACGACGAGATCGATGTGGTCGTTGGCGACGAGGGGACCGAAGATCTTCGTGATCCCCCTCAGTTCAAGTTTCATCGCGCATGCATCCTTGCTTCTTCTGCGATCGCCGGGGCCACACACGGGTGTGGCCCGGCTCATGTGAGCCGGACCACACCCATGCTAGCGCTTCACAGCGTCATCGCAGTGTCTTCACTACCGTGTTCTTCACTGGGGCGCGTTGGTGGTCTCCACCACGATGTCGCCCGAGATGATCTGGGCCTTGAGGTCCTCGACCGCGTCCTTCAGCTCCTGCGGGACCGCGGAGTCGAAGTCGTGGAAGGGCGCGAGCCCGACGCCGTCGTTCTCGAGGGTGCCGATGTACGGCTCGGAGGTGAAGTTGCCCTCGACGGCCTCCTGGACCGTGGTGAAGGTCGCGACGTCCATCATCTTCATGACCGAGGTCAGGATGATCGGGCCGTAGGAGGTGCTGAGGTAACCGTCCGTGTCCACCCAGATGATCTTCACGCCCGCGTCCTCGGCGGCCGCGGCGGCGCCCAGACCCACCGGGCCCGCAACCGGCATGATGATGTCCGCGCCCTGGGCGATGAACTGCTCGGTGAGCCGCTGGCCGTTGTCCTGGTTCTCGAAGTCACCGGTGAAGGCGCCGTTCTGGGCGGCCTTGTCCCAGCCGAGGACCTCGACGGCGGTGCCGTTGTCCTCGTTGTACTTCGCGACGCCGTCGGCGAAGCCGTCCATGAAGATGGCCACGGTGGGGATCTGCATGCCGCCGAAGGTGGCGACCTTGCCGGTCTCGGTCATCCCGGCGGCGACGTAGCCGGCGAGGTAGGCCGCCTCAGCGGTGTTGAACACGATGGGCTTCGCGTTGGGGAGCTCCTCCGCGAAGGTGGAGTCGATGAGGGCGAAGTTCACGTCCGGGTTGCTGGCAGCCGCAGCCGACAGCGCATCGGCGAGCAGGAAGCCCACACCGAAGGTGATGTCGCAGCCCTGCTGAACCATCGAGTCGACGTTCGGGGCGTAGTCGGCGTCAGACGTGGACTCGGCCCGTGCCTCCGTGATCCCGAGCTCCTCGACCGCCATGTCGAGGCCCGCTCCGGACGTCTGGTTGAACGACTGGTCCTCGAAACCACCGGAGTCGGAGACCATGCAGGCCAGGAAGTCCGAGGCGCCGCCCGTGGCAGCCCCGGTGGCGCCTCCGCCCGTGGTCTCCCCGTCCTCGGGTGCGGAGCCGCACGCAGCGAGGGCGAGCGCGGCGGTGATCGCGATCGCTCCCGAGAAAATCTTCTTCTTCACAGACACTCTCCTGCAGATGCTGGTGCCGGACCGCTGGATGCGCGGTCGACGGCTGGGTGTGACAAGCCTAACTCTCCGGAGGAGGACGGTCAGCGCAAGCGGGGAAGTCCCCAAAAAGCGTTACCAAGCCGGTATCTCCGCGATACCACCGCGCCCGGCGAGGGTCACAGGATCGCGGGAACACCCTGGACGAGCATCACTCCCGCCACGGCGACGAGCATGGCGACGAACGCGATCGAGAGGTGCCGGTGGTTGGCGCGAGCCACGATCCGCGCGCCCAGGAGGCTCCCGATGACGGAGCCGAGGGCGAAGAGGACGATGAGCCCCCACTCCAGGTCGCCCGCCCCCGCGGTGAGCCGGGCCGTCAGGGCGGTCCCGCTGTTGAGCGCGATCACGAGGAGGG
Organism: Actinomycetales bacterium UBA1383; assembly: GCA_002305415.1. Lineage (GTDB taxonomy): Bacteria > Actinomycetota > Actinomycetes > Actinomycetales > Actinomycetaceae > UBA1383. The sequence continues at coordinate 75,731 of DBQX01000028.1, read as the reverse complement.
AGGTGCCCACCGCCTGCGGCATCGGGAAGCCCAGCACCAGCGTGAGCGCGGGCACGACGGCGAAGCCTCCGCCCACGCCGAAGAAACCGGTCAGGAAGCCGATACCCATGGCGGTGCCCGCCAGCACCGCGAGGCGGCGCCGCGTGAGGTGGGGGCTCTCGACAGCCGCGGGTCGGCTGGTGGACGAGAGCCTCCGCACCATCAGCGCGGCGACCACCAGCATGAGGAGCGCGAACCCGACGAGGAGGAGGTCGGGATCGGCCAGCGCGGCGAGGTACGAGCCCGGCCAGGACCCGAGCAGGCCGAGGGCTCCGAAGAGGATCCCCTGCCTCCAGCGGACATTCCGCGCCATGTGGTGCGGCAGGAGTCCCACGAGGGCGGAGACCCCCACGATGAGGAGCGAGCCGGTGGTGGCGGCCCGTGCGTCCTGACCCAGCAGGTACACGAGTGCCGGGACGGTGAGGATACCCCCGCCCGCACCCAGCGCGCCGAGCGTCGTCCCGATGACGAGCCCGAGCGGCAGCGCCCAGAGCACGCTCACCCCGCCGTGACCAGCTCCAGGCCGGCCCGGCGCGCGCCCGGCTCGTAGTCGTCGTCGACGTAGACGGCACGGTGCCCGTTGGCGAGCAGGAAGGAGGAGGCCACGAGGGAACGGTAACCACCGGCGCAGTGCACCCAGACCTCGCCACGCGGCACCTCGTCCAGGCGGGGCAGCAGTTCGTGGAGCGGGATGTTGATCGCGCCGGCGATGTGTGACTCCGCGTACTCGGACCGTCTCCGGACGTCCAGGATGTGCACCGGGCGGTGGTGGCGCACCTGGGAGAGGTCGCCGAAGCGGACCCGCGGGACGGCGGCGATGTCGCCGTCGGTCCAGTCCCGGGGCTCCCCGGTGGCGGCGGCCTCGGGACGGTCGATGCCGATCCGCACCAGCTCGCGCTGGGCCTCGGCGACCTGCGCGGCGGTCTCGCCCAGGAGGGTCAGCGGCGTGCCCCAGGGGATCATCCAGCCGAGGTAGGTGGCGAACTGGCCGTCGAGCGCGAAGCTGAAGGTCCCGGGGACGTGCCCGGCGGCGAACGCCGTCCGTGTCCGCAGGTCGACAACCCATTCGCCGGCGGTGATCGCCCGCCGGATGTCTTCCTTGCCCGCCCTCCGGGGCGGGGACAGGTCGGGGGCCTCCGGACCCGCCGCGTTCGCGGGACCCATGTGCGCGTAGTACGCGGGGTACGCGTCGAGCCCGGCGAGGGTCTCGGCCACGAAGTCCTCGACGTCCCGCGTGAGCGCCGTGTTCGCCCTCTTCTCCCGCCCGATCGTCGAGGCGGTGCCCTCGGTCTGGGTGGCGGAGCAGAAGCTGCCGAAGCCGTGGGTGGGCATCACGGCCGTCTCGTCCGGGAGTTCCGCCAGCCGGTGGGCGGAGGCGTGCTGCAGGCGCGCCAATTCCTCGGCGTGGTCGGCTCCCAGGAGGTCGGGCCGCCCCGTCGAGCCGAAGAGGAGGGAGCCACCGGAGAAGACCGCGGGGGGGTCACCCTCGAGCACGTAGGAGAGGTGTGTGAAGGTGTGGCCGGGGGTGAGGAGTGCCCGCACCACCATCGACTCCCCCACCCTCACCACCTCGCCGTCCCGGATCGGAACCCGCTCGAAGGAGACCGGGTCGTCGGCGCCCACGTGGTAGGCCGCCCCGGTCTGCTGCGCGAGGGCGAACCCGCCGGTCACGTAGTCGTTGTGGATGTGGGTCTCGAAGATGTCGGTGATTCGCACGCCCTCCCGCGCCGCCACGGCGAGGACTCGGTCGATGTCGCGCTGCGGGTCGACGACGAACGCGTGCGTGCCGTCGTGCACGAGGTAGCTGCGATCGCCGAGCGTCGGCGTCTCGATCGTCAGGATGGTGGGCACGGGACCTCCTCGCGGTATCGCACGCCCCACTATACCCCGGGGGGTATCAGGATGCCGGATGGAGCGCCATCGCGGGAGCGGTGAGGACCGCCATCGCCATGATCTGTGCGCCGACGGCGACAGCCGCCTCATCGAACTGCACGTCTCCACGGTGCAGGTCCCAGGTCTCCCCGCCGGGCGTCCGGGTGCCGAGCCGGAGCATCGCGCCCGGGACCCTGGTCAGGAACCACCCGAAGTCCTCGCCGCCCTGGGACTGCTCGGTGGGTTGCACACCGTCGTCACCGAGGACCGCCCGGGCGGCGGACTCGAACACGGCCACCTCCCACGGCGTGTTGACCACCGGCGGGAGTCCACGCACGTGCTGGATCTCGACCTCGACGCCGAGCGGCGCGAGGATGTGGCCGATGGCCTCGACGGCCACCTGACCCGCGAGGTCCCAGGCGCCGACGTCGAGGCAGCGCAGGGTGCCGTGCACGAACCCCTCGGAGGGGATCGCGTTCGGGGCGAACCCCGCGTTCACCATTCCCCAGGTGAGGTTGACGCCGTGGCGGGCGTCCAGGCGCCGGTCGAGCACCGCGCCGGTCTGCGTGATGACCTGACCGAGCGCGAACACGACGTCGCCCGTCAGGTGGGGTCGCGAGGTGTGGCCGCCACCGGCCCGCACCTCGACACGGATCGCGTCGGACGACGACGTGATGGGCCCGGTCTTCGAACCCACCCGTCCCACGTCGACCTTCGGGTCGCAGTGCACGGCGTAGATCTGGGAGACGCCGTCGAGCACGCCCTGGCCCATGACGTGCTCGGCCCCACCGGGCTGCACCTCCTCGGCGGGCTGGAAGAGGACGCGCGCCCCAACGGGAAGGTGGCCCTCCTCGTGGAGCCTGCCCAGGATGAGCGCCGCGCCCACCGCGATCGCGGTGTGGAGGTCGTGCCCGCAGGCGTGCGACACCCCGGGACTCACCGAGGAGAACGGCAGCCCGGTGCGCTCCGGGATCGGCAGCGCGTCGATGTCCGCGCGGAGTCCGATGCGGCCGGACGGGCCGGGAGTGCCGATGTCGCACAGCAGCCCGGTGTCCGCGAGCAGCCGCACCTCGAGCCCCGCCCGCCGCAGCCGGTCGGCGACGACGGCGGTCGTGCGATGTTCCATGAAACCGAGTTCCGGGTGCGCGTGCAGGTCACGGCGCAACGCGATCAGCTCGTCGGCCAGCTCGGCGGCGAGGGCGCGGACGCGGGCGCGGACGGTCATGGTCAGCGCAGCCCCTCCAGCGGTCCGGTGAGCCGGTCGACGACCGCCTTCACGTCCTGCGAGGCCGCGCGGGTCGTCACCAGGATCGCGTCCGGCGTCTCGACGACGACGGCGCCCGGGATCCCGACGACGGCGACCGGCCGGGTGGCACGCACCCACGCGCCGTCGGCCCCGACCGTGACGGCAGGTGGCGACGGCGCGAGGGCGGCGACGGCGTCGAAGTCGCCGATGTCGCTCCAGCCCATGTCCGCCGGCACGACGGCCACCCCGCCCCGCAACGAGAGCGGTTCGGCGAGGGCACGGTCGATCACCATCCGGTCGAGCCGAGGCCACGTCGCGGCCAGGGCGTCCGCGCGGCCGGGAGTGTCCCACGCGCGGCCGAGCGCGCGCAGCCCGTCGTGGAGCGCCGGGTGGAGTTCGGCGAGGGCGTCCAGCAGCACCCCGGTCCGGACGACGAACATACCGGCGTTCCACAGGTGGCGGCCGGAGCCGAGGTACGCGGCGGCACGCGCGGCGTCGGGCTTCTCCTCGAAGCGCACCACGAGACGTCCGGCGAGTGGCGCGGGCAGGGCCTGGCCCTGCTCGATGTACCCGAAGGCGCTGGAGGGCTCCGTCGGACTGGTCCCGATGGTCGTGAGCCAGCCGGCCGCCGCGATCTCCTCCGCCGCCCGCACCGCCGCGTGGAACGCGGCCTCGTCGCGGATCACGTGGTCGGCAGCGAACGAGCCGACCACCACGTCCCCGTGCCGCTCGTGCAGGACGGCCGCCGCGAGCCCGATCGCCGCCATCGAGTCCCGCGGGGATGGCTCGGCGATGACCTCGACGCCGGTGCCCGCGAGGTGGCCGGTGACGGCGGGGGCATGCGCGACGCCCGTCACCACCACGCCACCGGCACTGACGGGCGCGAGCCGTTCCACCGTCGCACGGACCATCGAGCGGCCATCGCCGGTGAGGTCGAGCAGGAACTTGGGCGCGGCACTCCGGGAGAGCGGCCACAGCCTGCTCCCCACGCCGCCGGCAGGGATGATGGCGAACACGGTCAGTCCTCAGCGGTAGTACGACTCGCGCGCGGCGGCGAGCCTCCGGTCCAGTCGTTCGATCCTACGGCGCTTCAGCCACCCGATGAGGCCTCCCCAGCGGGGGACCGGCTCGGGCTGGACCGGATCGGGAGGCCGGTTGGGGTTGAGGCGGGGATCCGGCTCGAGGGTGCCGGTCGTGGCCTGGTGTGCCCACTGGAGCGTCTCCGGGGCGGTGAGCGTGACGTAGTTCGGCTCGTGGCCGAAGTGGACCTCCTCGGGGGCGGACGGCTTGAGCGGCGCGGGCGGGTTGGCCGTGAAGGCCGCGACCATCAGGGTGATCCGGGCGATCAGGTTCAGCCAGAGGAGGATCGTGACCAGCGCGGTGGCGGATGCGAGGAGCGGGTTGCTGCTGGCCCCGAGCACGGACGTGCCGAGCACGCGGAGCGCCGCCGAGGCGAGTGCACCGATCGCGGCCCCGAGGACCAGGTCCCGCCGGGGCACCCTCATCCCGGCGAACGCGCGGAAGAGGAAGGCGAACACCGCGAAGTCCACCAGCGCACCGGCGAGGAAGGTCCCGGCACGCAGCAGGAAGGCGGACACCGGGCCATCCATGCCCAGCCAGTCGAACACGAGACTGCCCAGGGTGTTCGCCCCGATGGAGGAGACCGAGGTGAGGAGCGTCGCCACCGCGAGGACCACGAAGCCGGCCAGGTCACGCACCTTCTTCACCACGAAGTTCTCGGGCACCGCCACGACACCGAACATGCGGCGGATCGACGCCTTGAGCGCGGTCATCATGGCGAGCGCGGACCAGAGGAGGACGAGTGCCGCCACGACGGACGTGACGGTGAGGGCCGTATCCAGCACGAGCTGGTCAGGGCTGACGAGGCCGCCGTCGCCCGTGTCGATGATGCCCGGCAGGGCCTCGTTGATCGTGGTGACGAGCTGGTCGCGAAGCGCGGCGTTGCCACCGAGGACCGCCATGAACACGGTCCAGCCGATCGCGAGCGCCGCGAAGAGCGAGAAGACGGCAGCGTACGCGATGCCGCCCGCCAGGAGGTTGCCGCGGGCCGTCACCATGCGCGCCATCGCGCGTCCCGCGCGGGTGGACTCGTACCACCCCTTTGCGGCCTTCGCGGTCTCGGCCGGGCCGTTGGCGTTGCGCAGCAGGGCGCGCAGCGAGGTCCCCTCAGCCGCGCGCACCGTGGCATCGGCGATAGCAGGCGTGTCCGTCATGTGTTCAGGCTAGTGAATCGGCACGTCACGCGCCCAGGGAGGCGGGGCGAGGTGCTTCGTCGTCAGGTGTCCATCTGTCGGCCGGGTCACACGCCCGGGCGCGCCGGCTGCTAGAGAGGGACGCGGCGGGTCCACCATCGGAGCGGCCCGCCGGTCAAATCCCCCACCGGGGACATCAACGTTCCCGCCAGGGAACAGGAGAGGCAAGGACGACATGGCATCCTCCATCCGCCGCCGGACCGCCGGCGTGCTCGCAGGTGCCGCCGCCCTCACCCTCGCCCTCGCCGGGTGCGCCAGCACCGACGACGGCGGCGGCGAGGAGACCGGCGACGGCGGCGCGACCAACGCGGCCGCCGATGACGTGATCATCATCGGCACCACGGACAAGATCACCACGATCGACCCCGCGGGCTCCTACGACAACGGCTCCTTCGCCGTCATGAACCAGGTCTACCCGTTCCTCCTCAACACCCCGTACGGCAGCCCGGACGTGGAGCCGGACATCGCGGCCTCCGCCGAGTTCGTCTCCCCCACCGAGTACCAGGTGGTGCTCAAGGAGGGCCTGACGTTCGCCAACGGCAACGAGTTGACGGCGTCGGACGTGAAGTTCACCTTCGACCGGCAACTCGCCATCAACGACGTCAACGGCCCCGCGAGCCTGCTCTACAACCTGGACGGCGTCGACGTCGTCGACGACCTCACGGTGGTGTTCAACCTGAAGAGCGGGAACGACCAGGTCTTCCCGCAGATCCTCTCCAGCCCGGCGGGCCCGATCGTGGACGAGGAGGTGTTCGCCGCCGACGCGCTCACCCCCGATCAGGAGATCGTGGACGGCCAGGCGTTCGCGGGCCAATACACCATCTCCGCGTACGACTTCAACAACCTCGTGGAGTACACCGCCTTCGACGGGTACCAGGGCCTGCTCGGGCCCGCCGAGACCGGCACCGTGATCGTGAACTACTACGCCGATGCCTCCAACCTGAAGCTCGAGGTGCAGGAAGGCCAGATCGACGTCGCCCACCGCAGCCTGTCCGCCACCGACATCGAGGACCTGCAGGGCGCCGAGGGCGTCACTGTCCACGAGGGACCGGGGGGCGAGATCCGCTACATCGTGTGGAACTTCAACACCCAGCCGTTCGGCGCGACCACCGCCGAGGCCGACGCGGCCAAGGCGCTCGCCGTGCGGCAGGCCGTGGCCTCGCTGATCGATCGCCAGGAGCTTTCGGAGCAGGTCTACAAGGGCACCTACACGCCGCTGTTCTCCTACGTCCCCGACGGGCTGACCGGCGCGACCGAGTCGCTGAAGGGCCTCTACGGTGACGGCCAGGGCGGACCCGACGCAGGGAAGGCCGCGCAGCTCCTCGCCGACGCGGGTGTCACCACGCCGGTGACCCTCAACCTGCAGTACTCGGACGACCACTACGGTCCGTCCTCCGGCGACGAGTACGCGCTCATCAAGAGCCAGCTCGAGGCCGACGGGCTGTTCACCGTGAACCTGCAGACCACCGAGTGGGTGCAGTACTCGAAGGACCGCTCCTCCGACGTCTACCCCGTCTACCAGCTCGGCTGGTTCCCGGACTACTCNNAACCACTACGTGAACCAGGAGGTCAACGACCTGATCCTGCAGCAGGCCGTGACCCCTGACGCCGCGGAGCGCCAGGCGCTCATCGAGGAGATCCAGGACAAGGTCGCGGCCGACCTGCCGACCATCCCGTACCTCCAGGGTGCGCAGGTGGCGGTGGCCGGCGACGACATCGACGGCGTCACCCTCGACGCCTCGTTCAAGTTCCGGTACGGCACGCTCACCCGCGGCTGAACAACTCGGGAAAGGGGGCGGCTCGCGCTGGCGGGTCGCCCCCTCGTCCCATTCGCCAGGAGGACGCCATGGACACCCCTGTCGCGGAACAGACCCGGCGCCGCTCGGGCGGCAGCCCGTTGTGGCGCTACCTGGTCGTCAGGTTCCTGCTGATCTTCCCGACCATCCTCATCCTCGTGTCGATGGTCTTCCTGTTCATGCGCGCCACCGGCGACCCGATCACGGCGGCCCTCGGCGGCCGGCTCACCCCCGAGCAGCTGGCCGAGCGGATCGAGGCCGCCGGCTACAACCGTCCACTCATCGTGCAGTACCTCGAGTACCTCGGCGACGTGTTCACCGGGGACTTCGGCACCACGCTCAGCGACAACCGCCCGGTGACCGAGGTCCTCGCCACCTACGGCGCGGCCACCCTCGAGCTCGCGTTCTACGCCGTCGTCGTCGCGCTCGTGGTCGGGGTGCCGCTGGGCATGGTGGCCGCCTATTTCCGCGACAAGTGGCCGGACGCCGTGCTCCGGGTCTTCGCGATCCTCAGCTACGCCACCCCGGTGTTCTTCGCGGGCCTCATGCTCAAGCTCGTCTTCTCCGTCCAGCTCGGCGTGCTGCCGGTCTCCGGACGCGCCTCGATCCGGACGGAGCTCACCCTCTCGCGGATCGACGGCGCCACCGGCATCTACATCATCGACGCGCTGCGCACCGGCCGGTGGGACCTGATCGCCGACGTGCTCAGCCACGCGGTCCTGCCGGCTGCCGCCCTCGGCCTCCTCACGGCCGGAGTCTTCCTCCGCCTCGTGCGGACCAACGTGATCGGCACGCTCGCGATGGAGTACGTCGACGCCGCCCGGTCCCGCGGCGTCAGCGAGTACCGCCTCGTGCGCCGGCATGCCCTGAAGCCCGCCCTCATCCCCATCATCACGGTGATCGGCATGCAGATCGCGCTGCTGCTCGGTGGCGCGGTGCTGACCGAGACGACCTTCGAGTGGAAGGGCCTCGGCTTCCAGCTCGCCGAGTACCTCACCGCGCGCGACTTCGTCGCGGTGCAGGGCATCGTGGCGCTCCTCGCTGTGATCGTCGCGCTCAGCAACTTCATCGTCGACATCGTGGCGGCGCTCATCGACCCGAGAGTGAGGTACTGATGCGGTGGTGGCATCGCCTTCCCGTCGTCCGCCAGCTGCGGCAGAGCGTCGGGCTGCAACGCGGCATGCTGGTCGCCGGCCTGGTGATCACCGGGATGTTCGTCGTCACGGCCCTCCTCGCCCCCCTCCTGGCGCCCTACGGCCACGCCCAGCTCCGTGACGCGGACGGCATCTTCGGTGCCCAGCTCCCGCCCGGGCCGAAGCACCTCCTCGGCACGACGGTCGGCGGCTACGACGTCCTCTCCCGGGTCATCTGGGGCACGCGGACCGCGCTCATGGTGATCGTGGTCGCCGTGATCCTGTCGATCTTCGTGGGGATCGTCCTCGGCCTGGTGTCGGGTTACCTGGGCGGCTGGGTGGACCGGACACTCGTCGTCATCGCCGACGCCGTCTACGCCTTCCCCAGCCTCCTCCTGGCGATCGTGGCCGCGATCGTCATCAGCGGCGGCCGCTCGAGCTTCTGGGGCGGAATACTCGCGGCGTCAATCTCGATCACCGTGGTGTTCATCCCGCAGTACTTCCGGGTCACTCGGGCGGAGACGGTGCGCATCAAGGCGGAGGCATTCGTCGAGTCCGCGAAGGTGATCGGCACCTCCACGCCGCGGATCATGTTCCGCCACGTCTTCCGGAACGCGACCCGCACCCTCCCGCTCATCTTCACGCTCAACAGCTCGGAGGCCCTGCTCACGCTGGCGGGCCTCGGCTTCCTCGGCTTCGGCATCGACCCCACTGCGGCTGCCGAGTGGGGCTACGACCTGAACAAGGCGATCTCGGACGTCACCAGTGGCATCTGGTGGACCGCCCTCTTTCCCGGGCTCGCGATCGTGCTCGTGGTCCTCGGCATCACCCTGATCGGGGAGAGCCTCAACGACCTCGCCGACCCGCGCCTGCGCACCCGGCGACGGGCGGGGGCGGTCGCCGAGGGCGTGCCGGCCGTCGACCGCGGGCTGGAGGGACTGGCATGAACAACGTCGTCGAGATCCGGAACCTCGGGGTGCGGTTCGCCACGGACGCCGGTGACGTCGTCGCCGTCGACGGCGTCAGCCTCGCCGTGGAACCGGGGCAAGTACTCGCCATCGTCGGCGAGAGCGGCAGCGGCAAGTCCGTGACGTCGAAGACGATCCTGGGCATGCTGCCCGAGACGGCGACGGTCTCCGGGGCGGTCCTGCTGAACGGCACGGACGTCACCACGCTGTCCGGCGCCCAGTTGCGGTCGGTGCGCGGCACCGACGGCGCGATGGTGTTCCAGGAGCCGTCCACCGCGCTGAACCCGGTGTACCCCGTCGGCTGGCAGATTGCCGAGGGCCTGCGCGCCCACGGGACGCTCTCCCGGAAGGAGGCCCGCCAGCAGGCGATCGACATCCTGCGCCGCGTGGGCATCCCCGACCCGGAGACCCGGGTGGACTACTACCCGCACCAGTTCTCCGGCGGGCAGAAACAGCGGGTGGTCATCGCGATGGCGCTGGTACTCAGCCCCGAGGTGATCATCGCGGACGAGCCCACCACCGCCCTCGACGTCACCGTGCAGGCGGAGATCCTTGACCTGCTGCGCCGGGCGCGCGACGAGTTCGGCACCGCGATCCTGCTGATCACGCACAACATGGGCGTGGTGGCCGACCTCGCGGACCGCGTCGCCGTGATGTACCAGGGCACGGTGGTGGAGCAGGCGGACGTCCGGACGCTGTTCGCCCACCCCCAGCACCCGTACACCCAGCGACTCCTCGCGGCGGTGCCGCGGCTCGGCGTGGACCTGCGACCGCCCGCGCCGCCACCCGCCGCCGATCCGGTGGCGGTGGCGCGCGACCTCGAGGTCCGCTTCCCCGGGCGGCTGGGCCGGCCCGGGTTCACGGCGGTGGACGGGGTGAGCTTCTCGCTCGCCCCGGGCGAGGTCCTCGGGCTGGTGGGCGAGAGCGGCTCCGGGAAGACGACCATCGGCCGGGCGATCGCGGGCCTCACCCGAGTGACTGGCGGGTCCCTGCGCGTCCTCGGCCACGAGATGAACGGGGTGCGGGAGCGCGCCTTCCGGCCCGTCCGCTCGGAGATCGGGTTCGTGTTCCAGGACCCGGCGTCCAGCTTCAACCCACTGCTGTCGATCGCGGAGTGCGTGGCCGAGCCGCTCGTCGTGCATGGCCGGGCCGCCGACGCGCGCGCCGCGCGCCCCCGCGTGGACGAGCTCCTCGAGGCGGTGCGCCTCCCCCGCTCGTTCGGGGACCGCTTCCCGCACGAGCTCTCGGGCGGGGAACGGCAGCGGGCGAGCCTCGCGCGCTCCCTCGCGCTCAACCCGAGCCTCCTGATCGCGGACGAGCCCACCAGCGCCCTCGACGTCTCCGTCCAGGCGACGGTCCTCGACCTGTTCCGGGAGCTCCAGCAGCAGCTCGGGTTCGCGGCGTTGTTCATCAGCCACGACCTCGCCGTCGTGGACGACCTCTCGGACCGCATCGCGGTACTGCACCACGGCCGGCTCGTGGAGGTCGGTCCGAGCGCCGAGGTCCTGCGATCGCCGCAGGATCCCTACACCCAGCGGCTGCTCGCGTCCCTGCCGGTCCCGGACCCGGTGGAGCAGGCCGCGCGGCGACGCGAGCTCGCGGCCCTGCGAGACGCCGAGAAGGCGGGCTAGCCCGCACGGGTGCCATACCGTCCGCATACTGATGACATCCGGCACAGATTCCATGTCGAGGGTGGAGACGTCTCCGGCTTCCTGGGCCCAAACGGTGCCGGCAAGAGCACCATCATCAAGATCCTGACCACGCTTGCGCTGCCCACACGGGGTCGCGCAGGCGTGACCACGACGTGGTCTCCAAGGCGAAAGCGGCGCACGCTGTCCGATGTCCTGCATGGCAACACCCGCGTCTTCCGCACGGTCTCCGCTGCCCTGGGCAGCGGCCGCGCCGCTGCCACCCAGGGCGCGAGCTTCCTCTTCTTCCCGCTCACCTTCCTGACGGCGAGCTTCGTGCCGTTGGACCTGCTCAGCGGTTGGTTGAGGACAGCTGCCCAGCTGAATCCCATCACCTATGTCCTGGAAGCCATGCGTGCCATTCTCAACACCGGCTGGGACCGCGCGCTCGTGTGGCAGGGCATTGCCGCCTGCCTGCTCCTGGGGACAGCGATGTACGCGCTGGCCGTCGTTGCCCTGCGCGTGCGCACGCGGCGCACCTGATCCGACGCCTCGGATCCGTGGGCGCTCAGGCGGTGCGACCCGCGAGCACGTAGTCCACCGTGAGGGGAGCGTGGTCCGAGAAACGCGCGTCCCACGCCGGCGCGCGGTCGACGAGGGCGGTGCGCGCCGTCGCCGCGAGCCCGGGCGTGGCGATCTGGTAGTCGATACGCCACCCGGTGTCGTTGTCGAACGCCCGGCCGCGTTGCGACCACCACGTGTAGGGCCCCTGGACCTCCCCGACGACCTCGCGGTGCACGTCCCGCCAGCCCAGCTCCCCGAACCACCGGTGCAGGTAGGCCATCTCCGGGTCGAGGGCGCCGGCCACCCGGTTGTGGTTGGCGCGGTAGTTCCGCAGGTCCAGGGGGCCGACGACGATGTTGAAGTCCCCGGCCACGAGGACGTCGCGCTCCCCCGCCGCCGCCAGCCGCACGAGTTCCGCGAGCCGCGCGGACACCAGCTCGAGGTGGGCGTACTTCAGCGCCATCGTGGGCGTGCCGGCCGTCCCCGAGTGGAAGTAGGTGGACACGAGGGTCAGGCGGCCGGCCGGAGTGTCGAAGTCGGCCTCCACCCAGCGGCCGGAGTCGACGTCCGCCTTCTCGCCGGGCAGGCCGGCGCGGACCGCGACGGGCTCCTCCCGGCTCGCGACGGCGACCCCGGCGCGGCCCTTCAGGCGGGAGACCTCGGGGGCGACGTGCCACTTTGGCCCCAGGAGGTCGGAGACGATCGCCGCGTCCGCCCGGGTCTCCTGCAGGAGAAGGAAATCGGGCTCGCGACGGGCGAGCCACTCGGCCATGCCCTTGCGCATCGCGGCACGGATGCCGTTGACGTTGACGCTGGAGACCCTCATGCGGAGCGGGCGGCGTTCCTCTCCGCCATCTCGACGACGTTCGCGAGCAGCATCGCGCGCGTCATCGGGCCGACCCCTCCCGGGTTGGGCGAGAGCGCCCCGGCGACCTCCGCGACGCCGGCGGCGACATCGCCACGCAGGCGGAGCCGACCGTCGGCGTCGGGCACCCGGCTGACGCCGACGTCGAAGACGACGGCGCCCGGCCTCACCATGTCGGGGGTGATGATGCACGGCGAGCCCGCCGCGGCGACGATGATGTCGGCGCGGCGCGCGAGCGACGGAAGGTCCCGCGTCCCGGTGTGGGTCAGGGTGACGGTCGCGTTGACGGACTTGCGCGTGAGGAGCAACCCGATGGTGCGGCCCACGGTCACCCCTCGGCCGACCACGCAGACCTCGGCGTGGGCGAACTCGACGCCGTGCCGGCGGCCCAGCTCGATGATGCCGCGCGGGGTGCACGGCAAGGGCGAATCGATGGGGCCCGCGACCCGCAGGGCGAGCCTCCCCAGGTTGGTGGGGTGAAGGCCGTCGGCGTCCCTCGCCGGATCGATCCGCTCCAGGACGGCGTTCGCGTCGACACCGGGCGGGAGGGGAAGCTGCACGATGTAGGCGGTGCAGGCTGGGTTCGTGTTCAGCCGGTCGACGGCGGCCTCGATCTCCGCCTGGGTGGCCTCCGCGGGCAGGCACTCGCGAATCGACTGGATACCCACCTCGGCGCAGTCCCGGTGCTTGCCCGCGACGTACCGCTGCGACGCGTAGTCCGAGCCGACCAGCAGGGTGCCAAGGCCGGGGATGATGCCCTGACCGCGCAGGACCGCCACGCGCTCTGCGAGTTCCGCCTTGATGGCGGCGGCGGTCGCCGTCCCGTCAAGGAGGCGAGCCGCCATTACTGCTGCAGGCCCGGGTAGAGCGGGAAGGAGTCGGTGAGCACCTGGACCCGGCCGCGCAGCGCCTCCACGTCGGCCGCGTGGCCCTCGCGCAGGGCGATCGCGATGATGTCCGCCACCTCCGTGAACTGCTCCGGCCCGAAGCCGCGCGTCGCGAGCGCGGGCGTGCCGATCCGTAGCCCGGAGGTGACCATCGGGGGCCGCGGGTCGAACGGGACGGCGTTCCGGTTGACGGTGATGCCGGCGGCGTGGAGCAGGTCCTCCGCCTGGCGGCCGTCCAGCGGCGAGTTGCGCAGATCGACCAGCACGAGGTGGACGTCCGTCCCACCGGTGACGACCGAGACGCCCGCCGCGGCGACGTCGGGGGCGGTGAGCCGCTCGGCGAGGATCTGGGCGCCGGCCACCGTGCGCTCCTGCCGGTCGCGGAACTCCGGCGTCCTCGCGACCTTCAGCGCCACGGCCTTCGCCGCGATCGCGTGCATCAGGGGCCCGCCCTGCTGTCCGGGGAACACGGCGGAGTTCAGCTTCTTCGCCCAGGCCTCGCGGGCGAGGATGAGGCCGGAGCGGGGCCCGCCGAGCGTCTTGTGGATCGTGGTGGACACGACGTCGGAGTGGGGCACGGGGCTCGGGTGGACACCGGCCGCGACCAGCCCGGCGAAGTGCGCCATGTCGGTCCAGAGGTAGGCGCCCACCTCGTCCGCGATGGCCCGGAACGCCGCGAAGTCGAGGTGCCGCGGGTAGGCGGACCAGCCGGCGATGATCACCTTCGGGCGTACCTGGAGCGCGAGTTCGCGGACCGTGTCCATCTCGATGCGGTGGGTGTGCTCGTCCACGCCGTAGGCGTGCACGTCGTAGAGCTTGCCCGAGAAGTTGAGCTTCATGCCGTGGGTCAGGTGGCCGCCGTGGGCGAGGGAGAGCCCGAGCAGCGGATCCCCGGGGGTGGCGATGGCGTGCAGCACCGCCGCGTTCGCGGTGGCACCGGAGTGGGGCTGGACGTTGGCGTACTCGGCGTCGAACAGCTCCTTGGCACGGGAGATCGCCAGGTTCTCGGCGATGTCCACCTGCTCGCAGCCGCCGTAGTAGCGCCTTCCGGGATACCCCTCCGCGTACTTGTTGGTGAGCACCGACCCGGAGGCCTGGAGGACCGCGCGCGGTACGAAGTTCTCAGAGGCGATCATCTCGAGCGTGGTGCGCTGCCGCTCCAGCTCGCCGTCGAGGACGGCTGCGATCTCGGGGTCCAGCTCGGCGAGCGGCTGGTTCATTGCGTCCTTGCTCATCATCCCTCCACCATTGATTCCAGAGATTCCAGGTCAGGCCTGCGCCCCGCCCGCGTCCTCGCCGAGCAGCCTCCTGAGGTAGGCCTCGGTGAGTGTGCCGGGCTCCTCGTCGTCCTCCGACAGGTCCACGAGCGGCAGGGTGGTCCGCGCGTCCTGGCCTGTGAAGACCAAGACCTCCTTGGTCTGGTCCGGCAGGTACGCCAGGATCTCCATGAGCAGTCGGGAGCCGATTCCCTTCCCGTGCAGGTCCGGGACCACCGCGAGGCGGCCCAGGTTGGCGCGCTCGCCCTCGAGTTCCACGCGGATGGATCCGACGAGGCGCGGCCCGATCCAGGCGCCGATCGTGACGACGTCGGGCCGCTCCATGTCCGCGATCAGTTCCTCGAGCGTCTGGGTGAGTGCGGGCAGGTTGGGGTCGCCGTAGAGCTGCGCCTCGGTCACGAAGGCCGCGCGGCGGAGCGTGAGCAGCTCACCGGCGTGCTCGACGCCGAGAAGGTCGAATCGGGGCTCGCCCATGTCCTCTCCTCTGCAGGGTACGGACCCACCTTAGTGTTCGCCGTGGGCGCGCGTACTCAATCCTGCCGCGCGTGAGACGGGCCCGCCGCGATGGCGGGCCCGCCCTCCGGGCGTGGGGCTACTTGAGCAGGCCGAGGTCCCGGACCATGTCGCGCTCGTGCATCAACTCGGCGACCGACCTGTCGATGCGCTGCCGCGAGAAGTCGTCGATCTCCAGGCCCTGGACGATGCGCCACTCACCCCAGCGCGAGGTGCAGGGGAAGCCGGAGATGATGCCCTCGGGGATGCCGTACGACCCGTCGGACATGAGGCCCACCGATACCCAGTCGTCGTAGGGCGTGCCGTTGAACCAGTCGTGCATGTGGTCGAGGGCCGCGTTCGCCGCGGATGCCACGGAGGACGCGCCCCGGACCCCGAGTACCTCGGTGCCGCGCTGGGCCACCCGCGGGATGAAGTCCTCCTCCACCCACCTCATGTCGACGAAGTCGGTGGCGGGCCGCCCGGCCACCGAGGCGTAACGGATATCCGGGTACTGGGTGGCCGAGTGGTTGCCCCACACGGAGACCTTCTTGATCTCCGAGGCGTGCACGCCTGTCTTGATGGACAGCTGGCGGATCGCGCGGTTGTGGTCGAGGCGCATCATGGCCGTGAAGCGGTCGGCTGGGACATCGGGCGCGGCATGGGACGCGATGAGCGCGTTCGTGTTGGCGGGGTTGCCGACCACGAGCACCTTGATGTCATCCGCCGCGTGGTAGTTGATCGCCCGGCCCTGCGGGCCGAAGATCCCGCCGTTGGCCTCGATGAGGTCGACCCGCTCCATGCCCTTCGTGCGGGGACGCGCGCCGACGAGCAGGGCGACATTGGCGCCGTCGAACGCCCGCGCCGGGTCGTCGTAGACGTCCACGCTCTTGAGCAGGTCGAAGGCGCAGTCATCGAGCTCCATCGCGTTGCCCTCCGCGGCCTTGATCGCCGGCGGGATCTCGAGGAGCTTGAGGCGCACGGGCGTGTTGGGGCCAAGGAGATCACCTGCCGCCGTGCGGAAGATCAGGGAGTAGCCGATCTGGCCGGCGGCGCCGGTCACGGTCACGGTGACGGGGTTGGTTGCCATGGAAGCTCCTTGTGCTGGTCGGATGCGCCCACTCTAGCGAGACCCCGGGCATCTCGCCGAGGGTCCAGCCGCGTCCGGCCATCGGGCGAACGGCTACCCTTGCACGGGTGACACGCTCGGAACTCGTCCTGACCCTCTCGTGCCCCGACCAGCGCGGCATCGTGCATGCGATCAGCGGCGCGATCGCCCAGGCGGGCGGCAACATCACGGAGTCCCAGCAGTTCGGCGACGTGGATTCCGGCACCTTCCTCATGCGGGTGCAGGCGGAGCAGATCGCGCACCCCGATGCCCTGCGCGCCTCCCTCGCGGCCCTCGCGGACGAGCTGGCGATGACATGGTCACTGGACGAGGTGGGCCGGCCGCTGCGGACCCTCATCATGGCCTCGCGGGAGGCGCACTGCCTGTCCGACCTGCTCTTCCGCGCCCGTGAAGGGCTGCTGCCGATCGACGTCGTCGGGGTGGTGTCGAACCACCCGGACCTCGCACCCCTGGCGGAGTTCTACCGGGTGCCGTTCCACCACGTCCCGGTGACGAGCCAGACGAAACCGGACGCGGAGGCCCAGCTCCTGCGGCTCGTCCAGGAGGGCGCAGTGGAGCTGGTGGTGCTCGCGCGGTACATGCAGATCCTCTCCGACGACATCTGCCGGGCGCTGCCCGGCCGGGTCATCAACATCCACCACTCGTTCCTGCCGTCGTTCAAGGGCGCCCGTCCGTACGCCCAGGCCCATGCCCGCGGCGTCAAGCTCATCGGCGCGACGGCGCACTACGTCACGCCGGACCTCGACGAGGGCCCGATCATCGAACAGGACGTGGCGCGCGTGACGCACGCCGACTCGGTGGCCGAACTGGTGGCGCAGGGGCAGGACGTCGAACGGCGCGTGCTCGCGCGCGCCGTGCGCTGGCACGCGGAGCACCGCGTGCTGCTGAACGGCTCGAAGACGGTCGTTTTCGCCTGAGTCACCCCAGCCGCGCCGCCAGGTTCTCGTCCAGCGCGCCGAGGAAGTCCTCCGTGGTGAGCCACGGCTGGTCCGGCCCGATGAGGAGCGCCAGGTCCTTCGTCATCTTCCCCGACTCCACGGTCCGCACCACGACGTCCTCAAGGGTCTCGGCGAAGCGGATGACCTCCGGTGTCCCGTCCAGCTTCCCCCGGTGCTTCAGCCCGCCGGTCCACGCGTAGATCGAGGCGATCGGGTTGGTGGAGGTGGGCGTGCCCTGCTGGTGCTGGCGGTAGTGGCGGGTGACGGTGCCGTGGGCGGCCTCCGCCTCCACGGTGCGGCCGTCCGGCGTCATCAGCACGGAGGTCATGAGGCCGAGCGAGCCGAAGCCCTGCGCCACGGTGTCGGACTGGACGTCGCCGTCGTAGTTCTTGCAGGCCCAGACGTAGCCGCCCTCCCACTTCATCGCGGCGGCCACCATGTCGTCGATGAGGCGGTGCTCGTAGGTGAGCCCGGCGGCGTCGAACTCCGCCTTGAACTCGCTCTCGAAGACCTCGGCGAAGAGGTCCTTGAACTGCCCGTCGTACGCCTTGAGGATCGTGTTCTTGGTCGAGAGGTACACCGGGTAGCCGCGCTGCAGCCCGTAGGAGAACGAGGCACGGGCGAAGTCCCGGATCGAGTCGTTGAAGTTGTACATGCCCATGGCGACGCCGCCGTCGGGGCCGTAGTCCGCCACCACGTGCTGGATCGGCTCCGAGCCGTCCGCCGGGGTGAAGGTGATCGTGAGCTGGCCGGCGCCGGGCACCTTGAAGTTCGTGGCCTTGTACTGGTCGCCGTGGGCGTGGCGCCCGATCACGATCGGCTTCGTCCAGCCGGGGACGAGGCGGGGGATGTTGGAGATGATGATCGGCTCGCGGAACACCACGCCGCCGAGGATGTTCCGGATCGTGCCGTTCGGGGAGACCCACATCTTCTTGAGCCCGAACTCCTCCACCCGCGCCTCGTCCGGGGTGATGGTGGCGCACTTGACGCCCACCCCGTGCTCCTTGATGGCGTGCGCGGCGTCGATCGTGACCTGGTCGTCGGTCGCGTCCCGGTTCTGGATCGACAGGTCGTAGTAGCGCAGGTCGATGTCCAGGTAGGGATGGATGAGGCGCTCCTTGATGAAGTGCCAGATGATCCGGGTCATCTCGTCGCCGTCGAGTTCGACGACCGGACCCGCAACCTTGATTCTGCTCACGTCACTTCCTTTCCGACGCCAGATTACTCGACGTCGAGATACCTGTCGCGGTCACTCACGACGGCACCTGCGCGAGCCCCCACGGGGCGAGCAGGAAGGCCGCCACCGCGAGCACGAGCAGGACCGTCACGTCGAAGCGCCTGCCACGCGCGGCGAAGACGGCCCGCTCGGGCAGGAGCAGCCGGGCCACGGCCGCCACCACGAGACCGAGCGAGAGCACCCGCGCGGCGATCCGGACGTCCTCGAACCACGCGAGGGCCAGGACGAGGACGACCAGGCCGCCGGTGGCGGCGACCAACGGCGTGCTGCGCATCCTCCTCGTCATGGTGCCGTTCACACTACTGTGAAGTGGTGCACGACGGCGCCCGCATCCCCGCGATCCTCGTCGTCGGAGGCGGGCTCGCCGCCACGGCGCTCGCCGGATCGCTGCGCGCCGGGGGCTTCGCCGGGCGGATCGTGGTGGCCTCGGACGAGACGCGCCTGCCCTACGACAGGCCCCCGCTCACGAAGGAGCTGTTCACCCGGGACTCCCCCGTCGACCTGTGCACCGACCTCGGGCTCGATCCCGCCGCGGTGGAGTGGCGCCTGGGGCTGCGCGCCACCCGCCTGCGTGCCGGGGCGGTCGAGTTCGCGGACGCGGACGGTCGCTCGGAGGTGCTGGCCGCCGACGCCGTCGTCCTCGCCACGGGGGCGCGTCCCGCCCCTCCCCCCGCCTGGCAGGGCGTCCACGTGCTGTCCACCTGGGACGACGCCCAGCGCCTGCGCAGCCGGCTGACCCCGGGAGCAGGGGTCGTCGTCGTCGGTGCGGGCTGGATCGGCCTGGAGCTCGCCGGTACGGCGACCGCCGCGGGCGCGCGGGTCACCCTCGTCGACGGCGCGGCCCGTCCCCTCGGGGCCCTGCTTCCCGCCCCGGTCGGGGCACGCATCGCCACCTGGCTCGCCGACGCGGGCGTCACCCTCGTCCCGCGGGGGGTCTCCGGGGCGTCCGCGACGGGCGTCCGGCTCGACGACGGCACCCACCTGCCCGCTGACGTCGTCGTCGCCGCCGTGGGAGCACGCCCCGCCACCGGATGGCTGCCGGGGCGCTGGCTGGCGCCGTTGGGCCACGTCCGCGTTGACGACAGGCAGGCCGTCGCGGACGGTCTCTGGGCGATCGGCGACTGCGCCGCCGTCGCCGGGCTCCCCGACCAGCACTGGAACGCCGCGGTCGCGAGCGCGCAGCGGTGCGCTGCCGCGATCCTCGGCACCGAACCGCCGGCCCGCCGCGCCCCGACCGTGTTCTCGGCCATCCTCGGCCGTGCGGTGGACCTCGTGGGCCGCCCCTCGCCAGCACTCGACGTCGTGTGGCGGGAGGAGCGCGGCTGGACGGCACTGCTGTTCCAGGGGGACTCGCTGGCGGCGGGGCTCACGGTGGACCGGCCCCGCGACGTCGCCGCGCTCCGCCGCCTCCTCGCCGACGGGCCCGCCCGCCTCGGGCGCGACACGGCGGCGGACCCGGCCCGCCCGCTCCGCGACGCCCTTCCCGCCTGACCGTCCTCCTCTCCGGCGCGGAGGCGTCGACGCCGGCCCGCCGGGGTGCCATTGTGAAGCCATGAGTTCACCAGTCACCCCCGGCGCGACCCTCGACGAGTCCCAGCGCCGCCTCCAGATCGAGATGAACGGGATCGAGGTCATCGCGGAGTCGGAGAGGACCGCGAAGCCCCGTGACCTCTTCTGGCCGTGGTTCGCCGCGAACGTCTCCGTGTTCGGCATGAGCTACGCCGCGTTCGTCTACGGCTTCGGCATCTCGTTCTGGCAGTCGTTCTTCGTCGCGACGATCGGGATCACCATCTCCTTCGTGCTCGTGGGCATCATCGCGATCGCCGGCAAGCGCGGCTCGGCGCCCACGATGGTGCTCTCCCGCGCCGCGTTCGGCGTGACCGGCCAGCGGGTCCCGGGCTACGTCTCGTGGCTGGTCTCGATCGGCTGGGAGACCTTCCTCGCGATCATGGCCACCCTCGCCACCGCCACGGTGTTCGAGCGGCTCGGCTGGGGCGGGGGCACGACGACGAAGATCCTCGCCGCCGCCTTCACGGCCGCCGTCATCGTGCTCGCCTCCGTGGCCGGTTACCACATCATCATGCGGCTCCAGTCGATCCTCACCTGGGCCACAGGCGCCATGACGCTCGTGTACATCGCCCTCACCCTGGGCGAGATCGACTGGACCACCGTCTCCCAGATCCCGTCCGGCTCGCTGCAGTCCGTCATCGGGGCCCTCGTGATGGTGATGACCGGATTCGGGCTCGGGTGGATCAACATCGCCGCCGACTGGTCGCGCTACCAATCGCGGGACGCCTCGGGCGCCGCGATCGTCGCGTGGAACACCTTCGGGGGCGCGATCGCGCCGGTGGTCCTCGTGATCTACGGCCTCCTGCTCGCCGGCTCACGGCCGGACCTGCAGGACGGCATCGCGTACGACCCCATCGGGACGCTCGCCACCGTGCTGCCGACCTGGTTCCTGCTCCCCTTCCTGCTCACCGCGGTGCTCGCGCTCATCTCGGGAGCGGTGCTCGGCATCTACTCCTCGGGGCTGACGCTCCTCAGCCTGGGCGTGCGGATCCCGCGACCGGCCGCCGCGTTCATCGACGGCATGATCCTCACGGCCGGCACGGTGTGGGTGGTCTTCTTCGCCGAGAACTTCCTCGGCCCGTTCCAGTCCTTCCTGCTCACCCTCGGTGTTCCCCTCGCGGCGTGGGCGGGCATCATGATCGCCGACATCGCACTGCGCACGCGCCCGTACGACGAGCTCGCGCTGTTCGATCCGAGCGGCCGCTACGGTGCCTGGGACTGGACGTCCGTCGGCACGATGGTGGTCGCTTCGTTCGTCGGCTGGGGCCTCGTCATCAACTCCTTCGCCGAGGAGGCCGCCTGGAACAACTGGCAGGGCTACCTCCTCGGCCCTCTCGGCCTTGGTGGGCGCGACGGCGACTGGGCCTGGGCGAACCTCGGCGTCCTCGCGGCGCTGCTGATCGGCTTCCTCGTCACCTGGATCGCGCGGCGCGGGACCGTCGCGCGGCAGGAGGGGCGGGCGTGAGCGCCGCCTGGCTGGTCGTGGTCGACCCGCAGCGCATCTTCGCCGCCCCGGGGTCGGCGTGGGGGTCCCCGATGTGGGCCGACGTCGTCGCACCCATCCGGGCGCTCGCCGCGGCGTTCGGCGAGCGGGTCATCGTGACGCGCTGGGTCGCCCCACGGGAACGGACCGGCTCGTGGGCGGCCTACATGGAGGCCTGGCCGTTCGCCGACCACCCGGCGGACCACCCGCTGTTCGACGTCGTCGACGAACTCGCCGACCTGCCCGGCCACCGCGTGACGGCGACGACGTTCGGCAAGTGGGAGGTCATCGCCCCGATCACCGGGCCGGCGCCGCACCTGGTGCTCACCGGGGTCTCCACGGACTGCTGCGTCATCTCCACGGCGCTGCCGGCCGCCGACGCCGGCGCCACCCTGAGCGTGGTGACTGATGCGTGCGCGGGCTCGACCGCCGAGAACCACGCTGCCGCGCTCCACGTCCTGTCGCTGTACCCGCCGCAGATCACGCTCCGCAGCACCGTGGAGATCCTCGGGGAGCGCCGGGAGTGACCGACGCGGAGTGACGCCCACCCGCAGGTGGGGGCGCGTAGTGTGAGGGGATCGCAGGCCCCTTCACTCGAGGACGAGCATGAATCCCACGAACCGCGACATGACCGAGCTCCCGGACCTCGCGGCCGGGGCGGGGCGTGTGGGGCCGGTGCGGTCCCGCATGCCGATCTACGTCGACCTGCTCCCGCCCTGCAACGAGCGCTGCCCCGCCGGGGAGAACATCCAGGAGTGGCTGCGCCTGGTCAAGGCCGACGAGGACGAGGCGGCCTGGCGTGAGCTGGTGCGGAACAACCCGTTCCCGGCCATCCACGGCCGGGTGTGCTACCACCCCTGCGAGGCTGCCTGCAACCGTGCGGAACTGGACGGTGCCGTCTCGATCCATGCCGTCGAGCGCTACCTCGGTGACCTGGCGATCGCGGAGTGCTGGGCGTTCGCGCGCCCACGCCACACGACCGGGCGGCGGGTCCTCGTGGTCGGCGCTGGGCCGTCCGGGCTCTCGGCGGCCTACCAGCTGGCGCTGATGGGCCACGAGGTCGAGATCCGGGACAGCTCCCCGCTGCCGGGCGGCATGATGCGCTACGGGATCCCCTCCTACCGTCTCCCCCGCGATGTGCTCGACGCGGAGATCGGACGGATCGCCGACCTCGGAGTCACGATGGTGACGGACCACACCGTCACCGACCTGATGGCCGAGCAGATCGAGGGCCGGTTCGACGCCGTCTTCGTCGCCATCGGCGCGCACCTCTCGCGCCGGGTGGACATCCCCTCGCGGGACGCCTCCCGCATCCTCGACGCCGTGAGCTTCCTCCGCGACGTCGCGTCCGGGGAGCGCCCGGAGATCGGCAGCAGGGTGGCGATCTACGGCGGCGGCAACACCGCGATGGACGCCGCGCGCGTGGCCCGGCGTCTCGGGGCGGAGGAGTCGATCATCGTCTACCGCCGCACCGAGGCCCAGATGCCCGCGCACGCCTTCGAGAAGGAGGAGGCCGTCGCCGAGGGCGTGACGATGAACTGGCTCCGCACCATCTCCTCCGTGGACGAGTCCGAGCTGACGGTGGAGATCATGGAGCTGGACGAGAAGGGCGTGCCCCGGGGCACGGGCCGGTACGAGCAGCTCGCCGCGGACACCGTGATCCTCGCGCTCGGGCAGCAGACGGACTCCAACTTCCTCCGCAAGATCCCCGGGATGCGCTTCGAGCACGACGTCCTCAAGGTGGACGGGCGGACACTCATGACGGACGTGCCCGGCATCTTCGCCGGCGGCGACGCCGTGCCGTCGGAGCGCACGGTGACCGTCGGCGTCGGCCACGGCAAGCGCGCCGCCCGCCAGATCGACGCGTGGCTGGCCGCCCGCCCGCCGGTGGAGCACGTGAAGCACCCGGTGGCGACCTTCGACACGCTCCACGTCTGGTACTTCGGCGACAACACGCGCACCACCCAGCCGGAACTCGAGCCCACCGCCCGGGTGCGGGACTTCGACGAGATCGTCGGTGGCCTCACCCCGGAGCAGGCGCACGTGGAGGCGGCGCGGTGCCTCTCCTGCGGCAACTGCTTCGAGTGCGACGGGTGCCTCGGAGCGTGCCCGGAGGATGCCGTCATCAAGCTGGGCAAGGGCCGCCGCTACCGCTTCGACTACGAGAAGTGCACGGGCTGCGGCACCTGCTACGAGCAGTGCCCGGTCCATGCCATCGAGATGATCGCCGAACGCTGAGGAGCACGCCATGACCAGGTCGATCATCGACGGCAACGAGGCCGCCGCCTCCGTCGCGTACCGCCTCAACGAGCTCTGCTCGATCTACCCCATCACCCCGAGTTCCACGATGGCCGAGCTGGCGGACGAGTGGACCGCGAAGCACCGGCCGAACGTGTACGGCACGATCCCCGCCGTCATCGAGATGCAGTCGGAGGGCGGTGCCGCGGGCGCGCTCCACGGCGCGCTGCAGGGCGGCGCCCTCAGCACGACGTTCACCGCCTCGCAGGGCCTCCTCCTGATGATCCCGAACATGTACAAGATCGCGGGCGAGCTGACCAGCACCGTCCTGCACGTGGCGGCGCGGTCCCTGGCCGCGCAGGGACTGTCCATCTTCGGGGACCACCAGGACGTCATGGCGGTGCGGCAGACCGGGTTCGCCCTGCTCTGCGCCGCCAGCGTGCAGGAGTGCCACGACATGGCGGCCATCGCCCAGATGGCCACGCTGCGCTCCCGGGTGCCGTTCGTGCACTTCTTCGACGGGTTCCGCACCAGCCACGAGCTCAGCACCATCGAGATGCTCTCGGACGAGGACCTCCGGGCCCTGGTGCCCGAGGCCGCGGTGCGCGAGCACCGCCGCCGCGCGCTCTCCCCCGCGAACCCCTACATCCGGGGCACCGCCCAGAACCCGGACACCTACTTCCAGTCACGCGAGACCGTCAACCCGTTCTACGCCGCCACACCGGGCATCGTGGCAGCGGCGATGGACGACTTCGCCGCCCGCACGTCCCGCGCCTACCACCTCGTCGAGTACGCCGGCGACCCCGAGGCGGACCGCGTCGTCGTCGTCATGGGCTCCGGCGCCCAGACCGTCGCGGCGACCATCGACCACCTGCGCGCCCGCGGCGAGCGGGTGGGGATGGTCCAGCTGCGGCTCTACCGCCCCTTCCCCGTCGACGACGTCCTGGCAGCCATCCCGCCGACCTGCACCCGGCTCGCCGTCCTGGACCGGACGAAGGAGCCCGGGGCGGGCGGGGAGCCGCTGTTCCTCGACGTCGTCTCGGCGCTCGGCGAGGCCGTGGGGACGGGCCGGCGGGAGCGGATGCCGCTCGTCGTGGGTGGGCGCTACGGCCTGTCCTCGAAGGAGTTCACCCCCGGGATGGTGAAGGGGATCTTCGACGAACTCGCCCAGCCCTCGCCGCGTCCCCGCTTCACGGTCGGCATCGTCGACGACGTCTCGGGCCTCTCGATCGCCTACCCGGACCTCGACGTGGAGGACTCCGACACCGTGGGCGCGGTGTTCTACGGCCTGGGTTCGGACGGGACGGTGGGCGCGAACAAGAACACCATCAAGATCCTCGGCAACCAGCCCGGCACGTTCGCCCAAGGCTACTTCGTCTACGACTCCAAGAAGTCCGGCTCCCGTACGGTCTCGCACCTCCGGTTCGGGCCACGGCCGATCCGGGCCCCGTACCTCGTGGGCCGGGCCGCCTTCATCGGCTGCCACCACTGGTCCATCCTCGAGCGGATCGACGTGCTGCGGCACGCGCGCGAGGGAACGGTGCTGCTGCTGAACAGCCCCTACCCGCCCGACCAGGTGTTCGGCCACCTGCCGCGCCCCATGCAGCAGCGCATCATCGACCTCGGCATCGAACTGTGGACCATCGACGCCGGCGCGGTCGCGCGCTCGGCCGGGATGGGCCGGCGCACCAACACCGTGCTGCAGACGTGCTTCTTCGCCATCAGCAGGGTCATGCCGCGGGACGAGGCCATCGCCGCGGTGAAGGAGGCGATCCGGAAGACCTACCTGCGGAAGGGTGGCGACGTCGTCGCGCGCAACGAGGCCGCCGTCGACGCCTCGATCGCCCATCTCCACCGTGTCGAGGTGCCGGCCGCGCCCGTCAGCGACGTGCCGATGATCCCGCCCGTTCCCGCCGAGGCACCCGACTTCGTGCGGCGGGTGACCGCGCGGATGCTCGCCGACGAGGGCGACGACCTTCCCGTGAGCGCGCTCCCGGTGGACGGCACCTACCCCTCCGGCACCACCCGGTACGAGAAGCGGAACATCTCGGACGCGATCGCGGTGTGGGACCCCGAGGCGTGCATCCAGTGCGGGAACTGCGCGTTCGTCTGCCCACACGCCGTGCTTCGCGCCAAGTACTACCCCGACTCGGCGCTCGAGGGCGCGCCGGCGTCCTTCCAGACCGCCGGGCTGAACGCGGCGGGCCTGCCGCAGTCCCGCTACACGCTGCAGGTGTACGCCGAGGACTGCACCGGCTGCGGGCTGTGCGTCGAGGCCTGTCCGGTCAAGCCCCTGGGATCCGGCGCAGGCCGCAAGGCGATCAACCTGGAGCCACGGCTGGACCGAACGGCTGAGCGGGAGAACGTGCGGTTCTTCGAGACGATCCCGGTCAACCGGCGCTCCCGCGTGGACTTCGCCAACGTCCGTGGCGTGCAGTACCTCGAGCCGTTGTTCGAGTTCTCCGGGGCATGCTCCGGCTGCGGCGAAACGCCGTACCTGAAGCTGCTCACCCAGCTCTTCGGTGGCCGCGCCACGGTCGCGAACGCCACCGGGTGCTCGTCGATCTACGGCGGCAACCTCCCGACCACCCCCTGGTCCCGGAACAAGTACGGCCGGGGCCCGGCCTGGTCCAACTCGCTGTTCGAGGACAACGCGGAGTTCGGGCTCGGCCTGCGGCTCGCCGCAGACATGCACACCGAGCTCGCCCGCCGGCGGCTCACCGAACTGCGCGACGAACTCGGCGAGGCGTACGTCAGCGAGATCCTCGACGCCCCGCAGCGCTACGAGTCCGAGTTGTCCCGCCAGCGTGCCCGCGTGGAGGACCTCCTGCGCCGGCTCGACGGAATGGAGGGCCAGCGTGCGGCCGACCTCCGCTCGGTGGCCGACCACCTGCTGCGCCGCTCGGTGTGGATCGTCGGCGGGGACGGCTGGGCGTATGACATCGGCTCCTCCGGCCTCGACCACGTGCTCGCCTCCGGCCGGAACATCAACATCCTCGTCCTCGACACCGAGGTGTACTCCAACACCGGCGGGCAGGCCTCGAAGGCCACGCCCATGGGCGCCGTCGCGAAGTTCGCCTCCGGCGGCAAGGTGACCAACAAGAAGGACCTGGCCCTCCAGGCGATCGCCTACGGCACGGTCTACGTCGCGCGCGTCGCGATGGGCGCGGACAAGCAGCAGACGCTGAAGGCCTTCCGGGAGGCCGAGTCCTATGACGGGCCGTCCCTCATCCTGGCCTACAGCCACTGCATCGCCCACGGGATCGACATGCGCAAGGGCCTGGACCAGCAGTACGCCGCCGTGGCGTCCGGGCACTGGCCGCTGATGCGCTACAACCCGGTGCTGCGGGACGCCGGGAGGAACCCGTTCCTGCTCGACTCGCCGCGGCCGCGCATCCCCCTGCGGCAGTACCACGAGCGGGAACTCCGCTTCCGCATGCTGCAGGCCACCGACCCGGAGACGTCCGAACGGCTCCTCGCCCACGGCCAGGCACAGGTCGACCGGCGCTGGGCCGAGTACGAGCAGATGGCGATGCGGAGCGCTGCCGAGTTCGCCGCCGACGCGAGGAAGTGACATGGACCTGACCACCACCTACCTGGGACTGACGCTCCGCAATCCGCTGGTCGCCTCTGCCGGCCCGCTCTCCCAGTCCGTCGACGGCGTCCGTGCGCTCGCTGACGGCGGCGTCGGCGCCGTCGTGCTCTTCTCACTGTTCGAGGAGCAGTTGCGCCGTGCGGTCGCGCGGGACCTCGACCTGATCGAGCGCCACGAGTACTCCTTCCCCGAGGCACTCGACTACTTCCCCGACGCGCCGATCGAGGAGAAGAGCCTCGCCCACGACTACCTCCGGCTGGTGGAGCGCGCCTCCCGGGCGATCGACGTCCCGCTGATCGCCAGCCTCAACGGCGCCGACCTGGGCGGCTGGACCAGGTTCGCGCGCGAACTCCAGGACGCGGGGGCCGCGGCGCTGGAACTCAACATCTACTTCGTCCCCGGCGACCTCCGCACCCGGGGCAGCCAGGTGATCGAGCGCCACACCGACATCGTCGCCGCGGTGACGGACGCCGTCACCATCCCGGTCGCGGTCAAGATGAGCCCGTACTTCAGCTCGGTCGGCTCCGTGGCCCTCCGCCTCGTCGACGCCGGGGCCGACGGCCTCGTGCTCTTCAACCGCTTCCTGCAGCCGGACATCGACGTCGAGACGCTGGAGGCAACCACCACCTGGGCGCTGTCCATGCCGGACGAGGGCCGCCTGCCCCGCACCTGGATCGCCACGCTGCGCCACCACACCACGGCCTCGCTCGCGGGCACCACCGGCGTGGCGGACGGCTCGGATGTGGTGAAGTTCCTGCTCGCGGGCGCGGATGTGGTGATGTCGACCTCGGCGCTGATCCGGCGCGGCCCGGCCCACGCCGCGACGATGCTCGCCGAACTGGAGGACTACCTGGACCGCAAGGGCTTCACCCTGGACGGGATGCGTGGCCTGCTCGCCGTGCCCCCCGACACCGAGGGGAACGCCTGGCAGCGGACGAGCTACGTCGCGGCGATGGAGAAGGCGAAGGCAACGTACGGGCGGCTCTGACCGAAGGGCGGGCTGTTCACCCGGGTCCGCCAGCTGCGACAGTAGCGGCATGGCCAACGAACCGTTCCCCCCGACCGGTCGTCCGGTGAGCGCGCACTCGCCCGTGACGAGCTGGACGGTGCGCGTGGCGGCTGCGGCCGGGGCGCTCGTCGTCGTGTGGGCGTGCGTCACGAGCTGGGGGGCGATCATCCACGGGCACCCGCTCTACGGGATCCTTCTCGGTGCCGCCCTCCTTGGGTCCGCCGTCGCCGGCTGGCGGACGTTCACGCCCCGCCGACGTCGCACCGGGTGGCGGCGCGTCGCAGGCGTCGCCCTGATCCTGGCGTCGCTGGGGTGGATCGCGCTCATGGGGTGGTTGCGGCCCTTCTCGGCGGTCGAGCCCGCCCTCTCCGCGCTGCGGTCCGACGCCGACGTCGCCGTGTCCGAGTCCGCCACCCGGATCGTGCTGACCCCCGCCGGACCGGCCAGTGACACCGGGGTGTTCTTCCAGCCCGGCGCACGGGTGGATCCGCGCGCCTACGCCGCGATCCTGCGCCCCCTGGCCGAAGCGGGCCACGTGGTGGTGATCGCCAAGCAGCCCCTCGGCATCGCGTTCCTGTCCGTCTCGGCGTTCGACGCCGCCCGGGCCGAGCACGAGGACCTCACCCGCTGGGTCGTGGGCGGCCACTCGCTGGGAGGCACCGTCGCGGCGACGCAGGCGGATGCCGCCGACGACGACCCCGACGCACCCGTCGTCGGCCTGGTCCTCTTCGCCTCCTATCCCGCGAGCGATCTCAGCACCTCGCTGCGCGCGTCGGTCCTGTCCATGCAGCCTCCGTGTCCAGGCTGCCGGCCAGCACGACGTTCCTGTCGATCGACGGGGCCGTCCACTCGTTCTTCGGCGACTACGGAGCCCAGCCCGGTGACGGCACGCCCACCATCAGCCAGGACGAGGCGAGGACCGAGATCTCACGTGCCGCCGTCGCCTTTGTGAACCGGCTGAGCGGGTGACCCGCCGGCCGGACGGGCGGCGGGTCATTGGTTCAGCCGGGGTCGGGGATGGCGGTCGCGGTGTTGCCGGTGTCGGCGCCGCGGGGGACGCTGGAGACCTCATCCCGGGCGGAGGGTTCCATGGGCACGCTGATCTACGCGGCGAACGTCTCGCTCGACGGATTCCTGGAGGACGAGACGGGTTCGTTCGACTGGTCCGTTCCTGACGAGGAGGTGCACGCGTTCTGGAACGAGCACGAGCGGCGCATCGGCACGTCACTCTACGGGCGGCGCATGTACGAGACGATGCGGGTCTGGGAGCACGACGACTGGTTGACGGACGCGCCCCCGGTGGTCCGCGAGTACGCCACCATCTGGCGCGCCGCTGACAAGATCGTCTACTCCTCCACGCTGTCCGACGTCTCGACCGCGCGGACGAGGATCGAGCGGACCTTCGAGCCCGAGGCGGTGCGACGGCTCAAGGAGACCACCGGCTCGGACCTGAGCGTTGGAGGCGCGGGGATCGCGGCCGAGGCCTTCCGGCACGGCCTGGTCGACGAGTGCGTCCTGCTGCTCTGCCCCGTGCTCGTGGGCGGAGGCAAGCCGGCGCTGCCTCGAGGCGTGAGACTTGAGCTCGAACTGCTGGACCACCGACGATTCGCCAACGGCGTGATCTACGTGCGCCATGCGGTCCGCAATCCCGCCTGACACCAGCGTCGCCTTGAGGACCAGGCCCTCGACGCTGGCCCGCGGTTTCGGCGTCGTGGGCGGTACTTCGTGGCGGCGCGGCGTCTGGTCTCCAGAGTCTCCGGGCGAGCGTCACTCGTTGTCTGGCACCCACTCCAGGAGGTCGCCCGGTTGGCACTGGAGGACCTGGCACATCGCCTCCAGGGTGGTGAAGCGGACCGCCTTGGCGCGTCCGTTCTTCAGGACCGCCACATTGGCCGGGGTGATCCCCACTCGTTCGGCAAACTCCCCGACCGACATCTTCCGCTTGGCCAGTTCGAGGTCGATACGCACGACGATCGCCATCAGATCACCATCTCCATGTCCGTGCGCAGGGTGATCGCCTGGGCCAACAGCGCTCGCATCGTCCAGGTGAGCAAGGCAAGGGCGACGCCGGTCAGGACTCCACCCCACAGGGCGAGCATCCACAACGGGGGCCCGGCCACCGTCTGCGACTGGTAGATGATGGTGGCCAGGCACACGAGGCTGGCCCCGATGAAGGAGGCGATCAGGCCGTCCACCCATCTGAACGCTGCGGGGGTGAACACTCGCCCGTCCTGGGTGAAACCCAGGAGCCGCAGCGTGCACACGATCGCGACCTGGACGCACAACAGTCCCAGGATCGCCAGGGTCAGGATCGGCCACCGCATGTACGCCTCACCCGGCAGGTTCCTGGCCATCTCTCCCGAGAGCAACGGCAGGAACACCGCCTGGACCACGGCGATGGCCACCACCGCCCCGATCAGCAAGAACCGCAGGACGTTGACGACAAGACGAGGACCCATGAATCGAGCCTCGCTCGATATCTATCGACTGTCAATCGGTTGGGGACCGATCTTGCGTCCACGTAGCGGCAGATCAGCGCATGTGACCTATGCCCGCTCTGCGTCGTCCGACCAGACTTCACGCACAAGGCCATCGGTGCCGAACACGCCTTCAGATCACTCTCCTGTTGCAACTCGCCCCTGTCGGGCCCCATGCCTGCGAGGCGAGCCGAGAGATGCCATCGAACGGTCAAGCCGCGATTTGACATGCCGCCACGCAAGATGCCCGGGGGAACGGCGTCCACCACGCGGCATAAGCATGCATCCCGATACGGGTCCCACAGTGGTATGCTCAAGTGCCATGACTCAACAGATCGCGATCCGTCTTCCCAACGACATGGTGGCCTTCCTCGACAAGTCCGTCGCTGCCGGCAACGCTCCCAGCCGGGCAGCACTGGTGGCCCGTGCCGTCGAGCGCGAGATGCGCCGCCAAGTTGCCGAGCGCGACGCCGCCATCCTCCGCGAGCGGGGCACTGCTGACGACCTCGACGAACTCGTCGACTGGTCCGTCGCACACATGACCATCGAGGACTGACCCGTGCGCGAGATCTGTCTGGTGCGTTTGGACAAGACGCGTCCCGCTGTCGTCCTGACTCGCCAGGCCGCGCGGACAGCCATGACGAAAGTGACGATCGCACCGATCACCTCCACCATCAAGGGGCTATCAAGCGAGGTTCCGGTCGGACGGCATAACGGCCTCGACCACGACGGCGTGATCTCACTGGACAACATCCTCACCGTTCCGACCAGGCTGCTCGGCCGCACCGTCGGATTCCTGACCTCCGACCAGGAATCCGAACTCGCCCGTGCGGTCGTCCTGGCCCACGACCTCGACATCCCGCTGCTCGACTGATATGACCACCAGCGCGCACCGCGGCAGANNAGAAGAGTGTGTTGCGTGGTACGGCGTTGTGGCTACACTTATGGCCATGAAAGTCGAGTGTTCGATGGCGTTGAAGGACGTGAAGAACCACCTCTCCGAGGTCGTGGAGCAGGTGGAACGCGAGCATGACCGTGTCGTGATCACCAAGCACGGCCGGCCGGCGGCCGTCGTGCTCAGCGTCGATGACCTGGCCTCACTGGAGGAGACGTTGGACATCGCGGGGCGGCCCACGCTTATCAAGCAGATCCGGGCCAGCCTGGCCGACATCGCCGCCGGCGAGACCGAGGTGCTGACCAAGGATGAGATCCTGCGCTCGCTCAGCGAATGAGCGGCACGCCGCTCCCGATCGCGTGGACGCCCACCGCACGACGTGCCCTCGGCCGGCTTCCCGAGAAGGCGGCCACCGCGGCGGTCGAGTTCATCTACGGTGCCCTGGCGGAGAATCCGGCGCGCGTGGGCAAGCCACTGCGGAACGAACTTGAGGGCCTGCACAGTGCCCGACGTGGCGACTTCCGCATCATCTACCGGATCTCCGACGTCGTGACCATCGTCGCCATCGACCACCGTGCGGACATCTACCGGCGACACTGACGCCCCCGAACCCCGTGCACGTCGTCCCCATCAATGACACGCGGCCGTGTTGTCAGGTGCCGGAGGCCATGTAGGCCGCGAGGATGTAGTTGGAGTGGCGGTCGAGGTTCTTGCGGGCCCGGTCGTAGCGCATGGTGGTCCTGGGGTCGGCGTGGCGGGCGGCGATCTGGACGTCACGCACGTCCACCCCGGCGTCCAGCATGGTGGTCACGAAGGTGTGCCGCAGCATGTGGGGGTGCATCCGCGGTAACCGGACATCCGCATCCACGGCGAGGCGCTTCAGCCGGCGGGTGGCGGCATGCCGGTCCATGCGGGTGCCACGGACGGTGCGCAGGATCGGCCCCTCGGGACGCCCGGCGACGGCCCGTTCGATGGCGCGCTGCACGGCGGGTGGCAGCGGGGTCAGGACGACCTTGCCACCCTTGCCCCGCACCCGCAGCACGCGGTGCCCGTGCTCTTCCCCGAGGTCGCCGATGTTCGCACCGCACGCCTCGAAGATCCGCAACCCCAGCAGGCCGAGCATCGCGACCAGTGCGAAGTCGTTGACGTTGCCCGACAGGCGCGCAGCGGTGAGCACCGCCTCGAACCGCAGATGGGACAACCCCAGTGTGGGCGATTCGGGCGGGAACGGAGTCCCCGCCTTCTCTAGAGACCGCTCTGGACTTGGGTGGCCGCACTTCAAGAACGCTGGGAATCGTGACGAGTAGGTCGCGTGCCACGCACGAGTGGCGGCAGAAGCGATGTCGGCCGGCCGATCGAGATCGAAGGGAGCGTCGCGCATCTGGTGGCTTCTTCGTCCTCATCGACGAGAGCTGGGAACTCGTGGATGGGTCCCGGCACGGACCAGGTCGCGGAACTGCAGGAGTCCTTGGTCCCCGCCGGTGGACCTGATATCATCAGATATCGAACAGGGAGGGAGCCATGCCTGACGTATTGATCCGCAACGTCCCTGCCGCCGATCTGGAACGTCTGGACGAACAGGCCCGACGCTATGGCCTGTCGCGCACGGACTTCCTCCGACGCCAACTGCACCAACAGGCCTCCCGCTCACTCGACAGCGTCGCCGTCTCCGATTTGACCACCATGTCCGAGTTGTTGGCAGACCTCGCCGACCCGACGGTCATGGGCGAGGCGTGGTCGTGACGATCTGGTTGGTCGACAAGTCAGCCCTGGTCAGGATGGGCCACAGCCCCGACGCCGCCGACTGGGCCAACCGGATCGAGCGCGGCCTGGTCGCTATCTCGACGGTCACCCGCCTGGAGGTCGGATTCTCGGCGCGGTCCGGCGCGGATCACTCCCGCGCGCTGCGGCTGCCGCCGCTCGCGGCCATGCCCGTGGAGTACCTCACGCCTGCCATCGAGGACCGAGCCGTGGAGGTCCAGGGCCTGCTCGCCACCCACGGACAGCACAGGGCGCCCTCGATCCCGGATCTGCTGATCGCCGCCACCGCGGAACTCACCGGCCGCACCGTCCTTCATCTCGACAAGGACTTCGACCTCATCGCCCAGATGACAGGGCAACCACTGCAACGCATCGAGACCTGACGCTCGCGCTGTCCGCGGCAGAAGCGTGCGGTTAGGACGCACGGGCGACATTCGGCGTACCGGCCTGTTCTGCACCTGAGCGCGCCCGCGATGCCTGCGGGCGTGCTGGGATCGGCGCTAAACGAGCCCGCGGGCGTAGCTGGCCGCCGTCGCGAACCAGTCGCTTCGGCCCTGGTCGTGCTCCGCGACGCGATCAAGGAACGCTACGAAGGCGGCCCGCGATCGCGTGTGCGACATCTAGGTATCGAACCTCCTTGCTCTCGCCTCCGTCGAGGCACCTCTGGGTGAGATGCGCCACTCGCTTGTGGGCCTGCTCCCTGCTGGGGCCCGGCATGAAAGTCCAGGTGGCTCGTTCATTCTTGATGGTCTCGGCGGGGAGTTCGGCGCGTTCGTCCCACGGGGCGAAGTGTTTGGCGCGCACGTCGTCACCGCGAGGCCCGGCGCGGTTCATGAGGAAGTCATCAAGGATTCTGGCGTGAACCAGGAGGGACTCAAGGACGGCGTTTTTTGCGTTTTGAGATAGCGTGAGAACTGTTGCCGAGTTTCCCGGCGCCGTCGCGATACAGAGTCATCGCGGTCCACACAAGCATCTCGAGTTCATATGCGATGTGTTCCTCGGCCAGCGTTCTCAGCTGGTCGTCCGGCAGCCTGCCCATGCCCAGCCTAGGGTGAGCTGCCAGCAAGTGGTGGTGTGGCCACGCTGGCTTGCTGGGAAGGCAAGCGAGGGGTGACTGGGGTGACCGCAAGGCGAATGCTGGTTGCCTGGGCTTCGCCAAGCGATCCTGGTGACGAACGCCGTCGTGGGTATCGACCTGGCGGACCGTGAGCACACCGCGGCAGACCGAGTATGAGTGTGAGGGTGACGTGCGCCTGCTCGTGATCGGTGCTGATCGACACGGCCGCCTCCTGGAACTCGTCGCAGTCCCGGTGGGCACTCCGACGCGCATCATTCATGCCGACCTCCCCCGCCCGAAGTTCTACGACTACCGTGAAATGAGGTGACCACGATGACCAGCAAGACCACTCATGACATCACGGGGCTCGACGACCTCGTGCCGTCCGCCACGCCCGCCCGCGACGCCGTGCACTTCCGCCGGATCCTGGCCGCCCGCCAGCACATCTCCACCGCGGAGGCTGAACTGCGCGAGGCCGTCAAGGCCGCCCGTGAAGCCGGCGACTCCTGGACCGTGATCGCCGCCGCCCTGGACACCACCCGCCAGGCCGCACAGCAGCGATTCGGTAGAGACTGAACACGCTGGTGGGAGCAAGACGCTCGCGCGATCCGCGGCATGTCCGGATGCTGTGCCCATATTGCGACACTGGGCGAGTGACCCCTACTGGTGTGTGACCAAACGGGTGAACTGATCTCTGATGAAACTGGATTAGGACCTTCTGCTCTTGACACTGCTGTCGGCGTGAGCGAACCATTTCCATCAACGGCACTCAACAGCCGATTAGGAGCGTGAGCACAATGAAGTGGCTCGTTCGAGGTCTGGCTCTTGGTCAGGTGACCGGGACTGCGGCGCATGGGCAACGCTGGCGGATTGTCCGGGTGGTGGCGATGGCCGGGGTGCTGGCCACGGTTCTCACGACAGGCTGCGGGGCGGACCCTGAGAGCGGCGGTACAGCAGAACCGGACGGTCGGGAACCGGTGGCGCGTGTCGCTGAGACACTCAACGTACCTGTCTGGGGTTTTGTGTTGGACCCGCAGGAGGACGTCATGTATGTGGCGACCTCGCAGGATTCCGCTCTCCTGGTGTTCGATCTTCGCAGCTACGAGCAGGTGGGGATGGTCGACACTGCGGGGGACCGCGCCGTCGCCGTCGCCATCGATGAACGCACCAGAACGGTCTATGTGGCGGACGGCGGCATCCTTGGCCAGACCCAAGGCACCGTCTCGGTGATCGACGCTGACACGCGGGAGACGGTGGACACGATCACCGTGGAGCCGAACGGCGTCGCTCTCGCCGTCGATTCCGCGGGTGGTGAGCTCTACGTGGCGCACCCCGTGTTCGTGGTGGACTCCGGAGGACGCGAAGTACAGGCTGATGGCATCGTGTCGGCGATTGACACGGACTCGCGGGAGGTGGTGGCAACGATTCCGGTGGGCCGCAACCCACGCGCCATCGCGATCGAACCGAACCGCGGACTGGTGTTCGTGGCGAACACCGAATCGGACTCGGTTTCCGTGATTGACTCGGCCACCCGAGAGGTGGTGGACACCATCATGGTCGGTCCGGCGCCATGGGGTCTGGCAGTCGACGACGACACCGGCCTGCTGTGGGTGGCGAACTCGAACCTCGGCAACGAGGGAGAGGGCTTTCCGCCGCCGGCGAGCCCGCTGTCG
Source organism: Actinomycetales bacterium UBA1383 (assembly GCA_002305415.1). GTDB lineage: Bacteria > Actinomycetota > Actinomycetes > Actinomycetales > Actinomycetaceae > UBA1383. The sequence goes on along the minus strand of DBQX01000028.1, from coordinate 39,630 downwards.
CTGGTCGATGTCGATTCGCTCGAGGTGATCGAGACGGTCACCGTCGGGACCGAGCCGATGGGTGTTGCGCTCGATCCTGCCGCGGGAGCGGTCTACGTCGCGGGCATGGACTTCCAGGACGAGAGCCCAGGAGGATTCGTATGGGTCGTGGACGCGGTGTCACGCGAAGTGCTGGACACGATCACGGTGGGCAACCTGCCCGGCCATGTGGCCGTCGATCCGCGGACGGGCACCGTCTACGTCAGCAACATGTGGGACGGAACGCTCTCCGTACTGGTGGCCCAATGATCTACGCACGCCCGGTGGGCAGCCGGCCTTCTTTCAATCCAGGGCGTGGCCTCGTGGACCGCCCGCATACCGGAAGTCCCCGCGAGCGGGACCGACACACAAAGGTGCCCCTGACCCGCACCTGCGTCATGCTGCGCCACCGCTGCCCGACGCCAGCGCATCGCCGCGTATGCCGTGCTCACCGACAGGCAGGACCGAATTCTCATGGTGAGGGCGGCGGCCGAGGACTCGGGGCGCTGGTATCTACCCGGCGGTGGAGTCGAATTTGGCGAAGATCCCGAGGCAGGACTTCGGCGAGAGGTCGCCGAAGAGACTGGGCAGGTCGTCGCGGACCTCCGGCCAAACCGCGTGCTGAGCGATGTCGGAGTTCACAAAGGCGCTGGATTGCACAGCGTCCGAATCATCTACCGCGGGACGCTGGCCGGGGAACGCCCTTTGCGCAACGAGGCACCGGGCGGAAGCACTGTCCAGGTGCGCTGGATCCCCCGCCATGACGTGCCCGGACTCGATCTGGCGCCCTTCGTACTGGAGGCTCTCCGGGCTCTGAGTTCACAGTAGCTCTCGGGAACACGACCAGATGGCCCGAAGGGGTTTGGCTGCGCACCGACAGAAACTCCCGCACATCGGCACTTGCGCGAGGTCGCGACCCTTGAGGCCCGACGACCGCCACTGGGGCATGAGCGGACCACCAAGCACGACACTCCGCAAACACTGCCTGGCCATCGGCCCCGGGTTGCTGGAGGAACGAGCGTGATGTCAAGACAAGCCCGCTCACGCCTCCCACCGCACCTCCCGCGGATCCTTGTCGGGCCGCCAGCCACGCCAGACGGGATGCCGCAGTCGTCCGCCGGCCGTCCGTTCGGAGAGGACCACCTCGGCGACCAGGGACGGCTCCACCCAGACCACGTCCCGCCGGTCAGGCGCCGGGACATCGTCGACGGGTGGGTCTGGCCGTTCAAGAGGTCCCAGCAGCGCGGCGGCCTCCCGGAGCTGGGCCTCGGAGAAACCGCTCCCCACCCGGCCGACGTACGCGAGCCGGCCGTCGTCGGGCACCGCCAGCAGGAGCGAGGCGATGCCGCGCGTCCCACTGGCCGACCGACGCCAGCCCACGACCACGACCTCCTGGTGCCGGACGTGCTTGATCTTCACCCAGCTGCGCGCGCGCCGACCCGGCTGGTAGACGCTGTCCAGGCGCTTCGCGATGATCCCCTCGAGCCGCAGTTCACGGCTCGCCTCGAGGGCATCCCCGAGATCCCCCTCCCAGCTCTCGGGCACGTGGACGCGGCCGCCCTCGACGATCGCGGACCGCAGCAGCTCCCGCCGCGCCTGGTACGGGGTCCGCATCAGCCCGCGGGTCTCACCGTCCAGCGTCACCTGCAGGATGTCGAACAGCATCAGCTGCACCGGCACCGTCCGCGCGAGGCGCGCGGCCTCCCCCGGGCCGGCATTCATCCGCGTCTGCAGCAGCCCGAAGTCCGGCCGTCCCCCAGGACCGAGCGCGACGATTTCACCATCGAGGATCGCGGAGTCGGCGAGCAGTCGGTCCGCCAGTTCGGCCAGCTCCGGATAGGTGGCCGTGACGTCGCGTCCGCCCCGGCTCATGACGACGACGCGTCCGCCCACCCCCACGACGGCGCGCACGCCGTCCCACTTCATCTCGAACGCCCACTCCTCGGGTCGCGCGATGTCCCGCGGGGTACCGGCCGTGGCCAGCATGGGGGCAGGCAGGTCGGCGAGCACGATCCCGGCCGGTGCCGGAGCGGGAGTCGGGGGCGCGGGGGTTGACGACGCCGGCACCGGGGGCACGGACGCCGGCTGGTCCTTCATCAGGTGCAACAGCCACGAGTCACCGTCAGCGCCACCCGTGTGGATGAGGGCGTAACGGCGGGGAATCCCCCCAAGGCCGCCGTCGGGCCGGCCGTGGAGCACCGCGATGACCTCCTCGCCCTCCCGCCACTTCTCGATCTCGCACGTGCCCGCGTCCCAGAGCTCCACCTCCCCTGCGCCGTACTCGCCCTCGGGGATCACGCCCTCGAAGGAGCCGTACTCGAGGGGGTGGTCCTCGGTCTGTACGGCGAGCCGGTTCTCGTGGGGTGTGAGCGGCGGCCCCTTCGGAACCGCCCACGAGACGAGCACCCCGTCCCGCTCGAGGCGCAGGTCCCAGTGCAGACGCCGCGCCTGGTGGCGCTGGATGACGAACGACGGCGCCGAGCCCTCGCGTACGGGGGGAGTGACCGCCGGGACAGGTTCCGGGGTGCGGGCGGCGTCGCGCATGGACCGATACCTCGCCAGCCGGTCCCGGCCCGCGGAGGAGAGGGCGCCGTCGTCCTCACCGAGCGGCCCGTGCCACCCCTGCGCCGCCAGGGGGTCGAGGCCGCGGTGCACGCGTTCGACCACCTCCTCGTGGTCCAGCTGTGCGAGGGATGGGTCGGTGAGCTCGTCCCAGGTGCGGGGAGCGGCTACCGTCGGCCGGAGCCTGCCGCGCAGCGAGTAGGGACACACGGTCGTCTTGTTGGCGTTGTTCTGGCTCCAGTCGAGCAGCACGCGGCCGGCGCGGAGCGCCTTGCGCTGCAGGGAGACCACGAGATCGGGGTGGTCGGCCTCGAGGGCGAGCGCCATCTCCCGCGCCACCGCCGAGACCTCCTCGGAGGTGTGGGTGCCGTCCAGCGGGGCATAGAGGTGGATGCCCTTGGACCCCGACGTGACCGGGACGGCGTCCATGCCCATCTCGACGAGCACCTCCCGGCAGAGCCGCGCCACGTGGGCGCAGTCGGCCAGGGTGACTCCCTCCCCGGGGTCCAGGTCGATCACGAGCCGGTCGGGGTTCTGTGCGACGCCGGCCGGCGAGAATCGCCACTGCGGCACGTGGAGCTCAAGTGCCGCGACCTGCGCGAACCAGGCGAGCACCGCCGGATGGTTGGCGAGCGGGTAGATGTTCGTGCCCGAGGAGTGCCGGATCGCGTGGCGGGGCACCCACCCGGGCGCCGACTCCTCGAGGTCCTTCCGGAAGAACACCGCTCCCGGTGCCTCCGCGGTCCCCACGCCATCGACCCAGCGCTTGCGGGTGACCGGCCGCCACGCGATCTGCGGGATCAGGACCGGCGCCACCTGGGCGTAATAGGCGAAGACGTCGGCCTTCGTCGTTCCGGTCGACGGATACATGACCTTGTCGAGGTTCGTCACCCGCAGCCGTCGGCCCGCCACCGTGACCAGTTCGGGCATGGCGTCCCTCCTTCGTCGTCTCCCCCCACTGTGCCCGTAGGCACCCGACGGCGCCAGCATGCGAGCCGTCGCGCCTCCCGTCCCCCCTCGCGGCCACGGGATGCCGGTGCTTGACTGTGGGCATGAGGGCAATCTGGACCGGCGCCGTGGCATTCGGGCTGGTCAACGTTCCCGTCAAGGTGTACGCCGCCACGCAGGACCACGACGTGTCCCTCCACCAGGTGCACAACGCGGACGGCGGCCGCATCCGGTACGAGCGGCGCTGCGAGGTCTGCGGCGAGAAGGTGGCCTACGAGGACATCGACAAGGCCTACAACGCCGGCGAGAGGACCGTCATCCTGCGGGAGGAGGACTTCGCCGCCCTGCCCGCGGAACGGAGCCGCGAGATCGAGGTGGTCCAGTTCGTCCCGAGCGACCAGGTCGAGCCGATCATGCTGGACTCCGCGTACTACCTGGAGCCCGACTCGAAGTCGCCGAAGGCCTACCACCTGCTGCGCGAGACGCTGAGCCACACCGACCGGGTGGCCGTGGTGCAGTTCGCGCTGCGGCGGAAGACCCGCCTCGGGGTGCTGCGGGTGCGCGACGACGTGCTGGTCCTGCAGACCCTGCGCTGGGCCGACGAGATCCGGGACGCCGAGTTCCCGGCCCTGTCCACTCCCGTGAAGGTGAGCGAGCAGGAGCTCGCGATGTCCGCGGCCCTGGTCGAGCAGTTCTCCGGCGACTTCGACCCGACGGCGTACGAGGACGAGTACCAGCGGGAACTGCGGCTCCTCATCGAGGAGAAGCTCGAGAAGGGCGACGCCGTCGACACGGAGGCGACGTTCGGCGAACGTCCGGCGGAGTCCGCGGGGGGCGACGTCGTCGACCTCATGGAGGCACTGCGCCGCAGCCTCGAGATGAAGCGGGCGCGTGCCACCGCGGCTGGAGAGGCCGCCGGGGAGCCCGCGGAGGAGCCCGTGCAGCCGCCGAAGCGCGCCCGGAGGACAAAGGGCGCCTGAGTGGGAGGCGTCCCCGTGCCAGGTGTGGCCAGCTCCGCGCGCGGATCGTGCCGCACGAGACGGACAGTGCCTGCCCCCGTGACGTAGGCTCGACGCGAGCCACGCGATCGGGAGGCGACATGCGGATCACGATCATGACCGGTGACATCACGAAGCAGGACACGGACGCCATCGTCAACGCCGCGAACTCGTCGCTGCTGGGGGGCGGCGGCGTGGACGGGGCGATCCACCGGGCGGCAGGCCCCGAACTGCTCGCTTACTGCCGGGAGTTGCGCACCACGACGCTACGCGACGGTCTCCCGGTCGGGAAGGCCGTCGCGACGCCGGCGGGCCGGCTGCCCGCCACGTGGGTGATCCACACGGTCGGGCCCAACTGGCACCAGGGGCAGCGCGAGCCCAGGCTGCTCGCGTCCTGCTTCCGCGAGTCGCTGGACGCCGCGGTCGCAGTGGGGGCCGAGTCGGTCTCGTTCCCGGCGATCAGCGCGGGGATCTACGGCTGGGACCCCGCGGAGGTCGCCCGGATCGCGGTGGAGGTGCTCACCGAGGACAACCCGGCCTGGCAGGACATCCAGGAGGTCCGACTCGTCCTCTTCAATGACCACCTGCGCCGCACGTTCGAGGACGCCTACCGGCGGAAGGTCAACGGCTGACATCCATCGGCTCGGCGAACTTCCGGCGCCATGCGGGCGCCTCGGACACCCCGTAGGGGCACCAGTGCTCGGTCGCCCGGAGGATGCGCTGGTGCCTCACCGTCCAGTACGTGCCCAGCACGTACTTCATGCCTGTCCCCAACAGGACCTCGACGGAGCTGGCGACGTGGTCACCGCTCGCGACCACCCAGTTGACCTTCGCAACCCAGTGCTCGGGCGCCGCGGCATTCGCGGCGATCACGTTGTCCGCCCCGATGATCCGTTCGTTGAACGCGGGCCACTCCATCACGATGTCGTCGGCGATGATGGCCCGCAGCGCCTCCCACTCGCGTGCGTCGACCAGTCCCCAGTAGGCGCGCACGAGGTCCGCACTGAACTGGCGGGACGACTCCCGCCAGATGGACACCTCAGGCAACCCCTCCAGCAGGGACTCGAGGCGTGAGCGCAGCGCCATCGTCGCCGGGTCCACCCGTGAACGGATGTCATCCGTCTCGAAGTCACGCTCCGTCTCGTACTCGAACAGCGCCCGGAAGCGGTGCGGATCGTCGCTGTCCCACTGGAGGCGCATGACCATGCTCTTCAGGTCGTGGAAGTACCGCTCCACCTCCGCGTAGAAGCGCTCGAGAGCCTCCTGGCCGCCGAGCGGCACCCGGCCCTCGACCATCATGATCACAGCGGGCCGGCTGACCTCCGGCCGAACTCCATCGTCATGTCCTCACCCCCAGGGTTCGCGCCGCCCCAATTGTCGTCCCTCTGGACGCGGACCACACCCCTTATGCGGCGCATCATCCACTCATACCGTATCGTCATGAGAATGATTCTCATCAGGACTGCCGCCCTCGCCGTGGTCGTCACCCTCGCGGCCAGCACCCTCGCGGCGTGCGCCGACGCGGAGACCGACGCCGTCGCCGTGGCCACCACCACCCCGCTGGGGAGCGTCCTGTCCGACATCGCCACGTGCGCGGGTGGCCGGTCCAGCACGCTCATGGGTCCGGGCGACGACCCGCACACCTTCTCGGCATCCTCGGCGGAGGTCGCCGGGATGGCCGAGGCGGGACTGGTCTTCGCGAACGGGCTCGGCCTGGAGGAGGGCCTCTCCTCCGCCCTCGCGGGCGCTGCGGCCGACGGCGCCACCGTCGTCGAGATCGCCCCGCTGGTGGATCCCATCGGCTTCGCGGAGGATCCGCACGGGGATGAGGGAGAGCACGCGGACGAGTCCGGCGAGGACCCGCACTTCTGGCTCGACGTGGCGCGCATGGCCCGGGCCGCCGAGGTCATGGGCGGCGTGCTGGCCGACGAGACCGGCGACGACGCCTACCGCGCGTGCGGCGAGACGGTGCGCGACGCCCTCCTCGAGACCGACGCCGAGGTGCGCGAGATCCTCGCGGCGGTGCCCGACGCGAGGCGCGTCCTCGTCACCGACCACCACTCCTTCGGGTACTTCGCCCTGGCCTACGACTTCCGCGTGGCCGGCGTCGTCATCCCGGGCGGCTCAACGGACGCGGAGCCGTCCTCGGCCGAGTTGGCGGCCCTGGTGGAGGTCATCCGCGAGACCGGGACGCCGGCGATCTTCTCCAACACCGCAGCCGCGTCCAGCCTCGTCGACGCCGTCGCCGCGGAGGCGGGCACGGACGTCACGGTGGTCCCGCTGTACGTGGGAAGCGTCGGCCCGGAAGGTTCAGGCGCGGAGACCTACTCGGGGATGATGGTCACGAACGCGACCCTGATCGCGGACGCGCTCGGGTGAGGAGCACCGCGTGGACTGGTTTCTCGAACCCTTCGCCCTCGGATTCCAGCAGCGCGCACTTCTCGGCGGGCTGATCGCCGGTGTGATGGCCTCGATCGTCGGGGTCTGGCTGGTCCTGCGCGGCATGAGCTTCTTCGGCGACGCGTTCGTGCACGGCGTCCTGCCCGGCATCGCGGCGGCGGTGGTGCTGGACTTCTCGCCCTACGTGGGGGCGGCGATCGCGGCGGTCGTCATGGTCGCCGGGATCGCGTTCGTGCACCACACGACGACGCTCAAGGAGGACACCGGCATCGGGCTCCTCTTCGTGGGCATGCTCGCGCTCGGGGTGGTGATCATCTCGCGGAGCGAGTCCTACACGGGCAGCCTCACCGGCATCCTCTTCGGCGACGTCCTCGGCGTCACGCGCGAGGACCTGATCACGCAGGCCGTCCTCGCGGCGCTCGTGGTGGTGGGCTCGCTGGCGCTGTACCGCCCGCTCCTCGTCCTCGCGTTCTCGCCCCAGAAGGCGGAGGCACTGGGCATGCGGCCGAAGCTCGTACACGGCCTGCTGCTCGCCCTGATCGCCATCGCGGTCATCGGCAGCTTCCAGTCCGTCGGGACGCTCCTGATCTTCGGGCTGCTGGTCGGGCCACCCGCCACGGCCGCCCTCGTCGCCCGCACGATCCCCCGCATGATCGTCTACTCGCTGGCGATCTCCGCGGTCTCGGTGTGGCTCGGCCTGCTCCTCAGCTACCACCTCGGTACCGCGGGCTCCGCCACCATGGCCATGGTGCCGATCACGGCCTTCTTCATCGTCCTCGGAGTCACCCGGCTGCGGACCCGCACGACGCGGACCGGCCGGTCGTCGGCCCTCCTGGACCCGCTCGCGAAGGAACACCGATGAGAACCCCGCTGGTCGAGGCGGTCGACCTGGTCCTGGGCTACGACGGCAGGGTGGCGGTCGAGGCATCCAGCTTCAGGCTGCCGAGCCAGTCCGTCACCGCGATCATCGGGCCGAACGGCTCGGGGAAGTCCACCCTCCTGCACGCCATCGCCGGGATCCTGCCGGTCCGGGGCGGCACCCTGAGCGTGATGGGCACGGACCCGGCCAGCGCGCGCGCCGACACCACCTATGTGATGCAGACGGTGGCGGTGACCCCCGGAACGCCCATCACCGTGCGGGAGGTGGTCACCATGGGCCGATTCCCCTCGGTGGGCTGGTTCCGCCCGCTGTCGCGTGCCGATCGTGCGCGTGTCGACCGGGCGATGGCCCAGCTGGACATCACCGGCCTCGCCGACCGGCACCTGTCGGAGCTCTCGGGCGGACAGCGCCAACGCGTCTACGTGGCCCAGGGGATGGCGCAGGACCACGAGCTGGTGCTGCTGGACGAGCCGCTCACCGGGCTCGACATCACCTCCGCACGGACCATCGACCACATCATCCACACCGAACGCGATCGCGGGCACTCTGTGATCCTGACGACCCATGACCTCGACGAGGCGCGCGCCGCCGACCGCGTCGTCCTCATGGCGGGGCGCGTGCTCGCCGCCGGCGCGCCGGAGGACGTGCTCACGCGGCGGAACCTCGAGATCGCCTACGGGCTTGGGGCGCTGCACCACTCCGGGTCGGACTTCCTCGACGATCCGGCTGACGCCCCGCCCCCCGACTGACCGCGACGGACGGCCGCAGCCGGTCGGGGCGGACGGCCGGGGCGCGCGGAGAAGGCCCACGGTAGGGTGGCCGATTGGTCCCCCCTCGGCGCTGCGACGTGGGACGATGGGTCCAGTCCCGACCGAGGAGCGAGTCGGTGGAAACCATCGCGATGTACCTGTTGGTCACCTTCGTTGCCGGGCTGCTCGCGATCGCCCTGCGTTTGCCGCCCCTGGTCGGGTTCCTCGCCGCCGGTTTCATCCTGAACGCCTCGGGCGTCGAGCGGCTCCCCGAGATCTCCGGCATCGCCCACCTCGGGGTGACGCTCCTGCTCTTCGCGGTGGGGCTCAAGCTCGAGCTGCGCAACCTGCTCCGCCGCGAAGCGTGGCTGACCGCGACCGTGCACATGGCCGCCAGCGTCGCGGCCGGGCTGGCGCTCCTGCTCGTCCTCTCGCTGGTGGGGTTCAGCCTGCTGGCCGGCTGGACCTGGACCACCCTCGCCGTCATCGCCTTCGCCCTGTCCTTCTCCAGCACCGTCCTCGTGGTGAAGGTGCTGGCCGAGCGCGGGGAGACCCAGGCGCTGTACGGCCGCATCGCCATCAGCGTCCTGATCATCCAGGACATCGCGGCGGTCGTCTTCATCGGTATCGCCACCGGCACCGCGCCGAGCCCGTGGGCCGCCCTCCTCGTGCTGCTCGTCCCGCTCGCGTGGGTGCTCCGGCGCATCTGGGACCGCATCGGCCATGACGAGCTGCAGCTGCTGTTCGGCATCGTGGTGGCGATCGTCCCGGGATACGTGGCCTTCGAGTCGGTGGGGCTGCGGGGCGACCTCGGCGCCGTCGTCGTCGGCATGCTGCTCGCCAGCCATCCGTCGGCGGGAGAGCTGGCCCAGGACCTTTTCGGCCTCAAGGAGCTGCTCCTGATCGCCTTCTTCGTCTCGATCGGGCTCGAGGGTCTCCCCACGGCCGAGAACCTCGCGGTCGCCGTCCTGCTCCAGCTCCTCCTGCCGGTCAACGGGTTCGGCTACGCCCTGCTGCTGTGGCTGCAACGGCTCCGGCACCGCACCGCCGTGATGGCCGCGCTCTCCCTCACCAACCACTCCGAATTCGCGCTGATCGTCGTCGTGATGGGCGTCGAGGCCGGCCTGCTCGACGAGGACTGGACTCTGGTCATCTCGATGGCGGTGGCACTCAGCTTCGTCATCTCGACCCTTGTCAACCGCCACGCGCCGGCGCTCGCCCCCTGGCTGCAGGCGCACCTGCCCCATCGGCCACCGGAGAGGCTCAACCCGATCGACCGGCCCATCGACATCGCCGACGCCGAGGCGATCGTCCTCGGCATGGGCCGGACCGGCAGCGGGGCCTACCAGGCGCTGACGGAGGAGTACGGCCTGCGCGTCATCGGCATCGACGCCGACGACCAGGTGGTTCTCGAGCATCGCCGCGACGGCTGGGACGTCCGGGAGGGCGACGCCACCGACGACGACTTCTGGGACCGCGTCACGAGCCACAGCCACATCCGGCTCGCGATCCTCGCGATGCCCCTCCATGAGGTGAACCTCTACGCCCTCGACCGCCTCCGCCGGAGCGGGTTCACGGGCGTCGTCGGCTCGCTCGCCCAGTACGACGACGACGTCGACGAACTGCGGGAGCGCGGGGCCGACGCGGTGTTCCACCTCTACGGGGATGTCGGCTCCGCGCTCGCGACCGAGGTGGCCCGGGAGGCCGGGCTCATGGAGGAGGAGTGAACCACCGGGCCACCCCCAACGGGGGATGCGGGACAACCACACCGGGGGTTGGGATGGCAGGCGTAGCCTCCCGTGAGGGCCGCCGATACACCGGAGATCCAATGACCGACATCACCGACACCGACAGTTACGGACCGCTCGGGTACCTCGTCCTCGCGGTCAGCGGCGACGACCCGGCCGGCCTGTCCGAGCTCCTCGAACTCATCGCGCGCGACGACGTCCGTGTCCTCGACCTCGAGGCGATCGCCCGGGACGACGACGGTCTGGTCCACTTCGTCGACCTCGCCGACGTACCCGCCCTCGCCCCCCTCGCCGGCGCGTACGCCGGCCTGCTCGACCAGGACGACGTCCAGGACGTGGGCGAGCTGCTCGATCCGGGCACGACGGCCGCAGTCATCGTGTACGAGGACGTCTGGGCCCTCCGGCTCCCCGGCTTCCGCCTCCTCGACGCCGGCCCGGTGCTCCCCACGGACATCGAGGCCGCTGTCGCCTCCGACGAGATCTGAGAAAGGCCTGCCATGTCGCTCATCCGCGGGGCCGCCCGCACCGCCGGGCGTACCGCCATCATCACCGGCACCGCCGCCCGCACCCACGCCCGCGTCGCGGCACGCCAGCAGGGCGCCATCGCCCAGCAGACCGCGGCTCCCGTGGCGCCCGCGCCGCCTCCGGCGGCACCGGCCCCGCCTCCGGCGGCACCGCCGGCACCAGTGGCCGCGCCCCCGAAGGACACCGCGGCAATGATCGAACAGCTGAAGCAGCTCGGAGAACTGCGGGACGCGGGCGTCCTCACGGAGATCGAGTTCGAGATCCAGAAGGCCCGCCTCCTCGCCTGAGCCGCCGCGCCGGCGGATCCGGCGCCCCACTCCACGAAGGACACACCATGATCAGGACGCTGCTCCGACTGGCGGTATTCCTCGGATCCGCCGCCATCGGACTGCTGGTCGCCATGCTCCTCGTCGACGAGATGACGGTCTCGTGGACGTCGTTCCTCTGGGTCGTCATCATCTTCGCGGTGCTGCAGTCCGTGCTCGCACCCTTCATCGCGAAGGTCGCCACCAACAAGGCGCCCGCACTCACGGGCGCCGCGGGGCTGGCCTCCACCCTCATCGCGCTGATGGTCACGGCATGGATCTCCGGCCTGTCGATCAGTGGCGGCCCGGGCACGTGGCTGATCGTCGCCGTGATCGTCTGGCTCGCCACGATGATCGCCACGCTGCTGCTGCCCGCGCTGATCATCGACCGGAAGATCAAGAAGGCGCGGTCGGGGAACCAGCCCGCCTGACCCGCCACCTCCCGCTGCGCGCGTGACCGGATTCCACCCTTCGGTCACGCGCGCAGGCACGTCCGGGACGCCCCCTAAAGTTCAACATATGGCAAAGTCTGTCCACATCCGCTCCGGGTCCGCGGAGTACGAGCTGCCCATCACCGACGGCACGATCCGCGCGACCGACCTGAGGCAGATCCCCACCGACGACGGCCCGCTGGCCACCTACGACCCCGGCTTCGTGAACACCGCCGCCTGCCGGAGCGCCATCACCTTCATCGACGGCGACGCGGGCGTGCTCGAGTACCGCGGCTACCCGATCGAGCAACTCGCCGAGACCTCGAGCTACCTCGAGGTCGCCTACCTGCTGCTGAAGGGTGAGCTGCCGACCCCGGCCCAGCTGGCGCAGTGGGAGAACGACGTCAACCACCACCGGCTGGTGCACGAGAACGCGAAGGACATCATCTCGAAGTCCCGGTACGACTCCCACCCCATGGCGAAGCTGATGTCCTCCGTCGCGTCGCTGCACGCCTTCTACCCCGGCTCGCGCAACATCTCCGACCCCGAGGAGCGCGAGGTCAACGTGATCCGCCTGCTCGCGAAGATGCCGACCCTCGCGGCCTTCGCCTACCGCCACTCGCTCGGGCGGAACTACATCTACCCGAGCGACGAACTGAACTTCATCGAGAACTTCCTGGCCATGCTCTTCAAGCGCCAGGAACGGCACTACAAGGCCGACGAACGGCTCGTCCGCGCCATCGACGTGCTGTTCATCCTCCATGCCGACCACGAGCAGAACTGCTCCACGAACGCGGTGCGGGCCGTCGCCTCGGCGGGCAACGACCCCTACACCTCAGCCGTCGCCGGAATCGCGGCGCTCTTCGGCCCGCTCCACGGCGGAGCGAACGAAGCGGTGCTGAAGATGCTCGCCGAGATCGGCAGCGTCGACCGGGTACCGGAGTTCATCGAGGGCGTGAAGGCCGGGAGGGCGAAGCTCATGGGCTTCGGTCACCGGGTCTACAAGAACTACGATCCCCGGGCGCGCATCATCAAGAAGTCCGCGGAGGAGGTGTTCGAGGTCACCGGCGTCAACCCGCGCCTGAAGATCGCGCAGGAACTGGAGCGCATCGCACTCGGCGAGGAGTACTTCGTCTCCCGCAAGCTCTACCCGAACGTCGACTTCTACTCGGGCCTCATCTATGAGGCGCTCTCCTTCCCGCCGGCGATGTTCACCGTGATGTTCGCGGTCCCCCGGACGTCCGGGTGGATGGCACAGTGGCAGGAGGGCGTGCTCGACCCGGAGCAGAAGATCATGCGTCCCCGGCAGATCTACACCGGCCACCGGGGCCGCACCTGGGTGCCCGTCCAGGATCGCTGACACCCTCCCACCTGCGGCCCACGGCCCGGCGGACTCCCCTCGCGGGGGAACCGCCGGGCCGTAGTCTTTCAGGTGCGGGGACTCGCCCGCAGCGCGCGGCGTCAGCGCGCGAACGCGTCAGAAGGTGGACATCGATGGCTGATCGTGCATCTGGGTGGGCTCCCCGCCGCTCCCGGGCCCCGTGGGGAGATCTCCGGCCGATCCGCGCGGAGCAGTTCAGCGACGAGATGTTCGCGCGCCATGCCGTCTCCCTGGCCGACAGTCACGTGACAGTGCGCCACGGCCGTCCCGTGGTCTCGTTGCTGCGGCGGGTCGAGGAGAACAGCCGCGCCCTCATCGAGGCCTACGAGTTCCTCATGGACTCGGTCGAGGAGGGCCTTCCGATCAGTCCGGCCTCCGAGTGGCTGGTCGACAACTTCCATGCCGTGGAGGAGCACATCCGCGACATCCGCAGGGACCTCCCGCCCGGGTACTTCCGCCAGCTTCCCAAGCTGGGCCGCGGTTTCCTCGAGGGGCACCCCCGCGTGTTCGGCATCATGTGGGCCTACGTCGCCCACACCGACAGCACGTTCGATCCGGACCAGCTGGGCCGTTACATCCGCGCCTACGAGACGCGGAAGGCCCTCACCCTCGGCGAGCTCTGGGCAGTGGCGATCCACCTGCGCATCCTGCTCGTGGAGAACGCGCGCCGGGTCGCCGCGGCCCAGGTCACCGCGGCCCGTGAACGCCGGGAGGCCAACGACGTCGCCGACCGCCTCCTCGGCGCTGACGGCCGCGAACCGGAAACCCTGAGTGCGGCGATCCCCGGCCACGACTCGTTCCGCCCGGCGCGCCCCTGGGTGGTCCAGCTCATGCGGCGCCTCGCCGACCACCCCGCGTCGCCGGCGCACGCATGGGTGCGCGACCTCCTTCGCGAGGAGGGAGTCGAGCCCGAGGACGCCCTGCAGGAGGAGCACCAGACCCAGGCGCGCGACAGCCTCACGATGCGCAACATCGTGCGCTCGCTCCGCCTGCTGACCGACGTCAACTGGGAGGACTGGCTCGAGTCCGTCAGCCTGATCGAGCGCGAACTGCGGACCAGCCCCGGGTACGCCGAACTCGACTTCGCCACGCGCAACCTCTACCGCACCGCCGTCGAGCGCCTCGCCCGCGGGTCCCGCCAGGACGAGATCGACGTCACACGCGCCGCGCTCACCCGCGCCCGCACCGCCCCCGACGAGATCGGCCAGCACGTCGGCTTCTGGCTGGTGGACGACGGCCTCAGGGACTTCGAGCGTTCGATCGGCTACCGTCAGACTCGCCGCGAGCGCGTCGTACGGGCCATCCACCACGCCGGGCTCCCCGGCTTCGTCACGGCCCTGACGCTGCTGACCGCGCTGGTCCTCGGGGTGAGCCTGTGGCTTGTCTGGTGGGCGTCCGGGGGGCTGCCGGGCTGGTCCCTCCTCGTGCTGGGCGCCCTCGGGGCGATTCCTGCCAGCGACTTCGCACTGGGCATGCTCAACTACCGCCTGACGCGCACCCTGCACGCCGCCGCGCTCCCCGCCCTGGAACTGCCGGACAAGGTCCCGGAGTCCCTGCGCACCCTGGTGGTCGTCCCCACGATGATCACCTCGGCGGACGGGGTGGAGGAGATCGTCACACGCCTGGAGACCCACTTCCTGGGGAACGACAACGGCGAGATCTACTTCGGTGCGGTCACCGACTGGGCGGACAGCCCGACCGAGCACCGGAAGGGTGACGAGGAACTCCTCGCGGCCGCGGTCGCGGGGATCCGCGGGCTCAATGAACGCTACGGCCACCGCTTCTTCCTGTTCCACCGCTCGCGGCGCTTCAACCCGGCCGAAGGCGTCTGGATGGGCTGGGAGCGAAAACGGGGGAAGCTCGAGGAGCTCAACCGGCTGCTCCGCGGCGCGAAGGACACTTCCTTCATCGCGGTGGAGGGCCACCTTCCGGGCCCGTTCCGCTACATCATCACCCTCGACTCCGACACGCTGCTGCCCCGCACGTCCGCCAAGAAGCTCATCGGGAAGATCGCCCACCCGCTCAACCGGGCGCGCATCGACTCCCGCGGCCGGGTGGTGCGGGGCTACTCGATCCTCGCGCCACGCGTGACGCCGTCCCTCCCTCCCCGGGAGGAGACCTCCGCCTTCCAGTCCGTGTTCTCCACCCAGCGGGGCCTCGACCCGTACGCCTTCACCGTCTCGGACGTCTACCAGGACCTCTTCCACCAGGGCTCCTTCGCCGGGAAGGGCATCTACGACATCGACACCCTGATGCACGCCCTCGAGGGCCGGATCCCCGAGAACACGGTGCTCAGCCATGACCTCCTCGAGGGGAACTACTCCCGCGCGGGCCTCGTCACCGACGTCGAGGTCGTCGAGGACCACCCGACGTCCTACGAGGTCCACGCGTCACGGGTACACCGGTGGACGCGCGGCGACTGGCAGCTGCTCCCGTGGATCCTGCGCCGTCGCGAGGGGCTGAGCGCGCTCGCACTGTGGAAGATGGGCGACAACCTGCGCCGCTCGCTCGTGGCACCGCTGCACGTGGTGGGCCTCCTGGCCGCGGTCGCGCTGCTGCCGGCACACGGGGCCCTCGCGTGGCTCCTCCTGATGGTCACCTCGTTCATCCTGCCGCCGCTCATCCCGCTCGCCCCAGCGCTGGTCCGCCGGCGCAGGGGCGTCACCGCGCGCAGCCAGGTGCAGGCGCTCGCGCACGACGCCGGGAAGGGCCTGGCAATCGGTGTTCTCACCGTCACCTTCCTGGCCCACCAGGCGTGGATGATGGTCGACGCCATCGCCCGCACCCTCTGGCGGATGGCCTTCTCCCGCCGCAACCTGCTCGAGTGGACCACCGCCGCCGCGGCGCAGAAGCAGGCCAAGGGCACGCTGCGGCGCTTCGTCCAGGTGATGGCCGGCGGTCTCGTTGCCCCTGTCCTCCTGCTCGTCGTTGCCGCCCTCCGCGGCCCCGTCCACCTCCTGGTCGCCGCGGTGCCCGCCGTGCTCTGGTTCCTGGCGCCGGTGGTGGCCCAACGGGTCAGCCGGCTGCACCAACCGATCGAACTGCCGGGCACCCCGGAGCAGCTCGCCGAACTCCGCGTCATCGCGCGCCGTACGTGGAGCTTCTTCGAGACGTTCGTCACCGCCGCGGAGAACGACCTGCCACCGGACAACTTCCAGGAGACTCCCGCGCCCACCGTGGCGCACCGCACCTCACCCACGAACATCGGCCTCTACCTCCTCTCCACGATCAGCGCGCGCGACCTCGGCTGGATCGGCCTCACCGACGCCGTCGAGCGCCTCGAACGGACCATGCACACCGTCTCGGTGCTGGAGCACCACCACGGCCACCTCCTGAACTGGTACGACACGCGGACGCTCGAGACCCTGGCCCCGCGCTACGTCTCCAGCGTGGACAGCGGGAACCTGGCCGGCCACCTGCTCGCGATGGCGGTCACCTGCGAGCAGTGGGCCGCGGACCCCGGTCCCTCCTTCGATCCCCACGGCCTGGCGGACGGGGTCGCCCTCATCCGCCAGTCACTCGACGGGACCGCCGGTGCCGCCACACGCGAGTCACTCGCGCGCCTGGACGACGCCGTCGCGCGCCTGAGGCGCGACGGCCCGGACGGCCTCGCCTCCGTGGAGGCAGCCCTGGAACCGCTGGCCGCGGCGCTTCGCCCGGGCTCGGAGGCGGCCGGATGGATCGCCGCCGTGGGCCGCAGTGTCGTGTCGCTCCGCCGCGATGCGGATGCCACCGTGACGGCGGCACTCCCGGCGCGGCTCCTCCGCCTCGCGGACCAGGCCCGCCGCGAGTTCGACGGCATGGACTTCGCCCCCCTGCTGGACCCCCGGCGTGAACTGCTCTCGGTCGGTTACCAGGTGGACGACGGCACCCTCGACGAGAGCTGCTACGACCTGCTCGCCTCGGAGTGCCGGCTGGGCAGCTTCGTCGCCATCGCGAAGGGTGACGTGCGCACGCGGCACTGGGTCCGGCTCGGCCGTGGGGTCACCGCGGCGGGCGGTGGCGCCGCGCTCCTCTCGTGGTCCGGCTCCATGTTCGAGTACCTCATGCCCTTCCTGGTGATGCGGACCCCGGAGGCCAGCCTGCTCAGCAGCACTGCCCGGCGGGTGGTCCGCCGCCAGATCGAGTACGGCCGCGAGCGGGGCGTGCCGTGGGGCATCTCCGAGTCGGGGTTCAACGCCCGGGACGCCGAGCAGAACTACCAGTACTCGCCGTTCGGCGTGCCGGGGCTCGGCATCGTCCGGGGCCTGGCCAACAACCTCGTGATCGCCCCGTACGCCACAGGCCTTGCCGCCATGGTGGATCCCGGCGCCGCCGCGGAGAACTACGAACGGCTCGCCGCGCTCGGCGCGCGGGGCCGGCACGGCTTCCACGAGGCGGTGGACTTCACGCCCCGCCGGCTGCCGCAGGGTGAGGGCCACGCCGTGGTCCGCAGCTACATGGCACATCACCAGGGGATGACCGTCGTCGCGATCCACGAGGTGGTGACCGGGGGTCTCATGCGGGAACGGTTCCACGCCGAGCCGATCGTCCGCGCCACCGAACTCCTGCTGCAGGAGCGCGCCCCCCGCGACGTGCCCGTCACCCACGCCCGCGAGGAGCAGGAACCCGACCGCCGGGTGGTACGCGCCACCGTGCCCGCCGCGGAACGCACGCTCACGGGCGCCGCGGCGCTCGCACCGGGCCTGCACCTGCTGTCGAACGGCCGGCTGAGCCTGCGCCTGACCCCCGCCGGTGGTGGCCAGCTGCGGTGGCGCGGCCTCGCGATCACACGCTGGCATCCCGACCTCACCACCTCGGACACCGGCGACTACCTCTACCTCCGCGAGGACCGGACCGGGCGGGTGTGGTCCGCCACCGCGGAGCCGGTGCGCACCGCGCCCGAGTACTACGGCGTGCGATTCTCCGAGGACCGCGCCCGCCACACCCGCCAGGACGGGAACCTCCGCACCTCGGTGGAGCACCACCTCTCCCCCGAGTCCGACGCCGTCGTCCGGACACTCACGGTGCGCAACTCGAGCCGCTACCGCCGCACCGTCACCGTCACGTCCTACGCCGAACTGGTGCTCGCCCGGCCGGCCGACGACGACGCCCACCCCGCCTTCTCCAAGCTGTTCGTCCAGACGGAGTTCCTCCAGGAGACGGGCACCCTCCTCGCGACCAGGCGTCGGCGCTCGCCCGACGAGCCGGAGGTCTGGGTCGCGCACTTCGTGGTTCCCGGCACGCCGGGCAGGCGCGGCGGCGGGCCCGTCGGTGTCCCCCTGCCCGAGACGGACCGGCACGCCTTCCTCGGGCGCAACCGCACGCCGCGCTCCCCCCGCCGCCTCGACGAGGACGTCCGGGAGCCCGGCACCACCGGGCACGTGCTCGACCCGGTCCTCTCCCTCAGCCAGGACCTCGAGGTGCCACCCGACGGCACGGCGTCGCTCCAGTTCTGGACCGTGGTCGCGGGCACCCGCGCGGAGGTGCTGCGACTCGCCGACCAGCACCGCGCCGCCGGCGCCCACGATCGTGTCACCGCCCTGGCGTGGACCCAGTCACAGATCCTGCTGCGCGACCTGGGCCTCACCCCGGACGAGGCAGGCCACTTCCAGGACCTCGCCGGCCGCGTCCTCTTTCCCCAGCAGGAGCTGCGCGCGCCGGCTACCGCGCTCCTGGAGAGCGGCCCGCAGTCCAGCCTGTGGCCCCTGGGCATCTCCGGTGACCTCCCGCTCCTCGTGGTGCGGGTCTCCGACCGCGGTGACCTCGGACTCGTCCGCGAGGTGATCCGCGCGTTCGAGTTCTGGCGCCTGAAGCGCTTCGCCGTCGACGTGGTGCTCCTGAACGAGGGCACGGGCTACACCCAGGACCTGCACCGCTCCCTGACCGAGCTCGCCGGGTCGATCCGCGCGCGGACCGGCTCCCCGGACTCGAACGGACGGATCTTCGTGGTGCGCCGCGACCAGGCCGACCCGCGGGCCGTCGCCACGCTGCTCGCCGCGGCCGCCGTGTTCCTCGACGGCGGGGACCTCGCCTCCCGGCTCGCCGCCGCCGCGCCGCTGCCCTCCGGCCTCCCCGGGGCGATCGAACGCATCCCCGCTGCGCGCGAGATCGCGGCGATGCCGACCTCGGGGTCCGCGTTGCGGCTCCACAACGGCATCGGCGGGTTCGACGGGCTGGAGTACGTCATCGAGCTCGAGCCGGGCCGGGCCACGCCGCACCCGTGGGCGAACGTCGTCGCCAACGAGGACTTCGGGTTCCTGGCGACGGCGGAGGGGGCGGGGCACACGTGGTGGCGGAACAGCCGCGACAACCAGCTGACCCCGTGGCGCAACGACCCCGTCTCGGCGCCGGTCTCGGAGGCACTCTACGTCCGCGACGAGACGACCGGCCGGGTGTCGTCGGCGACCGCGTCCCCGGTGGGCGGGGGGCGCCACACCGCGCGGCACGGCTTCGGCTACACACGCTGGACCCACGACATGGACGGTGTCGAGCTCGACCAGACGGTGTTCGTGCCCACGTCGGACCCCGTGAAGCTCACCGTGCTGCGCCTCACGAACCGCACCGGGGAGCAGCGGGTCCTCACTGTCACCGCCTACGCCGAACTCGTGCTCGGCAACGACCGCATCCGCGAGTCGCGTCACCTCGTCACCGAGATCGACCCCGGCACCCGGGCCCTGCTCGCCCGCAACCCCTGGAGCATCGAGTACCACGACCAGGTGGTCTTCCTGGACATGGCGGGCCGGCAGGAGTCCTGGACCGGTGACCGCCGCGAGTTCCTCGGGCTGCACGGCACCACCGAACTACCCCAGGCGGTCTTCCGAGGCCAGCCCCTCTCCGGCGTGGTCGGGGCCGGCCTCGACCCGTGCGCGGCGATGCAGGTGGGGGTGGTCCTGGAACCGGGAGCGGAGGCGCGGGTGCTCGTGCTCCTCGGCGCCGGCCCGGACACGGCGGCGGCGCGGTCCCTGGTGGTCCGCTACCGGGAGCGCAACCCGCTCGAGGTGCTCGCCGAGGTGCGGGCCTCCTGGGCGGAACGGCTCGGGGCGGTCCAGGTCACGGCCCCCTCCGCACCGTTCACCCTCATGATGAACGGCTGGCTGCTCTACCAGGCGCTCTCCTGCCGGATGCTGGCGCGCGCGGCGTGGTACCAGGTGTCAGGTGCCTACGGATTCCGGGACCAGCTCCAGGACGCGCTCGCCGTGGTGCTGGTCGAGCCGGGCCTCGCGCGGGCCCACCTCCTGCGCGCGGCGGGACGCCAGTTCCTCGCGGGGGACGTGCAGCACTGGTGGCTGCCGACGACCGGGGCGGGCATCCGTACCCGGATCAGCGACGACGTCGTGTGGCTGGCCCATGCCGTCGCCCGCTACGTGGAGGTGACCGGGGACACGGCGATCCTCGACGAGCGGCTGTCCTTCCTCGAGGGTGAGCCCCTCGCCGACGACGAGCTGGAGCGGTTCTTCGTCCCGGACGTCTCGGCGACTGCGGCCAGCCTGTACGACCACTGTGTGCTCGCCCTCGAGCACGCGTTCCGGTACGGACGCCACGGACTGCCGCTCATGGGGACCGGCGACTGGAACGATGGCATGAACCGGGTGGGGGCCGCCGGCGACGGCGAGAGCGTCTGGCTCGGCTGGTTCCTGCATGGGACGCTCACCCAGTTCGCGGCACTGGCCGAGGCGCGTGGGGAGGCGACCTTCGCCGCGCGGTGCCGCGAGCAGCAGGAGTCGCTGATCGCCGCGCTGGAGGAACACGGCTGGGACGGGTCCTGGTACCGGCGTGGCTTCTTCGACGACGCCACCCCCCTCGGCTCCGCCTCCCGGCCGGAGTGCCGCATCGACGTGATCGCGCAGAGCTGGGCGGTGCTCTCGGGCGCGGCGCGCCCGGAGCGCGCCATCGCGGCCATGGAGGAGGCCGAGCGCCAGCTGGTGCTCGGGGAGCGCGTCGTCAGGCTTTTCACACCCCCGTTCGACACCTCGGAACCCGACCCGGGCTACATCCGCGCCTACCCGCCGGGGGTTCGCGAGAACGGCGGTCAGTACACCCACGGGGCGCTCTGGTCGGTGTTCGCGTGGGCGGCGCTCGGCCGGGAGGACCGCGCCTTCGCGACGCTGGACCTGCTGAACCCCGTGACGCACGCCCTCTCCCCCGAGGACGTCGAACGGTACCGCGTGGAACCGTACGTCGTCGCGGCCGACGTCTACGGGGAACCCCCGCACGTGGGGCGCGGCGGGTGGACGTGGTACACGGGGTCGGCCGGCTGGATGTTCCGCGCCGGGCTGGAGGCCATCCTCGGGCTGCGGCGGCGAGGCCCGGTCCTCGAGGTCGAGCCGTGCCTGCCCCCGGAGTGGACCCGGGCCGAGGTCCGGCTCCGCGTCGGGACCAGCTCCTGGGAGATCGCGCTCCTCGCGGACGCGCCGGCGCCGCGACGGGTGGCGTGCGTCGTCGTCGACGACGTCCCCCTGCCGGACACCCGCATCCCCCTGATCGACGACGGGGCCACCCATCGCGTCGAGGTGATCCTGGAGGCACGGCGGCCGGTGGTGGAGTCAGTTGAGCCAGCGGATGGGTGATGATCCGGCCATCATCCGTGTCGGGGGCCGGGAGTACCACCGTCGCCGCATCCTGGTCGTGCTGCTCATCCCCCTGTCGATGTCGTTGATGGCGGTGTCCTCCATCAACGTGGCGCTCCCCACGATCGAGACCGGGCTGGGGGCCTCGCCCGCCGACATCCAGTGGGTCCTGGCGGGATACGCGCTCACCTTCGGCGTGTCCCTCATCCCCGCCGGACGAGCGGGCGACCTGTTCGGGCGCGGGTCGGTGTTCGTGGCCGGCCTGGCCGTGTTCACGCTCGCCTCCCTCGCCAGCGGGCTCGCGGGATCACCAGTCCAGCTGAACCTCGCCCGCTTCGTCCAGGGCGTGGGCTCCGGCATGTTCAGCCCCCAGATGACCGGGATGATCCAGCAGTACTTCAGCGGCTTCGCCCGGGCGAAGGCCTACGCGCTGTTCGGAATGGTCGTCTCGGCGTCGGTCGCCGTCGGGCCGGTGCTCGCCGGCGCGATCATCGAGGCGATCGGGCCTGCCAACGGGTGGCGGGCGTCGTTCTTCCTGAACGTGCCGATCGGGATCGCGGGCATCGCCCTCGCGTTCGCCTGGTTCCCCTTCGCCCAGGAGCGAGCCGCCCTGCGGCGCCGGCGGGAACGGCGTGCGGCCCGCGCCAGCGGCCACGCACACCATGAGCGCGCGCGAGTGGACCTCGACCCGGTGGGCGCGCTCCTCGTGGGCCTCGCCGTGCTCGCGGTGATGTGGCCGTTCATCTCCCGCACCGGCGGACTGGCGTGGCTCCTTCCGCTCGCAGGCCTCGCACTCGGCGCCCTGTGGATCTGGTGGGAGCGGCGCTACGAGCGCCGGGGCCGGGAGCCGATGGTGAACCTCGAGCTGTTCTCCTTCCGCTCGTTCACCAACGGGACGGCCGTCGCCGGCACGCTCTTCCTCGGCGCCACCTCGTTGTTCGCCGTCCTCGCCATCCTCCTGCAGTCCGGCCTCGGTGCGAGTGCCCTGATGACCGGCCTCGTCACGCTGCCGAACGCCGTCGTCTCGGCGTTCGCGTCCTGGCGCGCCGGACGACTGGCCCTGACCCGCGGCCGGCCGCTCATCGTGGTGGCCATCGCCGCCATGATCGTCGGGACGCTCGCCACCGTCGTCGTCGTCAGGGGCGTCGACGCCGGCGCCAACCTGTGGTGGCTCGCCCTGCCCATCGCCCTGATCGGGTGGGGTCAGGGCACCATGGGCGCCGCGAACCAGACCCTCAGCTTCGAGGACGTGCCCGCACACTACGGAGGGACCGCGGGCGGCGTGAAGCAGACCGCGGAGCGGATCGGCACCGCGGTCGGCACCGCGATGGTGACAGCCGTGTTCTTCACCGTCTCCGCCGACGAGGGCTTCGTCACGGGGTTCGCCTGGGCGTACGCCGTCATCGCGGTGGCCCTCACCCTGGCGCTGCTGCTCGCGGTGCGCGACATGCGGGCCGCGCGGCGCGAACCGCCACAAACGGGCAGGTGGCCGGGAGTATCGTCGCGCTCGTGAACCTGGAGAAGGTCGTCTTCGGCTTCTTCGTCCTGCTCGCCGCCACGCTGAACTTCGGGTTCTTCATCGGCGACATGGCGGACCCGTCACTGCACAACATCAACGCGCTCTACGCCGCGGTGATCGTGAACATCGTCGCCACCGTGCTGAAGCTCGGGGACCGCACCCAGATCGGTGCGATCCACCTCGCCACCAGCCTGGTGGCGGACCTGCAGCTCCTGAGCGCCGCTGCGGTGTGGATCTACGCCACCCAGGGCACCGAGGCCGGGATCACCACCGAGTCGATGTCGCTCGTGGTGTCGCTGTCCGGCGGCGCGCTGTTCGCGAACGTGGTCTCCGTCGTCCTGCTGGTGACCGAGACCGTGTCGTTCCGGCGCCAGTGAGGCGCCGTGGCCAGCCTCCTGCTGCTGCTGTCGGGCCGACGACGCGACGCCACCGTCAGGCTCCGCCGCCGCGCGGTCGCCGTGCCGATCGAGGCCTCCACGACCGATGCGGTCTTCCTCGTGCTGCGCCGGATGCGCCTGCCGCTGGCGATGCTCGTCGCGATCTTCACGATCTCCGTGGCGGGCCTCACCGCGATCCCGGGGGTCGACGCCGACGGCAACCCCGCACACCTCACGCTGTTCGACGCGTTCTACTTCATGAGCTACACCGCCACCACCATCGGCTTCGGCGAGATCCCGTACGCCTTCACCATCCCGCAGCGGATGTGGGTCACGTTCTCGATCTACGCCTCCGTCATCGGCTGGGCCTACGTGTTCGGGATGCTGTTCGCACTGTTGCAGGAGCAGTCCTTCCAGGACGCGCTGGCCACCGGGGCGTTCCGACGGCGCGTGCGTGCCTTCCGGGAGCCCTTCCTCCTCGTGGCGGGCTACGGCAGGGCGGGCCGCATGCTCTGCCGGGAACTGGACGCCCTCGGGCGCCGCATGGTGGTGCTCGACTCGAACCCCCGCCGCATCGAGACACTCGCGGCCGACCAGCTGGCGTCAGAGATCCCGGGGATCGCCGGGGACGTCCACAATCCGGCGGTCCTGGGCCTCGCCGGCCTGGGGCACGCCCAGTGTGAGGGGGTGGTGGCGCTGACCAGCGACGACGACGCGAACCTCGCCGTCGTCATTGCCACCCAGCTGCTGCGGCCGGACCTCCCGGTGATCGCCCGGGCCAACACCCGCGCCGCGGCCACGCGCATGGTCGACTTCAACCCGACCGCCGTCATCAACCCGTATGACCGGTACGGCACCTATCTCATGCTGGCCCTGCACCAGCCAGTGACCTATCAGCTGGTCAGCTGGCTCATCAGTCCGCCGGGTTCGGAACTCCCCCCGCTGCGCGAGGGACTGACGGACGGACGCTGGGTGGTGTGTGCGAACGGCGTCTTCGGCGAGGAGGTGGCCGCGGACCTGACGGCCGCCGGGCTCGAGGTCGTCCTCACGAACCCGGCCGACGGCAACCCGGACCTGACCGGGGTGGTCGGGTTCATCGCCGGCGCCGACAACGACACGGTGAACCTCGCCCTCGCGGCGCACGCGCGGCTGACCAGCCCGGACGTGTTCCTCACGGTCCGCCAGCACCACCACTCCAACGGCCCCCTGGTGGAGGCTTTCGAACCCGACGCGGTGTTCGTCCCCAACGACCTCGTCGTGCTCGAGACGCTCGCCCGGATCATCACACCCCTCTACTGGTCCTTCATCGACCACGTGCTGCAGCAGGACGACTCCTGGTCGCGGGACCTGCTCGCCCGGATCGTCGACCGCTGCGGCGAACGCACTCCCCACAGCACGAGGATCATCCTCGACAAGACCGGCGCCCCCGCCGCGTGGCGGTGGCTGCAGGGCGGAACCCTGCGGTTGGAGGACCTGACCCGGGATCCCACGGATCGGGGCTCGTTCCTGCCGGTAGTGCCCCTCGTCCTCATCCACGACGGCGAGACCGTCTACGCGCCGGCGCCCGAGACCATCCTGGCGCCCGGCGACACGATCGTGGTGGCCGCCCGCAGCGCGGCGATCCCGATTCTCACCATGACCCTCTACTACGACTCGCGGGTCCGCTACGTGGCGACGGGCGACCAGGTCCCGGAGACCTGGGTGTGGCGCACGCTGGCGTTGCCGGGGCACTGATCGCTCGCCGCGGTGGGGACGGGCGTCCCCACGACACGGCGGGCGGTGCGGGACTGATGTCCCGAACTGCCCGAAATGGATGCGACCAGCCGCCGGATCGGGGAAGCTTCTTGGCAACTGGAACCCACGACACGAGGAGTGCGATACCGGCATGGACTTCCCCGAGATCCCCGATCTGGCTGCCATCCCCACCGGCGACATGCCGGGCGACAAGGTCCAGATCACCGAGCAGCACGTCGCCAAGGCCCAGGCCATCTTCCCGCGGCTCTGGGAGCTCCTGCAGCCACTGCTGGCGGAGAGCCCCCACCGGCGGGCCGTGGTCGCGGTGCACGGCGGCTCCGGCGTCGGCAAGTCCGAGACCGGCTCGCTGCTCGCGTACTACCTGAACGCCCGCGGCGTCGGGGCATACGTCCTCTCCGGCGACAACTACCCCCGCCGCATCCCGCGGTACAACGACGCCGAGCGGTTGCGGGTCTTCCGGACCGGCGGACTCGCCGGCCTGGTCACGAAGGGCGAGTACGACGACTCCGTCCGGGACGCCCTCGCCGGGCTCCAGGAGGCGGGGACCGATGCTGACCCCGCGCTCGTCGCGGTGCACCCGTGGCTGCGCACGTACCAGAAGGCCGGGCGGAAGGCGCTGACCGGCTACCTCGGCAGCGACAAGGAGATCGACTTCGCCGAGGTGAACCGCATCATCGCCGCCTTCAAGGACGGGGCACCCACGCTGCTGCTCAAGCGCATGGGCCGGACCGAGAACGAACTGTGGTACGACTCGGTGGACATGAGCGGCGTCCAGGTGATCGTCGTCGAGTGGACCCACGGCAACAACGACAACGTACGCGGCGTCGACATCCCGATCCTGCTCAACAGCACCCCGGAGGAGACCCTGGCCCACCGGCGGTCGCGGGCGCGGGACGGCGCCGTCGACAGCCCGTTCACGACGATGGTGCTCGAGCTGGAGCAGGCACTCCTCCACTCCCAGGCCCACAAGGCGAAGATCATCCTCGCCAAGACCGGCGAGCTGCTTGACTACGACGCGTACCTCCGCCGGATGGGCAAGGACCTGCCCGGTGCCGGCCCCATGCTCAACGTCTATCCGGACAGCGTCGGGGGCACCGTGGCGGACCTCGTGGCGTTCATCCGCGAACCCGCCCTCCGTGACGTATTCCAGTCGATGTACATGCTGCCCAGCATCTTCAACACCGACCTGGACCGCGGCTTCTCCGTGATCGACTACGGGCTGAACGAGCTGTACGCCTCGGTGGAGGACCTCGAGGCCCTGCAGGACGAGGGGATCGACTTCAAGTTCGACTTCATCCTCAACCACGCCTCCGTGCTCTCGGCGCCGTTCCAGGACATCCTCGCGCGGGGCGAGCGGTCCGCGTACAAGGACTTCTTCATCGACTGGAACGCGTTCTGGGCCGGGCACGGCGAGATGACTCCGGAAGGCTACATCGAGCCCGACCAGGAACTCATCAAGGACATGTTCTTCCGCAAGCCTGGACTGCCCATCCTCATGGTGCGGCTGCCGGACGGCACCGAGAAGCCCTACTGGAACACCTTCTACCAGGAGGTGCGCTACCCGCGAGTGGACGCGCAGGACCTCATGGCAGCGTCAGCCCTGCAGTACGCCTCGGCGGACCTGCTCGCGCACCGCGTGAACGCCGCCCTCGATGCCGGTGCCGCCCCCGCCGACGCGGACTTCAGCGGGTTCGAGTCCCACAAGGCGACCGTGGTGGACCTCCTGGAGTCGCGCCGGAAGTACCTGGGACAGATGGACCTCAACATCAAGTCCCCGCTGGTGTGGGACTTCTACTCCGACACGCTCGCGACCCTCGCGGGGTACGGGGCCCAGATCGTCCGGCTCGACGCCTTCGCCTACGCGCCGAAGGAACCGGGCGAGAAGAACTTCCTGAACGATCCGGGCACGTGGGACCTGCTGGACCGCGTCAAGCAGCTGGCTGACCGCCACGGCGTGAAGCTCCTGCCCGAGATCCACAGCCGGTACGAGGAGGGGATCCACGAGACCATCTCGAGCAAGGGGTTCATGACCTATGACTTCTTCCTCCCGGGCCTCCTCATCGACGCGTTCGAACGGAACGACGCCACGACGCTCCGCCGGTGGATCAGCGACATCCTCGACAAGGGCATCCGCACGGTGAACATGCTGGGATGCCACGACGGCATCCCGCTGCTGGACCTGAAGGGGCTGCTCAGCGACGACGAGATCGACGCCCTCATCGAGACCGTGAAGGGACGCGGCGGCTATGTCAAGGACCTGCACGGTCAGAAGAAGATGTACTACCAGGTCAACGCCACCTACTACAGCGCCCTCGGGGAGGACGACGCCCGGCTCCTGCTGGCGCGCGCCATCCAGCTGTTCATGCCCGGCAAGCCGCAGGTGTGGTACCTCGACCTGTTCGCGGGGAAGAACAACCACGCGGCGGTGGAGAAGGCCGGCTCGGGCGGGCACAAGGAGATCAACCGCACCAACCTGACCATGACGGACGTCGCGGAGGGCCTGACGAAGCCGGTGGTACTGCAGCAGCTCGAGCTTCTCCGCTTCCGGAACACCTGCCCCGCGTTCGGCTTCGACGCCGAGTGCCAGGTCGGGGACACCGCCGCGGACCGCCTCTCCCTCGCCTGGAGGCGGAACGGTCACCAGGCCGCGCTCGAGGCGAACCTCTCGGAGCACACGTTCACGATCACGGCGGCCGACGCCGCTGGGAAGGAGACCTTCCGCTTCGCGCTGTAGCGCG
Organism: Actinomycetales bacterium UBA1383; assembly: GCA_002305415.1. Taxonomy (GTDB): domain Bacteria; phylum Actinomycetota; class Actinomycetes; order Actinomycetales; family Actinomycetaceae; genus UBA1383. The sequence continues at coordinate 11,747 of DBQX01000028.1, read as the reverse complement.
GGGCGCGCCAACCTCCGCGCACGGCTCGAGCCTGCGGCGGGGCGTAGGCTCGAGCCTGTGGCGACCCGTGGCAGAGCCGGGACCTACGCCCGGCGGCGGAAGCGCCGGATGGCGAGAGTCGAGCACGACCTGACGGACGCCCAGTGGCGGGCACTGACCACCGCGTGGGGCGGCTGCGCCTACTGCGGGGCGGCCGATCCGCACCTCCAGAAGGACTGTGTGATCCCGATCCTGCGCGGCGGGCGCTACACGCTCGCCAACGTCGTGCCGGCGTGCCGGTCCTGCAATGCCTCCAAGTGCGGATCCGAGGTCACGACGTGGATGCGTCGGAAGCGGCTCGACGAACCAGCCTTCCTCGTGCGACAGGCCGAGATCGCGCGGGCGATCGCCGCCCCGGACTGAGGCCGCCCGGGAGTGGGCGCGTAGGGGTGGGCGCGCCCCGTTACCTTCTAGGTATCCCCGATGGTCGGGGTTCTGGTCGCCAGGCCCGGCATGACTTACTGCCCCTGTCGTTGATGATCCGGGGGGTGTTGTCACCGGGTCCTGGTGGCGTGGGTTGATCGCTGATAGGGACACGGCCCGCTGCATGACAGCGTGGCCTCTCGTAACGTGGGTGCCGACGATCTTCGCCTGACTTGCGGCCAGAATGGAACCCTCTGAGGAGGACCGCTATGGACCAACACCGCTTCGACGTGTTCGTCGGCCTCGACGTCGGCAAAGAACACCACCACGCCACCGCCCTCAACGCTGGCGGGAAACGACTGCATGACAAGGCCCTGCCCCAGGATGAGACTGCTCTACGTGAGGTGTTCGCCAAGCTCACCGCCCATGGGTTGGTGTTGGTGATCGTGGACCAGCCCGCCACGATCGGCGCCCTGCCGGTCACGGTGGCTCGCGCGATGGGTATCGAGGTCGCCTACCTACCGGGACTGGCGATGCGCCGCATCGCCGATCTCCACCCGGGCAACGCGAAGACCGACGCCCGCGACGCCTACATCATCGCCGAGGCCGGCCGCACCATGCCCCACGCGCTGCGCCGAGTCGGCGGCGACGACGACCTGATCGCCGACCTCGCCGTGATCGTCGGGTTCGACGACGACCTCGCAGGCGAAGTCAACCGCGTCTCCAACCGGATCCGCGGCCTCCTGACCCAGATCCACCCCGCGCTCGAACGCGCCATCGGCGGCAACATCAGCCACCCCGCAGTGCTGGCCCTACTGGCCAAGTACTGCGGCCCCACCGGACTCGCCGACGCCGGTAGGCGCCGTCTCACCACCACCGCCAAAGCGCTGGCGCCACGCATGCACGAGCGCCTTGTCGAGGCCATCGTGAAGGCCCTGACAGAGCAAACCGTGACCGTCCCCGGCACCCGGGCAGCCGAGCTGGTCTTGCCCCAGCTCGCAGCCCAACTCCAGGGCCTGCTCACGCAGCGCGCTGAGGCCGCCAAACAAGTCGAGGAGGCCCTCGATGCGCACCCTCTTTCCCAGCTCCTGATGTCAATGCCTGGAGTCGGCATCAGGACCGCAGCCAGACTCCTCCTCGACGTCGGTGACGGCTCCGCGTTCCCCACCGCAGGCCATCTCGCGGCCTACGCTGGCTTGGCCCCGGTCACCCGGCGATCCGGATCCAGCATCCGCGGAGAGCATCCCTCACGCGGCGGGAACAAACACCTCAAACGAGCACTGTTCCTCTCGGCCTTCGCAGCCCTCCACGATCCTGATTCACGCGCCTACTACGACCGCAAACGCGCCGCTGGGAAGAAACACAACGCCGCCCTCGTCTGCCTCGCCCGACGACGCGTCGACGTCCTTCACGCCATGCTCCGCAACGGCACCTACTACCAACCAAGAACACCAGCCGCCGCTTGACAGGAACCATAGGGACACCCCCCACCGGCAACACGCCGCACCACCCGCCGCCAGCGACACACCGACGCTAGACGTTGAAGCGAAACTCCACGACGTCGCCGTCGCGCATGACGTAGTCCTTGCCCTCCATGCGTACCTGGCCCCGGGCGCGGGCCTCGTGCATCGAGCCGGCCGCCACGAGGTCGTGGTAGCTGACGATCTCCGCCTTGATGAAGCCACGCTGGAAGTCTGTGTGGATCACCCCGGCGGCCTGCGGCGCGGTCCAGCCCTTGCGGATCGTCCACGCGCGGGCCTCCTTGGGGCCAGCAGTGAGGAAGGTCTGCAGGCCGAGGGTGGCGAAGCCCACGCGCGCGAGCTTGTCGAGGCCCGCCTCGTCCTGGCCGGACTCCGCGAGCATCTCGCGGGCCTCATCCTCCTCGAGCTCCACGAGCTCGGCCTCGAACTTCGCATCCATGAAGATCGCCTCGGCGGGCGCGACCAGCGCCGACAGCTCCGCCCGGAGCGCGGCGTCGGCGAGACCGGCGTCGTCGGTGTTGAAGACGAAGATGAACGGCTTGGCGGTCATGAGCTGGAAGCTGGCCAGGTGGTCCCGGTCGAGGCCGCCGCGCGCGGCCACGGCGGAGAGCAGCTCTCCCCGGGCGAGCGCGTCGAGCGCGGCGTGGGCGGTGGCGAGGACCGCCGCGTCCGTCTTCTTCCCGCGCACCTCCTTCTCCAGCCGGGGGATGGTCTTCTCGAGGGTCTGCATGTCGGCGAGGATCAGCTCGGTGGTGAGGGTCTCGATGTCGTCCCTGGGATCCACCCGGCCCTCGACGTGCACGACGTCCGGATCAGCGAACGCGCGGGTCACCACACAGATCGCGTCCGCCTCGCGGATGTTCGCCAGGAACTGGTTGCCGAGCCCCTCCCCCTCGGACGCTCCCCGAACGATGCCGGCGATGTCCACGAACGAGACGGTGGCCGGCACGATCCGCTCGGAGTGGAACATCGTCGCGAGTACCGCGAGCCGGGGGTCGGGCAGGGGCACGATGCCGATGTTGGGCTCGATCGTGGCGAATGGATAGTTGGCCGCGAGCACGGTGGCACGCGTGAGCGCGTTGAACAGGGTGGACTTGCCGACGTTGGGCAGGCCGGCGATTCCGATGGTGAGGGCCACGGGGGACAAGTCTAGGCGACGACGCACGCACCCCCTCCGGGATCCTGACAGTGGCCCGTGGCACGGTGGTGGTCATGGACCTCCTCCTTCCCCTCGCCTTCCTCGCCGCGGGACTGCTGATCGGCTACCTGGCCGCCACCGCCCGCTCGGGCCGGACGCGCAGCGAGCTCGCGGCCGCCGTCGCCCGCTCCGAACGGCTCGCGGAGGAGGCGGGCGAACTGAGGGAACGGGCGGCACGTGACCACGACGTGCTGCGGGCCCTCGCGCCGGTCGCCTCCTCACTCGAACGGCTCGGGAACCAGGTGTCGCTGCTCGAGCGTGAGCGCATCGAGCAGTACTCGGCCCTCACGTCTCAGCTCACCACGGCACGGGAGAGCACTGAGGAGCTGCGCCGCACGACGACGTCGCTGGCGTCGGCCCTCCGCTCCACGTCCGTGCGCGGCCAGTGGGGCGAGATGGAGCTCCAGCGGCTCCTCGAGGCGGCGGGCATGCTGCGCCACGTGGACTTCACCACCCAGGAGACGATCAGCGACACGTCCCGACCGGACGTCATCGTGCGCCTCCCGGGTGGCCGCTCACTCCCGATCGACGCGAAGGTGCCCTTCGACGCGTGGCTGCAGGCATCGGCGATCCGCGGCAACGATGAGGCGTCGCTCGCCCGGCGGCGGGAACTCGAGGCGGCCCACGCGCGGGCGTTGCGGTCGCACGTGGACGCACTCGCCCGGCGCGCGTACCACGAACAGCTGGGAGATGCCGAGGTCACCGTGATGTTCGTGCCCTCCGAAGCGCTGCTGGCCGCCGCACTCGACGCCGACCCGGCGCTGCTCGACCACGCCCTGCGCCGCGGCGTCGCTCCGGTGTCCCCCGCATCCCTCCTCGCCCTGCTGCGCGCGGTGGCCGCGGTGTGGGCGCACCACGAGGTCTCCGAGCAGGCACGGGAACTCCTGCAGCTCGGCCGCACGCTCTACGAGCGGCTGGGGGTGGTGGCCAGTCACATGACACAGGTGGGGAGGTCCCTGAAGGCGTCCGTGGCGGCCTACAACAAGGCGGTGGCGTCACTGGAGTCGCGGCTGCTGGTCACGGCACGCCAGTTCGAGACGCTCGCCGCGGACGCACCGTCCGTGGCCGAGATCGACGGGGACTCGGCCCAGGTTCGCGAGTTCACCGCCGCGGCGCTGAATCCCGAGCGGCTCGCGGGCTGACCCGGTCAGCGTCCACCACGAGGACTCAGAATCGCCCGCCGATTAGGCGAAGCTGCCCCGCACGATGCTGTCGCCGCTGTGCGACGGATCGCCGTCGAAGTCCTCCCGGGAGATGTCGACGATCACGTACTCGTCGAGGTCGACTCCCTCCGGAAGCGCGAACTCGGCCCGGTCACCGTTCATGACCCCGAGGCTGATGAGGCGCTCCACGTTGCGGTCAATGAGCCACACCTCGCGGAAGCCGTCCTCCAGCGTGTCCGGAAGCTCGACCACGAGGACGAGTTCGCCGTCGATTGACTCGAGGGTGGCGGTGCCGGCCTCGCTCCAGCCCGGCAACGGGTCGAGACCGATCGCCTGGATCACCTCGGGACGGGGGCCCCCGGTCAGGCTCTGGTAGACGCCCATGCTGGCCGCCCCCAGCGCGAAGCTGGCGGCGGCGGCGAGGGCGATCCGGCGGATCCACGGGCGCCCGGACGGACGGCGCAGCGGCACCACGTTGTCAGGAGTCGCCACGCTGACGATGGTGGGGGCGGTACCCGGCGGGACCGGGGGAGCGGCCGGCGGGGCCGGCTCGGGGGCGGTCGTCGCGGCGTCCGCGTCGAGTTCGGCGGCGATGCGCGCCCAGACGTCGTCCGACGGGTGCTCCAGGATCTCGGGGTCGCGCAGCGCGGCGGTCAGTTCCGCCCACACCGCGCGCTCCTGCGCGCACACCCGGCAGGTGTCGAGGTGTTCGGCCGCCTCGTGCGGCAGGGCGCCCAAGCCGTCGACGGCGAGCAGCGCGAGCTGGTCGTCAGTCAAGTGCTGCATCTGTCACCACCATCGTCTCTCGGAGCCGTTTCAAACTGCGTGTGATGTGCGACTTCACCGTGCCCAGGGGAAGGTTCAGGTGCTCGGCGATCGTCGCGTGTGTCATGTCGGAGAAGAAGGCCATCCGCAGGATCTCCTTCTGCGGTGACCCGAGGCCCTCCTGTGCGTCCGCGATGAGGACCCGGTTCACCACCCCGGTGTCCGCCACTCGCGGGTCGGGGTCGAGGTGGGCGATCGCGGCCTCCGTGGAGCGCCGCACCCGGGAGAAGGTCTCCCAGTGGTCCGCGACCTTCCGCCGGGTGATCCCGACGAGCCACGACCCGAGGGCGGCACGATCAGGGTCGTAGGTGTGCCGGGACCGCCACGCGGACACGAAGACCTGTTGCGTGACGTCCTCGGCGTCATCCCGGTTCCCGAGTGAGCGCAGGGCGAGGGAGTAGACCATCGGCGAGTACCGGTCATACGCATGCCGCATCGACTCGGGCTCGCCTGCGGCGAATCCCTGAGCCAACTCGTCGACCTGCTCGACCGCTCTCACCTCCAGGGCTGCGATCATCTCCGTTTCTTTCGGCCATTCTAGACAGGATCGTCAGGACAGCGGTTCCGCAGTCACGATGATGTTGTCGTCGTAGCTCTGCCGCTCGGCGTCCCACCGGCCACCGCAGGTGATCAGCACGAGGCGGCGCGGACCGGTCCGGTCGAAGTAGCGCCCGAAGTCGATGGTCACCTTGCCGAGCTGCTCGACGGCGGTCACCGACCATGTCGTGGTGGTGCCGTTCGCGTCGGTCAGCTCGACCGTGTGCCCGACCCGCGCGTCCCGCAGGTCGTACAGGGGGCCCCGGGGAGTGACGAAGGATCCGGCGTGCGCCGCCACGACCACCGAACCGGCGTCGTCGGCCGGGGAGGCCGCGTACCGGTACCAGCCGGCCCGCAGCGCGTCCTCCGGGATCTCCATCTGGCCGTCCGGGGCGACACCGACCGGGTCGACCGGCATGGACGCGCCGATGGCCCCGTAGTCCAGTCGGACCGGAGCGATCACGTCCCTGGCCTCCGGGAGGCTGGCCTCCTGGATGGTGACCTCACGCACCGGGGTGGGGGCCGGGTAGGCGGGGGCACGCTCGCCGTCGTTCCGCGACGAGGTCCCGGAGGTGGTGCCGTCGGCGGCGGAGGTGGCCGCCTCCCACCCGCGCCCGACGGGCTGCGCCGCCGGAGCGGCGCAGCCCGCGAGGAGGAGTGCGGCGACCGCGGCAGTGCCGAGGAGCCGTCTCATGACGTCACTTCCTGATGGTCACGGCGCGGGCGGTGGCGCCAAGGCCGAGGATCATGAGGGCGCCGAGACCGGCGAGGAGACCCATGTTCGCGCCACGCTCCACGACCTCGACCTGCCCGGTGGGCACGCCGTGCGGGGCGGAGCCGAGGCCCTCGATCGTCTGGCTGGCGAGCGCGAGGTTGTCGCCCTCAAGGCTGCCCCACGCGTAGACGATCGTGGAGACGCCCTCCGAGACGACCACGTCGGCCGGGCCGAGAACGGGCTCGGTGGTGCCGGTGGCGGCCACCGCGGCGGAGATGGTGCCGGCGGCCAGGTCCAGCTTCGCCTCGTCCGGGTTGGCGAGGTTGGTGATCACGGCGGAGCCGCCCGCGAGGACGTCGACGGCGGGAGCGGCCGCGACGTGCCGGACGGTGAGGCGGCCCTCACCGGCGGCGATCTCGGAGATGTCGTTGGTGAACAGGGAGGCAGTGGGGGTGCCGTCCGCCTTCAGGTGCGCGACAGCGGTGTAGTTGTTGCCCGCCTCGAGCGGCAGGTCGATCGGGCCGAGCACCGGGGCGCTCGCGTCGGCGGCGTCGGCGGCGGTGATCGCCACGGAGTAGGTGCCCGCGGGCAGGTCGAGCGGGCCGGCGAGGTCGCCGGGCTCGAAGTCGTCGAGGGTCAGGTCGCCGTTGACGTACACGTCGACCGTGAGGTCCGGAACGCCGTGGAGAACGGAGAGCTTCACTTCGTGGTTGTCCGCCTGGGCGGGGACGGCCAGGCCGAGCAGCGCGATCGAAGAAGCCGCGATGATCATGGGGGTCTTGCGCATCGTGTGTCCTTGTGGTCAGGGCCCCGGAGGGGCGGTCTGTGCTTGCACTCACTACTTCCGGTGGACCCCCGGGTTTGGATGCACTCTCCTGGGACTTTTTTCCTAGAACCATTCGGCGGCGCCACCCCCGCCCCGGGCGGGCCCTCCCCTGGAGGGCCGGGGGTGCTACAACCGTGCCCGCCGCGAGTCCGGGTTCTCGCCGGCTGCCTTCAGGTCGGCGCGCAGGTTCTTCGGCAGGGAGAACATGATGTCCTCGGTCGCGGTGCGTACCTGCTCCACCTCACCGAAGCCGAGCTCCCCGAGGCGCGTGACGACGTCGCGCACCAGGATCTCGGGCACGGACGCCCCGGAGGTCAGCCCCACCGTCGTCGCATCGGCCACCCACGCCGGGTCCAGTTCCGCCGCGGTGTCGACGCGGTGGGCGGCACCGGCACCCGACTCGAGGGCGACCTCGACCAGCCTCACCGAGTTGGAGGAGTTCGCGGACCCGACCACGATCACCACGTCGCAGCGGGATGCGAGTGCCTTCACCGCGCCCTGCCGGTTCTGGGTCGCGTAGCAGATGTCGTCGGACGGCGGATCCTGCAGGGAGGGGAACCGCTCGCGGAGCCGTCGCACGGTCTCCATCGTCTCGTCCACTGAGAGCGTGGTCTGGCTCAGCCACACTACCCGTTCCGGGTCCCGGACCACCACATGGTCCACGTCCTCCGGCCCGTTCACCACCTGGATGTGGTCCGGCGCCTCACCCTGCGTACCCTCGACCTCCTCGTGCCCCTCGTGCCCGATCAGCAGGATGTCGAAGTCCGCGGTCGCGAAGCGCACCGCCTCCTTGTGGACCTTGGTCACGAGCGGGCAGGTGGCGTCGATGGTGGCGAGGCGACGGGCGGCGGCCTGGGCGTGTACCGCGGGCGATACGCCGTGCGCGGAGAACACCACCCGCGCGCCCTCCGGCACCTCATCGGTCTCGTTCACGAAGATCGCGCCACGGCGCGAGAGCGTCTCCACCACGAACCGGTTGTGGACGATCTCCTTGCGCACGTACACCGGCGGTCCGTAGTGCTCCAGCGCCTTCTCGACGGCGTCGACGGCGCGGTCCACCCCGGCACAGTAGCCGCGCGGCGCGGCGAGGAGGATCCTCCTCCCCGGCACGGCGCGGGCGCCGGGCGTGACGGCGGGAACCTCGTCGGGGAAGGCGGACGCCCCGGCGAGCGAGAAGGCGGGACGCGTGCTTGGCTCGGTCTGAGTCACCCCCCAAGGGTACGTGGCGGGGTATCGGACCGTCCAAGGTGGGCAGCTGGCGAGAGGAGCCCCGGGGTCACCGGTCCGGGTCGGGGCCGGGTCACCCCGCGGTCGGGGTCCGTCACCCCGCGATCACACGCCGTCAGCGGTTCGTGTGATGCTGTGTGCCATGAACCAGCCCGTCCGGCGCCAGCTCGCCGCCACGGCGGCGGAGACCACCCCCGAGAACCCGTGGCCCCTGCGGCTGCTGATCATGAAGATCACCCAGTACGTGGACCGGATGTCCGCGCTGTGGGTGGAGGGCCAGCTCGTGGAGATCAGCCGGCGCCCCGGGGCGCCGATGGCGTACATGACGCTGCGGGACAGTGACGTGGATATGTCCATCCCCCTCGTGATCAGTGCGCGCGACCTCGCGGCCAGCACCGTGCGGATCGTCGACGGCGCCCGGGTGATCGTGCATGCGAAGCCCACGTTCTGGGCCCGCCGCGGCACGCTGCAGCTGCAGGCACGCGAGATCCGTCCGATCGGGCTGGGCGAGCTGCTGGCGCGCATCGAGCACCTCAAGAGGGTCCTGGCCGGCGAAGGGCTCTTCGACCCGGCGCGGAAGGTCCCCCTGCCGTTCCTGCCCGCGGTCGTGGGTCTCGTGTGCGGGCGCGAGTCGAAGGCCGAGCACGACGTCGTCGTGAACGCGAAGGCCCGCTGGCCGCGGGTGCGGTTCGAGATCCGGGAGGTGGCCGTCCAGGGGCCGGACGCCGTTGCCGAGGTCTCCCGCGCCCTCGCCGAACTGGACGCTGACCCGCGGGTGGAGGTGATCGTGGTGGCGCGCGGGGGCGGCTCCGTGGAGGACCTCCTGCCGTTCTCGAACGAGCACCTGATCCGGGTCGCGGCCGCCTGCCGCACCCCGATCGTCTCCGCCATCGGGCACGAGACCGACACGCCGTTGCTCGACCTGGTCGCCGACCACCGCGCCTCCACCCCGACGGACGCGGCCAAGCGGATCGTGCCGGACGTCGCCGAGGAGGCGCGGGCCCTCGTCCACGCCCGCGAGCGCATGCGCGCCGCCCTCGCCCACACGCTCGCCCGCGAGCAGTCCGTCCTGACGGCCCTGCGCAACCGGCCGGTCCTCGCGGAGCCGCGTACCGTCCTCGACCGCCACGCCGAGGCCCTGCGCGCCGCCCGGCGCGAGCTGCGACGCGCGCTGGCGTGGCGCCTCGACCGGGCCGCCTCCGAGGTCTCGCGGCTGCGGGCGCAGGTGGTCGCCCTGTCCCCCGCCGCCACCCTCGAGCGCGGGTACGCGGTGGTGCGGGCGCGCGGGCACGTGGTGCACGACGCCGCGGCCCTCGCCCCGGGGGACGCGCTCGACATCCGACTCGCCCGCGGCCGTCTCGAGGCAGCGGTCACCGCCATCCACCCCGCCCCCACCCCTACGGAGGAACCATGACCGACACCCCCGCGATCGCCGCCCTTGGCTACGAGGAGGCCCGCGACCAGCTGGCGGAGGTGGTGCGCGCCCTCGAAGCGGGGAACGTACCGTTGGAGGCGGCGCTGCAGCTGTGGGAGCGTGGCGAGGCTCTCGCCGCCCACTGCCAGGCGCTGCTCGACGGCGCGCGCCGCCGACTCGACGAGGCGGCGCCCGCCGCGTCCCGCCCCGACGCCGATCACGAGGTGACCACATGAACGCCCCCCGTCCAGACGCCCAGGAGGTCTGGGTCCACCTGCTCCGTGGCAACCAGCGGTTCGCCGCCGGGGCGCAGCTGCACCCGCGGTCACGGCCCGAGCGGCGCGAGGCCCTGCTGGCCGGGCAGGCGCCGACCGCCGCGGTCCTCGGGTGCAGCGACTCGCGTATCCCCCCCGAACTGGCCTTCGACCAGGGCATCGGCGACCTGTTCACCGTCCGGACGGCCGGCGAGGTGGCGGATGACGTGGTCCTCGGTTCGCTCGAGTTCGCGGTGACCGCCCTGAGGGTGCCCCTCCTCGTGGTGCTGGGCCACACCTCCTGTGGTGCGCTCCGCGCCGCCGTGGAGGTCGCGAACGGGACGTCGTCGGCGCCGGAACACGTTCGTGACATCGTGGACCGCGTCTCCGCCGCGGTACTGGGCGCCCCCGCGGAGGAGGCCTCGGCGGTCCACGCGCGCGAGATCATGCGGCACCTGCCCCTCTGGTCCGAGACGATCGCTGCCGCCCTGGCGGAGGAGGCGCTCACGATCGTCGCGGCGGTCTACTCGCTCGAGACCGGCCTGGTGACCGAGGTGGGGCGGCTGCCGGAGGCCGTCAGTCGGTGACCGTGACGCGTACGGTGTGCCAGCCGGTGGCGCCGTCGGGCGCCGGAGGGGTGCGCTCCTCCGTCTGGGTGTAGCCGGTCGCATCGGTCGCGCGCACGCGGAGCACGTGGACGCCGGGCTCCGGGTCCCACGGGAGGCGCCACTGCCGCCAGCTGTTCCGGTCGAGTGACTCGGCGAGCTCCGCTTCCTGCCAGGGCCCGTCGTCGAGGCGTACCTCGACCCGCTCGATGCCGGTGCCCGGCGCCCACGCTGCCCCGGCGACGACGCGCGACCCCTGGGGCAGCCGGGTGCCGCTGCGCGGGGTGTCGATCCGCGACTGGGTCTTGATCGGGGCCTCCTTGGCCCACCCGCGCGGCACCCAGTAGGCGTCGAACGCGTCCCACGTGGTCAGCTCGATGTCCGAGAGCCACTTGGTGGCCGAGACGTAGCCGTACAGTCCCGCCACCACGAGGCGGGCCGGGAAGCCGTGCTCGAACGGCAACGGCTCGCCGTTCATCCCGACGGCGACGAGGGCGTCCCGTCCGTCCAGCGCCGCCGCGGTCGGGAACCCGACCGTGAACCCGTCCACCGACCGGCCCACCACCTGGTCAGCGCCCGGTCGCACCCCGGCACGCTCCAGCAGCACGCCGAGCGGGACACCGAGCCAGAGCGCGTTGCCGATGAGTGAGCCGCCCAGGGTGTTGGACACGCACGTGAGGGTGACCCAGCGCTCCACGAGGTCCATGGCGAGCAGGTCGTCGAGGCTCAGCTCGTACGGCTGGTCCACGAGCCCATGGATCCGCACCCGCCACGAGTCCAGGTCCACCCGGGGCACGCTGAGCGCGGTGTCGATGCGGAAGAAGTCCTCGTTGGGGGTGACGAGGGGCTCCGGTTCCGGGAACGACATCGCCGGCGTCGGTGGAGCCGCCTGTTCCGCCGCCGCGGGCAGCAGCACGCTCTCGCGGCCGGCGAGCACGCGCCTGCCCTGCTCGAGGAACCAGCGGCCCGTTCCCGCGGAGGCCGCGGCGAGCACCGCGACGACGCCGGCGCCCACGAGGAAGGCCCGGCGCCCTGGTCCCTCCGGCGCGAGCGCGTCCCTCGCGGCAGGCTCGTCCGCCGCGCCGTCGAGACGGCGGAGC
>DBQX01000031.1:34888-42747 GCA_002305415.1 Actinomycetales bacterium UBA1383 | reverse complement strand
GCACTCGGCGGCCACCTCCGACTCATCGTCCAAGTCGGCGACGACACCTTCCAGATCGCGTGACCCGCCCCACCCCCCACCTCGTTCACCCCAGCCGAGTCACGTGGCCGTGGGACGCTCGGCTGCGGTGAAGACGGCATCGAGAAGGACCGCAGCCCGGGCAAGGGCCGCCCCGAGTGGCATCTCACAGAGCGGGCCGGTCGAACTGGTCACCACCGCTACCGGGACGGACTCCGCGCCGCCATCGACGGCCACCAGCGTCGCGAACGCGAAACCACCGGCCGCGCTCCCGGGATAGGCGGGCCGGTCAAGTCCGGCACCCTCGGGAGCAAGGTCCGGGCGTCCGACGCGTTCCAGGAGTTCGCCCAGTCCGGTGCCATCCAGGCGCACCTCGTCGAGCCGGCCTGCCCGGACGTAGACGTTGACGTCGACGCAGAACGGCGCCTCGGAACCATCCGCGTCCTCACCGTCCAGGCTCCCAAAACGCGCACGGAACTCCGAACCTGGGGAACAGAACACGACACCGACCTCGTCCCCGCGCGAACCGACCTGGCCAGAGGCAAAGCCGCGAGGCTCAAGGACAGGGTTCAACGCGCCGCACACCAACGCGCCGACATCCCCCGGAACGTCAAGACCGGTCATAAGCCCCAGTCTCCATGATGGGTGGTACCCCGCGCGACAGGACCCTGTAAGATCCCTCCACACACAGATCTCGCCAGCCCGCCCGCTGGAGCAGACACGTCCGCAGCTGGGTCGCGTGCTGACAGCCGGCTCACAGGCTGCTACGTGTGGGTTCACGGCCGCGTCCTCCACGGGCGCCGTCGCCCCGTTGTAGGTGTTGCACAAGGGCGCTGGGGCACACCCCAACGCCACACCCCACCACCAGGCGTTTCCCCTATTGCACCAAGTGTGTTTTCGGGCTTTTGCAACACATCCGTGCGAGACTCCAGACGTGACGCCACGCACCGGAGCACGGATCGGGTACGCCGGGTCTCCTCCACCGACCAGGACGTCGCCGGCCAACTCGCCACCCGCGGCCGAACAGTCCGGCACCGTGTAATCATCGCCAACAACCCCACCTCAAGGCTGGCGAGGCGGTCAGGCGGGTCGCAGGCGAATCACACCCCTGTTGTTCACAGGTGTGGGTAACTCCGGGGATAACCACAGGAGTGTAGTTCACATCACATTCACAAATCGCTCCCAGCCCGCTCACACTGCCGCGTACTTCAGCATCGCGAGAACGATGAGCAAGAGCGGGACCACAACGGTGATGGCCACGGCAACCGGCGTACGGCTGTGCCTTGGGGCGAAGAGGTAGGCGGCCGCCAGCGCACTTCCGGTCACGAGCCCACCCAGGTGGGCCTGCCACGAGACGTTCGCGATCACGAAGCCGAGCACGAAGTTGATGACGATCAGCAGGACGATCTGGGAGTCACTGCGTTTGAGCCGCCGCATGGTCAGGCCGAGCGCGCCGAACAGCCCGAAGACCGCCCCCGACGCGCCCACCGTCCCGACGTTCCACGACCCACCGGTCGGCGACGCGAGGAGCAGCACGGCGACAGATCCCCCGAGGGCGGCGATCAGGTAGAGCGCGACGTAACGCCAGCGACCCAGCACGCGCTCCAGGGTGGGTCCCACGATCCAGAGGGCGTACATGTTCACCGCGAGGTGCAACAGCCCGCCGTGGAGGAAGGCCGTGGTGAGGAACCGCCACGGCTCCACCTGGCCGATCGACGGGGCGAAGATCCAGTCGCCCGTGAATCCGGGGATCACGAGCTGGCCTCCGAACGCAACGACGCACAGGCCGATCAACGTGATCGTGGCCGTGGGGCGGCCCGTGACGGGGCGGCCCCCGGCGATCGTCGTCGCGCCTCGTCGCGCGCGGGCCGCCTCGGCGACGCAGTCCACGCACTGGATCCCGACCGCCGCCGGGCGCTGGCACGCGGGGCAGGTGGGCCTGCCACACCGCTGGCAGCGGACGTAGCTCACGACGCCCGGGTGGCGCGGACAGGTCGGCGGGCCTTCGGGCCCAGGCTCGCCCCAGGTCACGGGGTTACTCCTCGACGGTCACCGAGGTGATGACGACGTCAGTCACCGGGCGGTCGTTCCGGCCCGTCGGCGTCGCCGCGATCGCGTCGACGACGGCGCGGGAAGCGGGGTCCGTGACCTCGCCGAAGATCGTGTGCTTCCCCTGCAGCCACGTGGTCGGCGCGACGGTGATGAAGAACTGCGAGCCGTTGGTGCCACGGCCGCCACGCTTGCCGGCGTTCGCCATCGCCAGCTTGTAGGGCTCACGGAAGTCGAGCTCGGGGTGGATCTCGTCGTCGAAGGTGTAGCCGGGACCGCCGGTGCCGGTGCCGAGCGGGTCGCCACCCTGGATCATGAAGCCGGGGATCACACGGTGGAAGACGACGCCGTCGTAGAGCGGCGCCGTCGTGCGGCTCCCGGTGCGCGGGTCGGTCCACTCGCGCCCTCCGGAGGCGAGTTCGACGAAGTTGGCAACCGTCTTCGGCGCGTGGTTGGGGAACAGCTCGACGACGATGTCGCCACGGGAGGTGTGCAGGGTGGCCTTCATGGCACCAGTGTGGCACGGACAGGCGTCGCGGCTCGCGCGGGGGCCCTCCTGGCTTCGCTGAGAGCGCAGCGGCACGTATCGCTCCGCCGCAACAGCGGCGGAGACGGTCATGAAGGGGCAAAATGGTGGGGGCGGTCACGTACGACACGTGCACCAGGAACAAGGAGATGAGATGGTCAAGCGCAGAGACGTGGACGTTGAGAAGTTGCGCCGGCAGGCTGCCGAGGTCTCACAGGTCATCACCGAGCAGGCCCACGCTCTCGGCGACAAGGCGGCCTTCGTCGCACACGAGGCGGGGGCCTGGGCCGCACCGAAGGTCGAGGAGGCGAAGCAGTGGGTCGAGCCGCTGCTGAAGGACGCCCTGCACCGCGTGGAACCCGTGATCGAGGAGGCCAAGCACCGCGTGGAACCCGTCATCGAGGAAGCCAAGCACCGCGTGGAACCCGTCATCGAGGAAGCCAGGCAGTGGGCCGAGCCGAAGGTCGGGGAGGCCGTGCACTGGGTTGAGCCGAAGGTCGGCGTCGCCAGGGAGACGGCCGCCAGGACAGCCGACAAGGTGTGGAAGGAGTCCGTCAAGGTCGCCGCCCCGAAGGTGGAGGCCGTCGCGGAGAAGGCGCGCCCCGTCGTCGACGAGGCGTACGAGAAGGTCGTGGAGGACTTCCTGCCACGCATCCAGAAGGCGATGCACGACGCCGCGGCCGCGGCGGGCGCCGAGGGGACCGTCGTCGAGAAGGCGAGCCTCGCGGGTGCGGCGGCCGAGAAGGCGCTCACCACGAAGCCGTCGAGCCACACCGGCATGAAGGTGGCCGGGTGGATCCTCGTCGGCACGGTGGCCGCTGGTGCGGGTTACCTGCTGTGGCGGCGCACCCAACCCGTGGAGGACCCGTGGGCCGAGGAGTACTGGCAGGACGTCGAGGGCGGCGAGGGCGGCGCGGCTGCGGCGCCGGTGTCGTTCACGGACCGGGCGGCCGGAGCGGCGAAGGGCGCCGCCGGGAAGGCGGGCGAGGCCGCGCACAAGGCCACCGACGCCGCGAAGGAAGCGGCGGCGAAGGCCGAGAAGGCCGCCAAGGACGCCGCAGAAAAGGCGGAGAAAGCCGCCAGGGACGCCGCAGAAAAGGCGGAGAAAGCCGCCAAGGAGGCGGCCGAGAAGGTGAAGCACACCATCGAGGACACCTCCGAGAAGATCGAGAAGGTCGCCACTCGCCGGTCGGCGAAGACCCCGGCGGAGCCGGACCGCAAGCTGGGCGACGTCGCGGTGGCCGCCGGCGGTGCGGCCGGCGCAGCCGAGGCGGCGGCGGAGAAGGCCGAGGAGTCGGCGCTCGCGGCGGCCGAGGAGGCCGAGGAGAAGGCCGAGGAGAAGGCCGAGGAGTTCAAGGACAAGGTCGACTGACCCCTCGTCGAGACGTCCCCGCCCGGCACGCCCGGTCGGGGGCGTCTCACCATCCCCGGAGACGCGTGATCTCGCGGCGCTCGCGCTTGGTCGGGCGGCCCGCTCCCCGCTCCCGTCGCGGCACCTCGAACACCCCGGGGGGCGGCGGCGGTGGGCTGCGGTCGATGACGGCCGCGGTGGCGAGGGGCGCACTCACGCGTTTCACCAGCAGTTCGCGTACCTCCAGGATGCGCTCGCGATCAGCGCGCACCACCACCTCGTCGCCGATCCGCACCAGGCTGGACGGTTTGGCGCGCTCTCCGTTGAGGCGCACGTGGCCGGCCTTGCACGCGGCGGCGGCGAGCGAGCGGGACTTGAACACGCGCACGGCCCACAGCCAGGCGTCGACGCGGACGCCGGACGAGCCGCTCATGGTCCTCCCGCACAGACAGAGGTGACCGCCGGTGGATCACCAGCGGTCACCACGCGTTCTCCCCTACTTGTGGTTCTCCAGCACGCGAGCCACGATGTTGACGCGGCTCTGTACAGCCTCCGCGGAGAAGTCGCCGTCCTTGGCGGCGGCGAAGCCGATCAGGAACGCCGTCAACGGGGCGTCGTCCTGATCGCCGGGACTCTCGGCCACGTGGTGCACCAGGTCGACGATCGACGGGGTGACGGCCGCGAGGACCTTCCGCTTCATGTGGAGCGCGTCGCAGACCTCTTCGAGCCAGGTCTGCGGCGCGGGGACGGCTTCTGGATCGAGAACCACATCAGTCATGATCTTCCTCCGCATCGAGGTTGGGGACGGATGGCACCACCATATGTCGGATGGCGAGAAGGGTGAAGGTCTTTGGTCCGTCGTGGACACCCCCGGCTGGGCCTCCCGGCGAGCGCTCGCCCCGCGGCCGGCAATAGCCTGAGCGGATGATGTCACGGACACGCCGATTGCTCCGGGCGGTGATCTTCGCCGTCGCCCTGACCATCCCTGTCGCGGTGCTCGCCTACCTGATCCGCTCCGAGTCCGGCGGCGTCGTGGCCTTCGACGAGGCCGCCGTGCGCGCCGCCACCGACTTCACGCGCGACCGGCCGGCCCTGTACCAGGCGCTGCTGCTGTGGCAGGAGGCGTTCAACGCGCGCTGGGTGAACCTCGGCGTCTCACTGGTGGCGCTGTGGGTGTGGCGACGCCGCGGCCTCCCCACCCGGGCCGCCTGGGCGTTCGGGACGCTCATGGTCTCGTGGGGGCTCGGACTCGTCGTGAAGTTCATCGTGCAGCGCGCCCGCCCGGTGGTCGAGGACGCGCTCGGGGACCCGCCCGGCTACAGCTTCCCGTCGGGCCACGCCACCAACACCGCCGCCGCCGGACTCATCCTCCTGCTGCTGCTCTGGCCGCTGCTGCGCACCCGGGGGCGCGCCCTCCTCACGACGGCGGTGGCCGCCGCCGTCGTCCTGACCGCCCTCAACCGGGTCTTCCTGGGCGCGCACTACCCGTCCGACGTCGTCGCGGGAGTCGTGCTCGGTGTCGCGATGGCGGGGGCGTCCTACCTCGGCTACGTGGGCTGGGCGCCGGCGCCCTCCCCCACCACGACCCCCCACACCAGCGAGGAGTGAGACATGACGACCTTCATCCACCGCTACGAGCTCGACCGCACCGCACCCACCCGCGCGGAGGCCGCCCGGGACTTGGCGCGCCGCGCCCTCCTCCCCGGCCTGGTCATCCTGCTCGGCCTGGTGGGGATAGGGTTCCTGATCACGGGCCCCCTCGGTGGCCTGCCCGGCGAGACGGGCATCAATGATGCCCTGGTGGACTCCCGCACCCCGTTCCTCAACCAGGTCTCCTTCCTGATCTCGCTCGTGGGCAACACCGAGTTCGTCCTCGGTCTGGGGACCCTGGTCATCGGCCTGGTGTGGTGGCGCACCCGGGAGTGGTGGTACGCGATCGTCCCCGCGATCGCCGTCGCCCTGCAGGCAGCGATCTTCATGACGTCCGCGGCCATCGTCGCCCGCGAGCGTCCCCAGGTCGACCAGCTCGACGACGCCCCGCCCACCTCCAGCTTCCCCAGCGGCCACGTGGGCGCGGCAGCGGCGATGTACTTCACGCTCGCGCTGATGGCCCAGCGCATCCCCAACCCCGTCCTGCGCTGGCTGGCCACGGCCGTGTGCATGGTGATGCCGTTCGCGATGGCCTGGTCCAGGCTCTACCGCGGGATGCACAGCTTCACGGACGTCCTGTTCGGCTTCCTCAACGGGGCGCTGTGCGCCTTCCTGGCGTGGCGGTACCTCCGCCGCGAGGTGGAGCCTCAGACGCGGGCGTAGCGCGCCCGGCCGAAGGAGTACACGCCGTAGGCCACCAGGCCCAGCGCGATGACGGTGAGCATCACCTGGCCCGCCGGTACGCCCCTGAGCGACCGCAGGGCGCCGTCGAGGCCCTCCGCCTTCTCGGGGTCCGCCGTCACCGCCGCGGCCACGAACAGCCCGCCCACGAGGGCAAGGGCGATGCCCTTGGCGACGTACCCGATCTGCCCGGCACGCACCAGCGCGGTGCCGGGGTGCTCCTGGAGGTCCTCGAGGAACTTCCGTCTCGCGCCCTTGAGGACGTGGTAGGCGCCCACCCCGACGACGACGAGGCCCGCGACCGCGACCGCGACCCGCCCCCACGACTCGGTCATCAGCGAGGCGGTCATGCCCTTGGTGTCCTCCGAGCCCGAGGACCGGCCCTGCACCACCTGCATCGCGGTGAAGGCGAGGAACCCGTAGAGGCCCAGCTTGCCCACGGCCTTGAGCCGGTCGAACGTCTGGTGCCGCGCGAAGGCCTCCGTGCCCTGCCACAGCGCCAGGAGGACGAAGCCCGCCGCGACGACCCACAGCATGACGCGCCCGGGTGCGGTCCCGGCCAGGTTCTCGAGGGCGCCGGTCTGGTCGGCCTCCTGGCCGGTGGCACCCCACGCCACCTCGAACGTGATCCACCCCATCACCAGGTGGAGGAGGCCGCTCGCGGCATACCCGAGCCGGGCACCCCACTGCAGGACGGGGCTGTCACCGACCGCTTCCGCGGTCTCGCGCGCGCTGTCAGTCATGGACCCACTGTGGCAGCGGTCACAGGGATGGGCAAAAGATGGTGGAGCGACGGGGAATCGAACCCCGATTAGAGCCTTGCAAAGGCCCCGTTCTACCGTTGAACTACCGCCCCGGGTGATCGGCCGGAGCCGATCCGGTTCGCGACTGGCCTTGTGGACCACCCACTCCCCCGCCTGGGCCCGGGTCAGGCCTCAGGACTGCGCCGGGATGCTGCTGGCGGGGGCCGCGTCGAGGCTGTCGGTGACCTCGGCCCACAGGGCGCGGTCCTCCCGCTCCTCCTGGACCTTGGACCACACGAGCCAACCGGCGAGTGCGCCCACCGCGGCCCAGACGACCCTCTTCACGAACGCCCCTCCCGTGTTCATCCCGGTGGGCCTAACAGGACTTGAACCTGTGACCTCTTCCTTATCAGGGAAGCGCTCTAACCGTCTGAGCTATAGGCCCGTGGCGTCCGTGGGGACGCCGAATGAGACTATCGCATCCGCGCGTCCTGCCACAAAGCGATGGGTGGTCCGCCGGGCTCCGGCGGAGCGCGAGATTCGTCACGCCGCCGTCAGTCGTCGGTCAGCGTGAGGTGCAGTCCGCCGACGAGGGCGGCCACGATGTTGTAGATGAACGCCATCAGTGTGGCGAGGACGGTCAGGAGGACGACGTCGACGACGGCGATGATCGTCGCCATGGAGACCACGCGGTCGAACCGGACGTACTCCATGAGCGAGAGCAGTTCGGTGCTGCCGATCTCGCTGAGCAGGTCATTGATGCGGGCGAACACCTGCATGGTGTCCAGGACGATCCACACGAGCGCGGCGCCGGCCACGATCATGATGCCGATCGCCACCG
>DBQX01000031.1:0-34854 GCA_002305415.1 Actinomycetales bacterium UBA1383 | reverse complement strand
CCCCCGCCGTGGGCCGAGGCCGGGCCGCTGCAGGCTGGCGTACCCCTGCTGGGGGGCGGGCCGGGGCTCGGCAGCCGGGGGCGGCGGTGCCGGGGGCGTGGGACCGGTGTCCAGCCCGAGCGCCTCGCGCGCCGCCGCCAGCCGCGCCGGGGCAGAGCCGGCCTCGGCGGTCCTCGCCAGCCGGGGATCGTTCCGCACGGGGTCCATCACGCGGGTGTCGGACTCCGTGGCGGGCGGGGCCGGCGGGGGGTCGACGCCGATGCTTTCCTTGGTCATGCGGTCTCTCCGTCGGTGTGAGCTGCTGCGCTAGTGTCTGACGCTACGCCATCGGCGGGGCCGCCGTCGCCTGCGTCCTCCGTGTTGCGGGCCACGGCGATGATCCGGTCCCCCACGTCCGGCTTGGCGAAGGTGACCCCCTGGGTGTTCCGCCCGGTGCGGGTCACCTCGTCCACGCAGGAGCGGACGATCTTCCCACGCTCCATGATGGCGAGGACCTCGCAGCCCTGCTCCACCACGAGTGCGCCCACGAGGTCGCCCCGCGCCTCCACCAGGTTCGCCACCTTGATGCCGAGGCCGCCGCGGCCCTGCACCCGGTACTCTTCGATCGCTGTGCGCTTCGCGAACCCGCCCTCGGTGACCACGAACAGGTCCGCGCCGGGCACGACCTTCTGCATGGTCAGCAGGCTGTCGCCCTCGCGGAACTTCATGCCCACCACACCGGACGTGGCGCGGCCCATCGGGCGGAGCTGCTCGTCGTCCGCGTGGAAGCGGATCGACATGCCGTGGCGCGAGACGAGGATGACGTCGTCGTCCGCGTTCACGATCGCGCCGGCGACCAGCTCGTCGACCTCGCCGTCGACCTCGCGGAGGTTGATTGCGATCACGCCGCCGGAACGGTTGGAGTCGTACTCGGACAGGCGCGTCTTCTTCACCAGGCCGGACCGGGTGGCGAGCACGAGGTACTCGGCCTCCTCGTAGTCCTTGATGACGCCGACGCCCGCGATCCGCTCGCCCGGCTGGAAGGCGAGCATGTTGGCGACGTGCTGGCCCTTCGAGTCCCGGCCACCCTCGGGCAGCTCGTACGCCTTGGCGCGGTAGACGCGGCCGAGGGTGGTGAAGAACAGGAGCCAGTGGTGGGTCGAGGTGACGAAGAAGTGCTCGACGACGTCGTCCTCCCGCAGCGTGGCGCCCCGCACGCCCTTGCCGCCGCGGTGCTGGGAGCGGTAGTTGTCCACGCGCGTCCGCTTGGCGTACCCGCCGCGCGTGATGGTGACGACGACCTCCTCCTCGGGGATGAGGTCCTCGACCGAGACGTCGCCGTCGTGCGGCAGGATCACCGTGCGGCGCTCGTCGCCGTAGCGGCTGACGATCTCCGCGAGTTCCGTGCCGACGATCTCGCGCTGCCGCGCCGGGGTGGCGAGGATGTGGCGGTAGTCGATGATCCGCGCCTCGAACTCGGCGTACTCGTCCAGGATCTTCTGGCGCTCCAGTGCGGCGAGCCGGCGGAGCTGCAGGGAGAGGATGGCCTCCGCCTGGACCTCGTCCACGCCGAGGAGGGCGATCAGGCCCGAGCGGGCGTCGTCCGTGGTCTGGGAGGCCCGGATGAGGGCGATGACCTCATCGAGCATGTCGAGGGCCTTGAGGTAGCCCGCGAGGGTGTGCATGCGGTCCTCGGCGGCCCGCAACAGGAACCGGGTGCGCCTCACGACCACCTCGAGCTGGTGGTGCACCCAGTGGCGCACGAACCCGTCGAGGGACAGGGTGCGGGGCACGCCATCGACGAGCGCCAGCATGTTCGCCGGGAAGTTGTCCTGGAGCTGGGTGTGCTTGTAGAGGTTGTTGAGCACCACCTTCGGGATCGCGTCCCGCTTCAGGACGATCACGATGCGCGTGCCCGTGCGCCCCGAGGTCTCGTCCCGGAGGTCCGCGATCCCGGTGAGCCGGCCGTCCCGCACCATCGTGGCGATCTTGTCCACGAGGTTGTCGGGGTTCACCTGGTAGGGCAGTTCGGTCACCACGAGGCACTGCCTGTTCTGGATCTCCTCCACGGACACCACGGCCCGCTGGGTGATCGAGCCGCGGCCGGTGCGGTAGGCGTCCTCGATGCCGCGGTGCCCCAGGATGGTCGCGCCGGTGGGGAAGTCCGGGCCCTTGACGCGGAGCATCAGCTCCGCGAGCAGTTCCTCCTTCGAGGCGTCCGGGTGCTCCAGGAACCACTGCACGCCGTCGGCCACCTCGCGGAGGTTGTGGGGCGGGATCCGGGTGGCCATCCCGACGGCGATCCCCTCCGAGCCGTTGACCAGCAGGTTGGGGATCCGTGCCGGCAGGACCACGGGTTCCTGGTCACGGCCGTCGTAGTTGTCCTGGAAGTCGACGGTGTCCTTGTCGATGTCCCGGACCATCTCCAGGGCGAGGGGCGCCATCTTCGCCTCGGTGTACCGGGGCGCGGCGGCCGACTGGTTGCCGGCCGAGCCGAAGTTGCCCTGGCCGAGCACGAGGGGGTGGCGCATGGACCAGGGCTGCACGAGCCGCACGATCGCGTCGTAGATGGCGGCGTCGCCGTGCGGGTGGTAGGTGCCCATCACGTCCCCGACGATGCGCGCGCACTTGGAGAACGCGGCGTTCGGCCGGTAGCCGCCGTCGTACATCGCGTACAGGATGCGGCGGTGCACGGGCTTCAGGCCGTCGCGGACGTCCGGCAGCGCCCGTCCCACGATCACGCTCATGGCGTAGTCGAGATAGGACCGCTGCATCTCGGTCTGGAGGTCGACCTGCTCGATGCGGTCGCGCCCCGACATGGAGACGTCGATCCCGGTGGTGTCGTTGGTGTCGTCGCTCATGGAGAGGTCCTAGATGTCGAGGAAGCGCACGTCTTTGGCGTTGCGCTGGATGAAGCTCCGCCGGGCGTCCACGTCCTCGCCCATCAGGATGGAGAAGATCTCGTCCGCGGCCGCCGCCTCGCCGATGGTCACCTGGCGGAGGGTGCGCGTCGCCGGATTCATGGTGGTCTCCCACAACTCCGAGTCGTTCATCTCGCCGAGGCCCTTGTAGCGCTGCACGCCGCCCTCCTTGGGCAGGCGCTTGCCGGCCTGGCTGCCCAGCTCGAGGAACGCGTCCCGCTCCTTGTCGGAGTACACGTACTGGTGCGGGGCGTTCGTCCACTTCAGCCGGTACAGCGGCGGCTGCGCCAGGTAGACGTGCCCCTCGGAGATCAGTGGGCGCATGTAGCGGAACAGGAGCGTGAGCAGGAGGGTCGCGATGTGCTGGCCGTCGACGTCGGCGTCCGACATCAGCACGATCTTGTGGTAGCGCAGCCGCGAGATGTCGAACTCGTCCCCCACCCCGGTGCCGAGCGCCGTGATGAGCGACTGGATCGCCTCACTGCCCATCGCGCGGTCCGGGCGCGCCTTCTCGACGTTCAGGATCTTGCCGCGCAGCGGCAGGATCGCCTGCGTCTCCGGATCACGGCCCTGGACGGCCGAGCCGCCGGCCGAGTCACCCTCGACGATGAAGATCTCGGAGGCGGAGGCGTCCCGGGAGGTGCAGTCCTTCAGCTTCCCCGGCATGGACGCGGACTCGAGCGCGCCCTTCCGGCGGGTGGCCTCGCGGGCCTTGCGCGCCGCGATCCGCGCCGCCGACGCCTGCTGCGCCTTCCGGATGATGTCACGGGCCTCGGTGGGGTGGGCGTCCAGCCAGTCCCCCAGGTGGGAGTAGAGCTGCTGCTGGACGAACGTGCGGGCCTCGGTGTTGCCCAGCTTCGTCTTCGTCTGCCCCTCGAACTGCGGCTCGCCGAGTTTCACGGAGACGACGGCGGTCAGGCCTTCGCGGATGTCGTCACCCGTGAGGTTCTCGTCCTTCTCCTTCAGGAGGCCCTTGTCGCGGGCGTACTTGTTGACGAGCGAGGTGAGTGCCGAGCGGAAGCCCTCCTCGTGGGTGCCACCCTCGGAGGTGTTGATCGTGTTGGCGTAGGTGTGCACCGACTCGGCGTACCCGTTCGTCCACTGCATCGCGATCTCCAGGGAGATGCGCCGGTCCGGGTCCTCCGCCTCGATGCTGATCACGCCGGGGTGGACCACCTCGGCCCTCTTGGTCGAGTTGAGGTAGGTCACGTAGTCCACCAGGCCACCCTCGTACCGGTAGCTGACCTCACGGTGCCCCGGCTGCGGATCGTCCGACGTGCCACCGGCATCCCCCGTGATCTCGTCCCCCTCCGCCACCGCCGTCGGCCGCTCGTCCACGAGGGTGATGCGCAGCCCCTTGTTGAGGAACGCCATCTGCTGGAAGCGCGCGCGCAGCGTCTCGAAGTTGAAGTCGACCGTCTCGAAGATGGCTGGGTCCGGGTAGAAGGTCTGGGTGGTGCCGGTCTCGTCGGTGGCCTCACCCCTCACCAGCGTGGTGGCCGGACGGCCGCCGTCCTCGAACACCTGGCGCCACACGTGGCCCTGGCGGCGGACCTCGGTGATCACGCGACGCGAGAGGGCGTTCACCACGGAGATGCCCACTCCGTGCAGCCCTCCGGAGACCGCGTAGCCGGATCCCCCGAACTTGCCGCCCGCGTGGAGGATGGTCATCACGACCTCCACGGTGGGCCGGCCCTCCGTCGGGTGGATGTCCACGGGGATACCGCGCCCGTCGTCGGTCACCCGCACGCCGCCGTCGGCCTGCAACGTGACCTCGATGTGCGAGCAGTACCCGGCGAGGGCCTCGTCGACCGAGTTGTCCACCACCTCGTAGACCAGGTGGTGGAGGCCGCGCTCGCCGGTGGACCCGATGTACATGCCGGGTCGCTTCCGGACCGCCTCCAGACCCTCCAGCACCGTGATGTCGGCTGCGCCGTACGCCGGCTCGATCGGGGTCATGTCGGACACTCGGCCACTCCTCAACTCGTCCCGGCGCCAGGTCCTGACACCATCACAGCCCGGTCCACGGGCAGCGCGGGCGGACGGGCCACGCGTGTCAACGGGACGGGGCTGCTGGAATCCATTGTACTCCGGAAATGCCCTCCTCCGCGCCTGTCCACAGCCGCAGGGGTGACCCACACGGAAGGGGGACGCACGCGCCAGCGGCCGTCCTGACGCGTCCTAGCCGTAGGTGTCCCTCGGTCCGCGGCCGCGTACGCTGCGCAGGCCGTGCTTCCAGGTGGGGCCCGCCGGGCCGAGGATCACGATCTCCGTGACGAGGTCGGGCCCGACCTCCGCGGCGATCCGCTGCCGGAGCTGCCCGAGGAGGAGCTTGACCTGCGTGGCCCACGCCGTCGACGACGCACGCACCACCAGAGTGCCCTCCTCGAAACGTTCGACCGTGGTGTGGTCCGCGACGGCGTCGCCGACGATCGCGCGCCACCGGCCCACGACGTTCGCGACCTCCACCTGCTCCCGCCAGCCGCGGTCCTCGAGGAGGGCGTCGGCGACGTCGCCGACGCGCTGCGGGTCGCGGGCCGACGGGCGCGCCCCGCTCCCGGCGTTGCCGAGCCCCGGCCCCGCCGACAGCCCACCCGGTTCGGTGGTACGCCGCCGCTTCTTCGCGCCGGCTGGACCACCGGCCATCTCCCGCGCCCGCCTCAGTGCCTCGGCGGCGGCATCCTCACCCATCGTGCCCGTCCTCGCCGATGACCCCGGCGCGCACGTGGAAGCGCTGGCCGTCCAGTTCCGCCGGCACGTCCGCGGGGACCGCTGCCGTGACGAAGACCTGCTGGGCCTCCCGGACGAGGGCGGCCAGCCTGGCACGCCGGTGGGTGTCCAGCTCCGCGAACACGTCGTCCAGGATGAGGACGGGAGTCTCACCGTCCGGGTCCTCCGCGCGGAGCAGGCCGAACGCCCCGAGCCGCAATGCGAGGGCCAGCGACCACGACTCGCCGTGGGAGGCGTACCCCCGCGCCGGCAGGTCTCCGAGCGTGAGCACGAGGTCGTCCCGGTGGGGCCCGACGAGGCAGACACCGCGGTCGAGCTCCTGGGGCCGCAGCCGCTGCATCGCCGCGAGGAGGCGGGCCTCGAGGTCGCCGTCGGGGGCGACGTCGTCCTCCGCGCGCTCCAGCGAGGACCGGATCGCGAGCGTCACCTCCCCGGCGCCGTCGGACACGTCGCGGTACGCGGCAGCCACGCGCGGTGCCAGCTCGGCGACGAGGGAGGCCCGGGCGGCGAGCAGTTCGGCGCCGGCGGCGGCGAGGTGCCCGTCCCACACGTCGAGGGTGGACAGCAACGCCGTGGGCGCCCGCCGCCCGCCGCCCGCCGACTTCAGCAGGGCGGAGCGCTGGCGCAGGATCCTCTCGTACTCGCTGCGAACACCCGCGAGGCGCGGGACACGCGTGACCACGAGGTCATCGAGGTAGCGCCGCCGCTCGGCCGGATCGCCCTTCACGAGGGTGAGGTCCTCCGGGGCGAACACCACGGTCTTGAGGATCCCGAGGACGTCACGCGTGCGGGCCGGGGAGCGGTTCACGCGAGCGCGGTTGGCGCGCCCCGCGATGATCTCGAGTTCCAGGACGGTCGGACGGTCGCGACGGACCACCTTGGCACGCACCACCGCGCCCGGGGCACCCGCCCGCACGAGGGCGGCGTCGGCCGAGACACGGTGGGAGGAGAAGGTGGACAGGTAGGCGATCGCCTCGACGAGGTTGGTCTTCCCCTGCCCGTTCGCACCGAGGATGACGACCGTGCCCTCGTCGAAGCGCACCACCGCCTCGCGGTAGTTGCGGTAGTCGCTGAGGGCGAGATCCGAGACGAACACTAACCGGCGGGCTTGACCGCGTGGCCCCCGAACTGCTGCCGCAGGGCCGCGATCGCCTTCATCGCCGGCGACTCCTCCTGGCGGGACTCGAAGCGCGCGAACAGGGAGGCGGCGATCGTGTGGAGCGGGACCGCGTTGCGGATGGCCTCCTCCACGGTCCAGCGGCCCTCGCCGGAGTCGGAGGCGTACCCCTCGATCTCGGCCAGTTCGGGATCCTGCTCGAGGGCGCGGACCATGAGTTCGAGCAGCCAGGAGCGGATCACGGTGCCGCGCTGCCACGCCTTGAAGATGGCCGGGACGTCCGGGAGGAGCTCGGTCTGGGTGGTGAGCAGCTCGTAACCCTCGGCGTAGGCCTGCATGACGGCGTACTCGACGCCGTTGTGCACCATCTTGGAGTAGTGCCCCGCGCCGACCGGGCCGGCATGCACGAAGCTCTCCTCCCGGGGTCCCTCGGGCCGCAGCGTGTCGAACACCGGCAGGAGACGTGCGACCGCTTCCTCGCTGCCACCCGCCATGAGGGCGTAACCCTTCTCGCGCCCCCAGACGCCGCCGGAGACACCCACGTCGACGTAGTCGATGCCGCGAGCGCCCAGAAGTTCAGCGTTGGGGCGGTCCTCGCTGAACCGGGAGTTTCCACCCTCCACCACGAGGTCCCCGGGCTCCAGCACCTCCGCGAGCCGCACGATCGTGTCCTTCGTCGGCGTGCCGGCGGGCACCATCACCCACACGACTCGAGGCGCGGGCAGCGCGTCCCGCAACTCCTCCAGGGTGGCCACGTCAGCGTTGCGGGGGTCGACGTCGTACCCCACGACCTCGTGGCCGCCGTCCCGGAGGCGGCTTGCCATGTTGAAACCCATCCGGCCGAGCCCGACCATGCCGATCTTCATGTTCTCTTTCCTAACTGGCGAATCGGATTGGCATCAGGAGGTAGAGGAACTCCTCGTGGTCCTCACCCTCCGCGCTCGTCTTGCCCGACATCAGCACGGGCTTCGTGGGGTTCGTGAAGCCCAGCCGCACGTACTCCGTGCCGAGCGCGGTCAGGCCGTCGAGGAAGAGGTGCGGGTTGAACGCCGTCGTGATGTCCTCCCCCACGAGGGTCGCCTCGAGCGCCTCGGAGGCCTGGGCGTCCTCGCCCTGCCCAGCCTCGAGCGTCACCTGGCCCTCGGTGAACGAGAGCCGGATCGGGGTGTTGCGCTCGGCGACGAGGGCCACGCGGCGAGTGGCCTCGATGATCTCCGCCGTCCGCGCGACGGCGTAGGTGGGGGTGGCCTCGGGGAAGAGGCGGCGCACCGGCGGGTAGTCACCCTCGATCAGTTGCGACGTCGTCCGGCGGCCGGCGGCGTCGAATCCGACCAGCTGCTTGCCGTTCCCGGTCTCCAGGGCGATCTCGAGCGTCCCGGCCTGCGTCATCGACTTCGCGACGTCGGACAGCGTGCGCGCCCGGACGAGCGCGACCTGCGAGATGTCCGGCGAGCCGGGCGTCCACGCGATCTCCTTCATGGCGAGGCGATACCGGTCGGTCGCCAGGAATGTGATGCGCTCCCCCTCGATCTCCATGCGGACGCCGGTGAGGAGGGGAAGGGTCTCGTCGCGGCTGGCCGCCGTCGTCACCTGCAGGACCGCCTCGTTGAAGGCGCCCGCGTCCACGGTCCCCGACGCCTCGGGGAACGACGGCAGGTCGGGGTAGTCGTCCTCGGGCATCGTGTGGAGCGAGAACCGGGAGGCACCACACGTGAGGACGAGCTTGGTGCCCTCGAGTTCGATCTCGACCGGCTTCGGGGGCAGGGCCTTCGCGATGTCCGCCAGCATCTTCCCCTGGACGACGGCGACGCCCGCGGCGGAGACCTCGGCCGGCACCTCGGATCGGGCCGAGACCTCGTAGTCGAAGCTCGAGATGGTCAGGACGCCGTCGGTGGACGTCTCCAGCAGCACGCCCGCGAGCACGGGGACGGCCGGCCGGTTGGGCAGTGATCGCGCGGTCCAGGCCACGGCTTCGGCGAGGACATCACGATCGACTCTGAACTTCACGTCTACCTCTTTCGTCTTGGGATCAGCGCCGACCACGGCGTGCGCGACGCGCAGAAAGGAACCTGCTCCAAGGATGGCACGAATCACAATCGAGTATCACGCCACCCGCTCGCCATCCACCGTTGGTGGTCTTCACCATGTCATTCCTGGGATGGTCTCGTCATAGTCGTAGCGGCTGGGGATCATGTGGACACGTATCGTCGTCGCAGCTCACGCCGTGTCGTGGGCTGTGGACGGGACGGGGATGGCGCCAGTGGTGGCGGGGTGTGCATGTGGGTACGGCAGCGTCCGGTGCGCCGTCTCCCCGGGGGTGGGCCCTGAACCCACACCCCCACGCCGTCGGATCCTCATCCTGTCCACACCGGAGCGTGGACGAGGGGCTTGGGCGTGACCGGGAGGATCCGTCAGGTCGTGCGGGCGCTGTGCTTGATGCGGTTGGTGAGCTCGGTGACCTGGTTGAAGGTCGCGCGCTTCTCGGCCATCTGCACGGCGATCTTCCGGTACGCGTGCATCACGGTGGTGTGGTCGCGGCCGCCGAAGGTCTGTCCGATCTTGGGCAGCGACAGATCGGTGAGCTCACGGCAGAGGTACATCGCGATCTGGCGGGCGGTCACCAGCACCCGTGACCGGTCGGCGCTGCAGAGCGCGTCGACGGTCACGCTGAAGTACTGTGACGTCTCGTTCATGATCAGCGCGGCCGTGATCTTCTCGGGCTCGGTGTCGGAGACCAGGTCGCGGAGCACCAGTTCGGCGAGCGTCAGCTCGACCGGCTGCCGGTTGAGGTTCGCGAACGCGGTCACGCGGATGAGCGCACCCTCGAGCTCGCGGATGTTCGTGGTGATCCGGGAGGCGATGTAGCTCAGGACCTCGTCCGAGGCCTGCAGGTGCTCCGCCTGTGCCTTCTTCCGCAGGATGGCGATGCGGGTCTCGAGGTCGGGTGGTTGCACGTCGGTGAGCAGACCCCACTCGAACCGGGAGATCAGGCGCTCCTCGAAGCCCTGGAGCTTCTTCGGCGGGGTGTCCGAGGTGATGACCACCTGCTTGTTGTCGTTGTGCAGCGTGTTGAAGGTGTGGAAGAACTCCTCGACGGTCTGCTCCTTGCCGCCGAGGAACTGGATGTCGTCCACCAGCAGCACGTCGACGTTGCGGTAGCGCCGCTGGAAGCTTTCCGCCTTGTCGTCCCGGATCGAGTTGATGAAGTCGTTGGTGAACTCCTCGGAGTTCACGTAGCGCACCCGGACCCCGGGGTACAGCGAGCGGGAATAGTGGCCGATCGCGTGCAGCAGGTGCGTCTTGCCCAGCCCGGAGCCGCCGTACACGAACAACGGGTTGTAGGCGCGGGCCGGGGCCTCAGCCACCGCACGCGCGGCGGCGTGCGCGAACCGGTTGGACGCCCCGATCACGAAGGACTCGAAGGTGTACTTCGGGTTGAGGCGCGAGGGATCCACCTCCATCGGGGTCGGCCGCGCCGGCCGCGGAGGGACCGCCGGTACGGCCTGGGCGGCGCTCATCTGCATCGGGCCGGGCCGGTCGGCCGGCTCGGGGACCGGCGGCGACGGCGCGCGAGCGGCGGTCGTGGCGGCCGCGGGAGTGGGTGGGGGCGGCGTCGCGTCGTAGAGGGAGGTGTCGACGGTGACGGCGTAGCGCTGGATCGCGTCCTCACGGAGCGCCTGGAGCGCCGTGGTGAGCGCAGGCCGCATCCGGGTCTCCAGCCGGTCCTTCACCATGTTGGAGGGCACGGCGAGCAGGAGGGTGCCGTCGATCACCCCGAGGGGCTTGGCGAGCCTCGCGAACGAGAGGTCCGTGGGGGTGAGGTCGCTGCGCGTGGCGAGCGCGCGCACGATCTCGTCCCACAGGTCGGCCGACGGCGCGTTCCCAGTGGACACCCAGGACTCCTCCCCGAACCCATGTGTGACCATGGACCCATACACATGTTTATCCACAGAGTGTGGATGAAAAAGTACCGCGTCGCGCCCGAGCCAGTGGCCGGTGAGAAGTGATCTGGCTGACACTTGTCAACACGACACGACCACGATATCCACATTGAGACCGATCTCCCACCGGGTTGGGGGTGACCTCTCGCACGCGGACCTCAGTTGACCCCCTTCGCCGTTTTCCCTTACCGTTGACAGGCTGCGTGTGCCGTGTACGCGACCGCTGCGTGGACCTCCAGACGGCACTCAGCGACTGCTTCTTCAAGGTTTCGGGAGACTGCTGTGAGCAAGCGTACGTACCAGCCGAACAACCGGCGCCGCGCCAAGGTGCACGGTTTCCGCCTCCGCATGCGCACCCGCGCCGGTCGCGCGGTCCTGGCGGCACGCCGCCGCAAGGGCCGCCAGTCGCTGTCCGCCTGACCAGGTGCTCCCTGCCCGCAACCGGATGCGGCGTGCGGAGGACTTCTCCGAGACGCTGCGTCGGGGCGCGCGGGGCGGCTCGCGCACCATGACAGTGCACCTCAACCGCGACCTCACCGAGGGACCTCCCCTGGTGGGGTTCGCTGTTTCGCGCGCCGTCGGATCATCCGTGGTCCGTCACCGTGTTCAGCGGCGGCTGCGCCACCTCATGCGGGATGTCGTGCCGCAGTTCGACGCCGGGACGCGCGTCGTCGTGCGGGCTCTGCCGGCGGCGGCGAGCGCGTCCAGCGCTGAGCTCGCCAGCGATCTGGCGCGGGCCGTTGACCAGGCGCGCCGTCGCGGAGGCCGCCCGTGAACCCGCTGCAGTGGCTGGCCACGGTGCTCATCAAGGGGTACCAGCTGTTCATCTCGCCGCTCTTCCCCCCGAGCTGCAAGTACTACCCGTCGTGCTCGGCGTACGCGGTGGAGGCGATCCGGGTGCAGGGCTTCTTCCGTGGGACGGCTCTCGCGGTGTGGCGGGTGCTGCGGTGCAACCCGTGGTCCCGCGGCGGGGTGGACTTCCCCCCGGGTAGCACAATGGCCGTGGAGATTCCCCCGGATGACGTCCCGGGGGACCTGAACGATGCGGAGCACACACACTGATGGAATCCCTTCTCCTCCCCCTCGAGATCGCCGTCGCGTGGATCATGGTGCAGATCCACAGCCTCCTGGTCTCGCTCGGCATGCAGGACGGACCGGGTGCCGCATGGGTCTGGTCGATCGTCGGCCTCGTCATCGTGATCCGTATCCTGCTGATCCCGTTGTTCTTCAAACAGATCAAGGCGTCACGGGGCATGCAGATGTTGCAGCCCGAGCTGCAGGCCCTGCAGAAGAAGTACAAGGGGAAGACGGACCCGGCCTCCCGGCAGGCCCAGCAGCAGGAGATGATGGAGCTCTACCGGAAGCACAACACGAATCCGTTCGCATCGTGCCTCCCGATCATCCTGCAGATGCCGATCTTCTTCGCGCTGTTCTGGGTGCTGAGCGGCCTGCCATCCCTGGCCGCGGGTGCGTTCCGCGGGAACGAGGGCATGGACTCCCTCGGCCCGCTGACCGCGGAGCTGGCGGCCGACGTCGAGCAGTCCACCCTCCTGGGCGCGCCGCTCTCAGCCACGTTCCTCGGCAGCGACGACCTCCAGGTCCGGATCGTCGCGGTGATCCTGATCATCGCGATGTCGCTGACGACGTTCCTCACCACCCGTCAGCTGACGATGAAGAACATGCCCGCGTCCGCCCTCGACAACCCGATGATGCGCCAGCAGAAGATGCTGATGTACTCGATGCCGGTCATCTTCGCGGTCTCCGGAGTCGGGTTCCCGATCGGTGTGCTCATCTACTGGACCACCACCAACCTGTGGTCGATGGGTCAGCAGTTCTACACGATCCAGCGCATGCCCGCGCCGGGCTCGGAGGCGTACAAGCGGAAGCAGGCCCGGGACGCGGCGAAGCGCGCGAAGAAGGGACTGCCTCCTGAGACCGAGTCGATGGCCACCGAGGAGATCCAGCCGACCCCCGGGCAGCGTGTCCAGCCCGTCCGGAAGGACCGGGCGAAGAAGAAGGGTCCCGCCGTGACGCCCCCGCCGGCAGCGGCGCCGGCTGACGCCGTCGAGCCGGAGCCCGCCGCCGCCGAAGACGCGGACGGGGACCGGCCAGTGCGCGGCAAGGACGGCCTGACGGACGAGGAACGCGCCCGCAAGCGCTACGAGGCGCGCGCCGCGGAGCGCAAGGCGGCTCGGGAGAAGAGACTCGCTGCCGAGAAGCGCCGCAAGGAGATCGAGGGTCACGGCAAGTACAACAAGGACGGCAACTGACGTCGTCGCACCTGGCCGGCCCCATGGAACGAGGAGGACCTCATGACCGAGGACAAGAGCCCACTCTCACGACTCGAGGAGGAGGGCGAGATCGCCGCCGACTACCTCGAGGAACTGCTCGACATCGCCGACCTCGACGGTGACCTCGACATCGACGTGGAGAACGGGCGCGCCGCCATCGAGATCGTCTCCGAGGAGTACGGCGACCGGTGGCTGCGCCGGCTTATCGGGGACGACGGCGAGGTACTCGAGGCGCTGCAGGAGCTGACCCGCCTGGCGGTGCAGGCGAAGACCGGGGAACGGTCGCGATTGATGCTGGACATCGCCGGCTTCCGGCGGGGCGTCAAGGACCGGCTCACCGCGCAGGCGAACGAGGCCGTGGAGCGGGCGCGGGCCACGGGGCAGCCAGTCGCGCTGGCGCCGATGAACCCGTTCGAGCGCAAGGTGGTGCACGACGTCGCGAAGGAAGCGGGTCTCGTGTCCGCCTCGGAGGGTGTGGAGCCGCGACGGCACGTGGTGATCCAGCCCCCGGCCGCGTGACGACGGCGCCGGAGGATCCGTCGTCGCTCGCCGTCCGGGGGGCGGTGGGTGACGCCTCCTGGGAGCAGTTGCAGCGGTTCTCCAGGCTGCTCATCGAGCGGGGCGAGCCGCGTGGCGTGATCGGGCCGCGGGAGGTGCCGCGGCTGTGGTCGCGCCACATCGTGAACTCGATGGCCGTGAACTCGTTCATCCCCCGCGGTGCGCGCGTGGCGGACGTGGGGTCTGGTGCCGGGTTTCCAGGGATCGTGGTGGCGGTGACCCGGCCGGATCTCCACGTGGTGTGCATCGAGGCGATGGAGCGGCGGTGCGCCTGGCTGGACGACGCGGTCAGCGAACTGGACCTCCGGAACGTGGACGTGGTGGCCGCCCGGGCGGAGGACGTCCGCGACGAGTTCGATGTGGTGACCGCCCGGGCCGTGGCGGCGCTGGATACGCTGGCCCGGTGGACGCTCCCGCTGGTGCGGCGCGGCGGGGTACTGCTCGCCCTGAAGGGGGAACGTGCCGCGGAGGAGGTCCAGGGAGCCGGGCGGGTGCTTCGCAGGCTGGGAGCAGGCTCCTGGGAGGTGCACGAGGTGGTGTCACCGCTCGATGGGTCGGTGACGCGGGTGGTCGAGGTTCGGCGCTGACGTTGGTCTGGCGCTGGGGTTGGTGGGGCGCTGGGGTTGGTGGGGCGTTCCCGTGTGGTGCCCCGTTCCACGTGAAACCAGGGCGCTTGCGGAGACCCGGCGGGCGGTTCTGACGTCCCCCCTCCGGCCGGCACCGTCCCGCTTCAAGGCCGGACCCAATGCCAAACTGGACAGCCGCCTAAACGGATGATGAATCGCTGCATGTCCGCCGGCGCCGGTCCTCCGTGTCGGTGTGACGGGTTCTGCTCCGCGCACCGGAATCGGTTTCCATCGATGGGCCAGTTCCGAGACGCGAGGCAACTCGGCCATCAGCGCGGCCCGTACGCGAGCCGTGGAATCCTTCCCATCGCGGGATGAGGACTGCTCATCGACCCATTCCTCGTGGGAAAGGTCCGTCACGAATAGCTGACACACCCTCCCAGGAGGTCCGCGGGCAGCAGCCCGTTGGGCGAGGAGGGGCACCGACGGTGTGTCAGACGTGGACGGGACCTGCGGGTTCCTGTCCGCGCAGTCGCTGCTGGCGGTGTGGCCTGGAGGGTGGGGGTTGTGGGCGGTGTGGCCTGGAGGGTGGGCGTTCTGCCGCCGCCGCCCGGTGGGGCTGCCCGGACTTGGCTCAGCGGTGCTTATGGCGATGATCTGCTCGGCAGCTCCTCTTTCGCTTGAGGGAGGGCGCTTGCCCCGTCGGTGCTGTGACCCGAGAGTGCTCGTGGGAGGCTTTGTCACGCATGGATGACAAAGGCTCCCACGAGCACGGGAGCACAATCCGGGACACCGGCGTTGGGTCGACCCTGGGTGAGCGAGACGGCGCCAGTTCTGCTGAATTGGGCCGGAGGGGCCGATCACCGGCGTTCCGGACAGGGAGTTCCGCCCGGTGTGTGCTGGTAACAGCAGAGCGTTTCACCGGCCCGATCAGTGGATTGTGGGCGTGCGACTCCCGCGCGGGTGTTTCACGTGAAACAAGTGGTCCCTTGGCAGCCGCACACCACCACGGCGTTGTGCGTCAATCGCGTCGCCGTGGCGTCTCCGTCGAAGGGATGACGGGGGTCGCGTCGGTCGAGAGCCCGCGCGGAAACCGAGACTCGTGGGCGACGTTTCACGTGAAACAAGCCATCCCCTCCACACCCGGACTCCACCTCGGGGCGTTCGGGGTGATCGCGGGACTACCGCGTCTTCGTCAATGGGATGACGCGTGTGTGTGCGAGCCGTGCGGGCGAGCAACGTGTCCCGGGTGTGTGTGAGCCGTGCGTGCGAGCAACGTGTCCCGGGTGTGTGTGAGGCGTGCGTCCGAGTCGTGTGTCCCGCGCGACACCGCGAGGTTCGCGAAACGCCGTTTCACGTGAAACAGTGCGCGCACCCCGCTCCGTACGATGATGCGGTGCTGACTGGAAACGACACCCGGTTCGACAGGGAGGAGATCATCAACGCGCTCCCGGCCGTTGACGACTCCACTCCCCTCGCCGCCCAGCTCGCCGAGGACCTGAGGAGGAAGATCAGCCTCGGCGGGACCCGCTACCCGAAACCCGCCCGGCCACGGGTCATCACCGTCTCAAACCAGAAGGGCGGGGTCGGCAAGACGACCTCAGCGGTCAACCTGGCCGCTGCTCTGGCCACCGGCGGGCTGAGGGTGCTCGTCGTCGACAACGATCCCCAGGGCAACGCCTCGACGGCGCTCGGCATCGAGCACCACGCGGGCACACCCTCGGTGTACGACGCGATCATCAACGAGCTACCCCTGTCCCAGGTCATCCAGCCATGCGAGACCGTCCCGGGACTTGACTGTGCCCCGGCCACCATCGACCTGTCGGGCGCGGAGATCGAGCTCGTGTCCGTGGTCGCACGCGAGAACCGGCTCCGGTCCGCGATCACGAGCCTCCTCGCGGAGCGCGCGGACGATCCCTACGATTACGTGATCATCGACTGCCCGCCCAGCCTCGGGCTGCTGACGATCAACGCGTTCGTCGCCGCCGATGAGGTGCTCATCCCGATCCAGTGCGAGTACTACGCGCTGGAGGGGCTCTCCCAGCTCCTGAAGAACGTCGAGCTCATCCGCGGACACCTGAACCCTCGGCTGCACGTCTCAACCATCCTGCTCACGATGTACGACAAGCGCACCAACCTCTCCCGCCAGGTGGCGGACGAGGTGCGGCAGTACTTCCCGAACCAGACACTCGAAACCACGATCCCGCGGCTCGTCCGCATCTCCGAGGCCCCGAGCTACGGCCAGACCATCATCACCTATGACCCCACCTCCACCGGCGCGCTGGCCTACCGCATGGCGGCCCGGGAGATGGCAGATCGAGCGGAGCACCACAATGGCTGAGAAGCGCCGTGGGTTGGGCAGGGGAATCGAGGCCCTCATCCCCAGCATTGACGCCACCGACCGGCCACGGGACATCTTCTTCGCCCCGGATCCGGGGAACGTCCTCACACCCCCGAGCGCCTCAACGCCCGTTGAAGCCGTCGCCAGCCCGAGAGCCCAGGAGAATCTGGCCCCGATTCCCGGCCTCTTCGCCACCGAGCTTCCCGTGGGCGCCATCTCCCCCAACCCGCGGCAGCCGCGCCAGGTCTTCGACGAGGAGGATCTCGACGAGCTCGCGGACTCGATCCGTGAGGTCGGACTGCTGCAGCCCGTGGTGGTACGCCCTGCGCCCGCGGGCAGCGCAACCCCCTACGAACTCATCATGGGCGAGCGCCGGCTCCGCGCCGCCGGCCGCGCCGGCCTCGAGTCGATCCCGGTGATCGTGCGCGAGA
Source organism: Actinomycetales bacterium UBA1383 (assembly GCA_002305415.1). Lineage (GTDB taxonomy): Bacteria > Actinomycetota > Actinomycetes > Actinomycetales > Actinomycetaceae > UBA1383. The sequence continues at coordinate 17,979 of DBQX01000031.1, read as the reverse complement.
CCGACGACACCGCGATGCTGCGGGACGCCCTGCTCGAGAACCTGCACCGCGCCAACCTCAACCCGCTCGAGGAGGCCACCGCCTACCAGCAGCTCCTCGACGACTTCTCCTGCACCCACGAGGAGCTCGCCACCCGGATCGCACGATCCCGTCCCCAGATCAGCAACACGCTGCGCCTGCTGAAGCTGCCGCCGCTCGTGCAGCGCCGCGTGGCCGCGGGCGTCCTGTCCGCGGGGCATGCCCGCGCCCTCCTCGGGTTGCCCGACGGCGCCGCCATGGAGCGCCTCGCCCAGCGGATCGTCGCCGAGGGACTGTCGGTGCGTGCGACCGAGGAGATCGTGGCACTCGGGGACGAACCCCTACGTCCCGAGATGCGGCGCCGCCCGCGGAACGGCGCCGGCAACGGGCAACTGGACGAACTGGCCGCCCGCCTCGCGGACCGCTTCGACACCCGGGTCAAGGTCACAATGGGTGCGCGCCGCGGACGCATCACCGTCGACTTCGCCTCCCTCGAGGACCTGGAGCGAATCCTCACGGTCCTCGCGCCGGGAGAGCGTGCCGGCGAGGCCTCCCTCGAGGCGTCGGCGTAACTCAGTCGGCGTCGTCGGCGGGGGAGGGGACCGCGTCCCCGTAGCTCAGCGTCCCGACGGGCCGCGCGAGGGTCGGGCTGATCGCCACGGCAGCCCCGGGATCCCTCGCCGCCGCGTGCCGCACGATGTCGGCGTACAGGGTTCCGCCCTCCGAGGCCGCTGCCTGCGGGAACAGCGAGGTTTCCGTCATCCCGGGGGCGACGTTGATGTCGATCACCCACACCACGCCGTCAGCTCCGACGAGCAGGTCCACCCGCGAGAGGTCGCCCAGCGCGAACGTCTCATGCACCGTTGCGACGGCGGCCCGGACTGCTTGCGTCGTGGGCGCGTCGAGGCGCGCCGGCACGAAGTACTCGCTCCGCCCCGGGTTGTAGCGGGCGTCGAAGTCGTAGGGGCCCTCCGTCACGATCTCGACGAGCGGGAGCACCCGCGGTGGACCGTCGAGCTGCACCACCGAGGCCGCGATCTCGGTCCCCTCCACATAGCGCTCGATGAGGGCCTCGTCGGTGTAGGCGAAGCAGTTGACCATGGCCTCGGGCAGCTGCGCGGGGTCCCGCACGAGGGTGACCCCGAGGGCCGAACCGCCGTCGGCGGGCTTGACCACCACGGGCAGCCCGAGGGTGGCGACGATCGCGTCGAGGACGCCCTTGGCCCCGACCTGCCGGAACAGTGACTGGCGGAGCGTCACCCACGGCGGGGTGCGCAGGCCGACCGCCCGCATGAGCGCCTTCGCGGTGGGCTTGTGGGACGCCAGCCGCGCCTGGTGCCCGTCAGCCCCCACGAACCGCACCCGCAGGAGCCCGAACAGGTCCTGCAGCGAGCCGTCCTCACCGTCGGCGCCATGGACGAGGGGCCACACGACGTCGGGCGCCCACGCGCGCACCCGGTCGATGAGGCGGCTGTCCAGGTCCCAGACCTCCACCTCGAAACCCTCGTCGCGCAGTGTCTGCGCCACGCGCCTGCCCGAGCGGATCGAGACGTCCCGCTCGTGGGCGAGTCCTCCCGCGACGATCGCGACCTTCAGTGCAGCCATGTCATACTCCTAGACCTGGTCGGGACGGGGGGACTCGACGCCGGGCGCCCTGAGTTCGCGCGGGCGGGTGCCGAACATGTCGACCAGCTCCAGCTCCTCGTGGATCACCGTCGACAGGCGCCGCACGCCCTCCCGGATGTTCTCCGGCGTGGGGTAGCAGAAGGAGAGCCGCATGTGGTCGGCCCCCTGGCCGTCGTAGTAGAACGCCGTGCCGGAGACGTAGGCCACGAGGTTGGTGACCGCCCGGGGGAGCATCGCCTTCGCGTCGAGCCCGTCAGGGAGTGTCACCCAGGTGTAGAAACCCCCGGACGGCACGGTCCACGTGCACTCCGGCAGGTACTCCGCCAGAGCCGCCATCATCGCCTCCCCGCGAACCTTGTACTCGCCGCGGAACTCCTTCACCTGGGTGTACCAGTCGTATTCCTGCAGGTAGGCGGTCACCACCATCTGGCCCCACTTCGTGGGGCACAGGATCGCGGCCTCGGAGGCGAGCACCAGCTTCTCCCGGACGGCGTGCGGCGCGGCCGCCCAGCCGATGCGGTAGCCCGGGCCGAACATCTTGGAGAACGAGCCGAGGTAGATCGTCTGGTCCGCGTCATAGGACTTCAGGGCGGGCAGTGGGTCGGAGTCGAAGCCGAGGAGGCCGTACGGGTTGTCCTCGAGGATCAGCACGTGATGGCGCCGGCAGATCTCCACGATCTGGGGGCGGCGTTCCTCCGCCAGCGTCACCCCGGCGGGGTTGTGGTAGTTCGGCACGGTGTAGAGGAACTTCACGGGACGGCCCGCGGCCCGCAGCCGGGTGAGTGTCTCGTCGAGTGCCGCCGGGACCAGCCCGTCGTTGTCCAGCGGGACGTGGACGACGTCGGCCTGGTAGGCGCGGAAGACCCCCAGCGCGCCCACGTACGAGGGCGCCTCCGCGACGATCACGTCGCCGGGGTTCACGAAGATCTCCGTGACGAGGTCCAGGGCCTGCTGGGAGCCCGTAGTGATGACGACGTCGTCGGGGTGGGCGTGGATGCCGTCGTAGCGCATCACCTCGACGATCTGCTCACGCATGGCGATCTCGCCCTGCCCGGAGCCGTACTGCAGCGCCGTCGGTCCCTGCTCCCGCATGATGCGGGCGGAGAGGTCCGCGAGGAAGTCCAGCGGCAGCGAGTTGATGTTCGGCATGCCGCCGGCGAGGGAGACCACTTCGGGGCGGGAGGCAACGGCGAAGAGGGCGCGGATCTCGGAGGCCCGCATCCCGTGGGCTCGCTCGGCGTAGGAGTCGAACCACGGGTCGAGGCGATTCCCCCGGGCGGGTGGGTACGAGTCGGTCACGAGTGCGTGCCTCCTTCGGACGGACGGGCGGCGCGAGCGGTGCTCGATGACGAGTGTGCCACCTTCCGCAGGTGCCGGGTGGCAACTGGCTGATGGCTGGTGCCGCCACGCCCACTCCGTGTCCCCACATTGTGCGACGTGCAGACGAGCGCGCCACGTCCGTACCCTCGACGTGTGCCTCTCAGTCGACGCGCGATCCCGCTCTAAGGGGAGTGGCGGGTTCGACGCTCCGGGAGAGCGCCTCCGTCCGGGTGGAGCAATCGGTCGGAGGCATGAGGTGTGGGCCCGCCCCGGTCACGGGGCGGGCCCACACTCGTATCAGCCGATGGCCTTCCTGATCGCCTTGACCAGGTCCCGTTTCGGCCTGCCGCCCACCACGGATCCGACGAGTTCGCCGCCCTTGTAGATGTTGAACGTGGGGATGGAGACGATCCCGTAGTCCCGCGTGGTGTGCGGATTCTCATCCGTGTCCAGCTTGACCACCTTCAGGGAGTCGCCCATCTCCGCCGCGATCTCGTCGATGATCGGCCCCATCATGCGGCACGGCGGGCACCACTCCGCCCAGAAGTCCACGAGGACCGGCGTCTCCGACTCGAGGACCTCGGTGCGGAAGGTGGCGTCGGTGACGGCGGGTGCGTTGCTTGCCATGTGCGGGCCTTTCTGCTGTTCAGGAGAGCGAGGGGAGAGGGGCGGGTCCCCCCACGGGGGCGTCGTCGTCGGTCAGGGCCTCGAGGCGGCTGTCCGCGCCGAGGGGGAGGGCGTCGGGGTCACCGAGCGCGGCGAGGTAGCGTTCGGCGTCGAGGGCGGCCGCGCAGCCGGTGCCCGCGGCGGTGACAGCCTGCCGGTAGATGTGGTCGACGACGTCGCCGCAGGCGAACACGCCGGGCAGGCTCGTGCGGGTGGTCGGGTGGTCGACGACGACGTAGCCCTCGTCGTTCAGCGTCACCTGGTCCCCGAGGATCGCGGTGCGGGGGAGGTGCCCGATCGCGACGAAGAGCCCGGTGGCGTCCAGTTCGCGGGTCTCGCCGGTGACGGTGTCGCGCAGGGTGAGCCCGGTCATCTTGCCGTCACCGTGGATCTCCTCCACCACGGAGTTCCAGGCGAAGGAGATCTTGGGGTCGTCGAACGCGCGCTGGGCCATGATCCGGGAGGCTCGCACCTGGTCGCGCCGGTGGATGATCGTGACCTTCGAGCCGAAGCGGGACAGGAAGGTGGCCTCCTCCATGGCGGAATCGCCACCGCCAACCACGGCGATGTGCTGGCCCTTGAAGAAGAAGCCGTCGCAGGTGGCGCAGTAGCTCACGCCACGGCCGGAGAACCTCGCCTCGGACTCGATCCCGAGCTTCTTGTACTCGGACCCGAGGGCCAGGATGACGGAGCGGGCGCTCAGCACCTCGTCCTCGTCCGTGGTCACCGTCTTGACCTCGCCCGTGAGGTCCACGGCGACGACGTCCTGGAAGCGGACGTCCGCCCCGAACCTCTCCGCCTGAGCCTGCATCTGGGCCATGAGGTCTGGCCCCATGACGCCGTCCGGGAAGCCGGGGAAGTTCTCGACCTCGGTGGTGTTCATGAGTGCGCCGCCCGCGGTGATGGCCCCGGCGAACACGATGGGCCTCAGGCCGGCGCGGGCGGTGTAGATGGCGGCGGTGTACCCGGCGGGGCCGGATCCGATGATGATGACGTCGTGCATGATCTCCCTCTTCGGTGTTCCACCCGAGCCAACAGCACATACCCGGGGGGTATTCCCGGGGTTGCCGCGGGCACTACCGCACCGTGACCTCCGCGAGCTCCACGCGGTTCTTCCCGTCGGAGTCGGCCACGGGCAGCGCTGTGAACCAGAGTACGACGCGGTCGGTCGCCACGGGCTCCGGCAGCGTGATGATCGTGGTCGGACCCATGTCCGCCTCCGCGAGCACCGCGCCGTTGACGGGGTCCGCGGCGTCGGTCTTGACCTGGACCCGGCCCCCGGTCCCCAGCAGCGTGAGCTCGATCTCCGAGACGGTCGCGCGCTCGGCCAGCACGATGTCGAGGCCGATACCCTCCTTCATCCCGTAGGCGGGGTTCACGTAGGAGCGTGAGCGCCAATAGGTGGTGGGGTCGCCATCGAGGGCACGGGGCGTCAGGTCGGGGTTCTCCTCGCCGTCGCCCTGGGGGTCGAGCACCCCGATCGACGCGATCAACGGCGCGACGGCGACCTCCGCCTCCGCGGGCACCTCCGCGGGCGCCTCCGTGGCCGGCGGGGTGGCGGTGGCAGCGGGCGCCGTGGTCTGGGCGGCTGCGGGAGGCGTCGCGGCCGAGCGGCGAGGGGCGTCGACCGTCAGGAGGTTGAGGATCGCGAGGACGGTCGCCACGGCGGTGAGGATCAGGATGAAGGCGAGCACGAACGGCCCGGGGTCGACCCGGCGCTCCGAGAACGGCAACGCGGCGTTCTCCTCGTCCTCGAGCTCTCCCGGCACGTGGATGTCGTGCTTCGAGACGAAGGAGTCCACCTTCTTGAGTGAGACGTCGGCCACCTTTACCGAGCGCTCGTACGCCCTGCCGGCCTGCTCGCGGGCCTTCAGCGCACCCTGCCGGGCGATGGAGGCGGTGGCGGTGGCCGCCGCGGCGGCCTGTGCGGCGAGGGCCGCCGCGCGCCGCTTCGCCGCGGCCTGCGCGGCGGCGGTGTCGCCGGCCTCGTCGTCGCCCGCGTCGTCGCCCTCCGGTGGCGGGACGGCCTGCGTGGGAGCCGTGGCCTCAGGCGTCGGGGGTGGGGGAGGTGGCGGGACGGCGACCGGAAGGGGAGCGGTCTCGCTCACCGCGGGGAGGACGGCGGTCCGCAGCGGGGGTTCGGGTGCGGCTTCCGGTTCGGGTGCGGCCTCCGCCTCAGGGGCGGTTTCGTCGGCGGGCACACGACGCCGGAGCGTCGGGAAGCGGAGGGCGCGCAGGCCGGTGAGGAGCGCCGACGCGTGTGCGGGTCCGCCCGCGGCGGGCCCGGCCGACTCCAGCACCTCCTCGAAGCTCTGGTCGGGCGCGGCGACCGGCTCGGCGGGCCGCAGCGTCCACGAGGACGTGTCCGGTGGGGGCGGGGGAGGAGGCGGGGATGCCACCGGTGGCGCCGGCGGAGTCGGTGTCACCGGCGTCACCGGCGCGGCGGTGGCCGCCCGCACGCGCCGCCACAGGGGGGTGGGACGGTCCGGCGCGGCACTCCCCGGCAGGGTGATCCGGCCCCACGGGGTGAGGGAGCGCATCACCTCGCCCGCGTTGGCGCGCTCGCGCACCTCCTCCGGGATCTCGCCCGTCAGGAGGTAGGAGTGGAGGCGCGCGAGATCGACGGCGTCGGTCCGGGAGCGGGCCAGGGAGGTCTCGATCGGGTCGGGGTCGTGGGGGGCGGAGCGTTCGGCGACGGCGAGGAAGCCGAGTCCCGCGATCAGGACGGCGCCGTCGTCGCTCACCGTGACCTGGCGGGGATCGAGGGCGCAGTGGTGGACCCCACGGCGCCGGGCGGCCTCGAGGGCGGCGGCGGCCTCGCCGATGATCGCGCGTGCGGTGGCGCCGTCCACCCGGCCGGCGAGGTCGTCGAGGGTGGTGCCGGCGGGCGCCTCGCTGACCACGAAGGAGGTGCCGTCCGGCCGTTCGTCGACCTCGACGATCCGGGTGAAGCGGTTGTCGTCGATGAGCGCGGCGCGACGGGCGGCGTCGAGGATCTCGCCGGCCACCCGTCCCTCCGCGGTCAGGATCGTCACGGGACGGTCGAGCACCTCGTCCCATCCGGCCCACAGCCGCGCGCCCGACGCGGTGGCGTGGAGTTCCGCGTCGGTGCGGAAGCGGCCCTCCAGCCGCTCACCGACCTTGAGTGTCTGCACGTCCGGATCCTCCCTGTCCTCACCCGCAGCCTCAATAGTAGGCACAGGCGGGGTCGTCGCCGGGGAGGGCGTGCGCAGCCGGCGGAGGAGGCGGCGTACCGGGTCGAGGATCTCGTCGAGTTCCTCGACGTGGAGGAGGCGCAGCAGGATGACGTAGATCACGGCCATGAGCGTGCCGATGGCGAGGACCTTCAGCACTGCGGCGGCGAAGGACCCCACTCCCGTCGCGCTCCCCGAGACGGGCCCCCAGAAGTGGAGCACCACCCAGCCGATGACCGCGGGGGGAAGCACCGCCAGGAGGAGTCGGAAGTACGTCCGGAACACCCGGGACCCGTCCAGGCTCGGGAGCTTGGTGCGCAGGGCGAGGTACCCGACGACCGCCCCGAACCACAGCGAGAGCGCGCTCGCGCCCGAGACCAGCGGAACCCACCACTGCGGCGGGGCGAGGAAGGAGAGGAATCCGCCCACCACGACGATGGCCGCCATGGGGATCTGGATACGGAACAGCGTCCGCGCGTCCTCGTAGGCGTAGGACACCCGCTGGTCGATCGTCCAGATCCCCTGGGCGGGGATGCCGAGCGACAGCGCGACGAGGACCGCGGCGAACCCGACGGCGGCCGTCGGGGAGGCGGTCGGGATCACGGCCTGCACCACCGGGATCGCCAGCACAATGAGCGCGGCCGCCGCGAACACCGTGAACACCCCGACGACGCGCATCCCGAAGGACATGTCCGCGCGGACCGCCTCGCCGTCCTTCGCGGCGGCGTGCGCCGACATCCGGGTGAACAGGGCGGTGACGAGGCTCGTGGTGATGAGCGACTGGGGCAGCATGTAGATCGAGAACGCCGCGGCGTACGCGGTGTTCGTGGGGACGAACCCGTCCACCCCCGCGGCGGCGCCGTTCGCCGCGGAGGCCACGTTGGTGAGCATCAGGTAGCCGACCTGCCCGACGAGGAGCGCACCGAACGTCCACATGGCCATCCGGGAGGCCCCGCCGAGCCCCGAGCCGCGCACCCCCCACGTCGGGCGGAAATGGAAGCCGGAACGTCGCAACGGGATGATGAGGACGAGCGCCTGGGTGATGACGCCGAGCGTGGCGAAGCCGCCCATCACGGCGATCCGGGCACCCGTCCAGTCCGCCGGATCGGTGCCGGAGCCGGAGGCCGCACCCCCGAAGATCCAGATGTAGGCGAACAGCCCGGCGATCGCCACGACGTTGTTGACCACCGGCGCCCACATGTACGGCCCGAACGAGCCCCGGGCGTTCAGCACGTTTCCCAGCAGCGTGTAGAGCCCGTAGAAGAACACCTGCGGGACGCACCAGAACGCGAACGCCACCGCGAGCGCGAACCACTCCGGGGCCATCTGGGAGGCGTAGAGGGTCACCAGCAGCGTGGATGCAGCGGTGAGGATCACGGTGGCGACGAACAGGAGTGCGCCCGCCATGGTCAGCAGCCGGTTGACGTACTCGTCGCCGTCCTTCCGCTGCATGGCTCGGACCACCTGCGGCACCAGGATGGCGTTGAGCACACCCCCCGCGATGAGGTTGTAGATCGTGTTCGGCAGGGTGTTCGCCACCATGAAGGCGTCCGCCTGTGCGGTGGTGCCGATCGCCGCGACCAGGACGATGAGGCGAACCTGCCCGAGGATGCGGGAGACGAGCGTGCCCGAGAACATCTTCGAGATCGCCCCGGCGAGGGAACTCGAACTCATGCCATCTCCTGCTCCCGGAGGGCGGCGTCGAGTTCCTCGGCCGCCGCGTCAAGCTGGGCGGCGCGGCCCGTCGCCCGGTTGCGGCGGATGGTGCGCCACACCCCGAACGCGAAGGCCGCGCAAGCGCCCGCGGTGAGCGCCGTCAGGGCCATGTTCTCCCAGTCCGCGCGGATCCGGACGGGAATATCCACCGGATCGCCCACCCAGACACCCCCCACCGTCGCGAGCTGGACGCGCACCGTCAGGTCGCCCCAGCCGACAGCCGTCACCGGGACCTGCACGACCGCCTCGCCGCCCGCGGGCACCACCACGTCCACGGCCTCGCCGTGGAGCCACCGGTCCGACGGGAAGAGCAGCACGCGCACGGATGTGTCCACTGGTGCGGTGCTCGTGATCCGCACCGGGAAGTTCGCCGACTCGCTGATCATGTTGATCGGGGACGAGTCCGCGACCGCCAGGCCGCCCGTCACCGCCGCGGCGTCCGCGGCGACCGACCGGAGCATCGCCTCCCGCGCCGCCGGCTCCTGCCGCCACGTCGCCGACGGGTACAGCGAGAGCCGGGCCACGAGCGGGTCCGCGAACCCCGACGGGTCCACCGCGAGCTGTTCCGCCAGCGCGAGGCCGGCGGTCGCGGCGTCCAGGGGGCCGAAGTCCGTGAGGGCGCCCTCCGGGAGTTCCGGCTCGGCCGGGATCACTCCCGGGTTGAGCGCCGGGGCGTTCGCCGCCAGGGCGCCGGCCAGCCCGGTCGGCTCCACCCACGGCACTCCCGCCACGGCCTCGAGGAGGGGAGCGACGTCGTCGTCGGCGTCGAACGGGAGCGCGATGACCACGAGCCGCGATTCGCGGGGCCGCTCGCGCGTCACGACCGCGAGGGACGCGGCGAGGAACTGGCGCTGCTGCAGCGCGGTGAGGGGGGTACCGGCGGCGTCGCCGCGGAGCGCGTCGCCGAGGCGCCCGTCGAGGACGACGGCGGCCCTGCCGTCCACGCTCGCCAGCGCGTCCCGGGTGTGCGCCAGCGGGTCACGTTCGGGGAAGAGGGTGTCCGGGAGGGCGACGACGTCGCCCCCGGTCCCCGCGAGCGTGGCGCGGTCGGGGGTGGCGGGCCAGTCGAGGGAGCCAGCCGCCCGGGCTCCCGCCTCGTCGAGCGTGGCGGCACCCCGGGCGACAAGGTCGGCGTACAGGCTGGTCCGGCCCGCGTGGAGGAGCGCCGCGGCGTCGGCGTTCCCCCACGGCAGGACGAACGATTCGCCCGAGACCGCGGTGAACTCGGCGGTGAGCAGGGCGTCGAGGGTGGACTGGTCGTCGGCCAGCGCCAGGACGGCGGGATCGAGGGCGAACGTCACCCCCGGCACGTCGAGGTCCAGAAGGGAGCGGAGCCGCGTGAGGGGGCCGCCGGTCATCTCCGCGGGGGTGGGGGTGACGGGGAGGAGGAAGGCCGCCCGTGTGGGTTCCACCGCCGGGGCGTTCCAGTGCAGCACCCACGTGCGTTCCCGGTCGGGTTCCAGCGCGGCACCGGCGACCCTCGGGGTGGCCCGCACCTCGATGCCGCGGGGCCCCCACGCGTCCACGCGGAAGCTCGCCGCGGGGACGGTGATCACGAGCTGGCGGCGCTCGCCGGCGGCGAGGGATCCCAGCGTCTCCGAGTGGAGGGGGAGCGTGGCGCCGTAACGGTCCAGCTCGAGCCACCGCACCAGGGAGGAGCGGGTGTTCGGCGTCCACTCCTGACCGAGGAGGTCCACGGTGGCCGACTCGATCGTGGCGTCGGTTCCGTTGCGGAGCGCGAGCGTGAGGGTGAGGGTGCCGTCACCGGTGAGGACCACCGGCTCCAGCCCGAGGACCTCCACGTCGAGAGCGGGTGCGCCGAGGGTCTCGGCGGGCGTCCCGGGGGGCGCCGTCGCGGGGACCGCTGCCGCCGCGCTCGCGAGGGTAGCGGCGAACGCCCCGGCCACGAGGGCGGGTGCCACCTGGCGCCATCGCCGGGGCCGCGGGCGGGGGCGAGTCATTTCCGGCCGGTCAGCAGGTCCCTGGCGGTGGCGACGACGTGCCGCTCGTTGGGGTAGGCGAGGCGGGCGGCGACCTCGGCGAGGTTGACCCACGCGACGGCCTCGGCCTCACGGTCTGGATCGTTCAGCGTGGTGAGCTCGCCCCCCAGCGCCTCCAGGAGGAAGTGGTGCACCACCTTGTGGACGCGCCGGTCCGAGCCCGCGAACCAGTAGTCGATCGTGGCGAGGTGGCTGATCACGCGGCCCGTGATCCCCGTCTCCTCGAAGATCTCCCGGACGGCGGCCTCGGGCGGGGTCTCCGTGCCCTCCAGGTGGCCCTTCGGCAGGCACCACTCGAGGCGGCCGGCGCGGTTCCGGCGCGCGATCACGGCGGTGTAGGCCCGGCCGTCGACGACGTCGACGATCAGGCCGCCCGCCGACGTCTCGTCGGCGACGGGGAGGGCCGGCCGGACGGTCTGCAGGTGCCGGCGCGGTGGGCGCGGCAGGCGCCGGCGCGGAGCGGGCACGGCAGACATGGGACCACTGTAGTCACCCACGTCACATCGGGCGAGGTCCCGGGCGGGAATGAACCGGGCCGGACGTGAGAACCTAGGGGGGTGGCACACCCATCGCTCGCACAGCTGCGGCGCATCGCACTGCACGTGTTCACGACTCTGCCGGTGGACGTCAGCGAGCTCGGGCAGCGCTTCGCGGACGCCGGCCACGAACTCGCGCTCGTGGGCGGGCCGGTGCGGGACGCGTTCCTGGGGATCTCCTCCCACGACCTCGACTTCGCCACCTCGGCGCGACCCGAGGAGACCGAGCGGATCCTGGCCTCGTGGGCGGACGCCCACTGGGATGTGGGCCGCGCCTTCGGCACGATGGGTGCGCGGAAGGACGACGTCATCGTCGAGGTGACGACCTACCGCAGCGAGTCCTACGACCCCGAGTCGCGCAAGCCGCAGGTGGAGTACGGGCACACCCTCGAGGGTGACCTCACGCGGCGCGACTTCACGGTGAACGCCATGGCGCTGCGGCTGCCGCGCCTCGAGTTCGTCGACCCCACCGGCGGGATGGACGACCTCGCCGCCCAGCGGCTGCGCACCCCTGTGACGGCCGAGCAGTCCTTCGACGACGACCCGCTGCGCATCATGCGGGCGGCGCGGTTCTCCGCGCAGCTGGGGTTCGACGTCGACCCCGACGTGATGACGGCGATGAGCCGGATGGCCGGCCGGCTGGCGATCGTGTCCGCGGAGCGGATCCGCGCGGAGATCGAGCGACTGGTGGTGGCCCCCTGGCCGCGCCGCGGCCTGGAGCTCATGGTGTACACCGGCGTGGCGGACGTGGTGCTGCCGGAGTTGTCGCGCCTGCAGGAGACCATCGACGAGCATGGCCGCCACAAGGACGTCTACGAGCACACCCTCTCGGTGCTGGACCGGGCGATCGCGCTTGAGACCGGCGAGGACGGCCCGGTCCCGGGACCCGACTTCGTGCTGCGCTTCGCCGCGCTGATGCACGACATCGGCAAGCCCGCCACGCGGCGCTTCGAGCCGGGCGGCGCGGTGAGCTTCCACCACCACGAGATGGTGGGCGCCAAGATGGCGCGCGCGCGGATGAAGGCGCTGAAGTTCGACAACCAGACCATCAAGGACGTCGCGAAGCTCGTCGAGCTGCACCTGCGGTTCCACGGCTACGGCGAGGCGAAGTGGACCGACTCCGCGGTGCGCCGCTACGTCACCGACGCCGGGCCGTTGCTGGAGCGCCTGCACCGGCTCACCCGCGCCGACTGCACCACCCGCAACCAGCGCAAGGCCCTGCGGCTCGCCGCCGCCTACGACGACCTCGAGGAGCGCATCGCCCAACTCCGCGAGGAGGAGGAGCTCAAGGCGATCCGTCCGGAGCTGGACGGGCAGCAGATCATGGAGATCCTGGGCGTGCCGCAGGGTCCCCTCGTGGGGCGGGCCTACAAGTTCCTGCTGGACCTGCGGCTGGATGAGGGGCCCATCGGAGCGGAGGCCGCGCGCGAGCGGCTGCTCGCCTGGTGGGCGGAGCAGCAGGGCCCGGATCGGCCGGGGCGGGCCGGGTGACGATGGCCGACGCGGAGAGCACTGACCACTCGCTCCTTGCGGTCCAGCCGGCGACGGCGCGTCACGCACTGCGCCGGGCGCTCACGGAGTTCCTCCGCGACGACGGCCTCGACGAGGCCGCGGCCCTGACGTACTTCTCGCTGCTCTCCCTGCTCCCCGCAGTGCTGGTGGCGGTGGCACTCCTCGGCGTGGTGGGTCAGGGGGAGTCGGCCACGAACGCGATCCTGCGGTTCATCCACGAACTCCTCCCGGGGGACGTCGCGGACGTGATCTCCGAACCGCTCCAGGACTTCACCTCACGGGGCGGTGCCGGCGTGCTGCTGACGGTGGCACTGGTCGGGGCCGTGTGGTTCGCCTCCTACTACGTCCAGGCCTTCACGCGTGCGCTCAACCGCATGTACCAGGTGGAGGAGGGCCGGCCCCTGTGGCTGCTGACGACGTTCGGGTACGTGCTGACGGCCGTCCTCGTCGGGATGCTCGCCGTCGTCACGAGCCTGCTCGTCGTCAGCGGACGTATCGCGCGGGCGCTGCTGCGCGCGCTCGAGATTCCGGAGAGCTGGGCGACGCTCTGGGAGATGAGCAAGTGGCCCGTCCTCCTCACGCTCGTGATCACCGCGGTGGCCCTGCTGTACCACGTCACCCCGAACGTCAGGCACCGGCGTTTCCACTGGCTGAGCCCCGGGGCGGTGTTCGCCCTGCTGGTGGGCGGCGGGGCGACCCTCGGCATGGCGCTCTTCCTGCGCAGCTTCGGGAGCTTCAACTACTACTACGGCGCGCTGACGGGCGTGTTCCTGTTCTTCCTGTGGCTCTACACCATCAACGCCGCCCTGCTGTTCGGGGCGCGCGTGAACGCGGAACTCGAGCGGGGCCGCCAGCTCGAGGCAGGACTGCCCGCCGAGCGGACCCTCCTGCTGCAGCCGCGCAGCACCCGGACGAGCCGGCGGCGCGCAGCCAGGTACGCGGGGTTGCTGGGGGAGGCGGGCGCGCTCCGGGTGAGCAGGGGTGCGACGGCAGACCTTGATGCCGCGCGCGCGGCTCGGGATCGGGACATCCCGACCCCGAGCGACTGGCTGTGAGTGCCTACCGGTCGATGTCCCCGCGGATGTAGGCCTCGACCCGCTCGCGGCCGATCTCGTCGGGAAGCTGCACCGGGGGCGACTTCATGAAGTACGCCGACGCGGACAGCAGCGGGCCGCCGATGCCGCGGTCGAGCCCGATCTTGGCCGCGCGGATCGCGTCGATGATGATCCCGGCCGAGTTCGGGGAGTCCCACACCTCGAGCTTGTACTCCAGGTTGAGGGGCACGTCGCCGAAGGTCTTGCCCTCGAGGCGGACGTACGCCCACTTGCGGTCCTCGAGCCACTGGACGTAGTCGCTGGGGCCCACGTGGACGTTGCGGTCCTCGAGCTTCGTGTCGATGTTGGACGTGACGGCCTGGGTCTTCGAGAGCTTCTTGGACGCCAGACGGTCGCGCTCCAGCATGTTCTTGAAGTCCATGTTGCCGCCCACGTTCAGCTGGTACGTGCGCTGCAGCTCGACGCCGCGCTCCTCGAACAGCCGGGCCAGCACGCGGTGGGTGATCGTGGCGCCCACCTGCGACTTGATGTCGTCCCCGACAACCGGAAGCCCGGCGTCCTCGAACTTGCGCGCCCACTCCTCGGTGGAGGCGATGAACACGGGCAGGGCGTTCACGAAGGCACAGCCGGCGTCGATCGCGCTCTGCGCGTAGAAGCGCGCAGCCTGCTCCGAGCCGACCGGGAGGTAGCTGACGACCACGTCCACGTCGGCGTCCTTGAGGACCTGGACGACGTCGACAGGCTCGGCGGTCGACTCGGTGATGGTCTCGCGGTAGTACTTCCCGAGCCCGTCGAGGGTGACGCCGCGCTGGACGGTCACCCCCGTGTGCGGGACGTCGCAGAAGGTGATGGTGCAGTTCTGGGAGGCGCCGATCGCGTCGGACAGGTCGAGTCCGACCTTCTCCGCGTCGACGTCGAAGGCGGCCACGACGTCGATGTCACCGACGTGGTAGTCACCGAACTTGACGTGCATCAGACCCGGCACCGTGGTGTCAGGGTCGGCGTCCTTGTAGAAGTGGATGCCCTGGATCAGGGACGACGCGCAGTTGCCGACACCTACGATGGCAACGCGGATTGAGCTCATTGAGTGCTCCTCAGAGTGGAGGGATGCCTGAAATCGATCCCGCGAGTGGTCAACCATCCGATTCTAGCCACGGTTGACCCCCCGCCACCGTCGGGTGCCCGCACGATCCTGCGTGCGGTTGGTCGCATCGGGGGCCTCTGGATGTGATATCGGTCGCGGGGCGGCCCCAAAATCCGCCGCCGCGCCCATACTTGGTCAAGGACATGCGGCGGAGACCGTCCGGTCCCGCACTGACGAGGAAGAAGCAGGAACAGTGACTGATCCCAGGCAAACCCCGTCCTATCCCCCGGTGCGGCGCGAGTCGCTGAGGGGGACGACGGAGCCGCCCGTCACGCGACGTGACGCCGGCGGTGCCCGCGGCGGTTCGGGCAGCTCCGGAGGCTCTGGTGGCGGCTCGGGCGGCGGGTCGGGCAGTGGCTCGAACGGCGCCACGCCAGGCCCGTCCCGTCGGTACCCGCGCCCCGGCAAGGGCCCCGTGATGCGGTGGCTCCCGAGCTGGCGGGTCGTCGTCGCCTCCCTCGCACTGGTCGCCGCCGTCGGCGTCGGCCTCTTCGCGGCCGCGTACGCCTCGATCAGCGTGCCCGAGCCGGACGACTTCGCGCAGGCGGAGACCACGGAGGTGTACTACGCCGACGGCGAGACCCTGATGGGCGCCTTCGCGGAGTACGACCGGCGATCGGTGGACTTCGCCACCCTCCCGGAGCACGTGGGCAACGCCGTCGTCGCGTCGGAGGACCGCACCTTCTGGGAGAACCGCGGTGTCGACCTGAGGGGCATCACGCGGGCGCTGTGGAACAACCTGCGCGGCCGGCCCACCCAGGGCGGGTCGACGATCACGCAGCAGTACGTCGAGCGCTATTTCATGGGCACCACGACGACGTACACCGGCAAGTTCAAGGAAGCCATCCTCGCGATCAAGATCAACAACCAGATGGAGAAGGAGGAGATCCTCGGGAGCTACCTCAACACCATCTACTTCGGTCGTGGCGCGTACGGCATCGAGGTGGCGGCGCAGAAGTACTTCGGCAAGCCCGCCGCGGAGCTGACCGTGTCCGAGTCGGCACTGCTCGCCGGGATCATCCCCTCGCCGTCCAACTGGGACCCGCGAATCGATCCGGAGATGGCCGAGTCGCGCTGGAACCGGGTGCTCGACCTCATGGTCGAGGACGGCTGGCTCAGCCAGGAGGAGCGTGACACCCAGCAGTTCCCCGAGACGATCGAGTTCACGCCCGCCAACACGTTCGCGGGACCCACTGGGTACCTCCTCGACCTGGTGCGCACCGAACTCGACGAGAAGGCGGGGATCTCCGCCGCCGAGATCGACACCGCGGGCCTGCGGATCGTCACCACCATCGAGAAGCCCCGGCAGGACGCGGCGGTCGCGGCCGTCGACAACCTGCCGGAGGACCGCCCGGAGAACAACCGGGTGGGGCTCGTGTCCATGGACCCCGCGACCGGCCGGATCGTCGCGCTCTACGGCGGCCCCGACTTCGTGGAGCAGCCGCGCAACGCCGTCACGCAGGACCGCGCGCAGGGCGGCTCCACCTTCAAGCCGTTCACCCTCATCGCCGCACTCGAGGACGGCGCGTCGCTGCGCGACCAGTACGAGTCCTACACACCGATGGAGATCGAGGGCTACGACGTCCCGGTGAACAACTACGACTCGGTCAACCGGGGCTCGATCGACCTGGTCCGGGCCACCCAGGACTCCGTCAACACGGTGTACGTGCAGCTGAACGTGGAGTACGGGCCGGCGCGGACCGTGGAGGTGGCCGAGAAGCTCGGCATCCCCGCGGACACCCCCGGGCTGATCGACTCCCCGTCCAACGTTCTCGGCCCGGCCAGCCCGCGCGCCATCGACACGCTGCGCGCCTATGGGACGATCGCGAGCGGTGGCGTCCGCCACGAGCCGTACATCGTCGACCAGGTCGAGGACTCCAACGGGAACACCCGTTACCGGGGCAGCTCCGAGGGTGAGCGCGTCGTGGACGCGGACGTGATCGCCAACGCGACCTACGCGATGGAGTCCGTGGTACAGGGTGGTTCCGGCAAGACGGCCAGCGAGCTCGGCCGTCCCGCCGCGGGCAAGACCGGGTCCTCGCAGTCCTACCGTTCGGCGTGGTTCGCGGGCTTCGTGCCGCAGCTGGTCACCGTGGTGAACATGTACCAGGTCGGGCCGAACGGCGAGGAGGAGGAGCTCACCGGCTTCGGCGGGGTGCGGATCGTCGCGGGCGGCACCTGGCCGACGCGCATCTGGACGGACTACATGAAGGTGGCGCTCGAGGGCGTCGAGGTCCAGGACTTCCCGGAGCCGGTGATCGCCCCGCCGTCCCGCACCCCGTCCCCGAGCCCGACGACGCCGAGCCCCACTCCGTCCCCCACCCCGGAGGAGACGCCGACTCCCGAGCCGACCGCCACGCCGACCGAGCCCGGCAACCGGCCACAGCCCACCACCGAGCCCACCGAGCCGCTGCCGGAGCCGACCGAGACGACCCCGGGGAACAGCGGCGGCGCCCCGGGACAGGTGAAGCCGTAGTGTCAGTGCCCGACCTGCCGTGACGGTGGTCACCGGGCCCGACGTCGTCGTCCTCGCCGTCGTCCGGTAAAGTGGGTCCCTGGCCCCCGCGCACCCGCGCTGGTCCGGGCCGCAACGCACATGACCCTCCTGTTACGGAACGACCGTGACCGCTGAGACCGAAGGAGGCGGGTTCTACGCATGCGTGACTACGAACTCATGGTCATTCTCGATCCCGAGATTGACGAGCGGACGGTGGCGCCGTCCCTGGACCGGTTCCTGAAGGTGGTGACCGACGCCGGGGGCACCATCGCGAAGGTGGACATCTGGGGCAAGCGCCGCATGGCCTACGACATCAAGAAGCGCTCCGAGGGCATCTACGCCGTCGTGAACCTCTCCGCGACGCCCGACGTGGCGAAGGAGCTGGACCGGCAGCTGAACCTCGCCGAGGTGGTGCTCCGTACGAAGCTGCTGCGCCCCGAGCCCGTCTCGGCCCGCAGGGCCAAGGCGGCCGCGGCACAGTCGTCCGCTGCCGCGGCGGCCGCGTCCGCCACGCCGGCCCCAGCGGCGCCGCGGACACCGTCCGCCCCCCGGCCCGCCGCTGCGCCCAGGGTGCCCGCTGCGCCCAAGGCGCCCTCCGCCACCCCCAAGGCCCCGGCCCCGCGGCCGGCGTCGCGCTGACAGGAGCACGGAATGGCAGGCGAAACCGTCATCACGGGCGTGGGCAACCTGACCGC
>DBQX01000034.1 GCA_002305415.1 Actinomycetales bacterium UBA1383 | reverse complement strand
CCAGACGTCGCCGGCTCCTCGTCCGGGATCCCCGAGAAGTCCGCACGCCCCACGATCACGTGCTTCAACGGATCGAAGTCATTCCACGAGTTGACGATCTTCGTCATGGTCACTCCTTTGTGTGTGTTCCTTGGATCACACACTAGCTCATTCTGGTACGAGTGTACCAGGGACTTTGGTACTGATGTCTCACTCTTGGACCTCCCGCATGTGACCTCCTCATGACAGCGGCGCCAGTTGGCGGCTGTCGGCGGCGGCGCGGCGTCAGGGCGACGTCGCCGGGCGGGTGGCCGCGCCGTCGTCGACGTAGCGGGAGACGCTCGTGCGGGAGACACCGAGCGCTTTCGCGATCGACAGGAGGGTCTCCCCGCGTGCGCGGCGGTCGCGGGCCTCGGCGGCCATCTCGGGCGTGATGACCCGCGGGCGGCCGAAGACGCTGCCGCGGGCGCGGGCCGCGGCGATGCCGGCGAGGGTGCGTTCGCGGATGATGTCACGCTCGAGTTCGGCGAACGCCGCGATCATCGTGAAGAAGAACTTGCCCTCTCCGGTGGGCTTGTAGGTACCCGCGAGCGTGCCGGTAAGGATACGGAGTTCGACACCGCGGGAGTGGAGGTCGTCCGCGATGATGAGGACGTCCTTCACGGAGCGGCCGAGGCGGTCGAGCTTCCAGACGGCGAGGGTGTCACCGGACTGGAGGTTCGCCAGTGCGGCCTCGAGTCCGGGGCGGGCGGTGCTGCGGGTGGAGACATGCTCCTCGAAGATCTGCGTGCAGCCGGCGTCCCGGAGGGCGTCGAGCTGGAGTTGCGTGTCCTGGGCGTGGGTGGAGACGCGGGCGAGACCGACGATGTGAGGAGTGTCCACGGCGGCACGATTGCACGCAACGTCGGAAGGGAACGGAACCACACACGGCGATTCTGAGAGTTTCTACAGATTCCGCTCGCCGAGCCTGATCGGTCCGGTGCGAAACGGTGCGATCCGGGGAAGAACGGTGTGGATCGGGGAAGAACGGGGAGAAACGGGGCTAATCGGGGCGAATGTTGGCGTTCGTGGGCGAAAGTGTGTGTTCGTGGGTGTTGGTGGGCGAAGGTTCACACCGGCGGAGTTGCCGTGATGTCCAAAAAGGATCAGCTGCGGGCTTTGTGGGATCCCTACTCCTGGGTATCCGGAGGTTCCTTGGACCCCGGTTTCCTACACCTCGGGAGACGGATCGTGGCATCAGGCCCGCCTCGTCACCGCACCCCACCCGGGCTCTTGACAGTGCGGATTCCCCGACGCCAACCGCCGCCAATCGGCGGCTGGCCGTGATATCGCTGGTCCCATGCCTGAGGTGGACCCGCACGACGATGCCGCGCAGCGGTGGGTGCTGCACCACTACCGCTACGATCCGGAACGGCGGGAGCGGCGCCACATGGTAATGGCGGCGTACGACAACCAGCGTGAGTACGACGCCGCCTTCAAGCGCTTGTCCCGACTCGTCGAGGCGGAGGTGGCCCGAGGAGTCCGGGATCGGGCCGAGCATGTGACGGGGAGGGTCTGGCATCCAGGGTTTCACGCCGAGCAGGTGCGAGGCCGGCAGGTGATGGAGGCGGTACGCCGTGGAGCCGACCCGGCGCGGCTCCTCGAGGGTGGCTCGCTGCCCGCTAGCGTGGCGGTGTTGCGAAGAAGCGCCCACGGCATCACCCGCACCTACAGCGGCCGACGGCCACGGCCACCTCGGCGGGGGCACCGAGCGTGTCGATGGATCGCACGCCTACCCCACGCCGGTCAACCGGCCACCAGATCGGAGTCACTGTTGGAACCGTGGATGGGCGTCACCGCCCTGGTCGTCGTTGTCCTGGCCGGCCTCGGCTACCTCCTCCGGTGGGCGATCTCGCGCCATCGAAACCGGGACTGAGTCATGCGCGACAAGCCCAGCCCGGTCACATCACCGACTACAGCGCACCACATCGCTGGCGGCCGTGGAGGAGGACAGCAGCTGGCCTCCTCCCTGCCCTGTTCCTCCTCGCTGCCTCCGCCACCGTCTATCTCGCCGTCGGCTGGCACCGCATGGACGCCACCTGCACGCGCGACGACGTCGCCCCACCAGGAGCCTCAGGCGCGTCGTTCGGGTGGTCGTGGGTACCACCCGGATTCCAATGCACCTGGGACACCCCCAACGGTGAAGTGGAACGCACCTCACTGTGGTGGTGACCGCCCTTTATGCCAGCCGAGCATCCCTTCGCTGACTGTGGTGTTTGGGGTACACCCCAACGCCACAGCCCGCCACCGGGCCTGTTGCGTCAAGTCCCTTCCGAGGTTCTGCAACGCGCCACTCGACGGACGATGGCCCGGTGGCCGGGGACACCCTCACGCCTCGCGCCCCCTCCTATGACTTGCCGACTCGGAAACCCGTGCCCTAGACTTCCCGACATGGAAAGCAATCCCTCAGACGCAGGCTACTCCGCCCCCGCCGCCCTCCGGGATGCCGCGGCTACCCGCGACGCCGCCGCCACGCGGCTCGTGACCCCGTGGTGGTATCACCCCGCCCTGGGTGTCGCCATAGCGCTCATCCTCGTCGGCGTCGCCATCGCACCGACCACTCAGATCGTGCTGTGGGCGGTCGCCTCCATGCTGATCTCGGTGTCCCTCAGCACCCTCTACCGGCGCATCACCGGGGTCTGGGTAGGCCCGGCCCAGGCCGGTCCACGCTCCCGGCCGGTGTGGATTGGCTTTGGGTTCCTTGTGGTCGCTGCCATCGGTGCGGCCGCAGCCATCCGGTTCACCGACGGGCCCCCCTGGCTCACCGTCCTGCTGGCCCTCGCCACGGTTCTAGCCACCGTGATTCTCGGCCGCTGGGTCGACGCGGCACTGCGCGCAGACATCCGCGCCGGCGACGCTACGCTCTCCGTCCACTGACATGGCCCGCACCACCACCCCAGCCTTCGACGAGATCATCCACTCCCCCAACCGACTGCGGATCTGCGTGCTGCTCTCCACCGTGGAGAGCATGGACTTCGCCGCACTACGCGAGGACCTCGGCGTCGCGGACTCCGTCCTGTCCAAGCACTTGGCCACCCTCACCGACGCCGGCTACGTCACCCTCACCCGCCCCACCGGACTCGGCGGACGCCCCCGCACCTGGGCCCGCCTGACCACCCCCGGACTCCACGCCCTTCACGGCCACCTCGCCGCACTCCAGGAAATGACAGCCCCCGCCACACAGACCCCCCTCAAACGACCCCGAAGGTGAAGAGGGACCACCCCACAGTCACACACCGGGTCCTCGCCGCCACCGGACGATTGGGGAGCCCGGAGCGTTGAGGTGTTCACACCGACATCCGACTCAGGACACACTGAACGATCCCGCCTCCACCTTGTCGATGCTGCACAAGGGCGCTGGGGCACACCCAGGTCCACAACCCCGCGGCACGAACCCATTGACCGCAGCGCCACGGTGTGGATTTCTGGCAGGAGTGCTACTCACCGTCGCACCTCCGACTCGTCGTCCAGGTCGGCGACGACACCTTCCA
Organism: Actinomycetales bacterium UBA1383; assembly: GCA_002305415.1. Lineage (GTDB taxonomy): Bacteria > Actinomycetota > Actinomycetes > Actinomycetales > Actinomycetaceae > UBA1383. The sequence continues at coordinate 13,057 of DBQX01000034.1, read as the reverse complement.
GATCGCGTGACCCGCCCCACCCCCCACCTCGTTCACCCCAGCCGAGATCAGGTGTTCGCGGAACGCTCGGCGGCGGTGAAGACGGTATCGAGAAGGACAGCAGCCCGGGCGAGGGCCGCCCCGAGTGGCATCTCACAGAGCGGGCCGGTCGAGCTGGTCCCCACCACCGCCGCCGGGACCGACTCCACGCCGCCGTCGACGGCCACCAACGTCGCGAACGCGAACCTTGGAGCGGCACTCCGGGGACAGGCGGGCCGGTCAAGTCCGGCGGCCTCGGCCGCCAGGTCCGGGCGCCCGACGCGTTCCAGGAGTTCGCCCAGTCCGGTGCCATCGAGGCGCGCCTCGTCGAGCCGCCCCGCCCGGACGTAGACGTTGACGTCGACGCAGAACGGCGCCTCGGAACCATCCGCGTCCTCACTCTCGAGACTCGCGAAACGAGCACGGAACTCCGAACCAGGGGAACAGAACACGACACCGACCTCGTCGCCGCGCGAATTGACCTGGCCGCCGGCGAAGCCGCGAGGCTCAAGGACAGGGTTCAACGCGCCGCACACCAGCGCGCCGACATCCCCCGGAACATCAAGACTGGTCATGGACCCCAGTCTCCATGGCGGATGGATGATCCGCGCAACAGCACCCTGTCCGGTCACTCCAGGTCGCTGGGTACACTCCAACACCACAGACCGGCTGCGAGTTCATTGATGGACCCAGCGCGACGCGGTCGCTATGGCAGGAGGTCGAGGTACTTCTTGCGGGCCGGCATGGCGTGGATGACCATCTCTTCACCGCTCTCGAAGACAAGAACCACCGTTTCCAGCAGGCGGGCTCTGGTGTCGAAACCCAGGCGCAGTTCCCGCACGGGTGGACCGTCGTCATCGAATGGCTCGATCCACAGTGACCACTCGGCCGCCTGGATCACGTCCTCGGAGGAGACACCGTGCTTGAGCGCGCCCGGGTGGACCTTCACGCCGCGAAATGGGCCAAAGCAGCCCGGATCGCCTCGGACCGACTCATGTCGTTCTTCGCTGCCACCGCGTCCAGGGCGTCGACCTCCTCGGCTGTCAGCCGGACCGCAACGACCTGCATCGGCTCAGCTCCACGACCGGGACGTCCCCGGCCCCGTCGCTTCAGCTCCTCGACGTCATAGCCAGCTTCGGCTTCGTCAGCCCACTTCTGGATCTGCTCCTCACTCACCACCCGCATATCGTATAACGAAAACGTTGACGGTTCGAGAGGTGGACCCACGGTCACCACGTTGTAGGTGTTGCACAGGGGCGCTGGGGCACACCCCAACGCCACACCCCGCCAGCGGGTATCGTCCCTGTTGCACCAAGTGTGTTTTCGGCCTTTTGCAACAGACCTGTGCGAGACTCTAGAGGTGACGCCACGCATCGGAGCGCGGATCGGGTACGCCCGGGTCTCCTCCACCGACCAGAACCTCGCCCGCCAACTCGCCACCCTCGGCGCCGTCGACAAGCTGTATGAGGAGAAGCAATCCGGGGCGAAACGCGCTGGCCGCACCGCGCTGGCGGACCTGATCGGCTACGTCCGCGACGGTGACACCGTCGTGGTGTCCTCCATGGACCGGCTCGCCCGCTCTGTGGTGGACCTGAACCAGATCGTTGGAGAACTCACCGCCAAAGGCGTGGTCGTTCAGTTCCTCACCGAGAACGTCACCTTCAAACCCGGCGCCACCGACCACTTCGCGGAGTTCCAGCTCAACATCATGGCCTCCTTCGCCCAACTCGAGCGCGCGATCACCAAGGAACGCCAAGCCGACGGCATCCGCGCCGCCAAAGAACGGGGCGTCTACCAGGGCCGGTCCCGCAAACTCACCCCCGAGCAACTCGCCACCGCCCGCGAACTGATCGACGCCGGGGTCCCCAAGGCCGAGGTCGCCCGCCGACTCGACATCGACCGCACCACCCTCTACCGAACCCTCGCCCGACAGGCTTGACTTGCGGTTATGACTTCAGAGATTTCCAGTCTCGAGACATGGGTCAAGGCCTCGAGGTCTTGCTGGTTACGCTGGTGGTCGTGTCCAGCACAGAGCCTCCTAGCGAGAGCCCAGTTACCGACAGCAGTCTTGGGGGCGGAGCGGATGGAGCTACTCCGGGCGTTGACACACCTGGGCCACACGCAGAGCCGCCAACGTCGACAAGGGCAGGCGCCCACGATTCGTCGAGGGCTAAGCCTCGGCGAATTCGCTCCTTTCTCCACCGCAATCGTGATGATCTCATCAGAGATGCGCTTGTCGGTGGCATCCTCGCTGGCGTCGCGTTTGGTGGGGCCTCATGGTGGGACAGTCGGATAGCAGAACGGCAGGAGACATTGGAGGTCGGGCGCTTCGCACAACAGGAGTCCCTCGAGAACACTCGTTTCGTTCGCCAAGTTGTGATTGATGGAGCAGACAGCAAGCCCTTCCGTGGCCTCAACCTCGCCGGTGCGCAACTTCCGGGACTAGACCTGGGCTGTCAGGCCGGGAACTCCGGGGATCTCGGGTGCACCGACCTGGCCTTCGCGGACCTCACCGGCGCAGACCTCAGCGGAACGGACTTGACCGGCGCAGACCTCAGAGGAGCCATCCTCACCGACGCGGACCTCACCGGCGCCACCCTCACCGACGCGAACCTCACCGGCGCGAACCTGACGGGCGTCACTCTCACCGAGGCGAAGCACGCCTCCGCCGTCAGTTATCCCGCCGACACCCCCCTCCCTCGGAGGGCGTATCTCGCCGGCGCGGACCTCACCCGCGCCACCCTCGCCGGCGCGGACCTCACCCGCGCCACCCTCGCCGGCGCGAACCTCACCCTGGCCACCCTGTTCGCTGCGAACCTCACCGCCGCCGACCTCAGCAGCGCAGACCTCACCGCCGTCGACCTCACAGCTGCGCACCTCGGCAGCGCGATCCTCAGCAGCGCAGACCTCACCGCCGCGGACCTCACCGCCGCGAGCCTCTTCGGCGCCACCCTCACGGGCGCCACCCTCACCGACGCGGACCTCACCGGCGCAGATCTGAGATCTGCAGACTTCACCGGCGTGGACCTCACCCACGCCATCGTTCGGGAGATCTGTTTCGACATCGATACCCAGTGGCCGGCGAACTATAAAGTTCCGACCACCAACCCGGACCTTTGTTGGGACCTGTGAAGAAAACAGGTGATTGCAGCCGTAGCCGACACGAAGGCCACGGCCTCACGTGCCAACATAGGGCGCAGGCCCGGGGCAACCCTGTGTGCTCCACTCGATCCGTCGCCCCGAGCCCGCAAGCCCAAGGCTAGAGGAACGAGTGCCCCAGCCTGTCGAAGCATGTCAGAGGGCCGGGATATAACAGCTTCATGACCACCGCGCTTGAGCACGCTATCGAGATACTTTCCGACCCGACTGTCACTCTTTCCGATGCCCTTCGGAGGCTCCTGGTCGTCGCACGCCGGATCGGAGCAGACCCTCTCGCGGAGTGGATCCGAAACGAACTAAATGGCTACGCCCCCGAGTCCGCCGTGCCCTCTTACCGCCGCGAAGCGGATCTCCCCATCCGCTTGACCTTCAACGGGCCCATGCAGAGCACTCACACCGTCACTCTCCATCGCGGCGATCTTCCCGATGAGCTAGGTGGGGCCAGCGAAGCCCCTACCCTCCGACAGCCAGCTGCAGAACTCGAGAAGTTCGCCAAGCTCGGGAACGACCCGGGCTTCCCCTTACCGGTGGCATGGATACAGGCGTACAGGCACAGCGCCGAGAAGGGGCATGCCCCGACCATCGAGATGATGATCCTGAACCACGCCACCGTGGTTGTCCCCAGAACCTACCTTCACGGGATCGTCGACAGAATCAAGTCGATGGCACTCGACCTCGCATTGAGCTTGGAAGACGTATCCCCTGATGTAGGCAGCCCAGGAGGCCCCACCGTCGCGGACTCCTCCCGCTTGGCCGAGACCGTGCAGGTAACACTGATGCAGGTGTACGGCGATCATGCGACGGTGACCATCGGTGATCAAGCAAGCGTTGCGAGCGGTAAGAGCTCAACCGCTGTGCAGATCGCTCAAGGCGACAGCGATGCCCTTCTTCGCGCCGCTGCTGCATATCTCGACCACGAGGGCATACAAGATCTTGCCGACGCTCTTGCCGAAGATGGCGACGCTCCAGGAGAGCAGACAAGGACGTTCCTAGACAAGCTCAAGTCGGGCGCGTACGGACTGGCCGGTGGAATCACGACCAATGCCGCCTATGACGGACTAATCCAGCTCTTCAGCCTGGCATTCCCCAACTTCACGTTCTAGGAACCGACGACGCCTCTCTCGACGAAGAAGAACGGGCCACGGAGCGGAAGTCGCCTTCGAGGAGGTCGAGGAGCGCCAGCCTGTCGTCTCCGCTGTCGTCTACGGTGGGCCCGCCAAGACGGGCGATGATGGGGTCTATGGGGAAGAAGCGGGATCGCAGGGAGCCGAGATGGATGGCGACGCGGAAGCCGCCTCCCCCACCGCCACCGCCGTCACTGCGGCTGTCGATCGTTGTATCCCCTACCTCGGCGCAGGGGTCGATCTCGCTGCGGAAGGAGGTTGAGCTAGTCCGCGCGGGCGCACTGTTCGCCGATCACATCGAGATCGTCAGCCCGGTAGCCGAACTCCTGGGAGGCATGGCCGCGGCCTTCTACGCCAGCGACACGGCTTCCGTCGAACTACTCCTGTCCCTGGATGACTCGACGGTTAAGCACCTCGGGTGGGCAAACCTCCCGCCTAACTGGCGTGACCTGTTGCGGCGGGCACTGAAGAATAATGGCGCCGCCACCGGTCATGGACGCGATGCCATGGAGTCCTTCCGGGAGATGGCGATGACTACGACGCAGAGCCTGCGCGACACCGCCGCGGAGTTGGTGGTGAACGCAGGCGGTGAAGAACTGCTCGCCGCGTTGAACACCGGTGTGGTCTCCCTGCGACCCATGTTCTCCGAAGGAGATGCCAATGGCGCGGACTTCGCACAGGCCTATACCCGGGAACTGGAGGAACTCTTGCAGGATGGGCGCCGCCACCTCCTGCTCGATGACTTCACCACCTCGATGGCGCGCCACCTCCTGGAGGAAGGGCGTGTCCAGCCCGCTTCCCGGGCGACACCCAACGCCTGGGAAGCAGCCCTGGGGACCGGCATGATTGCCCGCTTACCGTCCTTCCACACCGCGCCCCTGGATGAACTCCTCGACGTCCGGCGGGACCTGGACGGTCCGCTCGCGCGCTACCGCCGCGCGGTGGCCACCCTCGGGGAGAAGGTCCACACCAGCCCCTTCGCCGTCGGCGCCCCCCTCGAGGTCGACCACCTCTACCGCACCGAGGTTCTCCCGGCCCTCGCCGAGATCCGCGAGGAACTCGCCCACCACAGCTTCGTTCGGGAGTACGCGCGCACCCTCGGGGAGAACCCCACTACCTTCCTCACCGGCCTGTCAGCCACGGGAGCACTGGTCGTACTAGCAACCGCCGCCCCCGACGTCGCAGCACTGGCGGCCGCCGCGGGACTTGTCTCCCCCGTCACCACGGCGGCAACGAGGCGACAGGAAGCATTACGCGAGATCAAGAAGAACGACCTGTTCTACCTCCATGAGGTCAACCGTCGGCTCACCTAACACCCCGGGGATTGGCCCCCTTCCCATTGTTCAGCGCTGACCCTGACTCCGAGGTCGCGAAGGTCCTCCCGGTGGCTTGATGCTGGCATTCACAGCATTGGCAGCATTGGTAGCAATCACAGCATTTCGGGGGTGAGGGCTCTCCTGATGGTGGTCTTGCCGACGCCGAGGTCCTGGGCGATTGCGGTATAGGTCGCGCCGCCGGCACGCAACTCCCGCGCCCGCTCGAGCAGTTCGGGGGTGATGACGGTGGGGCGGCCGCCGACGCGTCCTTCTTCGCGGGCGTGGGTGAGGCCGAGGCGGGTGTCTTCAGCGCGGCCGGCCCGGTCGAGGCCGACCACGATGTTGAGGAGGTCGAGGAGCACGGCCGCACCATCGGTGGTGGTGTCGAGGGTCGGTTCACCCAAGGATCGGAACCCGATGCCCCGCCCGGTCAACTGGGTGAGGATCTCGGCGAGTTGGAGGGCGCTGCGGGAGATCCGATCCGCGGCGACCACGATCAGGGTGTCCTCCCCGTCCCGCAAGTAGTCCAGGCAGTGGTCCCACTCGGGTCGTACCTGGCGGCCGGCGGGCACGCCGGCGTCGACGAACACCCGACGGGCCCCAGCCTGACGCAACACCGCAACCTGGGCTTCGACGTCGTCGTCGGGCAGCAACGTGCGGGCGTAGCCGATGATCGCCATACGTCACCCACTCCCCCATGACAGCTGCTGGTAATTCCTCATGGTGTGGAGGATACGCGCAAAGGTGGACGTTTTCGGCCCGGCCGTCACCCCTCCATCTTCACAGCGGCGCGAAGCGCCTCGATATGGGACCTGTACTCAAGGGTTTCGGACACAGCCAGAGCGGGATCGCTGCACCCCCCGCTCTCCTCGCAACCCAGGAGCAAACAAGCGTCAACCCCGGCGGGCGTCCGCCAGCTCGGCCATGGCCACGGCCACGAGTTCAGCGCGTTCCGGCCCCAGCACTTCGATGTAGATTGCCCGGACTACCTCCGCGACCCGGCGCTGGAGGCTCCCGCCCACTCTCTCCCCCTCGGCGGTGAGGTGCAGGTGGGTGACGCGCCGGTCCTCGCGGCAGGGGACGCGCTCGGCGAGGCCGCGGCGGACCAGGCGGTCGGCCACCTTCGTGACGCCGCCGGTGCTGAAGGCAACCTGGCCGGAGAGGTCGGACATCGGGAGCCTCTGTCGCACGCTCCGGCTGAGCCGCAGCAGCACCTCGGCCTCGGCGGCGTCGAGCGCGAATTCGCGTGCGATCACGCCGTGCAGGTGCCGGTTGGTGGCCTGGAATCCCTCGATCACGTGCCCCCACAGGGAGACCGGATCGGTCCGGATGGGACTGCCGACCGGCTCTGACATGCTCAAACCCCTCGTGACACTCCCAAACAGTTTCCTCGGAAATAATACTGGCATCCGCACGGTTGAGGAGGACATCGGCACGCCCGAACCCCGAGGAGAGACGCCATGACCGCCCGCACCACCGGCCTGCACCACGTCACCGCCATCGCCGGCGACCCGCAGCGCAACATCGACTTCTACATCCGCGGACTAGGCCTGCGCCTCGTGAAGCGGACGGTCAACTTCGACGATCCGTCCACCTACCACCTCTACTACGGGGACGAGTCCGGCCGCCCCGGCTCCCTCATGACCTTCTTCCCATGGCGCGGCGTGCCCCAGGGCACGGTGGGCGCCGGCCAGTCCACCTCCACCGCCTTCTCCGTGCCCCAGGGCAGCTTGGGCTGGTGGCAGCGCCACTTCGCGGACCTACGGGTCCCCACCGCCCTCACGACAGCGGGCGGCGAGGACCGCCTCGTGGTCCGCGACCCGGACGGGCTGGTCCTCGAGCTCGTGGCCTCCGCCACCCACGACCCCCGCGACCCGTGGGACTCCGCCTCCGTCCCTGCCGAGCACGCCGTCCGCGGCCAGCACTCCTCGGTCCTCACCGTCCGCAACCCGGCCGGCACGCTGCGGCTGCTCACCGAGGACCTCGGCCTCGCCGTCGTGGAGGAGTCCGCCGGACGCACGCGCCTCGCGGCCGGCGACGGCGGCCCGGGCGCGCTCCTCGACGTCGTCGCCGACCCGGCGGCGGAGCGCGGCCTCACCGCCGGCGGCACCGTCCACCACATCGCCTTCCGGGTGCCGGACCAGGCCACGCAGGAACGGTGGCGCCAGGAACTGGTGGGGCGCGGGCACCGCGTCACGCCGATCATGGACCGGCAGTACTTCACCTCCATCTACTTCCGGGAGCCCGGCGGCGTGCTGTTCGAGATCGCCACGGACACCCCGGGCTTCGGCATCGACGAGCCGCTGCTGGAGCTGGGCCGCTCGCTGCGGCTGCCGCCGTGGCTNNGAGCCGAGCCGAGCGGCGATCGAGAACTCGGTGCAGCGCATCGAGGTGCCGGCCGAGAACAACCCCTCGCCGGCGGGGCGGTGAGCGCCGTGACCCTCGCCCTCACCGACTGGACGCACCTGTACCGCGCCGGCGCGGCCGAATCCCCCGTCATCTTGGCCCTGCACGGCACCGGCGGCACCGAGGAGGACATCGCCCCCCTCGCCACCGCCCTCGACCCGGCCGCCGGGGTCATCGCCCCCCGCGGCCGCGTCCGCGAGCGCGGCATGCCGCGCTGGTTCCGCCGCCACGGCGAGGGAGTCTTCGACGTCGACGACATCATCGCCCGCGCGGGCGCGCTCGCCTCCTTCATCGAGGCCGCCCGGGCGCACCACGCCTGGGGGTCGCGCCCGCTGGTGGCGGTGGGATTCTCCAACGGGGCGAACATCGCCCTGGCCACCGCGATGCTGCACCCGGCCACGCTGGATCGGGTGATCGCCTTCTCCGGCATGTACCCCTTCGCCGAGAGGGACGAGGCCGTGGACCTCGACGGCGTCCGGGTGGTGACCCTGAACGGGCGCGCCGACCCCATGGCACCACTCGCCAGCGTCACCCGGCTGGTGGAGACGCTGCGCGCTCGGGGCGCCGACGTCGAGCAGCACCTGCGGCCCGGCGGCCACGGCATCACCGAGGGGGACCTGGAGATCGCCCGGACAGCGCTGCGCCGGCTGGCCTGATCAGCCCTGCGGGGCGTCGCCAACCCGAGGGGTCTCGTCCGCCTGAGGTGCGTCGCCCGCCCACGCGGCGCGCAGCAGCCGGAGCATGTCCGCCGGGCCCACGCCCCGCGGGTTCGACGGCGGGACCGCGGCCAGCGCGAGGCGGGCCGCCTCCTCGAGGTCATCCTCCGCAAGCCCGAGGTCGCGAAGTGCCCGGGGTGCGTCCAGGCGCGCGTACAGCCCCGCCAGCGCCGCGACGGCGTCGCCCGCCTGGCTGCCCGTCACCCCTGGCCGCAGCGCCGCCACCACCCGTCCCGCAGCCTTCGGAGCGGCCGGCGCGTTGAACGCAAGGACGTGCGGCAGCACCGCCGCGTGGGTCGGCGCGTGGGGCAACCCGAACCGGCCGCCCAGCACATGGCAGATCCGGTGGTGAAGCCCGGTGCCGGCACTCGCAAAGGCGGCCGCCGCGAGGTGGGCGCCGCACAGCACCTGCTCGCGTCCCCGCAGCCCGGCCGGGTCCCGTACCACCTCGGGCAGGCCCTCGCCGAGCAGGCGGATGCCCTCGACCGCCAGGGCCGCGTTGATCGGGTCCGCGCGCGGCCCCCACAACGTCTCCACCCCGTGCGCCAGCGCGTTCAGCCCGCTCGCCACACTCAGCCCGACCGGCAGGGACAGCGTGAGCTCCGGATCGTAGATGACCGTCCCGGGCAGGACCCGCGAATCGGTCCCGGTACGCTTCACGCCGCCCTCGGTGACCCCCCAGACGTCGGTGGCCTCGGAACCGGCGTAGGTCGTCGGCACCGCGACGATCGGCAGCCCCGTCGTCAGGGCCACCGCCTTGGCGACCCCGATGGCGGAGCCACCCCCCACCGCCACCAGCAACTCCGCCCCGACGGCGGCCGCCCGCGCCCGCGCCGCCGTCGCCACCGGGACGTGCTCGGCCACCTCGTCGAACCACGCCACCACCGGCACGTCCCCCAGCAGGTGGCGGGCCACCGCCGCCGATCGGGCGGTGACCACCGCGAGCACGTCCCGTCCGCGGACCTCCTCCGCCAGGTGCGCGGCCGCCATGCCGGCACCGAACAACACCCGCTGCGCCGGGGTGGCGTGCTCGAAGACGAGCCGGCCGCTCACCCCTGCAGCCCGGCGAGCAGGTCCTCAAGCAACAGGGCGATCTGGCCGTGTCGTCCGGCGATGACGACTCGCATGGTCCCTCCCTCTCGGCGCATCCGTCTCTCCCTCGGAAGCCTAACCGGGGGCCCGGAGACTCACCCGAGGGGCCGCGGGATGTCACTACTTGGAGGACTCCTCCCTCTATCGGGCTAGTGGTCAGGATGCCCACGATGTGGAACCGGATCATCCGTCGCCTCGTTCTCCTCCTGCAGTTGGCGCCAGTGTGGCGGTGGCGGGATGCGAAGCTGAAGCCGCCGGGCAGTACACGTCGCCCCTACCCGCCTGAGATGCCCCGCTGGAGCGCAGCGACTGTCGACTTGTCGGTGGCGGCGGCATGGAGAAGGTAGCGCCCGCAGCACCCGGGAGTGGACCACGTTCGCACGAGGAACGACCCTCACACGTCCTGGAAGCGCGGGACCGCCCGTCACTACTGCCGGCTCATCGCAGGACCTCGATGGCGCATCGCGGCCCGGGGGACTTTGCGAGGCGGCGATCGCCGGTGAGCAGGGTCACCTGCAGTGCTTCGGCCAGGGCCACGTAGGCGGCGTCGTAGACGGTCAGGTTCTCGCGAAGCTCCCAGCATCGGGCCAGCAGCCCCAGAGTTGGGACCCGTTCCAACGGAATGTCCTGCAGATCAGCCAGGGCGAACTCGGCCCGTCGCGGTTCCAGATGGCCCCCGCGTGCCAACCGGCGCCATACAGACACCACCTCCAGATCGATCACCGACGGCGCAGCCAGACGCTCGCCACGCAACCGGGCACGCGCCAGATCACCGTCCGGACCATCATCGATCAAGGCGACAGCCAGCACGCTGGCGTCAATGACGAGCACGCTCGGACCTCAACACGGCCACCGCATCAGCCAAGGGCAGGCGGCCCCCCGCCCGGCCTCCGGCACGAGCCAGCACCTCATCGAGGGTCGGCTGCGCCGCCTCCTGGATCAGCCTGGACCGCAGGTACTCCTGCAGCGACTGGTGCGCCGCGCTCGCGCGCTGCCGCAAGACCGCATGAGTCTCCTCCGGCACATCCTTGATCTGAATGTTGGGCATGGAGCCACTATGGAGCCCCGGGCGCCGGTATGCAACCACCGTCATCTGGACCACGCAGACCCGGCTGCCTGCCAAGTGGTCCCAGTCCCTGAAGAAGGCCGGCCTCGCCGGGACTCGCCTCCATGAGCTCCGCCACGCCGCCACCTCATCGCTTCTGGGACGGACCTGAAGAACTACCCGGCCTCAACTGCGATGATGCTCTGGTGCCCCCGGCGCGATTCGAACGCGCGACACCCGCTTTGGGAGGACGGCGGAACCCCCTACATCGTGCCCGGTTGTTACAAATGCGCTGGTCACGCGCGCGCCGTCTCATGCTTTGCACGGTCGCTACGGCGGCTCGCGGCTCTCCACTGACCATTCACTGGCCACGCGGACTACCCCTTCCTCCGGGTCCGCGACAACACCGACGTCGCACAGGCGAGACAGTGTCACCGTCGACGGAGGCCGCGAGCCCGTTTGCTCGCAGTCCGCGACGGTGTCAGCTATAGTCGACAGATGATCGAAGTCGTCCAGACCGACGAGTTCGAAACGTGGCTGCTGAAACTGAAGGACAGACGAGGTCAGCTACGAATTGTCCAGCGGATCGATCGCCTCGCCGAGGGCAACCCCGGCGATGTCAGGCCGGTCGGTCAGGGAATTTCGGAGCTTCGTCTCAACGTGGGGCCCGGATACCGGATCTACTACCTGCAAGAGGGAGACACCCTGGTCCTGCTGCTGTGTGGCGGAGACAAGTCGACCCAGCAGAACGACATCGAGAAGGCACATGAGCTCGCCGAGGAGTGGCGAGCCGACAAGACGAAGGAGGAGGAGGACAAGCAATGACCATGAGTGAGAAGTACAAGCGCTTCGAAGCCGCCGACTACCTGAAAAGCCTCGACGACGTCGCCACCTACCTTGAGATCGCCCTCCAAGAATCCGACGAGGACCCGACCGCGGTCCCCCGCGCACTCGGCGTGATCGCCCGCTCCCAGAACATGAGCGAACTCGCCCGCCGGGTCGGGATGAGCCGCGACGGTCTCTACAAGGCGCTCTCCGCGGAGGGCAATCCGACCTGGTCGACAATCCTGAAGGTCACCAACGCGCTCGGCCTGCGCTTCGAGCTGCACTCGGTCGCATGACGGCTTGGTCAGAACGCTTCCGAGTCCCACGATGACCGCGCGACGCCGTCGCCTCGTTCTCCTCCTCGCCGTTGGTGCCACTGTGGCGTTGGCGGGATGCCGCGGTGAGTCCGCCGGCTCCTCTGCGGGGGGTTGCGAGGCGCCACGAGTCATCGCCGAACCGGCTGAGGCCTCGCCGGGAGAACGCTTGGAGATCAGCGGCACCGGGTTCTTCGATGGCTGCGTCGACACCTCGGCAAACGGCACCCCCCAAGGTGTCATGTCCGCGCATACCACTGTGGCCATCGTGGTGACCCAGGACGGGAGCGTCGTCGTGGAACAGGGCGCGGTGCCGGTGGATCCGGACGGGACCTTCGAGACCACCCTCGTCCTGCCCGAGGACCTCAGCAGCGAGCCCATCACCGTCACCGCGCCCGACGTTGCCGGCACGGAACCTCTCGTGCTCACGATCAGCGCTTCATAAGGCCCCGCGACGCTGCGCCTCGCCCAGCCTCAGCGTGTCCATTCGCGAACCGGCGTTCGTACTTCTGCGATCCTCGATCTGTGGTCTCGCGGGGTCCGGGGCACACTCGTGCGCTGGCGTGCACGGTCTGGTTCCGGTCCATCTCCTCCCTCCCCGCGCTCTGACGATCCCGCACCGGAGACCTCCGGGCGGCTCACGTCGCCCTGTCCGCCTCACGGCACCGCCCGGTTCATCTCGAAGCCGAGCGCCGGCTTCGACCACCCGTAATCACCACGGATCTCAGACACATCGCGCACCAGCAGGAGGGGCCCGATACCCGCACAGGTGAAGCGGGTATCGGCCACGTTCCAGGTCATCCACGCGGCAGGAGCCACGATCAGTCGTAGCCACCGGAGGCGATGGATGCATGTGACATGCTCAGCCTCGCCCGGAGACCGTTAGAACCCGCCCTGGGCCGTGCGCCACTGGCCATTCACTGACCACGCGCCTGATCCCAGCGCCTCGAACAATCGCACACACCGGAAATCCACCCGGTCTGACCTGCGACGATACAAGTGCCCCCGGCGCGATTCGAACGCGCGACACCCGCTTTAGGAG
>DBQX01000103.1 GCA_002305415.1 Actinomycetales bacterium UBA1383 | reverse complement strand
GCCCCGGAGCCCGCCCCCGCCCCGGAGCCCGCTCCCGCACCCCGCGGCCTCGCCGTCGCCCAGGTCTTCCTCCACGCCGACATCGACGGCAGCCTCCGCCACGCCGGCCAGGGGGACACGGGCGGCGTCGCCACCCTCCTGGTGCACCTGGCCGAGGCGCTGACCGCCACCCCCGGGCGGGTGGAGCGGGTCCTCACCATCTCGCGCGGCGACCCGGATCTCATGGACGCGGCGCTCGCGATGCTGGGCGCGCCGGGGCGGCACTACGTCGGGATCCCGTTCCCGGGCCGGCGCCGCAACGCCGCCGACGCCTGGCCGCTGCGCGTCGTCGCCCGCCGGTCCATCCGGCGGATCCTGCGTGCGGCCGCCCCGGTGGACGTGATCCACCTGCGGATGGCCGACGTCGGGTCCTGGGCGGCCGCCGACGCCGCCCGGGAGCTCGGCATCCCCATCGTGCTCACGCTCGCCCCAGACCCCCACGCGCTGCTCGCCGCGCGGGAGGCGGAGGGGTCCCTCACCCGCCACACCCTCGGCGCCGCCGACCACTCCGAGCACCTCATCTTTCGCATCCAGCTGCTGCGCGACCTCGCGGATCGCGCCGACCACGTGGTGCTGTTCCCGCGGCCGACACTCGAGCGTGACGCCCGCGAACTGCTCGGCATCGACCTCGCCACCCACCCCGCACGCGTCACCGTGGTGCCGGAGGGCATCGACCTGGCCCCCTTCGACCGGGCGCTCGCCGAGGTGGCGGCCGCGGCGGGCCCTTCGCCGGGCACCGCGGCCCCGGTCTCGCCGGACACCGCTGCGGCGCTCTCCGAGCTGGACGACCTGCTCGCCACCCTCCCGCCCGGACGCCGCCACCTCCCGCTCGCCCTGTCCGTGGGGCGGCTGCACCGGGTCAAGGGGATGGCGACCCTCGTGGAGGCCTGGGCGCGCCACCCCGAGTTGTGCGGCCGGTGCAACCTCCTGCTGGTCGGGGGCGATCTCGCGGACCCCAACGACGACGAGGCCGAGCAGTTGCACTGAATCGACGCCGTCCTCGGCCGTGCCGACGGCCCGGAGCGCGGCCTGCTGCTCGCCGGGCACCGGCCGAACGGCACCGTGGCCACCTGGCTGGCCGCGGCCCGGCTCGGACGCCCCGGGCTGGCGGCCCCGCACGGCGTCTACGTGTCGGCCAGCGTGAAGGAGGAGTTCGGCATCGCGATCCTGGAGGCGATGGCAGCGGGGCTGGTCGTCGTCGCCCCGGACTCGGGCGGCCCCGCCACGTACGTGGACGACGGCGTCACCGGCGTCCTCACCGGCACCACCTCGCGCGGGGCGCTTGCCGACGCCGTCGGCACCGCCCTGGACCTCGCCGCCGCGCCCGGGACCGACCGGCGCGCCGAGGAGGCCCGTGACCTGGTGCGCAGCCGTTTCAGCATTGGCACGATGGCGGCGACGCTCGCCGCCGTGTACGAGGATGTCGCAGGTCGCCGCCGTGGGGCGGAGCCGACCACGCGGGAGGGAGCCCCATGACACTGCTCGTGATCAGCCCGGACTACGCGTCCCACCTGTTCCCGCTCGCCACGCTGGCGACGGCGTGGCGGGACGCCGGCGAGCGGGTGGTCGTGGCCACCGGCCACGCGACGGACGCGATCGTGGGGGCGTTCGGGTTCGAGCGGGCGCACCTGCAGCTCGGCCGCGGCTCCAACCCCGGGGTGATCCGCGCGGAGGAGCAGCCGCCCGGTGAGGACGAGGCGCTGCGCGGCTTCTTCGACGCCACCCGGCGCGGCGCCGTCGAGACGCTCGCCTTCCAGGCCGCCGCCCGGGGTGACGACCTGCTGTGGAACCCGGTGGGGGTCGCGCGTGACGTGCAGGACGTGCTCGCGCGTGTGCGGCCACGGCACGTGATCGTGGACCACCTGGCGTTCAGTGCCCGCCTCGCGCTGCACGCCGCCCGGGTGCGCCACGCCGACGTGGTCCTCGGCCACCCCACCGCGCTCGTGGTGGGAGACGAGGTGTACGGCTACCCGCCGGCGTGGCCACGCCGTTTCCACCCGGACCCGGCGGCGCTCGCCGCACTGCGCCGGATGTGCGAGCAGGTGCGGGACGCGTTCACCGCCGAGTGGAACGCCGCCCTCGCCGTACTGGACCCCGGTGCCGCGCCGAGCGTGGACGCCTTCGCCGAGACCGGCGACCTGCTCCTGCTCAACTACCCCCGCGCCCTGCACGCCCCGGAGCGGACCGCGCTGCTGCCGCCGGACCACGCCTTCCTCGGTTCGGCGGTGCGGACCGAGGCGCGGGACCCCGAGATCGAGGAGTGGCTCGCCGCGGACGACCGGCCGCTCGTCTACGCGAGCCTGGGCAGCTTCCTGTCCGTGCGCTCCGACGTGCTCGCCAGGATCGCGGAGGCGCTCGCCCCCCTCGACGTGCGGGTGGCCCTCGCCCGCGGCCAGACGCCGCTCGCCGCGCTGGGCGACGTGCCGGCGTCGTGGCTGGTACGTGAATCGTTGCCGCAGGTCACGCTGCTGGGGCACGCCGCGGCCACGATCTCCCACGGCGGGAACAACTCGGTCACGGAGGCACTCACCGCGGGGGTGCCGCTCGTGCTGCTGCCGTTCTCCACCGACCAGTTCGCGGGGGCGGCTGCTCTCGAGGACGCCGGGTTCGGCGAGGCCCTCGACCCGAACGCCGCGACGGCGGCCGAGATCCGCGACGCCGTCGTCCGGGCGCTCGACGACGTCGCCCGGGACCGCCTCGACCGTCTCGGCCGCGACCTCCGCGCCATCCCCGGGGCGCAGGTCGCCCGGCGCGCGCTGGTGGGCTGACCCCGCGGGCTCGCACGCTTCGCTAGGTTGGGGTCGGACGACAGGAGGACGGCATGGACGGCGGGCGTGTGGGCGGCGGGCGTGTGGACCGACGGGAGGCCGGGCGGCCGGACGAGCGGCCGGACTGGTGGAAGTCCGCCGTCGTGTACCAGATCTACCCGCGCTCGTTCGCGGACGGTGACGGCGACGGCGTCGGGGACCTGCGCGGGATCGTCGCGCACCTGGACCACCTCGTGGCGCTCGGCGTGGACGTGGTGTGGCTGTCCCCGGTCTACCGCTCCCCGCAGGACGACAACGGCTACGACATCTCGGACTACCAGGACGTCGACCCCGTGTTCGGGACGCTGGCCGACCTGGACGAGCTGATCGCCGCCGTGCACGCCCGTGGGCTGCGGATCGTGATGGACCTCGTGGTGAACCACACCTCGGACGAGCACCCGTGGTTCGTGGAGTCGCGTTCCTCGCGGGACAACCCGAAGCGGGACTGGTACTGGTGGCGGCCCCCGCGCCCCGGCCACGAGGGCGGCACGCTGGGGGCGGAGCCCACGAACTGGGCCTCGTTCTTCTCCGGGCCGGCGTGGGAGTGGGACGAGGCGACCGGGGAGTACTACCTCCACCTGTTCTCCCGGAAGCAGCCGGACCTCAACTGGGAGAACCCAGAGGTGCGCCACGCGGTGTACGCGATGATGCGCTGGTGGCTGGACCGCGGTGTCGACGGCTTCCGCATGGACGTCATCAACCTGATCTCCAAGGCGGTGGCGGCCGACGGGTCGCTGCCGGACGGCGTCGTGCAGGGCGGGACGGGCGCGCTCGGCGACGGGACGCCGTTCGTCATGAACGGCCCGCGCATCCACGAGTTCCTCCAGGAGATGCACCGCGAGGTGCTGGCAGGGCGGAACCTGATCACCGTGGGGGAGACACCGGGCGCCACGGTCGCGGACGCGGTGCTCTACACCGATCCCGCCCGCGGCGAGGTGAACATGGTGTTCACGTTCGAGCACGTGACCCTCGACCAGGTGCCCGGCGGCTCGAAGTGGGACCTCAAGCCCCTGGACCTGCGCGACCTGAAGGCCAACCTCACGGCCTGGCAGGAGGGCCTGGCCGAGGTGGGGTGGAACTCGCTCTACTGGGACAACCACGACCAGCCGCGGATCGTCTCCCGCTGGGGCGACGACGGCACCCACTGGGCGGCGTCCGCCAAGGCGCTCGCCACCGTGCTGCACCTGCTGCGCGGCACGCCGTACGTGTTCCAGGGCGAGGAGTTCGGCATGACGAACGCCCATTTCGCCTCCCTGGACGCGTACCGGGACATCGAGTCGCTGAACTGGGCGCGCGACGCGCTCGCCCGGGACGTGCCGCTCGAGATGGTGCTGCGGTCCCTCGCCGTGAAGTCCCGGGACAACGCCCGCACCCCGGTGCAGTGGGACGCGGGCGAGAACGCCGGCTTCACCAGCGGAGTCCCGTGGATCGCGGTCAACCCGAACCACGTCGAGATCAACGCCTCGGCCGCCGTGGCGGACCCCGGCTCCGTGTTCCACCACTACCGCCGGCTCATCGAGCTGCGGCACACCCTCCCCGTGGTGGTGGACGGCGACTACCGCCTGCTCCTCCCCGAGGATCCCCGGGTGTTCGCCTACGTCCGCGCACTGGGGGAGGACCGGCTGCTCGTGCTCGCCAACCTCTCCGGGGCGCGGGCGACCGTGGACCTGGGTGACGACGCCGCGCTCCTCGACGGCGACGTCGTCCTCGCGGCGGGCGGCGACGAGGGGACGACGACCGGCGGGGCGGTCGGCGCGAGCCTGGAGCTCGCGCCGTGGGAGTCGCGGGTGGTGGCGTCGCGGGTGTTGGCGCCGCCGGCCCGCCCCTAGACTCGCCCCATGGCTTCGAAGACACTGCTCGTCCTGCGCCACGCCAAGTCGGCCTGGGACACCGGCGAGGTCGATCTGCGGCGCCCCCTCGCGGAGCGGGGGATGCGCGACGGCGTCGCCGCGGGCGAGGCGCTCGCCGACTACGACATCGACGTGGTGCTCTGCTCCGAGGCCACCCGCGCCCGCCAGACGTGGGAGCGCGCCGTCGTCGGGGGCGCGGCCTGCGAGGACGTGCGCTACACCGACACCATCTACGGGGCGTGGCCCGCGGACGTCGTCGACCTCATCCGGGAGCTCCCCGACGACGTCGTGACCGTGCTGGTCATCGGGCACGAACCCACGATGAGCGAGTTGGTGCTCGAACTGGCGGAGCCCTCCGACCTCACCGACCGCATCGCGGAGAAGTACCCGACGGCCGGCCTCGCCGTGCTCGGGTACGACGGCGCGTGGCACGACCTCGATGAGGGTGCGGCCACGCTGGACCGCTTCCTCGTGCCGCGGGGCTGAGTCCCGCGACTTCCCTGCCGGGTTGCGGCGATCCCGTGACCAACAAATGACTCTCCGGTGGGGAGACGCTGGTCACTCATCTACAGTGGAGCCATGCCGCTCGCCGGGCCCTCCGCGCAGGCGTCCGCCCCCGTCAACCGTCCAGGCTGGTGGTCGGCCGCCTTCGTCGGCCTGCTCCTGGCCTGGGTGCTCCTCAACGGACTGGAGTTCCTCGTGGTGGGGGTCCTGACGGCGGCGGTGGCGGCCCTGGTCCCCGCGCTCCTCGCGCAGTCCTGGCTGCCGCGGCTGCGCCCCCTCCGGGCTCTCGGTTTCGCCGGGTACTTCGTGCTCGAGTCGTTCCGCGGCGGCGCCGACGTCGCGGGGCGGGCGCTGCGGCCCTCGCTGCCGATCGAGCCGGGCTTCTTCCGGCACCGCACCAGCCTGCCCCCCGGGCTTCCCCAGGGGCTGCTGATGGGCACCCTCAGCCTCCCGCCCGGCACCCTGTCCGTGGACATGGAGGAGGACGGCCGCACCCTCGTGCTGCACTCGCTGGTCGGGGACGCGACGGCGGAGGCCCGCGACCTCGAGGCCCGGATCGCCCGGCTCTTCCACCCCACCGCGCCATGATGGACACTGCCCTCGGCGCCGCGGTGGTGTTCCTCCTCGTGAATCTCGTGGCGGGGCTCTGGCGCGTGGTCCGCGGGCCGACCGTCACCGACCGCATCCTCCCGGCCGTCCTGTTCGGGTCCACCACCGTGGCGATGCTGCTGATCATGGCCCAGTGGCTGGACCTGCCCTCGCTGCGGACCGTCGCCCTGCTGTTCGTGCTCCTCGCGGCCGTGATCACGCTCGCGTTCACCGGCCGGTCCCCGAGGGAGGGCGAGCCGTGAGCGCCCTCGACGTGGTGGCCGTGGTCCTGCTCGTGGCGGGCTGCGCCTTCTACGGGGCGGGCACCGTGGGCCTCCTGCGCTTCCCCGACGTCTTCACCCGCCTGCACGCCCTCACCAAGGCGGACAACGTGGGCCTGTTCCTCGTCTGCCTCTCGATGGCCCTGCTCGCCGACGGCATCCGCACCGTGCTCCTGATCCTCCTCGTGTGGGTCTCGGGCCTCGTCACCGCCACCACCTCGGCCACCCTGCTGGCCCGGCACGCCCGCTCCACCGTGGAGGGCCCGTCGTGATGGGCGCCGTCCTCGACCCGCTGCTCGCCCTCGCGCTCGTCGCCATGAGCGTGGTGGTCATCGCGAGCCGCCGCATCTTCGACGCGATCATCGCCTTCGTGTTCTTCGGGCTCGTGGTCGCGCTGGTGTGGGCCCGGCTCGGCGCACCGGACGTGGCGCTCGCCGAGGCCGCGATCGGCGCGGGACTCACGGGCGCGCTCCTGCTCGTGGCCTACCGCCGGCTCGTCACGATCGCTGGGGAGGAGGCGGCGGAGCGCCTGGAGGCACGCCGTCGCCTCGCGATCGTCGAGGCGGCGTTCGCGGCCGCGCTGGCAGTCTCGATCGGGTGGGTGACCCTGACGGCCACCCCGGTCGGCGACGCCGCGGGCGGCCAGGTGCTCGCGGAGCTGCCGGCCACCGGGCTGGGCAACCCCGTCACCGGGGTGCTGCTCGTGTTCCGGAACCTCGACACCCTCCTCGAGATGGTGGTCCTGCTCGTGGCGCTGCTCGGCGCCCGCGCGGTGCGGGCGGACGTCCCACCGGACGACCTGGTCACCATCCCGCGGTCCACCCCCGTCCTGAACGGGATGCTGCTCGTGGTGGTCCCGCTCGCCGTGGTGGTGGCCGTGCACCTCCTCGTGGTCGGGGCGGATCGCCCCGGGGGCGCCTTCCAGGGCGGCGCGGTGCTCGCCGCCGCCGGCGTACTCCTTGTCCTGAGCGGCCGGCTGGTGCCCGCCGTCGAGACCGGACGCCTGACCAGCCTGCTGGCCGTGACCGGCGTGGGCGTGTTCATCCTGGTGGGCCTCGGCGTGACCCTCACCGGGCGACCGCTGCTGGACATGCCGGGCAAGTGGGCCATCTACCTGGTGGAGACCGCGATGATGATCTCGATCGCGGTGACGCTCACGCTGCTCTTCGCCCGCGCCGATCACCTCCGGCGGGGTGCCCCGTGAGCGGCGCGTACGTGATCGCGGCCGCGGCGGTGTTCGCCGTCGGCCTCTACGGCGTCCTCATGTCCCGCCACCTGCTGCGCAAGATCATCGCCCTCAACGTGATGGGGAGCGCGGCCTTCATCCTCATCGTCGCGGCGTCCGGTGGGGTGGAGACCGGGCCGGACCCGGTCGCCCAGGCTCTCGTGCTCACCGGGATCGTCATCGCGGTCGCCTCGACGGCGTTCGCCCTCGCCCTGCTCGTGCGGATCTTCCGCGAGACCGGCAGGACGGACCTCGAATGATCGCCACCCTGCCCGCGCTGCTCGTCCTCCTGCCGATCCTCACCGCCCTGGTGGTGCTCCTGCTCCGGGGGCGCGCCGCCCTCGCGCTCGCGCTCGCGGTGCTGCTGGCGATGCCGGCCCTGCTGGTACCGCTGACGGCGGAGGTCTGGACGGGCGGCGTCGTCGAGGTGGCGATCGGCGGCTGGGAGGCACCGCTCGGGATCCGGTGGCGGGTGGACGCCCTCGCCGTGGTGATGCTGTGGCTGAACGCCGTGGTGGGGCTCGGCGTCACCCTGCACTCGGTCACCAGCTTCCGCATCGGCGAGGTCCGGGGCTCCACGTTCTGGGCGCTGTGGCTCATCCTCGTGGGCAGCATCAACGCCCTGTTCCTCTCGGCGGACCTGTTCAACCTGTACGTCACGCTGGAGCTCGTCACGCTCAGCGCGGTGGGGATGATCACGCTCGCGGGCAAGCCGGACGCCATGTTCGCCGCGATGCGGTACCTGCTGCTCGGGCTGCTGGCGTCGCTGCTCTACCTGCTGGCCACCGGCATGCTCTACGGCCAGGCCGGCACCCTCGACCTCTACCAGCTCGGCGACCGCCTCCAGGGAGGGCCGCTCGCCGTCGTGGCCATCACCCTGCTCGTGATGGGGCTGCTGCTGAAGTCCGCGATCTTCCCGCTCCACGTCTGGCTGCCCGCCGCCCACGGCAACGCCCCCGGGCCCGTGAGCGCGGTGCTCTCGGCGCTGGTGGTCAAGACCACCCTCTACATCCTCATCCGTCTGTGGTTCTGGACGGGCGCCACCTGGGAGCTGGACGACGCCGGCGTGGTGCTCGGCGCGCTCGGCGCGGCGGCGATCCTGTACGGGTCCGTGGCGGCGTTCACCCAGGAGCGCCTGAAGATGATGGTCGCGTACTCCACGGTGGCGCAGCTCGGCTACATCATGCTGATCTTCCCGCTCGCCAGCGCCCAGGGGTTCCGGGGCGCCACGCTGCAGATCGTGTCCCACGGGGTCGCCAAGGCGGCCATGTTCCTCGCCGCCGCCAACATCCTGCGGGCCTTCGGCACGGACGAGCTGCGGCGCATCGGCAACCTGGACCGCAGGGCGCCGCTCGACCTGTTCGCCTTCGGCCTCGCGGGCGTGAGCATCATGGGCCTGCCCCCGAGCGGCGGCTTCCTCGCCAAGTGGCTGCTGCTGACGGCCGCGTGGGA
Organism: Actinomycetales bacterium UBA1383; assembly: GCA_002305415.1. Lineage (GTDB taxonomy): Bacteria > Actinomycetota > Actinomycetes > Actinomycetales > Actinomycetaceae > UBA1383. The sequence goes on along the minus strand of DBQX01000103.1, from coordinate 12,215 downwards.
GCAGGAGGGCTGGATCTGGATGGCGGTCCTGCTGGTGGGCAGCCTGCTCGCGGCGGCCTACGTCTTCCGGGTGATCGTGCTGACCTCGTTCCGGTCCGGCGAGGTCGAGGCCCCCGGGTTTGCCGCGCCACCCCGTACCGCCAGCGTGGCCGCCCTGTCCCTCGCGCTCGGGGCGATCGCGCTCGGGGTCATGGGCACACCGTTCGTCGAGTTCGTGAACATGGGCCTCCCGCCGGGGGTGACCCCGTGACCACCACCTTCGACTCGCTGCTGCCGCTGGCGGTCATGTCCGTCTCGCTGCTCGCCGGCGTGCTCATCTTCCTCGCGGGGGAGAAGCGCCAGGTGCTGCGCATCACCCTCAACATCGGCGCCGCCGTGGTCAAGCTCGCCCTCATCGGCGTGATCGCGATGGTGGTGCTGGACGGGCGTGAGCCGGAGTTCCGGCTCGCCCTCCTGCCCACGCTGGAACTGGTGCTCCGCACGGACGCCCTCAGCCTGCTCTTCTCCACGCTGTCCGCCGTCCTCTGGCTCGTGACCACGATCTACGCGATCGCCTACCTCGAGAACTCCCCGAACAGGGCCCGGTTCTTCGGGTTCTTCAGCATCTGCGTGGCCGCCACCATGGGCGTGGCCTCCGCCGGCAACCTCTTCACCTTCTTCCTGTTCTACGAGCTCCTCACGCTCGCCACCTGGCCGCTCGTGGTGCACTCCGGCACCACGGCCGCCTTCCAGGGCGGCCGCACCTACCTGCGCTACACCCTCGGCGGTAGCGCCGTGTTCCTGTTCGGCATCATCTGGCTCTACGGCCTCAGCGGCATCCAGGACTTCACGGTGGGCGGCTACCTCGCCGACCTCGACACCGCCCACCGCGGGGAGCTCCAGGTGATCTTCGTGCTCCTCATGGTCGGGATGGGCGTGAAGGCCGCCCTCGTCCCGCTGCACTCCTGGCTGCCCAAGGCCATGGTGGCCCCCGCGCCCGTGAGCGCACTGCTCCACGCCGTCGCCGTGGTGAAGGCCGGGGCGTTCGGGCTGGTGCGGCTCGTCGAGGACGTCTACGGCCCGTCCTTCGCCCACGAACTCGGGATGGACACCGTTCTCGCCGTCGTGGCCGCCGTCACGATCGTCTACGGCTCCGTGCTGGCGCTCTACCAGACCGACCTGAAGAAGCGGCTCGCGTTCTCCACCGTCAGCCAGGTCTCCTACATCGCGCTCGGCGTGGCGGTGGGGGGCGCCATCGCGACCACCGGCGGCATGGTCCACCTCGTCCACCAGGGCCTCATGAAGATCACCCTGTTCTTCGGCGCCGGGATCTTCGCCGCGCTCCTCGGCGTGACCCGGATCGACCAGCTCGACGGCGTCGGCCGCCGCCTGCCGTGGAGCTCCGGGGCGTTCACGGTGGGGGCGCTCGGCATGATCGGCCTGCCCCCCATCGCCGGGTTCGTCAGCAAGTGGCACATCGGCCTCGGGTCCGTGGAGACCGGCCAGACCTGGGTGGTGGGGGTGCTCGTGACGAGCACGCTGCTCAACGCCGCCTATTTCCTCCCGATCCTGAAGCGCATGTGGCTGCACCCCGTGCCGGAGTCGTGGCCCGGCGGCCACGCCGTGAGCCGCGCCGAGGTGATCGGCCTCGTGGCCCCGGCCGTCTTCACCGCCGCGCTCGCGCTCGCCGCCGGCCTCCTGACCGGGTTCACCCTCAGCCCGCTCACCTGGGTGATCGACGTGGTGGAGGTGTACGTCCCGTGAGCGCCGCCGTCGTCCTCCTGACCCCCCTCGTGGCGCTGCTCGCCACGATGGCGGGCGGCCGCGCGCTGCGGACGGCCGTGTGGGTGGCGCCGCTCGTCCCGCTCGCCCTCCTCGTGCCGCTCGCGGGCGGGGAGGCGGTGGACCTCCCGCCCGTGCTGCTCGGGATGCGCCTCGGGGCCGACGACGTCACGCTTCCCGTCCTCGCGCTCACCGCGCTCGCGTGGGGCCTCGCCGGGTGGCTGGCGCGCGACCGCCTCGCCGGCGCCTCGCGGTCCTTCTGGATCGGGTGGTACGCCTCGCTGCTGGGCATGGCGCTGGCGCTGCTCGCGCAGAACCTGAGCGCGTTCTACGCCGGTTACGTCGTGGTCAGCCTCTCCGCCTACCTGATGGTGGTGGAGTCCCGTACCGCCGCCGCGTTCCGGGCCGGGCGCGTCTACCTCGTCATGGCGATCGCCGGCGAGGCCGCGATCCTCTCGGGCGTCATCCTGATCGCGGGCCGGTTCGGCAACGTCGAGTTCGCCACCCTGCTCGATCCGGCGAACGCGCCGGCGCGGGCGGCGGCGGCCGCGTTGTTCCTGGCCGGGTTCGCCGTCAAGCTCGGCATCATCCCGCTGCACTTCTGGCTGCCGCTGGCCCACCCCATCGCCCCGGTGCCCGCCAGTGCCATCCTCTCCGGCGTGATCGTCAAGGCGGGCCTGGTGGGCTGGCTGCGGCTCGCGCCGGCCCCGGGCCTGGAGGGGCCGCGTGCCGGGTGGTTCCTCCTGGTCCTCGGGCTCCTCACCGCCTTCGGCGGGGTGCTGCTGGGCCTGACACAGTCGCGGCTGAAGACCGTGCTGGCCTACTCCACCGTGAGCCAGATGGGGCTGGTGCTCGCCGGCTTCTCCGCCGGCTACCTCGGGGGTGCCAGCGCCGGGCTCGTGGCCACCACGCTCGGACTGTTCGCGCTGCACCACGGGCTCAACAAGGGGGCGCTCTTCCTCGCCGCGGCGTGCGCTCCCGGGGCCAGCCGGGTGCGGCTCGCCCTGTTCGCCGCCTCCGCGCTCGCCCTCGCGGCGGCCCCGTTCACCTCCGGCTACCTCGCGAAGTCGCTCCTGAAGGACGCCCTCTACGGGAGCGTGCCGGGAATCGTGATCACCCTGCTCTCGGTGAGCTCCGCGGCCACCGCGCTGCTGCTCTGGCGGGCCTGGCGGATCGCCGCCGCGGACATCTCGGACGCACCGCTCCACCCGGCGTGGCCGGTCCTCGCCGGGGCGGGCCTGGTGGTGCCGTGGGCGTGGGCCGCCTCCCGGGGCCTCGCGTCAGCCCCGTCGGCCTCCTCGCTCTGGGACGCGACGTGGCCGCTGCTGCTCGCCGCCGCGGTGGTCGTGCTCGCGCGGCGGCTGCGGGCGCCGGCGATCCCGGAGGGGGACATCGTGGTGCCGCTGGAGCGGGCGGTGGGTGCCGTCGTGGGCGCGCTGGCGGCCGCGGGCCGCGCGCTGGGGAGCGTGCGCCCCACTTCCGGCACCGCGCCGGCCGGGCCTGGCGTCCCCACCGCGTCGGCCGGGCCGGGTGTCCCCGGCGCCCTGGTCGCCCGGGTGGAGTCACGCCTGCGGAAGCTGCCGGTGACCGGGCTGGTGCTGCTCGGGGTGGGCGTTGCCGTCTGGCTGTTCATCCGGCTGGTCACCCTGCCGTGAGAGCGCTCACTCCGAGTGGGTGGCGTCCGGCCGGAGCAGCGCGACCGGGATGACGCGGCCCGCCTTCGCCTCGTTCCCGGGAGGTGTCAATGAGCACTCAGAGGCCCACGATGCGTCCCCCGACCTTCTCCGCCTCAACCGGGTCGTGCGTGATGAGCAGGACCGTGCGCCCGCGCGTGCGGTCCCGCACGTAGTCGATCACACGGTCCTTCGTGGCCTCGTCCAGGCCCTTGAACGGCTCGTCGAGGCAGACGAAGTCCGCGTCCGCGAGCAGCGCCCGCACGATCGCGACCCGGCGGCGCTGCCCCCCGGACAGCTGGCTGACGGGCTTGCCGACGTCGTCGTCGCCGAGGCCGACGGCGGCCAGCTCGCCGCGGACGACGGCGGCCTCCGCCTTCCCGTGCAGCACGAGCCGCACGTTCCCGACCGCCGTGAGCTGCTCGCAGAGGCGGTCCTCCTGGAACACGGCGGCGAGCCGCCGGCCCGCGAGGCCCGCCACGGTGCCGGAGTCCGCCGGCACCAGGCCGAGGAGGATGTGCGCGAGGGTGGTCTTCCCGACCCCGCTGGGACCCATGAGGACGGTGGTGGCGCCGTCGGGGATGTCGAGGGAGAGCCCGGCCAGCACCCGCGTCTCCCCGAAGGCCTTCGCCAGCCCGCTGACCCGCACCATCAGTCGCCCCACCGCGCGACGGCCCCCGCACCGGCCCGCAGGCCGGTGACGAACAGGCGCTCGAACGCGAAGCTGAGCAGCACGATGACGATCGTCCAGCTGAACAGCTCCGCCGTGCTCAGGAAGATCTTGGCCTGGTAGAGCCGCTCCCCGATGCTGCCGTCCGGCAGCCCGATGACCTCGGCCGCCACGCCGCTCTTCCAGGCAAGCCCGATCGCGGTCCGGGACGCGGACTGGAGGTAGGGCAGGACGGCGGGCAGGTCGATGGCGTGCAGGCGCCGCCGCCGCGGCACGTGGAACACGCGGGCCATCTCGAGGAGTTTCGGGTCGCGCTGGTCGATGCCTTCGAGCACGTTGGTGTGGATGACCGGCAGCGCGATCAGGAAGCTGATCACGAGTGCGAGCGCCCCGGAGTCGGTCCAGATCAGCACCAGGATGATGAAGCTGACCACGGGCACGCTGCGCACCACGAGGATGAGCGGGGCCACGAGCGTGCGGACCAGCTGGAACGCCCCGCTCAGGGCGGCCAGCAGGCTCCCGGCGACCAGCGCCAGCAGGAAGCCGCCGATGATCCGCCAGAAGGTGTGCCAGACGCGCGCCCAGAAGTCCGGGGTGGGCACGAGGTCCGCCAGGGAGCGGAGCACGGCCAGCGGGGAGACGAGCAGCAGCTCCTGCCCCACGGCGAGGCTCGCCAGCTGCCAGACGACCAGCCAGAAGGCCGCGGCGAGGGCGAGCCGCCCCAGGGTGCTACCGCTCGTACCAGAAGTCATCGCCGGGCAACGCACCTCCGATCGACTCCGGGTTTGCCTCGAAGAGTACCTGCAGGTACCCCTCGAGCTTCGCGCGCATCTCGGAGCCGTCGATGAAGGTGATGTTGCAGGCGGGGATCGCCTTCTCCGCGATCGCGGGCTGCGGCACGATCCCGGCGGCCGCGATGAGTGCCGCCGCCTCCGGGATGTTGCTGTTGGTGAAGGCGGTGGAGTCGGCGTAGTCGTCGAGGAAGTCGCCGAACGCGGCGGCGTTCTGCTCCGCGAACTCGCGGCGCACCACGACGACGCCGGTGACGAGCCCGCTGTCCGGGCTCACCGCGTCCCACTCCTCGGTCAGGTCGAGGGCCACGCGCACCGCCGGGTTCTGGGCCTGCACGATGGTGACGTACGGCTGCGGCAGCACCGCGACGACGTCCGCGCCCTCGGCGAGGAGGACCGCGAGCTCCGTGGACTCCGACTTGTACTCCACGGTCAGGTCGGTCCCGGGGTCGATGCCGTTGCCGGCGAGGATGTGGTTCAGCACGAACTCCGGCGACGTGCCCTTGCCGGTGCTGTAGACCGTGCGGCCGCGCAGGTCCTCGACGCCCTGCACCGTCTCGCCGTTCTCCACCACGTACAGCACCCCGAGCGTGTTGACGGCGGCCACCTGCACGGCGCCCTCGGTGCGGTTGTACAGCACGCTCGCCAGGTTCGCGGGCACGAGCGCCACGTCCACCTCACCCTGGACCACCTGGGGGACCACCTCGTCCGCGGTGCCGTACATCGTCACCTGGTAGTCGTGGGTGGCGGTCCCCGCCTCCGCGTCGCTCATCAGCTTCACGAGGCCCATCGTGGTCGGGCCCTTCAGGGACGCGATCCGGATGGTGGCCGGCTCCGCGGCGGCGGTGGGCGACGGCGTGGCGTCCGCCGCCGTCGTCGTCCCTGACGTGGAGGCGCTGCACGCGGTGAGGGCCGCGACGAGGGCGACACCGAGGAGACGGCGGAGGTGGAGGGTCATGGCTGGCCTTTCGACGCCGGGCGGACGGCCGGTCACGACGACGACTGACCGGACGCCTCCCAGTATCGGGGCGCGCCGCAGCGAGCCCTCTGGGACCCACGTCCGGGGCGACGGTATGGCCGTGGTCACACCCCGTCGGGCTTGACGACCAGGACGGGGCGGTGGGACTTGCGGATCACCTCGTCGGAGACCGAGCCGAGCACGAGTTCGGCGAGGTGGCCCTTGCCCGTGGCCCCGAGGACGATGAGCGAGACGTCCTCGGCCGTGGCGGTCCGCAGCACCACGTCGGCGGGATCGCCCATCTCCACCGTCGCCCGGGCGCTGAGGCCGGCCTCCTCGAACCGGTCCGCGAGCCGCCCGCTCTCCTCGGTCGCGGACTCGCGCCACTCGTCGATGGCGTCCTGGGTGAGGGCCGGCGTGGTGCCGACGGCGCCGAAGAACGCGGGGGAGGCGGGGGCGAGCATCGCCCCCATGTCGATGACGTGGAGGATGATCACCTCCTGGGCTCCGGCGTCCTTGAGCCGCAGGACGTAGTCGGCGGCCTTCTTCGAGATGTCGGAGAAGTCCGTGGGGAAGAGGATGCGCTGGAACAACATCGTTCGCGTCCTTTCAGGCGATGTCCAGTTTCGTGCGTTCTCACCGCTTCGGGGTCTTCACCGTCACGGTGTTCGAGTACCCGGAGGAGCCCGCCGTGTTGTAGGCGGCCACCCGGTACCTGTAGCTGGTGCCCGGCAGCAGCCCGGTGTCGGTCCAGGTGGTGGTGTTCACGGCCACCGTGCCGACCTCCGTGAAGGAGGTACAGCGCGGGCCCGTGCACCGTTCGATCCGGAACCCGGTCTCATTCGCCGAGTTGTCCGTCCACGAGAGCCTGATCGAGGCCTTGGTGAGGGCGGTCCCGACCAGGGCGGTGGGGGCGTCGGGCGTCGCGACTGGTGGTGGGGGCGGCGTGACGCCGCTCGCGCCGCTGAAGACCGTGGCGAGGTACGTCCCCGTGCCGGAGAACGACTCCACGCGCAGTCTCCACGTGCCGGCCGCGGCGTTCGCGATCCCGAGGGTCTCGAACCGGCCGGGCGCGGCGCAGTTCCCGTTGCTGGCCGAGAGCATGCAGCGGCTGGAGGCAACGACCGCGCCGGAGGGGTTCACGAGGTACGCGTCAAGGTCGGGCGCCCACTCGTAGCCGTACAGACAGGTGCCGAGGAGCCACAGCACGCACGTCGCCGCACCGTTCGTGGTCTGCAGCGTGACGCCGATCGGGCCGCCCGCGACGTCCACGGCGAACGGGACGTCGACCGTGCCGCCCGCTCCCACCGAGCCGCTGACCACCTGGCGCGCGGGCCAGGCGGTGGTCGTGGGGCTCGACGCCGTCGCCCCCAGCGCCGCGAGGAACGCCTGGGCGTCGACGAGTCCGTACCCCCACTCGTTGTCCGCGCCGTCTGCTCCCGCGTCGTGGGCGGAGGCCTGCAGTGCGTCCTTCACCTGCGTGGGCGTCGCCCCCGGGACCGCCTCCAGGCCGAGCGCGACGACGCCCGCCACGAACGGCGTCGCCATCGACGTGCCGGACATCGCGACGTAGCCGCTGGTGGTGCCGGCGTCGGCCGCGACGACGCTGAGGCCGGGCGCGACGACGTCCGGCTTCAGCGGCGCCGCCGGGTTGGTGGTGGGGCCGCGGCCGGAGAAGCCGGCGAGGTAGAAGCCGGCGTCGGTGTCCGCGGAGCCGGCGAGCGCGGAGGCGTCCGAGGCGGCGCCGACCGTGACCGCGGCCGTGGCGACGCCGGGGGAGGAGATGGTGCCGGGGGCGTCGCCGGAGTTCCCGGCGGCCACGACGACGACCTTCCCCGCGAGGACCGCGGCATTCACGGCCTGGCTGGCGGCGTCGGAGCCATCCCCGCCAGGGCTGCCGAGCGACATGGAGATGACCCGCACGTCGGCGCGGTCGGCGCACCACTCGATGCCGGCGACGACGTCCGAGTCCGCGCCGCTGCCGGCGGAGTCCAGCACCTTGGCCGCGATGATGGTGGCCGCGCGCGCGACCCCGCCGGCGGTGGTGGCGGCACTGGTGGCGCCCGTGGCGTCGCCTGCGGCGATACCGGCGACGTGGGTGCCGTGGCCGTGGTCGTCGTACGCGGCGGTGCGGCCGTTGACGAGGTCCAGCCAGCCGGTGACACGGCCGGAGAGCTGCTCGTGGCCCGGGTCCACGCCGGTGTCGATGATGCAGATCCCGACGCCGTCGCCGTCGAGGGCGCCGTCGGTGGGGAACGCGAGCCGGGCGGCGTCCACGCCGTAGTCCCGGTCGCCGGAGGCGTCGAGGGCGGTGGCGACGCCGTCGAGCTCCACGCGGGTCACGCCGGGGATGTGGGCGAGGGCGGTGACCTGCCCGGCGGTCACGGAGCCGGCGAACGCCGGGATGATCGTGTACTCGTGCGTCAGGGTGAGCGACGGCGCGGCGCGGTGGGCGTCCGCCGGGGTGGTGCCCTGGACGATCACGGCCACCCGGTCGCCCGGCGTGAGGGTGGCGAGGGCGGCCTCGAGGTCGTCGGCGATCCGGTCGCCGTCCGAGTCGCCCTTGCCGGGGGCGCTCGGGGCGGGGGTAGCGGCGTCGTCGGGCGGCGGGGCCGACGACGCCGGCAGGGCCACGAGGGCGAGGACGGCGGCGATGGCGGCGGAGCCGGCAAGCAGGCGGCGGAGGGACTGGGACATCGCGACCCCCTCGAGCGGACACAACGACGTTGTGTGCTGAGTCACAGCGTAGTCCCGGACGGGTGGGGCGGGCCAGACCCGGGGCGCCGTGGCCCTGCTGGGTGGGCTGGGCGGTCCCGGACCAGGACGACGGCGCGGAGCGCTAGACCCTCACGCTCTCCCACTGGTGGGAGGCGAGGAGGTCCACGGCCTGGGTGGCACCGTCCTGCGTGCGGATCTCGCGGCCCAGGTGCGCGGCGCCGGCGCGCTCCGGTCCGTCGGCGAGGAGGGCCTCCACCGCGGCGCGGATCGGTGCGGGCCGGGCGCGCTTCGAGAGCACCCGGCCAGCCCCGTGCCGCACCACGGCCCGCCCGATCGCGGGCTGGTCCAGCAGGGGGTGCATGGGAAGCACGAGGACCGGGACGCCGTGCGTCAGCGCCCGCATGGTGGTCCCGTGCCCGCCGTGCCCGATCACGAGCGAGGTGCGCGGCAGTACCTCGCCATGATCGAGGTGCCGGTGCACCACGGCGTTCCGCGGCACCCTCAGGTCAGCCGGGTCGATCGACGGGCCCGTGGTGGCGACGACCTCGACCGGCAGGCCCGCGAGCGCGTCCAGGCTGTGCTGCAGCGCCCGCTGCTGCCCCGGGAACGACGCGGTGCTGAGGCTCACGAGCACGCGGGGACGGGCGGTGTCCGGGCGCGCCTCGACGGGCGGGTCCTGCCACAGCACCCCGACGTGGCGGACGGAGGCCGGGCGGACGGCGTCGGGCGTGATCTCGAAGTCGGGGCGGACGGTCACGAGGGACAGCGACGGCGTGCGCATCGCCCGGGGCGGGTGCGCGCCGTGGACGCGACCCACCCAGCCGACCGGCCCGGCGGTGTTCCTCACGAAGTAGTCCCAGAGCGTGTGGACGAGTTGGGCCACCGGCAACCCGGCGGCGGTGGTCTCCTCCAGCGCCCCCCAGAGCAGGCAGTCCACCACGACGACGTCCGTGGGCTCTCGCCGCGCCGCGGCGACGGCGTCGCGCCCGATGCCGCGGTCCGCGAACACGCCGGTCATCTGCCACAGGCCGGAGGCGGTGGAACGGGGTGCGGCGGAGTCGTACTCGCGGCCCCGGGTGTAGGGCAGGAAGTGGAAACCGGCCCGTTCGATTGCGGCGCGCTGGGTGGCGTGGCCGAGGAAGCGGGCGGTGCCGCCGCGGCGGGTGATCTCGCGGGCGAGCAGGAGCGCGGGCGGCAGGTTCCCGCCGCCGTCGATCGTGACGAAGAGGGCGTGCATGGGGGGCTCCGATCAGGGGGAGGTGGACGTGGGTGCTGTAGCCGGCGCGGGTGCGGCGTCGGCCTGCGCGAGGATGGCGTGGACGAGGGCGAGCAGGCGCGCCTCGGTGGCCGGGCGGGAGAGCGCACGATCCCGGCGGAGGAGCTTCCAGGCGTAGACGTCGGTGGCGACGACCAGCAGGTCGACGAGCGCCTCGCGGGTGGCCGGGTCAGGGGGGAGGCGGGGGCCGAAGGACTCGGCGACCCACTGCCGGTGCAGGTGCTTGCCGAGGTCCGTGATGCGCCGGACGCGCTCGTCGTCCTCCTGGGCGAGGAGCCGGAGCACGAGGTCGCCCATGCGCTCGTAGTGGCGCACGAGCGCGGCGAGCGCCTCCGCGGGGGCGGGACCCGTTGGCCGGCGCTCGGCGAGCACCTCCCGCTTGCTGTGTTCGACCGCCGCGTCGAGCAGTCCGTCGCGGCTGCCGAAGTGGCGCAGCACGGTCTGGACGGAGACGCCTGCGAGTGCGGCGACGTCGTCGAGCGTGATGCGCGCGATCGGGCGGGTGGCGGCGAGCTGGAAGATGGCGGCGAGCACCTGGTCACGGGTGGCTGCGGTGGTGGCGGCCCGGGCGCCCATCGTGTAGCTGCGCGGCATGCGGTGACAGTAGTGGCGTGGCGATTTCGTGTCAATACTGATTAACGCGAATATCGGCAACGGAGGCGAGGTGCCCCTCGCCGGACGCGCAGGGTCCCGCTATCGTGCCAACGAGTGCACTCAGGAGGCCATATGTCGGACCAGCCAGTGGTGAAGACGTCGCAGGGTTCGGTGCGGGGCGTCTGGCGGGAGCTCGGGTCCGGGGAGTCCGGGCGACCCGGGATGTTCGCGCGCTCCGCCGCGTTCCTCGGCATCCCGTTCGCCGAGCCACCGGTGGGCGCGCGCCGCTTCGCCGCTCCCGTGCCGCACCGCCCGTGGCCCGGGGTCCGGGACGCCACCGCCTACGGACCCACCGCGCAGCGCAGGCCCCTCGCGGAGGTCACGGCCATCCCCGAGCCCTCACTTCCCGGCGACTCCACCCTGAACGTCAACGTCTTCACCCCCGCNNCCTCGTCTGGATCCACGGCGGCGGCTACAAGGGCGGGTCGCCCGCCTCCCCGTGGTACGACGGCGCGGCCTTCAACCGCGACGGCGTCGTCACGGTCACCCTGTCCTACCGCCTCGGCTTCGACGGCTTCGGCTGGATCGCGGACGCCCCGCAGAACCGCGGACTGCTCGACCAGATCGAGGCGCTCCGCTGGGTGCGGCGCAACGTCGCGGCCTTCGGCGGCGATCCCGGCCGGGTGACCATCGCGGGCCAGTCCGCCGGCGGCGGGTCGGTGATCGCGCTGCTGTCCTCGCCGCTCGCGCACGGGCTCTTCCACGCCGCGATCAGCCAGTCCGGGGCGCTGCGGCCGGCGACGACGGAGGCGGCACGCGCCGTCGGCCGGCGGGTGGCCGCGCTCGCCGGGGTGCCGTGCACGCGGGCCGGGCTGGCGGCGCTCACCGAGGACGAGCTGCTGGACCTGCAGGAGGTGGTGGAGCGCGAGCAGGACACCGCGACCGGCACCCTCGACGATGCCGTCCGCCGGCTCGTGGACGGCGGCGGGTTCTCCCTCCCCTTCGCTCCCTGGCTGGACGGGGAGGTGCTCGTGGACCCGCCGGTGGAGGCCTTCCGTGCGGGAGTCGGCGCGGGCGTCCCCCTCCTCATGGGAGCCACCGCCCATGAGTTCGACGGCGCCGCGGACCAGTTCGCGCCGCTGGTGGCCGGGATTGACCTCGAGTCCTCGCTGGCCAGCAGCATGGGGGCGTGCGCCCAGACGTACCTCGCCGGCACGCGGGACCAGCCGGGCGGGCCGGCGGGACAGCTCGCCCACCTGTGGACCACCATGCTGTTCCGCGTCCCGATGCTGCGCTGGGCGTCCGCACGGGGAGACGCGCCGACCTGGCTCTACGACTTCCGCTACCGGCCGGGGGGTGACGGCCTGGCGCTCCACTGCTCGGAGCTGCCCTTCACGTGGGACGCGCTCGGGGCGGAGCGGGCGGCGGCGTCCGTGGGTGAGGACCCACCCCAACAGCTCGCCGACGCGATGCACGGCGCCTGGGTGGAGTTCATCCGGACGCACGCCGCGCCCTGGCGGGCGTGGGACGACGGGACGAGCGTGGCGATGGTGTTCGCCGACCGCAGCGAGGCGCGGCCCGCGTTCGCGCTGGAGCGGGCGCTGGCGCGGGCCCTGCCGGCCTGAGGACGGGCGCCGCCGGGACGCCGGGACGCAGGGACGTCGTCGGGGGCGTCAGTGGGCGAGCGCGGCCTCGATGTCGGGGCGGAGGTCCTCGGGCTTGACGGTCGGGGCGTAGCGCTTGATGACGGTGCCGTCCCTGTCGACGAGGAACT
>DBQX01000102.1 GCA_002305415.1 Actinomycetales bacterium UBA1383 | reverse complement strand
AGCTTCTGGGAGGCGAACCGCCCGACCACGCGCCGCATGACCTGCTGCAGTTCGTGCGTGTCAGCCGACTCCCGTGCCGCCTCCTCCAGGGCGCGACGCAAGTCGTCGCGGATCGGGTCGAACACCACATCCGTCTCGGCCATCCCACGCGCCTGGATGTGGGGTCCGGTCACGATGTCACCGGTGGCGGAGTCGATCCCGGCGAAGATGGAGACGAACCCCTCGACGCCGAGGATGCGGCGGTCCTTCAGCTCGGCGTCGGTGATCTCCCCGACGGTGGAGCCGTCCACGTACACGTAGCGGCACGGGACGGCGCCCACGATCCGGGCGACGCCGTCGGCGAGGTCGACGACGACGCCGTCCTCGGCGAGCATCACCCGCTCCGGCGGGACACCGGTCTGGACGGCGAGGGCGCCGTTGGCGACCAGGTGCCGGATCTCGCCGTGGATCGGCATCACGTTGCGCGGTTGCACGATGTTGTACACGTAGAGCAGCTCCCCGGCGGAGGCGTGGCCGGAGACGTGGACGTTCGCGTTGCCCTGGTGCACCACGCGCGCGCCCAGCCGCGTGAGTCCGTTGATGACCCGGTAGACCGAGTTCTCGTTCCCGGGGATCAGGGATGAGGCGAAGATGACGGTGTCCCCCGGTCCCACCCGGACGCTGTGGTCCTTGTTCGCCATGCGGGACAGCGCGGACATGGGCTCGCCCTGCGATCCGGTGGCGACGAGCACCACCTCGTCGTCCGGCAGGCCCGCGATGGTCCGCTGGTCCACGAGCACCCCCTCGGGGATGTCCAGGAAGCCCAGGTCGGCGGCCAGGCCCATGTTGCGCACCATCGAGCGCCCCACCAGGGCGACCTTCCGGCCGTGCCGGGCCGCGGCGGTCAGCACCTGCTGGACCCGGTGCACGTTGGAGGCGAAGGAGGCCACCACGATCTTGCCGGCCGATTGTGCGAAGACGGTGTCCAGGACGGGACCTATCTCGCGTTCGAGCGGGGTGAAGCCGGGCACCTCGGCGTTGGTCGAGTCCACCATGAAGAGGTCCACCCCCTCCTCCCCCAGGCGGGCGAAGGACCGGAGGTCGGTGAGGCGTCCATCGAGGGGGAGCTGGTCCATCTTGAAGTCGCCCGTGTGGAGCACGGTCCCGGCCGTCGTCCGGATCATGACGGCCAGTGCGTCCGGGATCGAATGGTTGACGGCGACGAACTCGCACTCGAAGGGACCCAGTTCCTCGACCTGTCCCTCCTCCACCTGCAGGCTGAAGGGCGTGATCCGGTGCTCCTTCAGCTTCTCCTCCACGAAGGCGAGGGTGAGTTCGGACCCGACGAGGGGGATGTCCGGGCGACTCCGGAGCAGGAAGGGCACCGCGCCGATGTGGTCCTCGTGACCGTGCGTGAGGACGAGGGCGACCACGTCGTCGAGCCTGTCGATGATGAGGTCGATGTCGGGCAGGATCAGGTCGACGCCGGGATGGTTGTCATCCGGGAAGAGGACGCCGCAGTCGACCAGGAGGAGCTTGCCGTCGAGCTCCAGCACGGTCATGTTGCGCCCGACCTCGCCGAGTCCCCCGAGCGGCGTGAGACGCAGCGTGCCGGGGGCGAGGGGGGCCGGAGGGGACAGTTCGGGGTGTGGGTGGCTCACGGGTCAATCCTGCCATCCCGCGCGCGGCGGCCACGCCGCGGCGTTACGACGTGCGGAGCGAGTCGATCGCCGCGAGCAGCGCCGCGCGCTGCGCCGCAGGGGCGGGCACGAGGGGCAGGCGCAGGGTGGCCGTGGAGATCAGACCGAGTTCGTGGGCGGCCGTCTTGGCGAGGACCGCGCCCTGGCCGGTGCCCATGACGGCGTCCACCACGGGGATCAGCCGGTTGTGGACGGCGAGGGCGGCCGGCAGGTCGGAGGCGGCCACGGCGTCGACCATCCGGCGGTAGTGGCGTGCCGCCACGTGCCCGACGACGGACACCACGCCCACGGCGCCGTGGGTGAGGAAGCTGAGGTTGAGGGCGTCGTCGCCGGAGTAGATGGCCAGCCCGGTCTCGAGGCCGCGGCGGCACCCTGCGACGGCGTTCCCCGTGGCGTCCTTCACCGCGACGACGTTCGGGTGGCGGGCGACGCGCGCGGAGCACTCGGGGCCGACCGCGACGCCCGTGCGGCCCGGGATGTCATAGACCATGACGGGCAGGTCCGCGGCGGAGGCGACCGTCTCGATGTGCGTCGCCACCCCGTCCTGCGACGGCCGGTTGTAGTACGGCGACACCACGAGGATCGCGTGCGCCCCCGCCTCCGCGGCACACTCGGCCATGCGGACGGCGTGGGCGGTGTCGTTGGAGCCGGCGCCGGCGATCACGCGGGCGCGGTCCCCGACCGCGGCGACGACGGCGCGCACCAGGTCCGCCTTCTCCGGTCCGTGCGTGGTGGGGGACTCCCCCGTGGTCCCGGAGACCACGAGCCCATCGCACCCCTCCGAGACGAGGTGGTCCGCGAGGCGCTGGGCGGAGTCGAGGTCCATCGAGCCGTCCTCGTGGAACGGCGTGACCATGGCGGTGATGACGGTGCCGAAGAGGGAGCGGGGGTCCATGGGGCACACGCTAGCGCGCCCGCCGACCCGGCCTCCCCGAGCGCCAGTGAGTGGGACACGCGTTAGGGTGGCGGCGTGGCTGATGTCTCCGTCCGGCCCGCGCTGCCGAGCGACGCGGGACGCATCGGCGCGATCCATGCCGCCACGATGAGGCTGGCGGTGGAGGCGGGACTGGGCGCGCTGCCCCCGGGGCTGGACGCCACCCTCGCGCCCGCCGCCTTCGCGGAGCGGTGGGGCACGGCGATTGCCGCGCCGCCCTCGCCGTCGCACCGGGTCCTCGCCGCGCTCGAAGGGAATGCGGTGGTCGGGTTCGCAGCGCTCGCCCCGGCGGAGCCGATCGACGGCGCGCCCGCACACGAGATCGTCGCCCTCGAGGTGGCCCCGGACCGCACGCGGGCAGGCCACGGGTCACGGCTCCTCGCCGCCTGTGTCGACGTGCTGCGGCAGCTGGGCGCGCCGGACGTCCTCGTGTGGTGCGTCCGGGGCGACGAGCCGCGCACGCGGTTCCTCTCGTCCGCGGGCTTCGCGCCCCTCGGCGTCCGGCGCAGCTTCGACGTGGCCGGCAGCGAACTCGTGCAGCTCGCCTGGCACGCGGGGCTCGCCTGACCTGCTACAGGTCGAGCAGGGCCTCCAGGCCGACCGTCAGACCCGGGCGGGAGCCGCCCTCGCGGATGGCCAGCAGCACCCCCGGCATGAAGCTCGACCGGTCGAAGGAGTCGGTGCGGATGGTGAGCTGCTCGCCGGGATTGCCCAGCACGACCTCCTCGTGGGCGACCAGCCCGCGCAGCCGGACCGAGTGCACGTGGACACCGTCGACGACGGCCCCGCGGGCACCGGCAAGCCCGGACGTGGTGGCGTCCGGCATCGCCCCCTGCCCCGCCGCGTGCCGGGCGGCCGCGATCCCGCGGGCGGTGTGGATCGCGGTGCCCGATGGCGCGTCGGCCTTGTCCGGGTGGTGGAGTTCGATCACTTCCGCCGAGTCGAACCAGGCGGCCGCCTTCCGGGCGAAGACCATGGCGAGCACCGCGGAGAGGGCAAAGTTGGGGGCGATGAGGACGGGAACGCCAGCTTCCTCGGCGTGCTCCCGCACGCGGGCGAGGGCGTCGTCGGTCCAGCCGGTCGTGCCGACGACCGTGCGGATACCGGCGTCGAGCAGCGTGTGGACGTGCATCTCGGTGACGCCCGGGACGGTGAAGTCCACGGCAACGTCCGCCCGGCCTGCGAGCGAGCCGACGTCCGAGCCGACGTCGAGGCGCGCCACCAGTTCCATGTCGGGCGCGGCCGCGACCGCCGCGCACACCTGCCTGCCCATGCGCCCGTCGGCGCCGACGACTGCAACCCGGATAGCCACGACCCTCAGGCTAGCGCCTCCGCGGCGGCGCAGGCCCGTTCCGGACCCACGACGACGAGCGTGGGGTCCGCCGCGAGGAGGTCGGCAGCCACCCGTTGGACGTCGGCGGCGGTGACCGCGCGGTAGCTGGCAAGGGTCTCCTCGAAGCTCATGAGCCGGCCGGTGACCACCTCCGCCAACCCCAGCCGGGTCATGCGGGCCCCGGTGTCCTCGGAGCCCAGCACGAACGTGCCGCAGATCTGCCCGATCGCCCGCCGCAACTCCTCCGCGGAGGCGGGCTCGGAGACGAGGCGGGCCAGTTCTGCCCTCACCAGCTCGACCACGGTGGCGACCTTCGACGGCGCACAGGCCGCATAGGCTCCGAACAGTCCGCCCTCGGCGTAGCCCGAGGTGAAGGAGTAGGTGTTGTAGGCGAGGCCGCGCTTCTCACGGATCTCCTGGAAGAGACGCGAACTCATGCCGCCGCCGAGGATCGTCGAGGCAACAGCCAGCGCGAAACGCCGGGGGTCCGCGTTCGACAGGCCAGGCCCGCCGATGATCACGTGCGCCTGCTCCGTGGCCCGCGGGATGGTCAGCGTGGTCGACGGGCCGTGGATCGCCGTACCCGCCACGCGGCGGCCGGCGGGCACGGCGTCCTCCGCCAGCACCCAGCCCGCTGCTCGTGCGCCGGCCTGCACCGACTCGCAGATGGCGTCGTGGTTGATGTTGCCCGCGGCGGTGACGACCAGTTCGCCCGGGACGTAGTGGGTCCGGTAGTGCGCGAGCACCGCGTCACGGCCGAGCGCCCTGATCGTCTCGGGCGTGCCGCCGATGGGGCGGCCGAGGGGATGGCCGGCGAGCACGGTCTCGGAGAAGCGCTCGTGGACGAGGTCGGCCGGGTCGTCCAGCGCCATCGCGAGCTCCTCCAGGATGACCTCGCGTTCTGTCTCGACGTCGCCGGCATCGAGGAGCGAGGAGGTCATCATGTCCATGAGGACGTCACTCGCCAGCGGCAGGTCCACGTCGAGCACCCGCGCGTAGTAGCAGGTGTAGTTCTTCGCGGTGGCGGCGTTGGCCTCCCCCCCGACGGCGTCGAAGGCGGCGGCGATGTCGTACGCGCTCCGCGTCGGCGTGCCCTTGAAGAGCAGGTGCTCCAGGAAGTGGGTGGAGCCGGCGTGTTCCTCCAACTCGTCGCGGGAGCCAACCGCCACCCAGGCACCGAACGCCGCGGAGCGCATGGCCGGAATGTCCTCGGTGAGGACGCGGATGCCTCCCGGCAGCACCGTGCGCCTGATCAGCGCACCGTCCTGGGAGAGGTTCACGGTGGCGTCGGCGTCGGTGGAGGCGACGGCCGGGAGCGGCACGGCGGACCACGGGCTCTCTGGCATCCGGGTCATTCTACGGCGAACGGCCGGTCGCGGAGAGGCTCCGCGACCGGCCGTCGAGTGAAGCGGATCAGCCCTTCACAGCCCCCGCAGTAAGTCCGCGGACGAAGTAGCGCTGCAGCATGAGGAACACCGCCATCGGGACCAGCATCGAGAGGATGCCGCCCGCTGTGGTGAGGTTCCACCCCTGACCGAGCTGGTTCCGCAGGCCGGTGAGGGCAACCGTCACGGGCTCATCGTCACCGGGGCCGAGGAAGACCAGTGCCACCATGAGGTCATTCCAGACCCACAGGAACTGGAAGATCGCGAAGGCCGCCAGTGCCGGCACGGACATCGGGAGGATGAGCTGGTAGAAGATCTTGTAGTGCGAGGCACCGTCGATCTTCGCCGACTCGATCACTGACTTGGGAAGCGTCTGCATGTAATTACGCAGAATGAAGATCGCGAGCGACATCCCGAATCCCACGTGGGCAAGCCACACCTTGGGGAAGCTGACCAACTGCAGGTTGTTGTAGATCTGCTGCAGCGGAATGAATGCCACGAAGTTGGGGACCACGAGCAGGCTCACGATCACGATGAACAGGGTCTCGCGACCCTTGAACTCCATGAACGTGAAGGCGTAGGCCGCAAAAGCCGCGATCAGGATCGGAATGAAGGTGGAAGGCAGCGCGATCGCGAAGCTGTTGATGAACGATTCACCCATGTTCGCGGTCGATGCCCCTCCGCCGTTCCACGCGTCGACGTAGTTCTGCACGGTCAGGCGCGACCAGAGTTCCGGCGTGTAGAAGACTTCCCACCACCCGCTCGTGTTGGCGTCATCGAGTGTCCGGAAGGACGTCACGAGGGTGCCCAGAGTCGGAACGGTCCACAGAATCACGAGGATGCCGAGCAGGATCTTCGTGAACCACCCGGCCTTGGCGGGGTTGGCATCAGCGTGACCCCCGGCCTTCACCTTGCCCTTGGTGACCGTTGCCGCAGTCGACGCAGCGACGGTGCCCTGCGTGGTGACGTTGCTCATGAGGACGCCTCCTGCTCACGGAAGTTCTTGACCTGGTACATCATGATGGGAATCACGGCAATCATCAGTACGACGACGATCGCGGATGCCGCACCGTAGTTGAAGTTGGTGGTCAGTTCGTTGATGAACTCGTTGGCCAGGACGTTGGTCTTGAACTGACCGTTCGTGTTCGTGTACACGATGTCGAAGATCTTCATCACCATGATGGTCACCGTGACGAACACGGCGATGATGGTGCCCTTCACCTGGGGGAGGACCACACGGAAGAAGACCTGCCGTTCATTGGCGCCGTCGATCCGGGCCGCCTCCAGGGTGTCAACCGGCACCGCCTTGATCGCCGCCGAGAGCAGAACCATGGCATAGCCGACCTGCGCCCACAACAGGATCACCATGAGTAGCAGGGTGTTGAGCCGGAAGGTGCTGGTCTGGAGCCACGGCACGGGATCACGCCCAAAAGCCGTCCACACGGCATTGAGGAGGCCTGTCTGCGGCTGCCCCGCGGGCTGGATGTCATACACGAAGCGCCACACGGTGGCTGCCCCAACCATCGAGATGGCCATCGGCAGGAAAATCATCGTCTTCACGAGGTTCTCGGACTTCGGTCCGAGACGGTCGGCGAGAACCGCCACCGCCAGACCGATCGTGATCGTGACCGCGGGGACGATGGCAACCCAGAGGAGCGTGTTGAAGAGTGTTTCGCGGAAGCCCGTGTCTGAGAACAGTTCTCCGTAGTTCGTGAAGCCCACCCATTCGGTGCTCGAGCGGTCCTTGAAGCTGTTGATGAACGTCACCAAGGTGGGATAGAGGAGATAGATGGTAATTGCCAAGTACGCAGGCAGAATGTACAGGTAGGGCTTGATCCGGCCCTCCCACTTCGCTGGCAGGAGCTCCGCCAGCTTGTTGAGCACCCAGAATACTCCGAGAGCAATGACGATGCCGGCGACAACCGTTACGAGTGCACTCGCTGACTTCATTAACATTTCTGAAGAACCCCTTCCGGTGGCATCGACGATAACCCGTCACCGGGTGTCGCGGGGCGGTTCCAGATGGAGCCCGCCCCGCGACACCCGGTGTTGTTGGTCAATGCCTTACTGCGCGGGCCAACTGGCGTCGATGTTGCTGAGAGTGGTGTCGAGGTCCTGACCACCCGAGATCCACGATGTCATCTCGCTCCAGAAACTGCCGGCCCCAACCTCGCCGGGCATCTGGTCGGAACCGTCGAAGAGGAACGCCGTGGAGTCGTAGGCGACCTGTGCCACGGCCCGGGTCGTCTCGTTCGGGTAGAGGGCCATGTCAAAGGTCTTGTGAGGACTGATGAAGGAGCTGATCGGAGCAGCCTCGTTGCCCACGTTCGGGTCAGCGAGGATCTGCATCGCGGTCTTGGTCGCCTCGTTCTCGTTCAACATGACGGCCAGGTCGCCACCGCCGACGACGGGGTTCTCGCCCCCGGCCTCGGCCGGCGGGAATCCGAACAGCCCGACGTTGGTGTCGAGGTCCGACTTGGTGGCGTCGGGGAAGAAGCCCGTGATGAACGAGCCCTGCATGTACATCCAGCACTGCGGCGAGCCCTCGGCGAACATCGGGTTCCCGGCGGTGCCGAAGTTGGTGCTGGCGATCGCGGTGCGCCCACCGAGAGAGTTGCCCTCGGTGAACAGGAGGTTCTCGAAGGTCGCGGCTGCCTCACGGACCACGTCGGAGTCGAACGGGACCTCGTTGGCAACCCACTGACGGTATGTCTCCGCGCCACCGTACTTGGCGACGAGAACCTCGAACCAGTCGGTGGCCGGCCAACCGGTCGCGGTGTCGGACTCGATGCCCATGCACCACGGTGTGTTGCCGTCAGCCTTGATCTGCTCTGTCAGGTCGTTGAGTTCATCGATGGTCGCGATCTCGGTGGGGTATCCTGCCTCGGTCCACGCGGGCTTGTTGTACCAGACAAGGCCCTTCACGTTCATGCTGACGAGCAGACCGTACAGGGAGCCGTCCACCGTCCCGGCCTCGAGCGTACCGGGGACCATCGTGGACTCGAGCGCGGCCTTGTCCAGGACATCGTCGAGGGGGTAGATGCCATCACGTGAGGCGAGGTCCGCGACGACGCCGGGCTGGGGGATCATGGCGATGTCCGGAGCGTCAGCGGCGCCGAGCTTCGTCATGATGAGCTGGTTGATGTTCTCGACCTTCTCCCACTCGATCGTGATGCCGCTGTCGGCCGCCAGTTCTGCCGTGGCTGCCTCGAGGCCCTGCATGACGGGTGCATCGACGCTGGTCCAGATGGAGACCGTGGTGTCACCGCTGTCGCCGCCGCCACCGCTGTCTCCACCGCAGGCGCCCAGCGCGAGGGACATCGCCGCCAGTGTGCCGACAACTCCCATCAGTTTCGGGTTTCTCATGACCGCTCCTTTGCTTTCATGCTCGTGGGGTGGTCCTAGAGTGGCACAGACCACAGCGGGCGCGCGGAATCCCCGCATAACAGTTCTGCAACGTCCCCGACGTCGCCGAGCACATGCGAGGAGGGCCCGGATCAAAAGACCCGGGCCCTCCTCGTTCGATTGCGGTTACTCCGGCTGACCGTCGCCGAAGCCGGCGTCGGAGCCGAGTGACTCGACGGCGGACGGCTGGGCGTCGTCGCCCCGGTGGCGGGTCCGCTGCCGCGGACGACGCTCACCCGTGCGCTGCTGCCGCCCGTTGTCGGAGCGGTCGCCCCGCTCCGGACGGTCGCCGCGCTCGGGACGGTCGCCGCGCTCGGGACGCTCGCCCCGCTCCGGGCGGTCGCCCCGCTCCGGCCGGCGCTCGGCCGGCTCGGCGGCTCCGGCCTCGCCGTCGACGACGGCCCAGAGGGAGAGCTTGCCGCGGGCGTCGATCTCGGCGAGCTCCACCTCGACCTTCGAGCCGACGGGCAGCACCTCCTCGACGTCCTCGACGCGCTTGCCGCCACTGAGCTTCCGGATCTGGGAGATGTGCAGCAACCCGTCCTTGCCCGGCGTGAGCGAGACGAAGGCACCGAAGGTGGTCGTCTTGACCACGGTGCCGACGTAGCGCTCACCGATCTCCGGCATCTGCGGGTTGGCGATGGCGTTCACCATCGAGCGGGCGGCCTCGGCCGAGGCCGCGTCGACGGCGCCGATGTAGACCGTGCCGTCGTCCTCGATGGTGATATCGGCGCCGGTGTCCTCCTGGATCTGGTTGATCATCTTGCCCTTGGGACCGATGACCTCGCCGATCTTGTCGATCGGCACGTGCACCGTGATCACGCGGGGAGCGGTCGGGGCCATCTCGTCGGGCGAGTCGATCGCCTCGCCCATCACGTCGAGGATGTAGAGCCGCGCCTCGCGGGCCTG
>DBQX01000104.1 GCA_002305415.1 Actinomycetales bacterium UBA1383 | reverse complement strand
TTCCCCGCCGCCAAACGGTCAACAGGCGCCCCCAGTGCCGCGGGGCCCCCCACCCCCGAACCACCGGCGTCCCCAACAGACGCATTCCCCGCCGCCAAACCGTGAACAAGCGCCCCCAGTGGGGTCCAAGGGGGGCGGGCCCCCCAGTGGGGTCTCAAGGGGGGCGGGCCCCCCAGTGGGGTCGAAGGGGGGCGGGCCCCCCAGTGGGTCTAGGGGAGCGCGGGACCCAAGGAGGCCTGGTAGAGCTCGCGCTTCGAGACCCCCGCCCTGCCCGCCACCTCCGCCACCGCATCCTTCAGCCGGGCCCCCGCAGCCACCATGGCGTGGACCTCGGGCACCAGGTCCGCGACGTCGTCCGGGGCCCGCTCGGGCACGCCGGCGACGACGACCGTCACCTCCCCCAGCACGCCGCCCGCCGCCGCCCCAGCCAGTTCCCGGAGGGTGCCGCGGAGCACCTCCTCGTGCGTCTTGGTGAGCTCCCGGCACAGCGCCGCCTGACGCTCCGCGCCGAGCACCGCCGCCATGTCCGCCAGCACCTCGCCCACCCGGCGGGGCGATTCGAAGAAGACCATGGTCCGGCGCTCGCTCGTGAGGCCCGCGAGCGCCCGGCGTCGGTCGCCGGGCCGTCGTGGCAGGAAGCCCTCGAAGCAGAACCGGTCGCTCGGCAGGCCCGAGACCGCCAGCGCGGTGAGCACCGCCGAGGGGCCGGGGATGGCGCTCACCCGGGCCCCGGCGTCGATCGCGGCGCGCACGAGCCGGTACCCCGGGTCCGAGACCCCAGGCATCCCGGCGTCCGTGACCACCAGGACGAGCTTCCCCTCCCGGGCGGCCGCCACCAGTTCCGCCGCGCGCTCCGCCTCGTTGTGCTCGTGGAGGGAGACAACCGGCGCGGACAGCGTCACCCCGAGCCGGCCGGCGAGGTTCAGCAGGCGGCGTGTGTCCTCGGCGGCGATCAGGTCCGCGGTCTCCAGCGCCTCGCGGAGGCGCGGCGGGGCGTCCGAGACGTCTCCGATCGGCGTGGCCGCGAGGAGGATGACGCCGTCCGTGGGGATGTTCACCCGCCCAGTGTCCCCGATTCGGGATGGCCCCACCGGGGAACCTACACTCGACCCCGTGACCTCCCCGACCGCCGGCCCCAGCGCGGAGGCCGCGCGGTCCGGGCCTGTCGCGGGGACCGCCGGCCCCAGCGCGGACGCCGCGCGCCCCCGGCTCGTCGAGGAGACGATCGGCCAGCGGGAGGACCGCTACCGCGGGATGCTCGGCCTGCAGCCGCTGGGGTATCGCCTGGCCGCCCGCACCCGGCTGTGGGGCTGGCTGGGGCCGCTGGCGATGGCCGCCGTCGCCGCGGTGCTGCGGCTCGTGGGCCTGAACCATCCCCACTCCCTCGTGTTCGACGAGACCTACTACGTGAAGGACGCCTTCACCCTCGACCGCTTCGGGTTCGCCACACAGTGGGACCCGGAGGACGAGGACGTGGGCGTGAACCCGAACTTCGTCGCCGGCGACTACCACGAGATGACCGACAAGGCGTCCTACGTGGTGCACGGCGACGTCGGGAAGTGGCTGATCGCCCTCGGCATGCGCCTGTTCGGCGCGGACAACGGCCTGGGGTGGCGGTTCTCCGCCGCGGTCGCGGGAGTGCTGTGCGTGCTGCTGCTCGGCCGGATCGCGTTCCACCTCTTCCGTTCCGCCGTGCTCGCGACGACGGCGTCCGGCTACCTCGCCCTCGACGGCGTCTCGGTCGTGAACTCGCGCACCGCCCTGCTGGACGTGTTCCTCACGCTCTTCGTCCTGGTGGGCTTCTGGGCCCTCCTCCGCGACCGGGACCAGACCCGCGCCCGCCTGGCGGCCCGGCTGGGTCGCGCACCGGATCCGTGGTCGGATCCGTGGGGTCCGCCCACGGGCATGCGCTGGTGGCTGCTGGTGGCCGGCGTTGCCCTGGGCGTGGCGGCGGGCGTGAAGTGGTCCGGCTTCTACGCGGCCGCAGCCTTCGGGATCACGGCGTTCCTCTGGGACCTGCAGGCCCGCCGTGCCGTGGGGGTCCGGCTTCCGGTGGGTGCCGCGGTCATGAGGGGCGGCATCCCGGCATTCCTGGCGCTGGTGCCCGCCACGCTCGTCACCTACACCGCCACCTGGTTCTCCTGGTTCACCCACCCCGGGGCGTACATGCGTGGCTGGGCGGCGGGCCAGCGGGACAGCGGCGTCGTCGTCCCGCGCGAGTGGCTCCCCGACACCCTCAACTCCTGGGTCCAGTACCACCTGCAGATGCTGGAGTTCCACCGCACCCTCGAGTCCGAGCACTCCTACATGGCGCACCCCGCCGGGTGGCTGCTGCAGATCCGACCCACCTCGTACTTCTGGGAGGACCTGACCGAGAAGGGCGTCGTCGTCAGCTGTGGCTCGGACCGCTGCGTGCAGGCGATCACGTCGGTGGGGAACCCGTTCGTGTGGTGGTTCGCCTTCCTGGCGCTGGCACTGGTGATCGCGATGGCCTGGCGGCGGAAGGACTGGCGCGCCTGGGCGATCCTCGCGGGATACGCCGGGACCTACCTGCCGTGGTTCCTGTTCGCGAACCGCACGGTCTTCACCTTCTACACCGTGGTCATCGCTCCGTTCGTGGTCCTGGCGCTGGTGTACGGGCTCGGACTGCTCGCCCACCTGCTCCCCCTGCACGACCCCACCGACCCCTCAGGCCGCGCCGGGCCGCGGTGGCTCCAGCTCCGCCCGCTCCGCCAGCTCCGCCGACGCCGCCGGACCCCGTCGGTCGAGCGGCTCCGCCAGCCCCGCCGGACCCTGTCGGTCGAGCGGTCGCGCCGGATCGGCCGCGTCACGTACCGGGTCGTCTCGGCCCTCGTTGTCCTCGCGGCGGCGTTCTGGTGGCCGCTCTGGTTCGGTGTCACGGTGCCGTACTGGTTCTGGCAGCTGCACATGTGGTTCCCGAGCTGGGTCTGATTGCCAGCGAACTGATGACGGATTCCCAGCCAATTCTCAGGTTCGGGCGCCACCATTGATCACACGCAGCCGACCGGCTTCTGAGGGGATTCACCGGCGGTTGCGGAGGTCGCCCGACTGAGGGGAACGGCGGCCGCGAGCGTCGCTCGCTGACTGGTGACAGGACCCCCGGCGTTCCTCGCCGGGTCTGGCTGGGTTTCCTCCCTGACCTGGCCGACCGGAGGAGGGCCGGGGGTCAGCCATGTCCGCGGCCGGACTGGCCGCGTTCACCCGCGTCGGCCCTCCGAGCGCCACCCCCCGCGCCCCCCGCCCGGCCTACGATGGTGCTGGTCAGACGCCGGAGGTGTGCTGTGGACCAGGGCCTCACCGCCGCCGAGGTGGCGGAGCGCGCCGCCGCAGGCCTGACGAACCGCGTGCGCCGCCGGACGAGCCGTTCCGTGTGGGACATCCTCCGCGCCAACGTGCTCACGTGGTTCAACCTCATCCTGGGCGGGCTGTGGGTGGTCATCGTGACCTACGGCCACTGGCGGGACGCCCTCTTCGGTCTCGTCCTGGTCTCCAACACCGCGATCGGCATCGTGCAGGAGGTGCGCGCCAAGCGCACCCTCGACCGGCTCGCCCTCGTCACGGCCCCCCGGGCGCGTGTGGTGCGGGACGGCGTCGCCCAGGAGGTCGCGACCGGCGAGATCGTCCGCGACGACGTCGTGCTCCTCTCCGCGGGCGACCAGGTGGTGGTGGACGCCGAGATCCTGCGCGCCTCGGGTTTCGAGGTGGACGAGTCGGCCCTCACCGGGGAGGCGAACCCGGAGCCGAAACGCGCCGGGGAGACGGTGCTGTCCGGCAGTTTCGTGGTGGCCGGGAGCGCGGCGTGCCGGGCCACGGCCGTCGGCGAGGAGGCCTGGGCGGCGCGCGTGGAGCGGGCCGGGCGGCGCTACGTCAGGGTGCGCTCGGAGATAATGGACGGCATCAACGCGGTCCTGAGGATCATCGGCGTGGTGATCGTGCCGGTGGGGGCGTTGACGGTGGCCGTGAACCTGCGCGACGCCGCCGACCTCGCGGCGAGCGTCACGGACACCGTGGCGGCGCTCGTGGCGATGGTTCCCGAGGGGCTGGTCCTCCTCAGCTCGATCGCGTTCGCGGTGTCCGCGCTCACTCTCGCGCGGCGCCACGTCCTCGTGAACGAGCTCGCGGCGGTGGAGACGCTCGCACGCACCGACGTCGTGTGCGCGGACAAGACCGGCACGCTCACCGAGCGGGAGCCCACCTTCGCGGGCTTCGAGCCGCTGCGGCCCGTCCCCGCTGCCTCCGGCGCCCCCATTACCCCCGGCGACGCCGCAGCCGCTCTTGCCGCCCTCGCGGCCCGCGATCCCTCCCCCAACGGCACGATGCGCGCCATCCTCGCCGCGCTGCCCGTCCCCACCGGGTGGGACGAGCGGGACGGCGTGCCGTTCTCCTCCGCGCGGAAGTGGAGCGCGGCCGACTTCGGCGCGCACGGCACCTGGGTGCTGGGGGCGCCGGACGTCCTCGTCGAGGCGGCCCACGGCCTCCCCGCGGATGCCGCGCGAGCCCTGCTGGCGGTGCTCGTCGCGGAGGATCGCCGCGTCCTGCTGCTCGCCCGCGCCCCCGCCCTCAACGGCCGCGACCTCCCGGCAGACCTCGAGCCCGTGGGCTTCGCCATCTTCGCCGAGCGGATCCGCGACGACGCGCCGGACACGGTCGCCTATCTCGGCGAGCAGGGCGTCACCCTCCGCGTGATCTCCGGCGACGACGTCGTCACGGTCAGCCGGGTGGCCGCCGCCAGCGGCGTGCCCGAGGCGGGAAGGGCGCTGGACGCCCGCGGCGCCGACGACGCCACGATCGCCCGCACGATCGGCACGACCGCCGTCTTCGGCCGCGTCATGCCGGAACAGAAGTCGGTGATGATCGCCGCGCTGCAGCGGGACGGGCGGACGGTGGCGATGACGGGTGACGGGGTGAACGACGTCGTCGCCCTCAAGCAGGCCGACCTCGGCATCGCCATGGGCTCCGGCGTGCCCGCGGCACGCGCGGTGGCCCAGGTGGTGCTCCTCGACGACAGGTTCGCCTCGGTCCCGCACCTCATGGCGGAGGGCCGGCGGGTGGTGACGAACGCCGAGCGCGTGGCGCACCTCTTCCTCACGAAGACGGTGTGGGCGGGCCTGCTGGCGATCCTGGTGCTGGCCCTGGGCGTGCCCTACCCCCTGCTGCCGCGGCAGATCACGCTGGTCGGGTCGCTCGCGATCGGGATCCCCGCCTTCTTCCTGGCCCTGCGTCCGGCCGGGCAGCGGTATCGGCCCGGGTTCGTGCGGCGGGTGCTGCGTGTGGCCGTGCCCGCCGGCGTGGTGCTCGCCGCGGCCGTGCTCACGGTCTTCCTCGTGCGCAGCCCCCACGGCGTACCGGAGGCGCGCTCCCTCGCCACGCTCGTTCTCCTCGCCGGGAGCCTGAGCGTGATCGCCCTGGTGGAGTGGCCCCTGCGGGGGTGGCGGCTCGCGGTGGTGGGCAGCATGGCGGCAGCGGGGACGCTCGCATTCACGCTGCCGTGGACGCGGGACTTCTTCGCCCTCCACGTCCCGCAGGCGGGCGAGGCCGCGCTGGCGGGCGCCATCGCGCTGGGGGCGACGGCGCTGCTCGCCGCCGTCACCCGCCCGGCGCGCCTACCTGGACCGCAGCAGGCCCTCGACCACCCCGAGCAGCTTCCACGCCGCGGCGGTGGCGGACCCGAGCGCCGCGAGGTAGAGCAGCCCCACGAGGAAGAGCACCCCGGTGCCCGGCGTGCCCCACGGGGAGACGAGCGCCGCCACGAGATTCACGACCAGACCGAGCGCGCCCGCGAGCACGGCGACGAGCAGGAGTGACCGGGCGGTCCTGACCTCGTTCTCCGGCGTCACCGTCCTCGGCGTCCCGTAGTAGGCCTGCTGGGAGGCGGGCGGCGGGCCGAAGGGCGTCTGCGGGCGCTGGCCGGGCTGCTGCGGGCCGGGCT
>DBQX01000050.1 GCA_002305415.1 Actinomycetales bacterium UBA1383 | reverse complement strand
GCCGCCCGCTGCCTCGCCGCCCGCCCCCGCGTCCGGCGCACCCTCGTCCGCACCAGACCCGGACAGCGCCTCGCCCGTCTCCGCCGCGCGGAGCGCGACCAGCCCGGCGAGGACGTCGTCGGCGAAGGCGTCCCCGGTGAGCAGCAGCCGCCGGCCGTGCCACTCGAGGAGCAGCACGATGCTCGCGCCGTTGGCGCCGCTGCTGTCCAGGGAGACGGGGGTCGCGGCCAGTTCCTCGAGGTCCGCGGGAGTCTCCAGCACGGGAGGGGTGGCGGGACCGAGGGGCTCGAATCCGGGCTCGAACTCGTCAACGTCTTCCGCGTCCGCGCCCAGCGGTTGCGCGCCGGGCACCGGCAGGTCAGAGAGGTCCAGACCCGGCGACGCCCAGTCCAGCGTCCCCTTCGCGAGGGCCTTCTCGACGTCGCGGCGCCAGCTGCCGATCAGGGCGGTCAGCCGGTCCTGCGTCGGTCCGAGCACGGTGAGCCGTACGCCACCCGGCAGGTCGACGGGCGCGGCGACGGCGTCGTCGGGCCGCACCACGGGACCACGGCCGAAGGCCGCGTTCCACGACTGCGCCATCAGCCACCTCGTGAGGCGCTCGCCCTGCACGGGCCCGAGTGGCTCGGCGGCCGGCCCGAGTGGCTCGGCGGCCGGCCCGAGTGGCTCGGCCTCCGGCCCGGCCCCGAGTGGCTCGGCGGCCGGCCCGAGTGGCTCGGCCTCCGGCCCGGCCTCGAGTGGCTCAGCGTTCAGCCCGGCCCCGAGCGGATCCGGGGCGCGCTCGCCGTGCAGGTGCGGCCAGCCGTTGAACCACACGTCGCGGAACACCAGCCCGGGGACCGGCTCCTTCGCGTCCGAGACGCAGGTCAGGACGCCGCCGATGTGGTCGCCGTCCATGTGCGTCACGACGAGCAGGTCGAACACCCGCTGGTCCTCGGGCAGGGCACGGAACCGCTCGGCGAGGGCGCGGCCGGTCTCCTCCTTGCCCATGTCGATGATCGCCTGGTGGGGCGCGCCGTCGTCCCCGGTCCAGCGCAGCCAGATCGCGTCCCCCTCCCGCGCTGGCAGGAACTGGACCTCAAGACGGGGCGCGCCGGGGCTCATTGCCCAAGGCTAGTGGCACCCGTTCAGCCCAAGGCTAGTGGCACCCGCTCAACTCTCCAGGGCCGAGGACTCGAGCGACGGCGTCCCGGTGGATGCGTCCTCGTCCGTGCTGTCGTCCGGGCCGCCCCATCCGGGCATCCCGCCGCGCATGTCCGGCATCCCGCCCCGCACGTCCGGCATCCCGCGACCGCCGTGGGGGTGGCCGCCGTCGCGGCCGTCGCGCACGGGGAAGCCCTCCTCCACCGCCGTGGCGATCCGCGACTCGAGGTCGGCCTTCATCTCGTCGGCGCGATCCTGGTCGAGCCGCCCATCCGCGACCGCCTCGTCGATCCGCTCCGACGCAGCCGCGACCAGCGCATCCACCAGCGTCTGGGTCTCAACACCCTGGTCGGCGGCGATCTCGGCGAGCGTGGCGCCGTCGCGCAACTGGGTCAGCAGCTCGTCCTCGGTGAGGCCGAGTGTCTCGGCGGCGACGTCGAGGCCCAGCCCGTCCATGTGGCCGCCGGGCCGGTGGGGACGGAACAGGTCGGAGTCGTTCAGGGTCTCGGCGACGGCGTCCGCCTCCTCCGGGGTGAGCGTGCCGTCACCGACGAGCCCCTCGAGCGCCTCGCGGATCCGGGAGAGGCGGTCCTCGAGGAAGGAGGTGGTGCCGTCGTCGTCCGACGGCGTGTCCGCGCCCGCGGGAAGCACCGCGGCGGCCGTGATGGCGAGACCGGCGGCCCCGGTCAGCGCGGCGGCCGTGAGGGCAGTGATGGTGCGCATGTCAGTCCTTCTCATCTCGACCTGCCGGTGGCGGGAGTTCCCACAGGGCGTGGGCCGCCGGGTCCGGTGGTTCGGGTCCGGTGGCCGCCGGTGGGTCACCCGATCCCAGCGTGGCACGCGAACCTGTCACGAGGCTGTGACGAGGCTGTGACTTCTGCGTACCAGGACCGGCGGCCCGCGCGCCGCGGGAACGTCAACCCCCACCCCGCGGGAACGTCAGTAGGCGTCGCTCCCGCCGAGCGGGATCTCCTGCAGCGTCTCCCAGCGCAGCACCATGCGGCCGCGGAACAGCTTCCCGCCGCTGGTGATCGCGTGCGCCTTCGCAGCCAGACCGTCCTCACCGTGGCGATAGAACCGCTGGACGCCGTCCTTCTCCACGATCACGAAGAACTCGTTCTCGCCTTCAGGGTTCCACTCGAGGTACTCGTGGTGCGGCATGGTCGGCTCCCTCCGGTGCGACGAGACTGATGCTAGCCACGCAGGCCTCCCCCCGCGAGGGGCGAGGCCCCCAGCGTGCGAACCGCTGTGGTACGCACGAGCGCCCCGGGAGCCGGGGCGCACGGGTCAGCTGCCCGGCTGCTCGACGTGCTCCACCACGAAGTCGCCACCCGGGAAGACCATGGCCTGGTGGCCGTCGTCGTAGGTGACCATGTACGGGGGCTTGCCGTCCTCGCCGCGCACCTCGGTGATCACGCCATGGCGATCGGCGGTCTCGACGGTCTTGCCACGGACGACGACCCTGTCTCCCACTGCTGCTCTCACTGCACTTCCTTCCACGATGTGAACCTGGTGCACCCACTACGTTAGGTCGGGAACGGGGCCCGTGCCACCGAATCGGTGACGGCGGCGGCTCCTGGCCCGGGTGACATGATGGCGGCATGGCGGCTGAGCGGCACGTCCCCCGCTGGGCGGTCAGGTGGCTGCCGGTCGTGGCGTGGATGGCCGTGATCTTCCTGCTCTCCGCCCAGCCGTCCGACGACTCCTCCGCCCTCAGCGGCTCGATCCTCGCGGTGGTCGCGGGTATGGTCGACGGCGCCCTCCGGCTCCTCGGCGGATCCGGGCTCACCCCGGAGTCCCAGGTGGTGCTGCACGCCGTGGTACGGAAGGGCGCGCACGTGGTGGCGTACCTGGTGCTCGGGCTGCTGGCCGCGCGGGCCGTGACCCGGGAGGCGGGCCGCTCCCGGCTGGCACCGTGGGCACTCGCCTGGCTGCTCGCGACGGCGTACGCCGTCACCGACGAGGTACACCAGCTGTTCGTGCCCGGGCGTGGCGGGCAGGTGTGGGACATCCTCCTCGACAGCGCCGGCGCCCTCGCGGGCGTGCTGCTGCATCGCTGGTGGTCACTCCGGGAATCGCGGCGCACCCACCACACAGGGGACCTCTGACTCTGGATTCCGCGTGTGACGAGTGCCACACTGGCCGCAGCGGTCAGGGCCACCGCGGGGGCGCGCCCGGCCGCGAGGAGGAGACCATGGCCAGGCGCTCACTCAGCGGCGCGCTCGCCTGCGGCGTCGCGGCATCGTTGCTCACCCTCGCCGCTCCGGCGGCCGCCACCAAGCCGGTGCCCACCGACGACGAGCAGGTCCAGATCTGGTGCACCTCGGTCGCGGAGGACCTGTACGTCGACGTCGTCGCCTACTACAGCCTCGAGGGCGACTGGCTCGAGGGGTGGGGTGAGGTGTGGACCCCCGAGAGCGACCACTGGGCCTACCAGGGCGACGGCTCCTACGGGGACGGCGCGTTCGAGGCCACGTGGGCGTTCGAGGACGGCGAGGGCGGCGTCGTCGGGACGGTGACGGTGGCGGGCACGGTGGAGCCTCTGGGCGAGCCGACGACGATCGACGAGCGCACCCGCGACGGCAACACCTGGACCACGGTCGAGGGCTGGGTGCAGCAGCTCATCGTGTCCGGCGCGGTCACGGAGGCGACCGGCGAGGTGGCCGCCGCGGCCGGCGCGACCTTCGGCTGCACCGGCGGGGCCCGCGACCTGCGCTTCTGGGGCACCAACCCCGCCACCCGCGTCTACCGCGGTACCGGCGGCGGCGCGTACTGCGACGTCGGCGAGGACGGGTGGCTGGACGTGTTCGTCTCGAACGGCGTGGGGAGCGGCACGCTCGTGCTCGGCGTCGACGAGGAGACCGGCTCCGCCGACCTCGTCGCCCAGGGCCCGCTCACGGTCACGTCACAGTCGATCACCGGCGCGCTGGAGGTGGGCTGGCCGCCGCCCGGCGAGGGGGAGGATCCCGCGCAGGCGTGGGTGGACCTGGCGATCGGCGACGTCGTCGACCGCGGCCAGATGCGCGCCACGGCCCGGGGTGTGGCGGTGCACGAGTGGTACACCCTGTCCGAGCTCGCGGGCACGGTGGAGGCGCCGGGGTACGGCGCCCTGCCGATCACGGACTGCCTCTACCGGGACGGGCGCGGCATGGAGCGCTACAGCTCGCAGGCCGGCCAGAAGCCCGGCGGTCCGCCGCCGGTGAACGACCTCCCCGCCGGGGCGGTGCCGCTGGAGCCGGGTGCGGTGGAGCGCACCAACACGCGCGGCGCGGCCGAGGAACCCGAGGCGGCCTGCGTGCCCGACGACGCCGGCGAGGCGCTGCCGTTCACGCGCACGCTGTGGTACTCGGTCGCCGGGACGGGTGGTCCGGTCACGCTCTCGACGGACGGCAGCCACTTCAACACCGTGATCGGCGTGTACCTGCCCGAGGGCGACGGCGCCCTCACCCAGCTTGCCTGCGTGGACAACACCGCGACCGGCGTGCTGGCGGAGGTGACATTCGAGACGGAATCGGGCGTCGACTATCTGATACAAATCGGCGGATTCTTCCTCGAATACGGGAAACTGGTGGTACGGCACGACTGAGGCGCGCGAAGGGGGAGCGCGCGTCGGTCCCGTGGAATTCCAGGAATCCGGAAACTGGGGGACTGAGCCATGGCTACCTCGCGCGCTGCTGCTGGGTCGTTGATCGTCGTCGGTGTTCTGGTCGGGGTCCTGGGCCTCGTGCTGGTGGTCACCGGGGTGACGTCGGACGGCCCGCTGCCCCTCCCACTCGCCGCCGGGCTGGTGGTGATCGGCGCGGTGATCCAGGGTGCGGCGCTGCGGGTGTGGTCGCTCGCGGCCCGGGGGGAGGGCGCCGCCGGGAGTGAGCCGGGTGCGGGTGAGCCCGCGGAGCCCGAGCGCGCGGGGTGGGAGCCGGGCGTGCCGGAGGCCGCCGGACCGTTCGCGGACGCGGGGCCCCTCGCGGACGCCGGGCTGGCCGAGGCTGCCGAGCCCGTCGAGGACCCGGAGCCGGAGTCAGGGTCCGGTGAGGGCGAGCCGGACGTGCCGCACGTCGTCGTCGATACCGCCCCGCGCGGCGTCACCTCGGAGATCGTGGCCACCGACGCGGCCCTCGCGGAGATCGCGCGGCAGCGGGCGAAGCCGGCGGAGACCCTCACGTACTTCTTCGTCTGCTGCAGCAACCAGTCCCTCATCCGCAGCCTCTACGACCTGCTGCGGGTGGCTGCCCCCGCGCACGGCGGCTTCGCGGCGATGCTGGCGGGGGACAAACCCACGATCGAGGCGCACCGGCAGGAGGCGGGGGCGCTCGGCTTCAACGGCCGGCGGCACGTGATCCGGGAGGTCACGGAGGTCGGGACCGTGGCGGAGGCGATGTCCGCGGTGCAGGCGGCGGGATACCACGACGTGTTCGTGGCGGTCGCCGGCATGGACCAGTCGGGCCGGGAGCAGATGGAGGAGATGTACCGCGGCCTCGTGCGGCAGGCCTTCCGGCAGGGCATCATGCCGTTCCCGATGTTCGAGACGGATGACCGCCGGGCGGCGCAGTACCTCGTTGGGGCCTGCCGGAAGCTCGCGGGGGACGACCTGCCGGGCGAGCAGCCGGGGCGTCACCGGGCGTGACCGGCGGAGGTCCCGCCCACGATTCGCGCCTGCGTCAAAGGTCCCGGGTGCGCGCGCATCGACAGGCGTTTACTTGTGCCACTTGGGAGCCGATTGACGAGGGAGTCACCATGGCCGCCACCGCTGAACCGGGCACCCACCCGGCCAGGCCCCTCACCCGCGCACAACGCCGTGTGCGGGACATCCGCCGGCTGCACGTCGGGCGTGCGCTGACGCAGCTCGCCTTCGCGGCCCTCATCCTGAGCGCGGCGGTGCGCCACCAGTTCGCCGAACGGGGGACCGCCGCGTCGGTGGATGCCCTGTGTCCGTTCGGCGCGGTGGAGACGCTGCTCACCTGGATCACGGCGGGCCACTTCGTGCCGAAGATCCACCAGTCGAACATGGTGTTGGGCCTGTCGGTGCTGGTGGCGACCGTGCTGGTGGGCAACGCCTTCTGCGGCTGGGTGTGCCCGTTCGGCGCCCTGCAGGACGGCCTGAGCTGGGTGCGGCGTCGTCTGCGCCTCCCGGTGGTACGCGTTCCGCAGGCATGGGACCGCGGGCTGCGGTGGGGCCGGTTCGTGGTGCTGGCCGTGATCATCTGGATGTCCGCCACCACCGCGCGCCTCTGGTTCTCGGACTACGACCCCTACCTCACGGTCTTCAGCCTCCGCTGGCTCTTCGAGTTCAACGCGCGCACGATGGCGCTGCAGTTGCTGATCCTCCTGGTGGTGGTGGCGGGCTCGCTCCTGGTGGACCGGTTCTGGTGCCGCTACCTCTGCCCGCTGGGTGCGGTGTTCGCCGTGGTGGGACACCTGAGCATCCTGCGGATCCGGCGCTCCCCGGCGGCCTGCACCGACTGCGCCCGCTGCGACACCCCCTGCCCCATGGGGATCGAGCCGAGCAAGGCGAAGCCGTTCGTGAGCACCGATTGCGTCGGGTGCATGGAGTGCGTGGTGGCCTGCCCCGTGCCCGGCTCCCTGCGCGTGGACGGCCCCGTGCTCCTCGGGATGCCGCTGCGGCCCGACACCCTCGGGCCCTCGCGACCCCACCGCACGCCCGCCGGAACGGGGCAACGGCCATGAAGCTCACCTGGGCCGCGCCGCTCGCGTTCATCGGCATCATGCTGGGCGGGGTGGGTGTCGCCCAGCTCAGCGGCGAGTGGGTGACCACCGGTGGCGGCGGTCCCGGTGTCGGCGGCGGTGCTGGTCAGGGGCAGGGCGGCGGCGCCGGTCAGGGCGAGGGTGGCGGGACCGGGGGCGGTTCCGGGACCGAGGGTGACTCCGGGACCGGGGAGGGTTCCGGGACCGGCCAGGGCGACGGCGTCGGCGGGGGGACCGGGGAGGGCACCGGTGGCGGCGGTGGCTGCGTCATCGACGGGCCCCTCACGCCGGACGACCTCAAGGGCTGGATGACCCTCGGACAGGCCGCGGACGGGCTGGGGGTCACCGTGGAGGAGCTGGTGAGCCTCATCGACGCGGACACCGCCCTCACGGCGGACACCGCGTTCCGGGATGTCGAGTCGCTGGTGCCCGGCTTCGAGCTCTCGGAGTTCCGGGAGGTGGTGCGGGAGTTCCTCGCCTCCGGGGGGTGAACCCTGGACGCCGCCGGGAGCCCTGGTCGGGATGGTGGTCGTTCGCCGGGCCCGGCACGCGCCTGTTCCCTAGTGTGGGCGCATGACCAGCGTCCCCGTCGTCCGCACGGTCACGCTCTCGCCCGGTTACGACGACCACTTCATCGTCACCGGCGTCGAGTGGGGTGGGGTGGGCACGGTGGTGGACTACCACTCCGTGCCCGCGGGCAAGGGCGTGAACCTGGCCCGCACCGCCTCGTGGCTCGGCGCTTCTGCGTGGGCGTATGCGCTGGTGGGGGAGCCGGACGCCGCGGACTTCGGGGCCCGTCTGGACGCGGAGGGCATCCCGCACGCCCTCGTGGCCGTGCCCGAGCACACCCGCCACAACCTGACCCTCACCATCGCGGGAACGGGCCAGACGGCCGCGCACACCGTCGGGCGGCGGTTGCGCCGGGTCACGCCCGAGCACGTGGCCGCGCTCCGGGAACGGCTGGTCGCGGACGTGCGGCCGGGCGACGTCGTCACCCTGAACGGCGCCCTCCCCGACGTCCTGCCCACCGACACCTGGGCCGGCTTCGTGCGCGCCCTCGACGGTCGGGGCGTGCGGATCCTCCTCGACCTCCACGACGAGCCCCTCCTCGCCGCCCTCGGCGCTGGCCGGGCGTACGCCGCGAAGCCGAACGAGGAGGAGGTCCTCGTGCTGCCGGGCGTCACCGCGGACGTGGATCCGCGACGCCGCGCCGTCGCCGCGCTGCGGGTGCTGGCGGGCTACGGCGTGGTGATGCCGCTGGTCACGCTGGGGGCGCACGGGGTGGCGCACCTGCGGGACGGGCGGGCGGTGGTCTCGTCGGTACCCGTGGGCGGGCCGGTCATCAAGGTGGTGGGGGCGGGGGACGCGTTCCTGGCCGGGGTTGCCGCGGCGGTGGCCGCGGGCCGGGACGACGACGCCGTCGCCCTCGGTCTCGCCGCCGCCACCGCGCACGTGCGGGGCCTCGGGCGGGAGGGGCTGGACGCCTTCGTGAGGGAGGTCATGCCGCGCGTGATGACGACGACGCTGGGGTGAGCGTCAGAACTGGGCGTTGGTGGTCGGTTGGAGACGCGGGTGTTGGGCGGCTCGCGAGTTCGCGCCCGGGCACTGCCCGCCTCCGCGCACTGAGGTTTCCAACCGACCGTTTCCCCGGGTC
>DBQX01000052.1 GCA_002305415.1 Actinomycetales bacterium UBA1383 | reverse complement strand
GGGGACCGCATCTTCATCGGGCACGGGATGGCCTCGCCGCGTGCCCTCGTGGAGGCCATCGCGGAGCGGGCCGAGGAACTCGAGGGCGTCCAGATCCTCTCCTCCCTGACCCTCTACCCGTACCGGTTCATGAGCGACCCGGCGTGCATCGGGCACATCGACTACCACACGATGTTCGCCACCGCCCTGGACCGGGGCCACGTCCGGGATGGGACCGTGCACCTCACCTCGGTCCACCTCTCCCGGATCGATGTGGCGATCACGCGGTTCAACCCGAACGTGTTCCTCGCCGACGTCTCCGAGCCGGACGAGGAGGGCTACGTCTATTACGGCCCCCTCGGCGTGCACACGAACACCTACGGCGAGCGGTGTGCCTCGCTCCGGATCGTGCAGGTGAACCGCCACCAGCCGCGGGTGCGGGGCGACGGCCGGACCAACCGGATCCACGTCAGCGCGGTGGATCTCATCTGCGAGTCCGACCACGAGTTGCCGGAGTACGTGCAGCCCCCGGTGACGGAGTCCGAGCAGCGGATCGCGGAGCACGTGCTCGCGCGCATCGAGGACGGCTCGACCATCCAGCTCGGCCTCGGCGGGATCGCGAACGCCGTCGGCTTCGGGCTCGCGGCGCGCCGGGATCTCGCCATCCACTCCGAGATGTTCACCGACTCGATGATGGCCCTCCAGAAGGCCGGGGTGCTCACCGGCCCGGTGCGCTGCGCCTTCGCGCTGGGGAGCCGCGCCCTGATGGGACCGTACCTGTGGGAGGCGGGCATCGCGTTCGCCCCGACGCCGGAGATCAACGACGTCGTCGCCATCGCCGCGCACCCCCGGATGGTCTCGATCAACTGCGCGCTCCTCGTGGACCTCACGGGTCAGGTCGCCTCGGAGGGAGTGGGCCACTACCAGATCAGCGGCACCGGCGGACAGCTCGACTTCGTGCGGGGGGCCGCCCGTTCCCGAGGCGGCCAGTCCTTCCTCTGCCTCCACTCCACGCGCACCGACCCGCGCACGGGCGCGACGACGTCGACCATCCTGCGGGACCTCCCCCCGGGCACCCCGATCACGACGCCGCGGGCGGACGTCATGTCCGTTGTCACGGAGTACGGGATCGCGGACCTGTGGTGCCGGCCCATCGAGGACCGGGTGCACGCGCTGATCGCCATCGCGCACCCGCAGTTCCGGGAGCAGCTCAGGACGGACGCGATCGAGGCGGGGCTGATCAGGGCGTAGCGGTCAGAGCGGGGCCGCGACCTGCGATGTCACCGGACTGTGATGAATGTTACCAAAACGTGACAAGCTCCCGGCCGGGCAGGTACTGTCGTCGGAACCAGCCCTCCACTCCCCCCAGAGAGACAGCGCATGACAACGACGACCCGCGCACGACACCGCGCCCCCGGCCGCCCCGCCCTCCCGCTTCTCCCCGCCCCCTCCGGCCGCGGCATGGCGGCCCTGACGTCCTCGGGGCTCGTGGTCCTGATGGCCGCGACCAACGCGGCGGCCGCCGAGCCGGCGGCACCGGCGCACCGGGTCCAGCTGGCGGGAACCGTCTCGGTCAGCCCGGAGGCCCACGCCGTGCTCGTCACCTCCCCGGTGGTGAGCGTCCCGGCCGAGGCCGAGTGGAGCGCTCCCGAGGTCGTGGCCGTCGCCACGCCTGCCCCGGAACCGGAGCCCGAGCCCGAGCCCGCACCGGTCGCCACCTCCCGCAGCACCACCAGGACGGCCACCGCCTCCACGGCCACCGCCTCCACGGCCACCGCCCCGGCCCGCGTCGCCGCCCCGGCGCCGTCGCCGTCGGCGAGCGCGATCGTCAACTTCGCCCGGCAGTTCATCGGCACCCCGTACGTGTACGGCGGGACCACCCCGGACGGGTTCGACTGNNTCCGGCTTCACCCAGTACGTCTACGCCCACTTCGGCATCTCGCTGCCCCGGTCGTCGAGCGCGCAGGGGACCGTGGGGGTGCGCGTCTCCGCCGCCGAGGCCCGTCCGGGTGACCTGGTGTGGTGGCCCGGGCACGTGGGCATCTACACCGGCGACGGCAACCACATCGCGGCGCGCCAGCCGGGGACGCCCCTGCACGAGAGCCCGATCTACGGGGCGAATCCGACGTTCATCCGCGTCGGCTGACGCGGACAATGGCACCAGGAGGTGCCATGTCCCCGATCCCCGTACGCCCTGTCCGTGCCGCGATTCTCGCTGCCCTCGCCCTCGCCCTGACTGCCTGCGGCGGCGGAGGTGACACCGCCACGAGCCCCGCGACGACGCCCGCGGCGGCCGCCACCGTGGACCCCGAGCTGGACCGGCTCGCCACCGAGTTCATCGACCTGCTTGTGGCCGGGGAGTTCGAGACGGCCGCGGCCACCTTCGACGACACGATGACCGAGGCCCTCCCACCCGCCGCGCTCGCGCGCACCTGGGAACAGCTCATCGGGCGGGTCGGCGCGTACCAGTCCGAGGTCTCCCGCCGCCAGGAGTCGACCGGGGGCTACGACGCGGTCATCGCCACCAGCCGGTTCGAGCGCTCCGACCTCGACATCCGGGTGGTCTTCGACGCCGAGCGCCGCATCGCGGGCCTGTTCTTCCAGCCTGCCTCCGGGACGCCCGGCGAGTCCGCGACGGCGGAGGCCTGGGAGGCGCCGTCGTACGCCGGGGAGGTCGAGCGGCGGGAGGTCACGGTGGGCGCCGACGGCGACTGGCCCCTCCCGGGCACGCTCACGACCCCCGTGGGCTCCGGGCCGTGGCCGGCCGTGGTGCTGGTGCAGGGCTCCGGGCCCAATGACCGCGACGAGACGATCGGCCCCAACAAGCCCTTCCGCGACCTCGCCCTCGGCCTCGCGAGCCAGGGGATCGCCGTCCTCGCCTACGACAAGCGCACCCTCGCCCACCAGACGGAGATGGCCGCGCTGACGGACATCACCGTGGCGGAGGAGGTGGTCGACGACGCCGTGGCCGCCGTCGACCTGCTGCGCGCGGACCCCGCCGTCGCCGACCCCGGCCGGATCTTCGTGCTGGGGCACAGCCTGGGCGGCACGCTCGCACCGCGGATCGCCACCGAGGCCGACGGGCTCGCGGGCCTCGTGATCGTGGCTGGGGCGGTCCGGCCGCTGGAGGAGCTGATCCTCTTCCAGACGCGGTACCTCGCCGGGCGGGACGGCACGGTCACCGCCGAGGAGGAGGCGGCGCTGGCCGAGGTGGAGGCTCAGGTCGACGCCGTCCGCGACCCGGCCCTCGACCCCGCCACCCCGGCGGACCAGCTCCTCGGGGTGCCGGCCAGCTACTGGCTGGACCTGCGCGACTACCGTCCGGCCGAGGTGGCGGCCGGGCTGGCGGTCGGGGGTCTCCCGATCCTGGTGCTGCAGGGGGAGCGGGACTACCAGGTCACGATGACCGACTTCGCGTTGTGGGAACAGGCGCTCGCGGGGCGGGAGTCCGCCGGGTTCCGCAGCTTCCCCGGGTTGAACCACCTCATGATGACCGGTGCGCCCGAGGGTGAGGACCCCCCGGCGGGTACCAGCACCCCGGAGGAGTACGAGGTGCCCGGACACGTGGCCCCCGAGGTGGTCGACGCCGTCGCCGATTTCATCATTCGGGAGGTTGTTACCAAACCGTGACAAGTCGGGGGTGGTGCCGCTAGAGTGGGGCGCGGCACACCCGCCGTCGCGACGTCGCGAGCCAAGGGGGGCACCGAGGATGGTGCGCGGGGTAGCCACCCGCTTGCCTGCCTGATGGAGTATTGCGATGTCTCAGCCCTCCGGACGTCACAACGCCCGCGCCCGTCACCGCGCCACCAGCGGCCGCCATCGCGCCGTGGAGCCCCGCATGGAGGCCCCGGCGAGCACACGGGGGCTTGCCGTGCTCGTCTCCTCCGGGATGCTGGTGGCGGTGGCCGCCACGAGCGCGACGGCGGAGCCCCTGCGGGTTCCGGCCGAGGCCCGTGCCGCCGGCCTCTCCGTGACCGGCCCTGCCCGCGAGCGCCTGGTGCTCTCCCCGGTGGTGGCCGTCCCGGCCGACGCCGCGTGGTCGGCCCCCGACTTCGGCGCCACCGCGACCCCGCCTCCGGAACCGGAGCCGGAGCCGGAGCCGGAGCCCGCGCCGGCACCGGCCTCCTCGCGGAGCGTGCCGCGGGCCGCGGCGCCTGCGCCGGTGGTGCGGACCATTCCGCCGCAGGCCGTCTCGGGGGCCGCCGTCGTGGAGTTCGCCCGGCTGTTCATCGGCACGCCCTACGTGTACGGCGGGACCACTCCGGACGGGTTCGACTGCTCCGGTTTCACCCAGTACGTCTACGGGCACTTCGGGATCAGCCTGCCGCGCAGCTCCGACGCCCAGGGCCAGGTGGGGGTGCGGATCCCCGCGTCGGAGGCCCTTCCCGGGGACCTGTTGTACTGGCCCGGCCACGTCGGCATCTATACCGGCAACGGCAACCACATCGCCGCGCGCAACCCCGGGACGCCGCTGTCCGAGGGACCCATCTACGACTGGAGCGTCGTCTTCATCCGGTTGTTCTGACGGCGGGTCGTGCCCGTGAGACTCCTCACCCGGGGCCCGGTTTCCGGCAACCCGGGCCGTGGGAGCGCGTCCGGTGGGCTAGCCTCACGAGCGTGACTGAGGTGACTCAGGGCTTCCCTCTGGAAGGATCACACATGGACTGGACCTCGTCCGTCATCTGGTGGCACTGCTACCCGCTGCGCTTCGTCGGCGCCGAGGAGCGTGCCATCACCACGACGGAACACCGTTTCGACCACCTGGCCAACTGGCTCGACCACGCGCAGCAGCTCGGATGCGACGGGCTCCTGCTCGCACCTGTCTTCGACTCGGTCTCCCACGGCTACGACACGCTCGACTACTACCGCATCGACCCCCGCCTCGGGGATGACGCCGACTTCGACGAGTTCATGCGGCAGGCCAAGGTGCGCGGCATGCGCGTGGTCCTCGACGGCGTCTTCAACCACGTCAGCCGGGAGCACGAGATCGTGCGGCGCGCGCTCGCGGCCGGTGAGGATTCCCCGGAGGGCCGCTGGCTGAAGTGGGACGCCGGGTTCCCCTACTGCTTCGAGGGCAACCTCGACCTGGTGGAGCTCAACCTCGCGCACCCGCCCGTCGCGGACTACATCGCGGACGTGATGATCCACTGGCTGGACCGCGGCGCCGACGGCTGGCGGCTCGACGCGGCCTTCGCGCCCGGCGCCGACGTGTGGCGCCCCATCCTCGACCGGGTGCGCGCCGTGCATCCCGACGTGTGGATCCTCGCGGAACTCCTCACCACCGACTACCTCGACTTCGCCGCCCGCGCCGGCGTGGACTCGGTGACCCAGTACGAACTGTGGAAGGGCATCTGGAGCTCCCTCAAGGAGCAGAACCTCCACGAACTCGCCTGGTCGCTGAAGCGGCACGTCACCTTCGTGGAGCAGTTCCGGCCACAGACGTTCATCGGGAACCACGACGTCACCCGCATCCGCAGCAACGTGGGCGACGACCGGCACCTGGGGCACGCCGTCGCCCTGCTGATGACGCTGCCGGGGATCCCGTCGGTCTACGCCGGGGACGAGTTCGGTTTCACGGGCGTGAAGGAGGACCGGCCCGGCGGGGACGACGCGATGCGGCCCGCCTTCCCGCGCACCCCGGACGAGCTGGCGGACGCGAAGCCGGAGCTGCAGGAGGTCTACCGGCGCCTCATCGCGTTCCGGCGGCGGCACCCGTGGCTCGTGGACGCGACCGTGTCCACGCGGGACGTCACGAACACCTTCATGGTCGTGGAACTCACCCACCGCGCGGAGCGGCTCGAGCTCGTCCTCAACCTGGGCGACGACGCCGCCCCCCTCCCGGCGGGCGACGTCGTGCTCGCGGGGGACGCGTCCGGTGAACCGGGCCTCGTCGGTGCCCACGACTGGGCGATCGTGCGGCCGGAGCACCACCAGGTCACCTGAGCGGAGACGCAGGGGCCACGCGGCTATCGCGTGGCCCCTGCGTGGGGTGGGGGAGCGTCAGTCGGCGGACCCGGCCGACGGCGCGCTCGGCGCGGAGGCGGTGGTGTTCGCCGTGGGGGCGCTCGCCGTCGTCTGCGCGGAGACCGCGGACTGGGC
Organism: Actinomycetales bacterium UBA1383; assembly: GCA_002305415.1. Lineage (GTDB taxonomy): Bacteria > Actinomycetota > Actinomycetes > Actinomycetales > Actinomycetaceae > UBA1383. The sequence goes on along the minus strand of DBQX01000052.1, from coordinate 3,462 downwards.
CGAGACCGCCGACGCGGAGGTCGGGGCCGTCCACGAGTCGCCCGGGGTCAGCGCGGACGAGCCGGCGGAGGTGATGTCCACCGACGGCGTCGCGGACGGCGAGGTGGTGAACGTGGCGTCGCGGCTCACGGTGACGCCGTCGAGCTCACGGTCCTTGGTGTCGTCCGCCATCGCGGCGCCGACGGCCCCCACGGTGACGAGAGCGGCGAGGCTTCCGGTTGCGATCCAGGTGTTCATGTCCATCTCCTTCGTTCGGTTGGGATGTCCCCAGCCTGCCGGGCGTCGATGAGGCAATCGGGAGAGGGGGATGAGAGCTCTCTCATCCACGTGAGACGCTCTCGTGCGGCGTGCGGCGGCCGGCGTTCCCGCTGGTCAGGACGCGGCCGCGACGTCCTCGACGGCCTGGTGGAGCGCCTCCACGTCGGCGGGATCCAGCCGGCCCTCGCGCTCCAGTTCGTCGACACCCTTGATGAAGTCGCGGAGGCGTTGGGCGAGCCGGCTGTCCGGGCCGTCGGCGGCCGCCTCGAGCGCCTCGAGCCGGTCCGTGAGTGAGCCCCTCGCATCCGGGTCCTCGACGTCGGCGGGCAGCGCCTCCACGACGGCACGGAGTCCCGCCAGCGCCTCGGGCAGGGTGGGGGGAGGGGCGACGGTCGTGGTGGGAGCGGGGCTGGGCGTGGGGCTCGCGGCCGTCTCGGAGGGCGGCGAGGTGGACGGAGTCGCAGGGGCGACGGTGGCCGCCTCCTCGCCGCGTTCCAGCCCCCCGATGCCCGGGTGCGAGAGCGCCGCCGTCGCCACCGCCTCGCGGTGGAAGCGTTCCGAGACCGCCGGGTCGGCGCCGTCGCCGATCCGCACGGTCTTCACCGCCACGCGGCGACCCAGCCGGGTGTCCACCGCCTCCCAGACCTGACCCATGCCGCCGTGACCGACGGGGCGCACGAGTTCGTACCGGTCAGCGAGGAGCACCTCCGGATTGTCACACCGCGGGGCACGTCACCGCGCGCCGGGTGGGCAACCGGGGTGGGTGAATCCCCTCACCTGCGCATGCTACTGTATGCGCATGTCAGCGTTGGAGCGGCGGTTCCAGATCCTCCTGGACCAGGAGCGGTACGCCCTGGTGGAGCGGGAGGCCGCCAGATCGGGAAGGAGTGTCGCCGCTGTGATCAGGGAAGCCATCGACCTCCGCTTCGGCTCGGAGGTCACCGTGCGCGCGAACGCGGCCACCGCCTTCCTCGCGGCCACCGCTGACCCGCGCGAGCCGGGTGAGGACTGGGCGGAGTCCAAGGCGGCCATGGACGCAGAGCTGGCGCGGCGGGTGCCGTGACCACGAGGCTCTGGATAGACACCTCGGTCCTCGCGCACGCAGCCGGGGGACCGCACGAACAGCGTGACCCGTGCCGCCGCATCGTGGTAGCTGCCGCATCGGGTGGGGTGGAACTGCACGCGAGCGTGGAGATGGTGCAGGAGCTGCTGTTCCATCGGCTGCGCCGGGTGTCCCGTCCCGAGGCAGTCGCACAGGCGCGGTTCGCTGCCGACCTCTGCGTGCTGCACCCCTTCGACGCGGCGGTGATGAGCCGGGCGCTCGAACTGGTCGCGGTCTCCTCGCTGGGTGGCCGCGACGCGGTCCACGCCGCCACTGCCCTCGGAGCGGGATTCACGGAGATCGTCTCCTCCGACCGGGACTTCGACGCCGCGCCCGGGCTCGCGAGGCGGGACCCCACGGAACTCCGGCTCGGCTGACGTCCGCGCCCTACCGCCGGAGGAGGGTGATCACCAGGTCTTGGGAACCCGTGGGCGCGCTCGCCCACACGGTGCGGAAGCCCTGGGCGGCGAGGATCGCGGCGTCGGCGCCCGTGTTCCCGAGGCCGAGACTGCGCGAGTGGGCGTCGGAGAAGTACCAGACGACCTGGACGTCGTTCGGCACCACCACGTCCTCCAGCGGGCCGCCGACGCTGGGGACGACCTCGTGGGCGGCCACGGCCGGGGTGATCGTCTCGTTGAGGAGCGGCAGACTCGCCAGTTCCTCGTGGATCACCCGCGCCGCCGTCATGTGGTTGCTGAACGCGATCATGGCGTCGCCAGGCTCGGCGCGGGCGGCGACCGTCTCCGCGGCGAACAGCCAGCTCGACTTCGAGAGCGGGTCCAGCCGCTCCCGGAGGGTCGGTCCGGACGCCGCCACGAGCACGACGCCGAGCGTGGCCACCGCCCACGGCGTCGTCACCCGGTTGAGGACGATCGCCGCCACCATCGCGAGAGCCGGCGCCGTGAACACCAGGTAGCGCCCCCAGTAGTAGGACGTGCCGAGCACGGGTCCGGACGCCAGGAGCACCAGGGTGGGTAGCACGACCCCGGCGGCGAACGCCAGCAGCGGCCGCCGGGAGTCGGGGTGGCTCCACCACACCAGCACGGCCCCGAGCAGCAGCGCGAGCCACGCCACGGCCGCGACCGGCAGCGACCCGCGGAAGTACTGCTCCACTGCCGCCCCCCACATCAGGTCCCGCCAGCCGTACTCCGGGATCCACCCCACCTGGGCCCGCTGCCGGAGGGCGTACCCGAGGAGAGGGAGCACCCCCACGAGGCCCGCGGTGACCGACACGGCGAGAGCGCGCCGGTGCCGCCGCCACTGCGCCGGGGTGACGAGGAGCAGCGCCGCGGGCAGCAGGAGCACGGTGAACACGAACAGCCACCCCGCCAGCGCGATCGTGACCGCCAGCAGCGCCCAGCGCCACGGCCTGGGATCCGCGAGCGCACGCACCAGCGCCAGCACGATGGCGGCGGCGAGGAGCGCGGACAGCGCGAAGGAGCGCGCCTCGCCCGCGGCCCAGGCAACCGCCGGGATCAGGGGGTACAACACGCCCGCGATCACCCCGGCGCGCCCGGAGAGCGTGGCCCGGCCGAGCTGGAGCAGCACCAGGCTGGTCCCGGCGACCGCGAGCGCGGAGGGGAGGCGCGTGGCCAACGGTGACACGCCGAGGGCACCGGTCCACAGCCGCATGCCCGCGTAGTAGGCGGCGTGGACGGCGTCGACTCCGCGCAGGGTGGCAAGGAAGCCCTCCCACGGCTTGCCCGCCATGATGATCGTCGCGGTCTCGTCCCACCAGTAGCCCGGGACATGGATGAAGGCGGCGGCCACGGCGAGCGACCACACGGTCACCGCCGCCGCCACGGCTGCGTCACGCCCCCGCACGCCCGTACCCTCCCCCACCGGGTGTCTCGACCACGAGGACGTCCCCCGCCGCCACGTCGACGACGTCGTTCCCCGCCAGCTCCACGACGTCGCCGTCCGCCCGCTCCACCAGGTTCCGGCCGAGTGCGCCCGGCTCCCCGCCCGCCATGCCGTACGGCGGGACGCGGCGGTGCCCGGTCAGGAGGCTCACGGTCATGGGCTGGCGGAAGCGGATGCGCCGCACCCCGCCGTCGCCGCCGCGCCACCGCCCCGCCCCGCCGCTGCCGCGCCGGATCGCG
>DBQX01000012.1:26632-30185 GCA_002305415.1 Actinomycetales bacterium UBA1383 | reverse complement strand
CACACGCACTTGTCGCCGTCCCACGCCGCGATCCCTTCGGCTTCCGCCTCGTACAACTCGGCGTCCCACACCCACCACGACTGGTAGGGCGCGGTGGTCAGATGGATGCCTGATTGGCAGATCTTCAGCGGGCCAGTCACGCGGTGCCAGTCGCCGGGCGTGTAGCCGCCGTCAGCGGTGGGTGTGGGGAGTGACCAGCGTAGGCGGCCCCCGTGGCAGGACTCGCCGTTGACCAGCACTTTGTAGAGCGTCTGTTTATCGCTCACTGAAGCACCTCCAAAATCGCGCGGTTCTTCGCGTCGATCTCGCCGGTTTCCGCGAACCGCTCCAGCACCGCCAGCGGTACGCCCGAGACGACGGCCAACACGTCTCCAAGTCCTTGGTTTAGCCGCCATTGCACGGCAAGTTGTAGCCCGTCAAACGCCTGTGCCTGCGCCTCCGCGCTCGGCTGCGTCTGGTCGGTGCTACGTTCGGTCTCGCCCCGTTCAATAGCCACTTGGAGTCGGTGTAGCGCCCGCTCCTGGTCGGTCATCGCGCTCCCCTCATCGCTCATCGGTGCCCCCTCTCCCGCTCGAAGACCACGCCCCATCCGAATCCGACTAGGGCCGCGACGACCACGAACGCGCACCAGGCGTAGACTTGTCAGTCGGTCACCTGACCTCCCACCTCGTCACCGGCGTCCCGTAGGGGCCGGGGACCTTGTCGTGCGCGCGGATCGGGGCTGGTAGGCCCTCGGCGATCGCGCGGTCGTTGATTCCATTTCTGATGCTGGTGATCGATGACATCGGCCACCCGAACCGCCGCTGCGCCTCGTGGTCGCTCGCCGGCCCGTGGGCTGCCAGCCAGGCGAGGTACGCCGCCGTCTTCGTCGCGCGGGTGACGGCCGCCTGCTTCGCCGCGGCCTTCGAACACTCGCGCGAGAGCGCCGTGCGGCCGGAGTACGGCAGCGTCGGGGGCGGGGCGGTGTAGTCGAAGGCGAGCTGCGTCATGGAAGCCTCTGTACGCCCGCTGGCGCCCCGACCTCGTCCCCCCGCCCTCCCGTGCCACCTGGCCCGAGGTCGCCCCGGCGTGCCCTGGTGGCGTGAGCCGGCTGGGGGTTGTGGCCGGCGGCCTCTCCGTTCCCCGTCCGGTAGTACTCGACCGCCCCCAGGACGACCCGCGCCTCGACCCCGCCCTCTTCCGCGTAGCCCTCGGCCGCCGCCACGGCGCCGAGGAAGATCACGCTGTGCGCCCGCGTGATCCACGGCCCGCGCCCGGTGCGCGTCTGCACGCGGTAGTGGCGACGGGAGGGGCGGGCGGTGGTCACTGGACGCTCGCCTCGGCCTCGACGGGGTGGAAGCCGCCGCCCTCGCGCACGATCCGCCCCTCGCGGACCAGGCGCTTCAGGAGGTGGGCGATGATGAGTCGTTCGATGCTCGACATGGCTTCCTTTCTCGTGATTGGTGCCCGACCTCCCAGCCGGGCCGGCGGGGGTTGGTCCGCGTGCTTACAGCCGACCGCACCCGCTGGGCGGGATCGCCGCTCTCCGCACCGCCCTGTCACTCGGAGAGACCAGCAGACCGTCTCGGAGCCTCCGCCGCTCCTGGGCCGTCACCGCCCGTGCGCGATCACGACACCGCCGGGACGCGGATCTCGACCTGGCCGTCCGCGCGGCGCGTGCAGGTCCAGCCCTTATCGCGGCACTCCTTCTTGAGCGCCTTCGTGAACTCGGCCTCGGAGACGAGGCGGATCTCGGCCTTCCCGTGGCCGTTGCCGTTGCCGTTCGCGGGAGCGGCGGCCTCGGCCTTCGGCTCCAGGTCGAAGAGGTTCCCCTGTTCCTTGTTCCGCGCGATCGCGGCCGCGGCCATCTCGAGGTCGCGCTTGTAGGTGCCGTGGCGCTCGATGACCGCCGAAAACTCCTCGACGTCGTGGCGGACCGTGCGCCACACCGGCCGCCCGCGCTCGTCTTCCATCGGCTCGTCGTTCGTGTCGTACTTTCTGGCCGCGTGGCACAGCTCGTGGTCGAGGATCGCGGCCCGCTGTGCGTCGGTGTTCTCGGCGTCCTCGAACCACAGCCGGTTGAGGACGATGACGAAGTCGAAAGGGCGGAACTCGCGATCAAGGTCCGAGCACTTCTTGAGCATCCCGAGCTTGCGGCGGCCATCGACGTCGGCTTTCCAGCCGGCGTGCCACGCGAGGGCGATGCGGGCCTCGCGGAGGTCGTCATGGAACTCGGTGATCAGGCGGTTCATCAGGGGGTAGAGCGCGCGGCCCGCCCCGGACTCGGGCTCGATCAAGCGGTACGGCACCTTCTTCGGCCCCTTCGGTTTCCGGCGTCGAATTGCCATCGGTCAGCCTTCCTTTCGTGTCGTGACGCCTCGCCAGTCCTGCCTACTGCAATAAACGGCCAGCAGCAGCGCATCCGAGATCGCGTGCGTGCAGCGCAGCCCGGGGAACAGCTGCTGCGCCCGCGCCCGCGTGACCGCCTTGTCGCCGCCTGAGAGGCACTCGAGCGCCCGCTGCCACTTCCCAGGCGCCACCTCGATGAACGGGATGCCGAGCGCCGTGAGACAGCCGCGCAAGAAGCCGTAGCTGCGACCGAGCTTGAAGAGGCCCTTCGAGCCATTGAAGGGCGTGGCGTGGACCGCTTCGATGACGGCGACGGAGTCGCGCGCGAGGCCGGAGAGCAGGCGGAAGACGTCGGCCTCGAGCTCCGGCATCTTCTCGGCCGCGGCGCCGTCGGGGCCGGTCCACGCGATTCCGCCGTTGGCGCCGGGGTCGATGCCGAGGTAGGTCATTTCGGCGGCTCCACCTTGATGTCGGCGCTGAACCGCGCGAGGGCTTCGGCGATGGCGTTGAGGATCCGCGTGACCGCGGCCTCGACTCCTGGCGCCGCCTTGAAGTGGATGTCCACCTTGAGCACGCCGTCTTTGCCTTCGAGGTCCACGAGGCTCACTGGTCACCTCCGCGGAGCGCCTTCTCCCAGCGGGCATCGAACCGCTTGCGCGAGCCACTGATGGGCAGGCTGCGCGTGCAGTAGGACGCAAAGAACTCGGCGCCCGTCGTGTTGAGCGCGGCCTGAATACACTGCACAACCGGAAGCAGGTCGCGCACGTCGGTGCAGTCGCCTGATACCCCGACGTGAACAATGAGCTTCACCTTTCACCTCCGACCACGCGCCACCGCTCGCCCGTCGTGGCCGGCGAGCTGGCGATCCGCGCCGCGGCGCGTCGGGCGCGGTCCTCGCGCTCGCGCTTCGCGGCCGTCCGCTCGCGCAGCGACGGGTCGAAGCCCGCGAAGACGACGCGCGGCGGGACGATGAGCGCCGCGAGCGCCTTGTCCGGCCGGTTGCGCCACCGGGCGAGAAGTCGTGTAATCACTGGTCCCCCCGTTCAGCCAGGAACGCCGCCACGCTCCGCGCGAGCCAGAGCTGCTCTTCGGAGAGGTACTTGCCCTTCGCCTTGAAGTTCAGCTCGACGCTCTCCAGCCAGGGGCGCGGGTCGTCGTACCCCTTCCTCGCCGCCCACCAGTCGCAGACCATCTCGATCACGTCGAGGAAGGTCATCGCGGCGGC
>DBQX01000012.1:14361-26626 GCA_002305415.1 Actinomycetales bacterium UBA1383 | reverse complement strand
CGACCAGGCCCGGCCGCTCAGGGTGATGGCGGTTGCGGGAGAAGTGGAGGTCGATCGTCGGGCGCTCGCGGTCCATCCCCGCGGAGTACTCCGGCGACCCGAACTTGTGGACGCGGGCCGCCGCGTTGATGCGCGAGAAGCCCGCGAACTCGTCCGCCTTCAGCTTACTCAGGTCGTGGACAGCCGCCCGGCGCTCGAGAGCGGCGACCACTAGGCCGACCGCCTCTCCGAGATACGCCCTGTGCGCCGTGAAGGACCGCAGGAGGCCGATCGCGTCCTGCGGGTCGAAGTCGCGATTCTCTGTGGTCACGGGAGCCTCCTGTCGTCGTCGTCGTCGTGCGGCGGCAGCATCCGCGAGAGCTGGCGCGACGCCTCCCAGCCCTTCGCCGCGAGGGTCAGGCACGCGAGCACGACCAGGGCGATACCGAGCGCCGTCGGGCTGATGTCGGGCATGGCTCACCGCCAGTAATGGAGAAGGCCAAGGATGAGAAGGGCGTTGGTAACAACCTCGGAGGCGGCCTCGATCGGCGTCACTCGCTCTCTTGCGCGGCCAACCCGGAGCACGTAGCCGATCGCTTCAATAGCCAGGAGCGCGATCAGAAGCCACTTGAACCACATCGCCTCACCTCGTCTGTAGCGAGCCGCGCCGCTGGCCGGCTCACCGCCTGCGCGACCGTCACCTGTGACCTAAGGGATGGGGCTGGGAACGCCGCCGGTGTCGGGGTTTGTCGCGGGCCCCCGACGGGCCCGGGCGGGCGGCTGGCGTGCCGGTGACCGCGCAGCGAGGACGACTACGAAAGGTCGATCGGATCGTCGTCGTCGCGGCCTGCCGTCGCCGGCAGGGCGCGCAGTTCCCATCGAGTCACCGGATCGGGCCGGTTGATCCGGGCGATCTCCTTCACCATTGCCTCGGTCGTCGGCGTGATGCAGTAGACCGCCGCGGGTGCGTAGTACTGCGTGGCCGCTGGCTCGCCGTCCGCGCTCGGGATGTCGAGCCGCAGGAATGAGGCGCCACCGATCTCCTGCTCGCGCAGGTAGCCAGCCAAGCGACGATGACCCATTAGTTCCAGAATCACCCAACCCTCAAACTGCGGCTCGCGCTGTTCTTCCACTTGTTCTCTCCCTTCGGGGGCTAGTCGTCTACGCCTCGAGTGGTCGATGCTCGCGAACCCGATTCGTCGTCGGGGTGATCAGCAGAATCGTGTGTGACCCCTGCCGCACCCGCACGAAGGGATGGACCCACGTCGTGAGGCCCCACACCGTGCGCGTCTCCCTCGCGAGCCCCCACGCCCCGTCGATCGCCGTCTGCTCGCCGTGGCCGCGCCAGTGGCAGCGCCACGGCTCCGTCGACTGTCTCGTCTCGATCGCGTAGGTCAGCTCACGAGGCATGGACGTCGCTCCCATAGGGTGGCAGCGCCACGGTCACGCGGCCGTCCGCGAAGCGCAGCTGCGCGTCGGCCATCGCCGCGGCGTCCGGGTTGTGGCTGATAAACAAGATCTGCCGGTACCCGCCGAGCTGTTGCAGGCGGCGCAGCATCGGCAGGTACCGCGCGGCGTTCTCTGGGTCGAGCGGCCCCGTCGTCTCGTCGCGCCAGCACGTGCGGATCGGGCTCGCGTTCCGCGCGTTGCAATAGAGCGCCAGGCCGTTCTTGAGGCATTCCTCGACGATCACTTGCTCGCCGCCCGAGAGGTCCGCGATGTCCCGGGCGTCGCCGCCGCGCTCGTTGTCGTAGACCTTGATGTCGAAGGACTCCTTGAGCCCCTTGCCCGAGACCTTCGCCTCCTGCGTCACGAGCTCCACCGAGAACCGCGGCCCGAAGCAGGACGCGAGCAGGTCGTTGGTGTAGGCGCTCACCGTGGGGCCGGCCGCGTCGATCTCGAGCACCGGCAGCCCGTCCCGCCCGAGCGCCTTCGCGAGCATCGACCACTCGAGGAGCTCCGCCTGCAGGGCCTCGATGCGCCGCTCGACGTCGGCGAGGTCAGCCCGACGCAGCTCAAGTGCCTGCCGCGTCCGCTCGTCCTCCTGCCGCCGCGCCTCGAGCAGCGCGAGAGCGGTCGTCGTCTCGTCCCATTGCCGGCGCAGGCCGTCGAGCGTGGCCTGCAGCGCCTGCGCTTGGACGTTCCCGGCCTCGGCGGCGGCGAGGTCGGCCCGGGCGGCGTCGAGGACCTCCTGCACCTTCCGGATCGACAGGTCGAGCACCTTGAGCTGCTGTTCGCACTCGGTGATCTGGCTGTCGGCCCGGAGTTCCGCGACGCGCTCGGCCTCGAGCCGGCCGGCGTCGGCCCGGGCCCGGTCCTCGGCGAGTTCCGCGAGTCGTGCCTTCGCGCGCTCGTTCGCCTCGACGCGCGCCTGCTCGACCGCGCGCATCGCCTCCTCCCGCGCCGCGTCCAGTTCCGCGATCCGGGCCTCCGCGGCGGCGAGCGCCGGCTCGAGCTTCGCCTTGCCGGCGAGCCGTGCCTTGTCGGCTTCGAGGTCCCGGATCGTCTGGGCGATGGTGGCGAGCTGCTGCCTGGCGGCGTTCTCGTCGGCCTGCCTGTCCGCACACACTTGGATCCAAGCGTTCAGGTCCTTCGCCTGCGCCGTGAGGATGGGGATGCGTGATTCGGCAGCCTTCGCGTTCGTCAGGAACTTGCAGGCGCCGAAGTCGCCACCACCACCGCACGGCACGGTCGCGAGCAAGGCAAAGTCATCGGATACCCGGCGCAGGTCTTTCGCCGCTTGCTCGCAGTGCCGCACGGCCTCGGCCGCCTCGCGCTGGCGGGCTTGGACGTCGGCGAGCGTCTCGCGCCACGTCGCCTCGTCCTGGCGAGCAGTGGCGATCGACGCCTCGATCTCCGCGAGCCGCATTACCGCCGCCCGGATGCCCTCTGCATCGGCGAGGATCCGGCGGTTGTTCGCGATCCGCTCGTCGAGGTCCTTCCGCTTGGCGGCGAATGTCTCCTCGGCCGTCTTGATGGCGGCCCGGAACGTCTCGCCGCACTTCGCTTCCGCGTTGGCGATGTCCGCGTGCGCCTTCCGTTGCGCGGCCGCGATCACCTCGCGCTCGGCCACGAGGGCCCGCTCGACCTGGCCGCGCCGCTCCAGCACGCGGTCGCGCTCGGCCTGCTTCCCAGCCAGCTCGCCCTCGAGGCTCGTCACCCGCTGCCGCGCCACGGCGCACGCGGCGACCTGGTCCTGCACCGTGGCGAGCGCCGCCTCGGCGTCCGCGAGCGACGTCCGGAGCGAGAGCCGCCGGCCCTCGAGGATGCCCCGCTCCCGCTCGCGGTCGGCTTCGGCGGTGGCGAGCGCCTCGTCCTGGTCGGCGCCCGTCTCCCGCGCGAGGAGGTCCCGCCGCACGTCGAGCCGCTTGACGGCCTCCTCGACCAGGCCGGCGGCCGTCCGCGCCGTCTGCGCCATCTGCTCGTACTGCTCGAGACCGAGGAGCTTCGCGAAGAGTTCCTTCCGGCCCTTGCGGTCGAGCGTCGTGAAGGATCCGGCGCGATTTTGGGCGGCGAACGCCGACGCCAGGAGCACCTCGCGGGCCGGGAAGACGCGGGCGACCGCCTGGTCGAAGGTGCTGACCTTGCCGTCGTTCAGCAGTGTGATCGTGCCGTCGATGGGGCTCGTGTATTCGAGCACCGCCTCCGACAGCCGGCGCACCGCGTCCACGTTCACCCGGGCGCGGTAGTCGCCCTGCTTCAGCCCAAAGACGACCTCGAGGAAGCTGTCCCGGTCGTGCGCGTAGTCGGCGAGTTCCTTGCCGTCGCGCGACGGGAAACTGCGGAAGAGGGCGGCGAGCGGCGCCTCGAGGGCCGTCGTCTTGCCGCTGCCGTTCTCGCCGACCAGCGCGATGAGCCCTTCGGGCAGCGCCTCGAAGTCGATCGTCACGGCGTCGGCGAAGCGGAGGAGGCCCTTGACGGTGAGTCGCTTCAGTTGCACGGGACGCCTCCCTTCTCGACGGCCGCGACCTGGTTGGCGACCTCGGTGAGCAGCTGCGCGGCGTCGTCGTGCTCGAGGCGGGCGAGCTTGTCGCAGACCGTCGCGGGGACCGCCGTGCCGCCGTTCAGCCGCGCCCAGGCGTCGACCTTCTCGCGGAGCGTCTTCGCGCTCGCGACCTCCGGGGCCCGGAGCGCCCGGTCGGGGATGGCGACGGGCTCGAGCTGCAGGCGCTCGGCGCTGCTGAACGCCGTCTGCAGGACCGCCTCGTCGAGGCAGGACCGCTCGGAGGCCTGGAAGTGATACCGGACCCGGACCTCGCAGCCGGCCCAGTCGTTCGCCAGAAACCGCCGGCCGGTCTCGGGGTCGTCGGAGTCGAGCGTGAAGCCGGTTCGGTTGAGCGTCCCCTCAACATGGAACATCGGGGCGACGGCGATCGGGCGCGAGGTGTAGGTGACGTCCTCGCCGTCGTACGCGATGACGAGGTACCGCTTTGCCTCGACCTCGCCGAAGTCCATCCGGCAGACGGACCCGACGTATAGGGCGTCGCCGATCGCCTGCGGCTTGTGGATGTGCCCGAGCACCTTCGGGATCGGGCCGAGCCCGTCGAGCATCGAGCGGTCGAGCGCCAGCTCGATGCCGACTTGCGGCTGGCCGTTGCTCGCCAGCGCGCCCTCGACCGTGACGTGGCCGGCGAAGAGCTGGAACGCCGAGCCGGCCAGGCGCCGGGTCTCGAGGTTCGCCGCGAAGCCCCGCATGATGTCGGCGAGCGCCTCGCGCCCGGCGATCAGCGTCGCGTCGGCCGTCACGCCGGCGGCCACGAGCCCCGCCTTCTGGGGGTACGGCAGCAGGGCGAGCGGCAGCCAGAGCCCGCTCGGCGTGTTCTGCAGCGTCACCTCGCAGGGCTCCGTCGCGACGACGATCCCGTAGTTCGTCTCGAGGCGGCGGAAGATGTCGAGGTCGCCGGGCGCGTCGTGGTTGCCACGCACGATGACGACCGGCGCGTAGAACGCCATTCGGAGGAGCCGCTCGGCGATCGCGTTGCGGTCGGCCGGCGTGCTGCGCCCGTGGAAGACGTCGCCGAGCTGGACCCACGCGGTCAGGCCGGGCAGCTGGACGCCTTCGTCGATGATCTGGTCGAGCGCGGCGAGCCGGGCGGCGTTCCGCGGATGGCTCGCCTGCGCGTGGATGTCGCCGATGGCGACGACCTGGTGCAGCATCGTCGCCTCCTACAGCTTCGAGAGGTCCGCGTCGGTCGGGCTGTCGTCGTCGAGCGGCAACCGCGGCTCGGCGGGCTTCAGCTCGACGATGTCCTCGCCCCACTTGCCCTTCTGGGAAGTGAACTCGACCGGCGTCTTCTCGGCCATGAGCTTCGCGGCCAGCTCGCCGATCCCCGCGTCGAAGGTGTGCAACTCGGTCCCGTCGTCGAGCGTGATGAAGTGGCGCGTGAAGGGCCGGCCGCCCTTCTTGAGGACGTTCCCGCGCTCGTCCACCTGGTCGCGCGTCTTGCCGTCCTGCTTCCGGATGGCGGTGATGATCGGGCCGGTCGGGAGCACGGGCTCCGGCTTCGCGGGCCGCTCCGGCTCGGTGACCTCGCCCGTCTTCGTGTTGACGGTTGAGCCGTCCGGCTGGACGACCATGTCGCGGTCGCGCACCGGCTCGACGTCGATCGTCTCGGGCTCCGGCAGCGCCGGCCGCGGCGACGGGTAGAGCACGCGCGAGGACCCGAGCGCCCGCTCGGCCACCATCTGCCGCTGCAGCGGGTCGGACAGGTCCGGGATGAACGAGGTGCGGAGGATGACGAATGGCTTCTGTAGCTCCTGGACGGTGTACTTCTGCTTGAGGCCCAGCTCGCGGATCGCCGCGTTCATGGCCTTGCTCTCGCAAATCCGGAGGCCGCTCCGGCGCGTCGCCTCGATCTGCGCGGGCGAGAATCCTTTCAGCGCCGGCGAGCCGTCCCGGAGGTCCAGCTCGAAGGTGCCGATGAGGGTCTGTGGCCGACCATCGAAGCCGACGTAGGTGCCGACGGCCTTGTACTCCCAGTAGTACCGCTCCTTGCGGTCGTCGGTCCGGCCGCAGCGGTCCGGGTCCCAGGAGATGCCCGCGGCGGCCGCGATCTTCAGGAGCCCCACCTTGCCGATCGCGCGCTCCCCCGGCTTCAGCCACGGCAGCCCGCGGCCGTCCTTCGACAGGCCATAGGTGTCGGCGCCAAGCCCCTTGTCGTCGGTTTCTGCGCTGATCGCCACGACCGCCACGTTGACCGCGTGCTGCGGCGCGAGGGCCGAGACGTGGATGGCAGGCGTGAGGACGTGCGCAACCTGCTGCCACTCGCGGATGCGTTCGGTCAGAGTTGCGGCGCTCGTGATCGCGACGTTCGCCGACTGCTCGAGCTTCACGAGAGCGTTGGTGTCACCCACGGTATCCCCCTCTCAACCGCTCCGCCCGCGCGCTCTCGCGCCGCTCGACGACGTAGCTGTGCCACACCTCGACCACCAGGTGCTCGACGTAGGACAGCTCGCACCGCGTGGCGGCGCGGCGGATCGTGTGCTCGACGACTTCGCAGGCCTCCTCGATCGTCGCCAGCGCCGGCAGCTGCTCGAGCAGCCACGACGCGGTGCGTCGAATCGGGAAGGTGTCGTCGTCGGCGTGCTGCGCGTCGTAGGCGACGGCGGCCTCGTGCGCGCGCTGCCGCACGACGGCGGGGTCGGGCCAGGTCCCGCCGAGCAGGTTCACGCGCCGGCCGCGCAGGGGCTCGACGGGGCGCTTGACTTCGCGATCCAAATCCCCCAACATGAAGGCCACGACCGTTCTCCCTTCTGAAGTGGGCCGCCCGGGTACCAGCCAGGCGGCCCTTGTTGTCTCAGGCCCGCCGCGCGCGCAGCCCGAACAGCACGATCACGGCGAAGCCCACCGCCGCGCAGGCCCACCCAAGCCACTGGAGCCGCGCGACCATCTCCGAGCACGCCGCCGCAAGGTCGGCCTCCATCTCAAGCCTGCCTTTCTGTGGCGGTGTCACCGGGTCCCCTGCCCGGCGCCGCGGCCGAGACGCGAGGCCGGGAGCCCCTGCCGCACGAGGCGGTACACCGCGTCGTCGGACGGCAGCGTGAGGTAGGCGCACAGGCCGGCCACGTCGAGGTACCGGGGATAGATCGCCGCGGCCTGGCGGCTGAGAGCGGCGGGCGTCACGCCTCGGCTCCCTTGCTCGCCGACACCGGGAAGATCTCCTCGGGCTGCACGCCGAGCGCGTCAGCGATCAGCTTGACCGTCTGCCAGGAGGGATTGCGGTTGCGCCCGCACTCGATGTCGCTGATCGTCGTCTGGTCTACGCCGGCCCGTTCGGCCAGCTGGGCTTGCGTGATGTCCTTCAGGCGTCGGGCGGTTCGCAGGTTCATGGGTATCGCTCCAGACCGTCTACCCCCGTAGCATACGGATTTTCCCGCATCGTGCAAGAGAAAAATCGCAGGCTACACGAAAAAGTCCGCAAGACCTGTAATTGCCGTGATTTCGCGTGACTCGGATATAGCGGTGTGGCAGGATACGCGCCGTGGACCCAGCTGATCAGCTGGCCGGCGTCGACAACGAGACCGTCAAGAGCATTGAGGCGGGCGGGTCGTACCAGGCTCGGAGCCTTGAGAAGATCGCGCAGGCGCTGGGCACGACAGTGGCGGAGCTGATGACCTCTCCTGTCGCGCCAGGAGAAGAAGATGCACGGAAAGCGCAGGAGGCCCTTGCGCCGGAGGGGGCGGAACGTGATAATGCCGTCACCTCAGCCGGGCCGACCCCTAGGGAGATTACCGCCGTGCCTCTGCTTCAGGCGATCCCGCTCACGTCCGCGCACCTCACGCTGTATGGCTTGATCGGCACGCTCACCGTCGAGGAGGCGATCAAGCTCCGTCGTCCGCTGCTCGACCTGGTCGAGCGCACTCAGAAGGCCGTCGAGAAGAAGCCCGAGAAGAAGTAGGCGAGTCGCCCCAGGGACAGCGGCTCGCGCGGGAGGATCCATGAAGCCGATGTTCTGCCCGCGGTGCGGAGTCGTCGCCAAGCCGAAGCGCCACACGAAGGGGTACTTCGTGATCGAGGTGCTGCTCTGGTGCTGCCTCATCGTGCCCGGCGTCATCTACTCGCTGTGGCGCATGGCGTCGCGCGAGTGGGTGTGCGCGAGCTGCCGACAGCCGGGCGTCATTCCGCCCGACTCGCCGATGGCCGTCGCGCAGCAGCGCACGGCCGTCGAAGCAGCATCTCGTACGAGACGTGCTGGCTCAGGAAGCTGACCAGGAACGCCTGGACCCCGTTCGCCAGGTTCTCGACGGTCAGGCCCGAGATGGTCAGAACGCCGGCCGACCCGTCCCACGCGACGGTGATCGCCAGCGCCGATGCCACCGCCGCCAACGCCGACACCGTGACTTTGGTCCACCGCGTCGAGGCCTCGCTCAGCGCGGGGAACCAGGACACGGCCTTCAGCCGCTGCAGGACGACGGCCACGATGACGCCGACGACGATCTGCGCGAGCGTCTGTCCTTCCACCTCAGCCCTCCTTGTCGACGCCGAGGAGCTTGTTGAAGGCCCGGGCCACTTCGATCCAGGGCTTCAGCGCCTCGGCCCAAAACGTCCCGACCGCCGCGCGCTGCTCGGGGCTGGCGCTCTCAATCGCCGCCTTCGCCGTCTGCGCGACGGCCGTCACCGCCTCGGCGATCGCGACCACCGTCGCCTCGCCCGGTATCCATGTCACCGTCGGCATGCTGCCTCCTCAGAGCGGCTCGAGGCCGCCATCGCCCTCATCCGTGATCCAGACAACCGTCGCCGGCGCCCGCCGGGTGGCGGCGCCGCAGTTGAGCACGCGCCAGCTCCGGCCGTGCCACGCGCCCCCGAGCTCGTGCGCGAGGTGCGTGTGCCCGACGACCAGGTGCGCGCCGTGCCGGGCCGCCCAGCGCGCCATCGCCCGATGCGTCGGGTGGTCGAGCACCCCGTCCTCGCCGGGCCCGGGCCGCCACGACGCCAGCCCCTCGAGGTTGACGCCGACATGGTCGAGCACGTGATCCAGCCGCGTCGCCCCCTCCCCGATCCGAGTGAGCGGCCCACCACAGCACGCCGGGTCCCAGCGGTGGCCGTGTTCGATCGACCAGGGGCCCCGCGGGAGCGGTCCGTTCGCCACCGTGACGGCCGGCCCCGTGAGCCCGCGCCGGGCGAGCGCGTCCACCAGGCGCCCGACGACGAGCCGGTAGGGGTCATGGTTGCCGGCGATGTAGACGACCGGGATCCCCGCCGCGGCCAGCGGCGCGAGCAGCGCGGCGAGCGCGGCCGCGCCCGTCTCGATCGCGTCCCGGTCCCGGGTCAGGTCGACGATGTCCCCCGCGAGGATCAGCTCCTCGGCCTGGTGCGCGATCGCGTAGGCGACGATCCGCGCCACGGTCTCGCGGTCACACGGCTCCTCGCGCGAGCCGTCGATCACGTGCCAGTCCGAGGAACACAGGCGCATCGTCCTCACCCCTGCTTCGGCGTGGCCGTCCCCTTCGCCGTCCCGAGGTAGGGCACGCTGATCGAGACGTCATAGACCGGCGGGACGCCGCCTCCCGGGGCCGGCGCCGGGATCGCCCGGACCGCGGCCTCGAGCGCCGCGAGCCGCGCGGCGAGGTCCGCCAGGACCGGCGTCAGGACCCGCACCACGTCGTCGGCCTTGCAGACCGGCGCGGGCTCCGGTTCGGGGTCCGGATCGGGCTCCGGCTCGGGAACCGGCGCCGCGGCGAGCCAGTCCTTCGCCGGGACCTCGATGCGCACCTGGCCGCCCAGCGGGCCCGCGTCCCGCCAGCACGGCACCGGGTGGTCGGTGGCCGCCCCGGTCAGGATGTCCACCATGTCGGCGGCGCCGTCGACGATCGCGTCCTTCGACGGCGGGCGCGTGGCGCTGGCGCGCTTGTGCGCCCAGCCCTCGGCCGGGAAGCGCGCCTTGAGGGTCTGCGCGACGCGGCGCGTGAACTCCCGCCGGGCATCATCGTTGACGCCGGCGAGCAACTCCGGGAACTTCGCGGCGAGTTGTTGCACGAGGCCGAGGTGATTGGCCGCCATCATTTACTCCTTCCGATCGACTGGTCGCTGGCCCGTCCCCAGAAGGCGCTCACGCAACGTCCGGAGATCTTCCAGCGCCCGGCACAGCGGGCAGCCCTTTGGCTGTCGGTACCAGATCCCCTCCTCGCCCGGATGCCGTGGACAGAGCATCAGGGGCTCTCCGCGCATCGTCCCGCCCACGATCCCGCCTCCCGCGAAACGGCCCGGACCGCCGACGGCACCCGGGCGCCGTGGCGCGACCGCCGGGCCGGACGATGTCTAGGCCGTCCCGCCTGCCGCGGGCCGCAAATCGCCACCTACGGGCTCGCGCTCGGGCCGCCCGTCCGACGCCAGGAAGACGTGCCGGCCGATGCACGCGGTCACCCTGAACCGCTTCGCCCACGCCGGCGCCGCCGGCGAGTCGTACAGCGCGCGGGTCAGGTAGTGATCCGCCCCGGCGCTCGCGTCGAGGAGGTCACCCGAGATGACGCCCTCGGCGATCCACAAGCACTCGCGCACGAGCGGCGGCGGCAGACCGCCGTCGGCCAGGCGGTGCGCCTGGTCGAGCACCGCCGCGTGGTTCTGCTCGCCGCCCCGCTTGCCCCAGCAGGAAAACTGGAACGGGGCTAAGCAAACCGTCCGATAGTCCCGGCCCTCGCGCCCGCGCACGCGGTTGCGGACCACGCTCGCCACCGCGACGCGCCCCTCGAGCGACTCGCTCCGCGCCTCGCCCCAGATCGTCAGGGCGAGCACTTGGATCGCCGTGAGCCGGTCGACGATGGTCGGGTCGCTCATCTCGCCCACGCTTTCAGCGCCTCGATGAGGGCGACCACAACGGCCGCGATCCCGGTCGTCTCACCGGCGCGCTTCAACCGCGAGGGCGTTGGGGGCGGCTCCAGGTGATCGGCGTAGCGTGCGCAGCCGCGCACCTCGATCCGCGCGATCGCGTCGTCGTGCTTGCCGAGGCGGCCATTCACCCGCCGGAACCCCTCCACCACCTTCTCGTCCAGCGAGTCGATCTTGTCGATCAGAAGTTGGAACACCTGCTGGTCCGTCATGTCCCGTCCCCCGCCGCCTGTGATACGCTGCGCGCAGGTGCCCAGGCTAGGCAGCCTGTCGCGCTCAGGGGNNCTACTCCTCAAAGGCGAACCCGCCCGTGAGCGTCGCCTCGTCACCCGTCGGCCTGGTCACCACGACATCCACCGACCCCGCCGCGGCCACGGCCGGGGTCCGACAGGTCAGCGTCCGGTAGTCGACCACCGTCACGTCAGTCGCCGCCTTCCCGCCAAAGGTCACCGTCATCCCATGGATGAAGCCGCTCCCCGTGAGCGTCACGAGCGTCCCGCCGGCGACGGGTCCCACACCCGGCGCCGCGGCCGTCACGACCAGGTCGAGCATGGGACCGGCGTCCATCGCCTCGAGGCGGACACTTCGCCGCTCCCCGTTGGCGCCAGACACGAACCACCGGCCGATCACCACAAACGGACGGTCCACATAGCCGGTCGGGCCGTCTCCCCGCGGATGGCTGTAAAGGAACCCATCGCCGAGGTCGTAGACCTCGAGGCCCAGATCGCCCTGCGGCTCGACGTAGGTCGGGATCAGGCGGGCAAAGCGGAGGAACTCGCCCGCGGCGTGCTCGACGACCGAGGGGTCGCGCAGGCAGGGAAAGTCATAGTCGAGCGGGACCTCTCGACGGTAGTGCCCGATCGAGGTCGCATCCTTCCGCTGGCCGGTCTTCGCCTCGCCGGCGCTGGCCAGCGGGGGCGCGTAGGTGTAGTTGAGGACGTTCACTAGGTGTGAGGTGCGCTTGATGGGTGCGCCGGTCCCGGCTTCGACCTGCCGGATACGAGGCAGCGTCGACAGGTCAAGCGTCGGCACGAGCGGCTGGGCCTGGACCTGCCAAAAGCGATTCGGTCCGACCCGGTACTGGCCCGAGCGGCACATCCGCCCGATCCACTCGCGTACGGTCAACCGCGGTTCCTGTCCGCCGATGACGCGCGCCCCCACATAGCCGTCGGGCGGCAGCTGCCCGCGCCGCAGGGTCGTGAGTGCGCAGAAGGACGGCCGGTTCACCATGCAGACATTCGGGACGCCGTAGCTCTCCTCAGGGAACATCGGCGGGCTGCTCCACTCGCCCGTCAGGTAGCCTTCGGGCCCGCCGAGAATCAGCTGATTCCAGACCCAGAGGTCCTGCTGATACAGGTCGGTGATCACCTCGCCCGAACCATTCCCGACGTCCTCGACCCCGCGCAGGTTCAGCTGCAGGTGGGCGGGCTCGACGCCCTCCGGCAGCGTGATGCCCTCGAC
>DBQX01000012.1:12273-14319 GCA_002305415.1 Actinomycetales bacterium UBA1383 | reverse complement strand
AGGTCCGCGTGGTCGTGCGAGACCTCGGTGACCACATCGCCCTCGTGCAAGTAGATCTCGTCGATCCCCTCGATCGCCGCGCCCGAGACCAGGAGCTCGACGTAGCTCACCCCGCCGATGACGACGTCGCCCGTGTAGACCGGCTCGAAGGCGCCGACCGGGTCCACCGCATACTCGCCGACGGCCGCAGGGAACTCCGACTGCTTGAGGGCGATCCAGTATGGGTCGTCCTTGGGCTTCGGTCCGTCGCCCGTGTCGTAGTGATAGCCGCCGGCGCCGCCCGGGTTCCAGGGGCACTCGGTGTCCAGCCAGTAGGTGTCCGGAGACTCGAACGCGTATCCCCGGCGGCCGTAGATCACGCACGCGTACTTCGCGCCGTCCCCGTCCCACCCGAGCTTGATGTAGTGGTCGTCATCCAGTTCTGCCGGCGCGTCATCGACGCGCAGTGGACCCACCACCGCCGACTCGCCGAGGCTGTTTGCCTGCGTGATGTGGTACCAGTAGGTCGTTGTCGCGCGTCCGGTTGGGTTCGCCACCTCGAGGACCCGGAAGTTCGTCGGGGGCGGAGGAATCGTGGGCGGGCTCAGGAGGTCGACGTCGGTGATGACGCCCAGCGGGAAGGGCACCCCCAGGTCTCGGACTGCCTCGCGCGCGTAGGGGAACTCGGGCGGGGCGCAGGCGCGCTTCGGCAGCCGGGCCTCCGTGGCCAGGCCCCAGCCCTCCACGTTGCCGCCCACGACGTCGACGAACGGCAGCTCGACCCGCACCGGGTCCTCGCCGTAGCGCGGCTCGCCGTCGACCTGGCCGAAGGCCATCAGGCGGGGCGTCACCTCCGCGCGACGGCCTGGATCGCTGACCATGCGCGCCGCGAGGTCCCGCCCGGGGAAATACAGGCCGGGTGCGCTGGAGAGCATGGCGCGAAGCTCGAGCTTAGGGTCGGCGATGACGGCCGTGCCCCGGCCCACCTCGTAGTTCCCCTTGTGGTCGCTCGCGGCCCGCCGAATCTCGGAAAGCGACAGGAGCCATGGGCGCTTCCGCCCGCCGAAGTAGGTGGAGGGATCAGCCGCGCCCACCTGGTCGAACGCCCGCATCCCGTCGCCCGGGTCGAAGTTCACCCAGAGGAGCGGATGCTGCCCGAGGTCGGCCACACTTTGGCCGTCGGGCGGGGCCGCGCAGGGGTCGAGCGGGCACTGGCGCGACAGAACGCGCGCGACGACACGCGACACGTCGAGCGCTTCGCTGACGTGCTGCTGGGAGAGCGCCCGGACTGCGATCCGGGTCACGTCGGCCGGGGTCGCGGTGACGATCTCCGACAGCGCCCGCACGACCACGCGCGAGGCAGCGAGGCTCCCGCTGCCCACGGTCGAGAGGGAGCGGGTCGCGAGACGAGTGACGTGGCTGTCGACTGGCAGCTCGATGAGGTTGCCAGAGAATTCGAGGTAGCCCTTGAATCGAGTTCCGGAGGCGTAGTCACGGTCGGATTCACTGGTCAGGTCGCGTGCATTCGCGTCCCCACCATAGCGGAGTCCGCCCGTATAGCTCGTTGTGTCAGAGTTGGCGGCACGGAAACCAACTTCTACTACAATGCGGTCGCCATCTTGGCACGCGACATCCGTGAGCGGGAGCGCATCAGTCGTGCGACCGTAGTAGTAGGTGGAACTCGCATACCATTCGTGCGCGCCGGGCGCTTGCACCCAATCGTTGATGAGGACGCCCCGCACCGAGTCGGAGTCGCCGACAGTCACATACGCGTGAATGTGGTAGTACAGGTTAGCGGCCGCGCTGGACTCCCGGACCGGCAGCAGGATCGTCAGTGTTCCGCCGACCGTCTGCGCGCCCAGCGTTGGAGACACCGCCCGCAGTAGAGCGACATCCCACTCGTCGCTGTTGCTGGTTTCGGCCCTCGACACCGTGGCGATGTCACCAACCGGCATCCTGTCGAGTGCCTTGGTGACCAGCGCCCCAACATCGTCCCACGCGCCGCGAATGGTGGCCGGTGCGTAATCTGCGTCCGCGTTCTTGATGTAGAACCGGGTCGCCACTTAG
>DBQX01000012.1:0-12245 GCA_002305415.1 Actinomycetales bacterium UBA1383 | reverse complement strand
ACGTGCTCCCAGGTCGTCGTGATCGGCAGCACGCTCCCGTCGTGGTTCGCGCCACCGCTTCGGATACAGGCCGCCACAGCTGCACTGTTCGGTTCGACCTTCTTCGCGGTGAGCACCACCTTGACCGCGTCGATGGCTGCGCCAGTGTTTTTAAAGCTCTCCACCTTACAGGTGTCGCGATGGTCGACCGTCGCAGTGGTGATCTTCGTCGTGTCGTCGTCGGGCACCGCCTCGTCCACCATCGCGTAATGGTCGGCGCCGGCCGACGGCGTCCAGTCGGTGTTCGCGCCGTCAGCGATCGGAAAATGCGAATCCACCCGCCGGTCCCCAGGCAGCATCTCGCTGCCGCACCAGAAGTCCTCATAGTGGGCGGTGAACGCGTCCTTAGAGCTGGCTCCGTGGAGTAGGTTGGTGATTGTCGCCGTGCCGCCGTTCCGCGTGTCAATGTCGGTCAGATTGAGCACCCGCACGCCGTTGATGTAGAGGTCGACAGCGCCGGCCGCGTCGTCGATCGTCGCCAGTGCCTTTAGCGCAAACGGGATCGTCGCCTGCACGAGGCCGGGCGCGGTCGTGCCGAGTACGGTGGGCGCGTACGTATCCCAATAGCCCCAGTCTTCGGTCCGCCCCGCTCGGCAGACCGTCAGCGAACCGTCCGTCTCGACCCGAAATAACAAATGCGACCGCGTGGCGTCTCGGACGTCGTACAGATATTTCGCTGTCGCGAGGTTGGACAGCGTGATGTAGTGGCCCCACGCCAACGTCTGCACGGCGCAGGGCAAGGCGCGGACGACAGCCCCCCACGATGACTCGGAGGGGCCCGCGCAATAGCATCGCAGTCGGTTGCCACCGTTTCGACCGCCCGTGACAATCGACACGTTCGCCGGCGCGTTGACGCGCACATACTCCCGCGCGAGCGTTGCGGTGTCGTAGTCCTGATAGCCGTCCATGTCGTAGATCGCCATCTCCGTCTCCTACAGCGGGAGGCCCCGCGAGACTTCCTGAATCTCGACGTCCACCGGCGTGTAGCGCGGATGGACGTCGGTCCACACGAACTCCGCCGCTCGAGCCGCTCCGAGCTGCGCCAGCCAGCCGCCGTCCGTCTCGTCGGTCGGGTCGAGCACGAAGACGAAGGGCAGGCCGCCGGCCGTGGCCTCGTGGAGCTCGTCGAAGACGCGCATCGTGTCCGGGTGGACGACCCGGCCGGTGATGCGGCGGTTCCGAATGGGCAGCGTGTAGCGGCTCTCGACCTCGGCGCCCGTCGTCATCCCCTGCAGCTCCGGGTGCCGGCGCGCGTGACTGATGCCCCAGAGTGGGTTGTGCGGAAGCTCGAGGAACTCCGTCGCGAGGACCACCTCCCCAAGCTGCACGGCGACGCCGTCGTTCGCCGGCACGTGGAGGCGATAGAAGAGGAACCCGGCCGGGTCGTAGCCGGCGACCTGGGTGAGGTCCGTCCACGGCGCGCGCGAGTGGCCGCTGCGGAAGGGCGCGGCAATCGACAGCGGCGCGCTCATCGCCGGCGCGTCCCAGGCGTTCGAGTTGTTCCCCTGGAACAGAACCGCGCTGCCCGCCTTGATGTTGTGGATCGTCAGGCCGACGTACTTGATGACGACCGCCGCGGCGCCCGCCCACACGATGTCGAGCGCCACACTGCCGTCCGTCGCCTTGAACGGCACCTTCGGGTCGAGATCGTGTAGTGACGCCACCTGATAGTCGGGATCGGCGCTCTCGCCGCCCGACGCGACACCGATCGACGCGAAGTCCGTCGCTCGTAGTAGGTGCTCCGGAAAGCAGTAGCGGGCGTTGTTCCCCATCGTTACCCCGCCTGCGCGAGCCGCGGCTTCACGAGCGCCGCGAGAACTGAACCCAACTGGTCGTTGTTGTGATTCGCGTCGTACCGCACCGACTGCGTAATCGCCGGAATCCCCTTCTGCGCCATCAACCGTTCGAAGGCCGACGCATCCACCATCTCGCCGTGGTAATAGGCTAGGTTGATGACGGTGCCGCCCGCACGGTCCACCACGGGCCCATCGTCGAGCGGGATGACGGCCTCCGGCCCCGCCTCGCCGAGGAGCGCGAACGTCGGCCGGGTGACGATGCCGCCGCGGGCCATGTGCGGCACCCCGGGGCCGGCGATCTCGCCGCCCCCCGGAAGGATGTCCTGTGGGATGTCGAACTTGACCCCGATCCGGATNNCCGCCCGCCTCGCCGGCGGCGGCCGGGACCCCAAGGATCGTGTTGATGAACTCACCCATCCGCGCGATGAGTTGGTCGATCGCGCCGAGCATCTGTTCCTGTGGGTCCTTGAACTCCTCGCCGATCTTCCCGCTCGCGAGCGCCTGGTCGATCAGCTTCTGGGTCGACTCGTCGACCTCGTAGCCGAAGCGCTGCTGCATCTCCCAGATCTTCTGAAGGTCCGGGGCGAGCGCCTGCAGCGCCTGGGCGCCCCCCTTGCCGGCCTCCGTCAACTTCTCGTGGGTGGCCGCGACCTCCGCCGAGAGGCCGGCGAACGTCTCCTGATCCAGCCTGCCCAGGTTCGCGAGCGACGTCATCAGGCCCGTGACGCCCGAGACGCCCTCGAGGAGCGGCGCGACCGTCTCGTCCTGCAGGTAGGACATCGACTTCGCGATCGCGTCGAAGGCCGCCCCACCGGAGAACCCGGCCGCCTCGAACTTCTTCTTCAGCTCGTCGATCGCCGGGCCCATCTGCGCGGCGATCTCGACGCCCGACATCCCCTGGGCCTGCATCTCCGCGAAGATGCCGGCGACCCCAGCCCCGATCCCCGCGGCGCCGGCGGCGCTCGTGATCGGCGCGTTCTGCGCGATCTTCTGGATCGACGACGCGCCGTAGGACGCCTGGCCCTGCATGTACCGGCCGATGGCCTGCTTCGACTCGTCGGTCAGGCCGCCGCGGTCGATCTCCTGAATCAGACTCACCGGCATCAGTTGGTCGACGGGCAGCGACGCGAGGTCCGATTGCAGCTGCTTGTTCCGTTCGATTCCCGCGTTGAAGCGATCGAGCAGGAATTGGAAGTTCCGCAGACCCGCCGCGCTGCGGTCGCCCCACGCGCCCACCAGGTCGACGCCGAGCTGCTGCCCAATCCGGTCGATGTTCTCGAGGGTCCCGTAGGTCGCGAGCAGGTTCTGCCGGTACTGGTCGAGGGTCTGATCCGCTTCCCGGTCCCGGCGCCAGGCATCGCTCTTCCCGAAGAGCTTATCGAGCAACCCGCCCAGGAACGACCCGACGATCGAGCCGATGCCCGGGAGGACCGCCGCGAGTGCGCTCCCGAGCCAGCTCCCGAGCTTGGAGGCAAGGGTCTTCGCCCAGGCGGCGACGCTCTCCCCGACCCCTTCGCCGAGCTTCGTGCCGAAGAGCGCCCCGACCGACTTCATCACGTTCCCGCCGCCCTGGAGTGCGCCGATGATGGTCTGTGGTAACTGCGAGAAGAACCCGCGCGCCCAGTTGTCGATCGTCCCTGCGACCTCGACCAGTTGTGGCCGGACGTCCGGAAGTACCCACTGCACACCGCTCAAGTCCAGGGACGGCAGCGTCGGCCGTTCCTGCCCCTCAAGGTAGCCGCGAGGGATCGCCGGCGCCCACGATTGCTCTGGCATGAAGACGCCGCCGCCGGTCGGGAGCCACTGGAGCGAGCCCCGCTGAGCACGGACCAGCGCGGCCGAGGCATCGACGGCCCGAAGCAAGGCTTGCGCGTAGCGGTCGACCGCGCCGGCGGCGCCGCCCGCCGCACTCCCCTGCTCATCCAGCGAGTGCGTCAGCCGTTGCGCGATCTCGGCGGAGGTGACGCCCTGGCTCGCCGCGGCCGCCATCCGGGTCCGCATTCCGTCGAGGGCGGTGGAGGCCGCGTCGAGCGATCGCTGGAAGGCGCTGTTCCCGGCGACGCCGTCAAGCGCGGCCTGCGCCTGGTCGTGGAAGGACCGCTGGATCCCCTCGACCTCGGCGACCATGTCGCGCGCGCGCCAAGCGGCGCCCTGGAAGGCGCTCCCCACCTGGGGCAGTTGCGCGGCCAGCTCGAGGGCCTTCGTCATGATCGTGAAGAGCCCGAGCGCGCCGGCCGTGAGCACCGACATCGTCCCGTGGAAGAGGAGCTCGAGCCCAGACCACGCGCGGGCAATCCATCCGGCCACCGTGACGGCCATTCGCCCCGCGTCGACCATCGTGATCGCGAGGTTGTTTACGACCTTCACGAGCGCCTGAACCCGTGTCGTCTGGTTCTCGCCGAAGGCGTTGGCGATCCCGTCGCCGAGCGCCGAGAACGCCTCTTTCATCACGGGAGACGTCGCGATCGCCACCCCAAGGGCGTCGGTGAAGTTTCGGACCGAGACCTTGACCCGCGTGATCTGGTCGGCGAGCGTCAGTTGCACGCCACCCAGGTCCTCGACCCGCTGCTTCGCGACGCGCATCGCCTCGTTGTAGAAGGCGAGCTTCTTCTCGGCGTCGGTCAGCTCCGACGAGGCCTTCCCGATCTGCTTCGCGTACTTCTCGTTGGCTTCGCCGACCTTTACGGTCAACCCGAGGTTGTCGAGGATCAACGGGCTGCCGCGCCCCAGGGCGGTGATCAGGTCCTCCATCGCCTGCGTGGGCCCGAGCTTCATCGCCTTCCCGAGGGTGATCGCGGTCGACCCGAGGACGGCCATCTCGTCGGCGGTCACGGGGAGGCCCAAGAGGACCGCCTTGTTCGCCGCGGCCATGATGTCGAGGTCGGCGATCAGGCCCTTCGTGGCGGTCTTCGTGGCCTGGAGCATCTCGTCGCCGGACTGGCCGATGCTGGCTGAGAGCTCGTCGAAGGAGCTCGCGACGCCCGCGAGCTTCACCCCGTTCCCGGCCAAGTCGACGATCGCGCCCCCGAGGCTCCGCAGGCCGCTGAGCGCCGCGGTCCCCACGGCCGCGCCGATGCCGGCGGCCAGGCCGACCATCTTCGCCGACAGGCCCTCGATCCCCTTCCCCGCCTGCGGCAGCTTCTTCGTGGCGTCGGCGATCCGCTGAATGTCAGCGGGGATCTCGCGGCCGGCGTTCTTGAACGCCTGGATCGCCCGCTCCATCACGCGGTTGGCCTGTTCCTGGTCGCGGGCGGAGAGCTTCGAGACGTCCCCGAGCTTGCGGATGGCGGCCGCCCAGGTCTCGGCGTCACGGATGGCCTTGGAGCCCCCGAGCTTTGACGCCATCTTGTCGATCGAGGAGGTCGTGTTCTCGACGAGGACCTTGCCCTCGGCGAGCGCCTTCTTCAGGTCGTCCAGGTTGCCGCCGAACCTGACCGTGATCGATGGGGGCATCTACCGCCACCTCCCCGTGAGCCGTTCCGTCGCCGCGCGCAGCAGCGCGAGGTAGGACCCCCGCTCGACCTCCGCGGCGGGGCCAAGGAAGGGCTGGGCCGGCCGGGTCCTCGTCCCGTACTCCAGCCAGATCCCCATGTTGTCGGTCCCGTAGTACCCGCCGATCCCGCGGCGCTCGACGAAGACCACCCCCACGGGCGTATCGGGGGCCATCTGCATCCGGATCTGGTCCCGCACGTGTCCCGGGAAGGGGCCGTCCTTCGGCGAGGAGACGGGGCACCGCGCGCGGGCGCCGGCGTACACACGCCGGATGGTCGCGGCGGTGATCTGGTGCGCCGCTTGCGCGAGCTCGCGGTCGACCAGCGTGTGCAGCGCCGCGAACGTCTCGCGCACCCCGGTGACGGCCATGTGCCTCCCTCTCACTCCTTCGGCGGCTTCGGGTAGCCGTGGAGAATGTGCTTCGGTCGCAGCCGACTCTTGTAGTGGTGCTGCACCTGCCAGATCACGAGCTGCGCCTGGCGCTCCTGCTCACGCTGCCAGCCCTCCGATCGGAGCCGGATCTCGCGCGGCGTCATCCGTCCGAACTGCCAGGGCATCAACCCGAGCTCGCCGTAGGCGTGCGGCTCGATGTCGCGGATCCAGTCCGCGAACGTGTACCGCCGCTCGTCTACGTCTCCGCCAAAGGGCCCGCCGCCGCTCCCTTGTCCTTGTCCGGCTTCACGATGCCGGATGCCTCGAGCGCGTCGCTCACCACGCGGGCGAGTGCTTCGAAGTCGTTCGCCGGATCCCGGTCGAAGTAGGCCTGGACCATGTTCCCGACCCGATCCGGTGTGAGGTTGCGCTCCTCGTGGAGGAGCCCGACCTGGATGCATGTGATCAGCGTGTTGACGCTGACCCGCCGGAGCTGCACGACGATCTCGCCCAGCGGGACGGTGAGCGCCTTCTCGAGCGTCGAGAGGGCGTTCACGTCGAAGCGCAGCCTCCTAGGCTTGTCTAGGGTGACGTCGATGTACCGCGGCACACTCCCCTCCTGACCTGGGGGCGGGAAAGGGCTGGCCGAGCCGCGCGCCGACTCGGCCGGCCGGTTACGACGAGAAGGTGCCGACCGTCCGGGTCGTGACCTTCAGCTGCACGTCGAAGGTGATGACACCGTCGACGGGGGCCTTCGGGCCCGAGTAGGACATGACGTTGCAGGTCCCGGAGATCTTGGTGTCCCCGTTGTCGTCGCCGTCGGGGCCGTACTCGTAGGCCACGCCCTGCGTGCCCTCGAGGTCCGCGAAGTGCGCCTCCACCTCCGGGGTCCAGATCCCCGACAGGGCGTAGCCCTTGTCGGCGAACCCCGGGATGGTCGACTTCAGCGGCACCGCGACGCCCGGCTGGAAGCACGTGGCGTCGTACTCCCCGACCGACGAGCTGGGCTCGATGTTGTTGAGCCACGTGCTGATGTCCACCAGCGTGGCCGGCGAGCCCGCCGATCCCAGCTTGAAGCTGGCCCCCACACCTCTGCTGCCCATGTGCGCTCCTTTCGTGACCGACTGTTACCCGCCGACCTCCACCGTCTGCCGGCACGCCCGGCAGAAAAACTTCCGCGGCCCCCGCATCGTCGAAGCGTCCTGGCGCTGGTCCTCGGGGTGCTCGCACCCGCCCGTCGGCGCCGCCTCCGCGACGAGCTGCGCCGCGAGCGCGTCGCAGATCCCCCGGATCGCCTGCAGCTGCACGAGGATGGCCTCGCGGTCCATCACGCCCCCACCCCGAGGACGATCACCTCGTAGGTCGCCTCGTCGACCGCGTCCTGGTTCTCGACCGTCACCGCGTCCCAGGTGCCGGTGCTCACCGCGAAGCCTGGCACCACGGGCGAGCCGGCCACGCCCGGCGCGACCAGGGCGAGCAGGCCGCCGGGCGGGAGCGCGACGGTCTGCACCGCCACCGCCGGCGAGCCGACCCCCGCGGCGACCGGGATCGAGACGACGAGGTCCGCCAGGTTGCCGGCCGCGGCCTTGACGACCAGGAGCTTCACCCCGGCCAGCGCGAGCGCCGTCCCGAGGGCGTCCTCGAGCGTCCCGCCCGCGAGGTCGAGCGTCTCGGCGGCGCCGGCGCCGAGTGTCCGCCGGTCGTGCCAGAGCGCGTCGGCCTCGTTCGCCTCGTCCCCGTCCGCGAAGGGGAAGGCGTACTCGCGCGCAAGCGCGTCCTTGACGATCGACAGGTCGAGCGCCTTCGACAGGGTGCTCAGGACCTGGAGGACGACCTTCCCTTGCTGGCTCATAGGTGCACCGTCACCCGCACCGTCGCCGGCGCGTGGTGGATGGTCTCGCCCCGCTGCCCCTCGGCATACGTCGGGCCCGCGCTCACCAGCTCGCTCGTGACCGAGGGGTACCCGTCGACGACGAGCGCGACGGCCGGGTCGTCGAGCAGCGCCACCGCCCGACTTACGATCGCCCGGGCCGCCGCCGGCGTCCGCGCCACCGCCCGGAGCACCAGGAGCACCGCCGCGCCCCACCCGTGCCCGCACGTGTTCGCCGGCGTCTCGCTCGCCCCGCCGACGACCAGGTAGTCGAGCGGCGCGCCGGGCAGGCCGACCTCCTCGTAGACGCCCGTCCCGCCACCCGGCGAGTCGGTCACGAGGTCGGCGAGCGTCGAGTCCGCGCGCAGCCGTGCGAGCACCGCCGCCAGGACGGGCCCCGCCGCCAGCCGGTTGGCCATTACGGGTGCGCCTCCACGCAGTCGACCGTCACCTCGCTCCCTTCCTCGATCGGCGCGGCCGTGACCTGCAGGACGAGCGGCGCGAGGCGCTGGCTCGTCGTCCAGACCACGCGCATCGAAGCCTCTAGCCGCACCGGGCAGTCGCGCAGTGTCACCCGGTAGTCGACCGCCGCCTGGACGGAGGCCGCCTGCAGCCGCTCCCAGCTCCCGACCGCCGCGACGTGCGCCCAGCAGTCCGGCGCGACGTCGACGTACTCGGACGACCCGGGCGCGATGGGCGCCTGGATCGTCACCTGGTGGCAGAAGTCGCCGATCGCGAGCTTGCGGCGCGCCATCTCATCCCCTCACGCGAGCACCGGATCGCGGTACCCGGACGCGAGCAGCAGCGCGGCGGCCTCCCGGCACAACAGCGTCGCGTCGCCGCGCTCGTCGCCGCGGTGCGCCCAGAAGTCGGCGAGCTGCAGCAGGACCGCCAGTTGCACCGCCTTCGGCGCCGTGTCCTCGGTCCACGCCACCGTCGGCGGGGTCGTGACGTTTGCCAGGACGATGTCGGAAGCCGCCTCGAGCTTCAGCGCGAAGTCGGCGTCCTCGAGCATCCCGGGCGCGAGCTTCAGGTGCCGTCGCGCGGCATCCATCGAAACCAGGGCCATCAGCGATAGGCCTCCTTCACCCAGCTGTAAGACCGGAGGATCGCCGGGTCCCACGGATCCCACTGCCCGTGGAAGAACACGATCCGCGCGCCCGCCGGCAGTCGGCCGCCGTTGCGCTGCTTGATCTCGTTCCGGAAGCTGTAGACGCCGTCCTTCGCCGTCCACCGGGCCTCGCGCGGCCCGAGGCAGTACCCGATCCACCCCTGGTCCGACCCGAACTGGCGCGCCTGCAGGGCGAGCCGCGGCGAGATCTTCGGGTCGAACTCGGTCCAGACCCGGGGGCGCGTCCCGGCGCGCAGCAGGTACATCGAGGCGTTGTAGAGCGTCCGGGGGTTCGTGTCGCCCCAGATCACGAAGTCTTCGTCCCGCTCCCAGAGTGGCGCGAGGTCGCCGACGACGACCGTGTCGAGGTCGAGCGTGACGAAGCGCTCCCCGAACCACTGGGCCGCCTCGGGGTGGAACGCCCGGAGCCGCCGGTAGCAGGACGGGTTCCGGGGGTGCCCGCACGGATTACGGACATCTGCGTAGTCGTTCCACAGAGGGACGCACTCGACCTCGGGGTCGAGGCCGGCCGGGTCGTCGGTCACGCAGATGAAGCGATGCGGCGCGGCGTAGTGCCGCGCCACCATCCGGCGGAGCGTGTTGACGTGCTCCGAGCGGAAGGTCGAGCGGTACCCCGCATGCGGCGCCCACTTCCAGGTGACGACGCTCAACATGGGATCAACTCCCAGCCCTCGACGCTCAGGACCGGCCGGCCCGAGACGCGGGCGATCCCCCGGGCTTTCTTGTGCGAGCTCTCCACGAAGAGCCTGGCGTCCGGGAGCTCGCGGTACACGCCGGCCTTGAAGCCGATCGTCGGCTGCAGCTCCAGGCGCGCGGCCTTCGACGGGAGGTCCAGCATGACCAGTTGGCGGTACTGCACGCCGTGCCGCGCGAGCCAGCCCTCGGTGAGGGCCCGGTACTTCTCCAGGCGCGACGTCACGATCCAGCCGACCGGGCGCTTCGGGAGGTGCCACGGCTCCACCGTCTCGAGGAACCGCGCGTACTTCGGCCCGTCGTCGTTCTCCTCCTTCGTGGGGTCCCGGCACAGCACGCCGTCGATGTCGAACGCCATCCGATCGAGCTTGATGTGCCGCCAGAGGTTCCACTGGAAGACGCGCGGGCCCGGGCACAGGTCGAAGTACAGGTCCACGGCCCCAGTGCTCTCCGGCTTCGCGAAGACGGCCAGCCGGCAGATCTTCACGTCAGGCCGGTGGCGCCGGAGGATCTCGACGGCCGCGCCCATCGCCTTCCCGGAGTTGACCGAGTCGTCGACCAACAGCACGCGCGAGGCGCCGTGCGCGTCGCGGGCGTGGTTCCGCTTCCAGAGCCGGTCGTCGCAGAAGCCCGCGACGTCGGTCAGCGGGAGGTCGAGCAGCAGCGCGATCGGCGCGGCCGCGAGCATCCCGCTCCGGGGGATCCCGACGACGACGTCCGCCTTCGCCGCGCGGGCGCGGGGGAACTGGGCCTCGATGAGGCGCGTGAGGTCGGCGAGGCTGCGCCAGTTCACGGCTTCACCCCCGCGACGCCCAGGTTGATCGCCCCGTGGTCCTTCCCCCGGACCTCCGCGCGGTCCATCACCCGCACGGTGACCAGGCCGGCGCGCTCGAAGGCCGCCTTCAGCGACTTCGGCGTATAAAGCCCGTGGTGCCAGTAGGGATCGCGTTCGTCGAGCCCCGCCTTCGCGTAGCAGAACAGCCGCCCGGCGCACCACTTGTAGGGGTCGCCCTGCACCCACTCGGCCTTCCACGGCCCGATCCCGGGGCCGCTCCAGACCCCCGTCTCCTCGTAGAGCGCGAGCGCCAGCGCGATCGTGTAGGCGTTGACGGTCCAGACCTCGAGGGCCCCGCCCGGGGCGAGGACCCGCACCCACTCGCGGAGCGCCTGGTCGGCGCGGTACCACGGGAGGTGCTCGAGGACGTGCGAGGCGTAGACCAGGTCGAACGTCCCGTCTGGGAACGGCAGCCGCCGCGAGGCGTCGCCGACGTGGTCGACCACCCCGGGGCGCCGGACGACGTCCAGCGTTTCGAAGCCGGGGATCCGCGCCTTGCCGGGCCCGATCTCGAGACGCCTCATACGACCCCCCGCCAGATCGCGGCGAAGACCGCCCGGTGGAGCGCCCGCGCGGCCGTCATAGGACCCGCTCCCAGGGGAAGGCGAGGACCGTCGGGGCCATCGCGCCGCGGGCGCGCTTGGCCGCCAAGCGTCGCGCCGTCTCGGCCGCGCGCCGGCCGGCGTTCCGGAGCTGCCGCGGGTCCACGCCCGGCTCGCTGGTGCTCGCGTCGGGAATGACCTCGCGGGGGTAGCGCACGATCGGCACCGTGGCCAGGTGGTGCCGGGTGCTCGCGGCGAGCAGCCGGGTCCGGAAGAAGCCGTCGGTCCCGTAGCCGACGCAGTCCTCGTCGTACCCGCCGACCGCCCAGTAGTGCGCGCGGTGGACCGCGAACGTGTTGACGTGCGGCTTGAGCTGGCCGTGCGCATCCCGGGTCGGGTGGAGGTGCGGCGCGTCGACACGGTGGAACGTGAAGACGTCCCGGCGGCCGGCCCCCGGCAGCCGCGCGAGCAGGTCCTGGAGGCTCGCGGCCGGCACGACGTGGTCCATGTCCGTCAGGAGCAGCCAGGGCCCGATCGCCTCGCTCGCGCCGAGGTTCCGCGCGCCGTGCTGGTGCCACGGGAGGTCGACGGTGACCTGGTAGATCCGCAGCGGCGGCAGATCCGCCGGCCGCGGCACCTCGATCGCGCGGCGCCCCACCGGCGAGCCGTCGTCCACCAGCACGACCTCGATCGCCGCCCGGAGGTCCTCGGGGTACGCGGACCACACCCGGTACTGCTCGGCGAGCATGCCGGGGTTGCGGTAGTACGGCATCACGAGGGAGAGGGCGTTCACGACGCCGCCTCCACCGGGGCTGTGACCAGGACCTCGCGCAGCGGCGCGCACGGGAACACCGTGAGCGCGCTCTTCGGCGTGCAGTTGATCACCAGGACGCCGGCGGCCGCGAGCGGCTCGACCAGCGTCGCGAACCGTTGCAGGCAGATGGCGTAGGGGGGCCGGCTCCCGTCCGGGTGTGACCCGAACCAGTGGCCCCCGCCCCCGCCGTGCATGTCGTAGCCGAGGAGGATCACGCGCCGGGCCCCGAGGTGGACGGCCAGGTTGATCGCCTGATACCCGCTGTTGCGGCCGGCCCGGAGGCCCGTGGGGTCGAGCTCGAGGCCGCGGTCCCCGGTGTTTCGAAGCACCACGACGCCCGGGTAGCGCTNNACCACCACTTCGCGTCGCAGGCGTAGAGCACGTCGGCCCACGGCGCGAGCCGGACGGCGTCGTTGATGGCGATGACGACGTCCGCCTTGTCCCGCACGTAGGCGACGTCCTCCGGCGTGAGCGACGGCCCGCCTCCGAGGCACACGATCGTCCCCGCGGTACAGATCGGCGACACGCGCGGCGGCGCAGGCTTCGTCACCACTTCTCGCCCTTGAATCCGAGCTGCGTCAGGTCGCGGCCGTCGCGCCCGTCCTTGCCGGGCTGACCCTTCTCGCCGGCTGGCCCGGTCTTGCCGTCGCGGCCGCGCTT
>DBQX01000133.1 GCA_002305415.1 Actinomycetales bacterium UBA1383 | reverse complement strand
ACCGTCGGTTGGGGACGCAGGTGGTCGGACAGTACTCGAGCGCGCCCACCCACCGGGCCGTCCCGCGTCACGCAGGAGATAATGGCGAGGTGAAGCGCATCGACCCGGCCCGCGGTGAGGCTGCCCTGCGTGCTGCCCTGCGTGACGCCGAGGTTCCGGAGTCCCACCACGACGCCGTCACGGACCACAACCTCCTCACCGCCGTCCGCTGGACCCTCGGCCTCCTGGCAGAACGGCACCCCGGGCACGGGGTCGAGGTGCGGGTCCCACCCGCCGGTGCCGTGCAGGTGCTCGAGGGCCCGGCCCACCGGCGGGGCACGCCACCGAACGTCGTCGAGACCACGCCCGGAACGTGGATCGCACTCGCCGCCGGCCGCCTGAGCTGGGACGACGCGCTGCACCGCGGCCTCGTCGCCGCGTCGGGGATCCGCGCGGACCTGAGCGGGTGCCTGCCCGTCGTCACCCTGGAGGAGGCCGAGTGACCGAGGAGCCCGCCGCCGCCGCGCCCGCCGCCGCCGCGCGCCGAACGAAACCCGGCCGCACCCTCCCCACCCTCCCGGACGGCCCCGTCGAGGTCCGCCACCGGCGGGCACCGCGCTACGGGCGCTTCATCACCGCGGGACTCTTCGTGGGTGCGCTCGCCTCTTTCACCCTCGCGATCGTGACGCGTGGGTGGAGCGGACTGTCGGCGTCGAACACGTTCTGGCTGCTCCTGCTCAGCCTCGGCGTGGCTGGCATGGTGGCCGGGGCGGCGGTGGCGTACGCCCTCGACCAGCGCTCACTCGCCGCGATGGCCCGGCAGACAGCGCCCGCCACCCGCCCGGCCGCGCCCGCCACCCGCCCCGCCACCGACGCCGCGCCCGCCACCCGCCCGGCCACCGACTCCCCGCCCCCGGCGGAGGAGACCCCATGACCCAGCGACACCTCAACGTCGGCGTCCCCGCCCGTGAACTGCTCGAGCCGCTGCGGGCTCTCCGGGAGGAACTGGGCATCCCCGAGTCCTTCTCCCCGCAGGCGGAGGCGGATGCCGACGCCGCCGCCCGCCGCGACCCCGGCGGAGCGGACCGCCGGGACCTGCCGCTCGTCACCGTGGACCCGCCCGCCTCCACGGACCTGGACCAGGCCGTCCACCTCGCGCGGCGCGGAGCCGGC
Source organism: Actinomycetales bacterium UBA1383 (assembly GCA_002305415.1). Taxonomy (GTDB): domain Bacteria; phylum Actinomycetota; class Actinomycetes; order Actinomycetales; family Actinomycetaceae; genus UBA1383. The sequence goes on along the minus strand of DBQX01000133.1, from coordinate 20,378 downwards.
TTCCGGGTGCACTACGCGATCGCCGCCGTGGGACGTGTGGTGGACAGCGGCACGGTCCTCGACGCCGAGGTGCGCGCCCGGGCGGTCACCGTCTACGGCCCCGGCCACTCCTTCCCCCTCCACCCGACCGTCCTCTCCTCCGGCGCGGCTTCGTTGCTCCCGGGAGATGAACGCTCCGCGTACCTGTGGACCATCGACCTCGACGCGTCCGGGGCCGCGGAACGCACCCGCGTGGAGCTCGCCCGTGTCCGTTCGCGGGCGAAGCTCTCCTACGAGCAGGTGCAGCACGCCCTCGACGACGACGTCGCCCTCCCCTCGGGCGCTCCCGCCGAGTTCCCCCGGCTGCTCGCGGAGGTGGGCCGGCTCCGCCAGGCGATCGAGGTGGCTCGCGGCGGGGTGTCCCTCGACATCCCGGAGCAGATCGTGGAACGGCGCGCGAACTGCTACGAGCTCGAGTTCCGCGGCACGGCCGCCGTCGAGGGGTACAACGCCCAGGTCTCGCTGCTGACCGGCATGGAGGCGGCCCGGCTGATGCGGGACGTGGGCGTGGGGGTCTTCCGCACCCTGCCCCCGGCAGCGGAGCGGGACGTCCAGCGGCTCCGCCACACGGCGCGCGCCCTGGGCCTGGACTGGCCGCGTTCCATGGGGTACCCGGACTTCGTCCGCACGCTCGATTCCGCCGTGCCCGCCCACTCCGCGTTCCTCGACCAGGCCACCACCCTGTTCCGTGGCGCCGGCTACGAGGTGTTCGACGGCGGCGCCCCCGGTCGTGCCCTCCCGCACGGCGCCATCGCCGCGGAGTACGCCCACGTGACCGCACCGCTCCGCCGCCTGGTCGACCGGTTCGGTCTGGAGATCTGCCTCGCCCACTGCGCGGGCACGGAGGTCCCGCCGGACATCCGGGCCGCGTTGCCGCAGCTCCCGGCGCTGATGTCCGAGGGTGGACGCCGTGCCGGGGCGTACGAACGCGGATCTGTGGACATCATGGAGGCCCTCGTGCTCGAGCGGTTCGTGGGGCGGCTCTTCACCGGCGTCGTCGTCGACGTCGACACCCGCGCTCGCGGCGAGCGCGAGCGTGGCACGGTCATGGTGGCCCAGCCGGCGGTGCAGGCGACCGTGGTGGGCGATGCCCTCCCGCTGGGCGAGGAGGTCCAGGTCCGCCTCATCGTCGCGGACCCGGCGACCCGCACCATCCGCTTCGAGTTGGCCTGACCGCGCCGCCGGGAGGGTGCCCGGCAGCGGTAAGGTGGGCGACGTGGCGCGAGGCGACGGCCGGCTGACCCATGAGGTGCTGCCCGGCGAGAGGGGCCCGCAGGACGCCTGCGGGGTGTTCGGTGTCTGGGCGCCGGGGGAGGACGTCGCCCGGCTCACCTATTTCGGGCTGTACGCCCTGCAGCACCGGGGCCAGGAGTCGGCGGGCATCGCCACGTCGGACGGCTCGACCATCCTCGTGTTCAAGGACATGGGTCTCGTCTCCCAGGTGTTCGACGACGCCGCGCTCTCCTCCCTCCGCGGCCACGTCGCCTTGGGGCACACCCGCTACTCCACCACCGGGTCCTCCACCTGGGAGAACGCCCAGCCGACCCTGGGACCCACGGGTGCGGGCACGGTGGCCCTGGGCCACAACGGGAACCTCACCAACACGCCCGCGCTCATGGACCTCGCGCGCGACCGCTACGGCACCGACCTGCGGGGGGAGCTGGGCCGGGGATCCTCCACGGACACCGCGGTGATCACCACGCTCCTGCGCGGCGAGCAGGATGACCCCGACCCCAGCCTCGTGCGCAACGCCCTCGCCGTCCTGCCGCTCCTGGAGGGCGCCTTCTCGCTGGTGTTCATCGACGAGCAGACCCTCTACGCCGCGCGCGACCGCTACGGGCTCCGCCCCCTCGTGCTGGGCCGGCTGCCCGCCGGCTGGGCGGTGGCGTCCGAGACGGCGGCCCTCGACATCGTCGGCGCCACGTTCGTCCGCGAGATCGAGCCCGGCGAGCTCCTCACCATCAACGAGGACGGCCTCGCCTCCCACCGCTTCGCGGACCCGCGCCCGGCGGGCTGCGTCTTCGAGTACGTCTATCTCGCCCGCCCGGACACCCGCATTGCGGGCCGCTCGATCAACTCCTCGCGCCTGGAGATGGGGCGCACGCTCGCCCGGGAGCACCCCGTGGCGGCGGACCTGGTGATCCCGACGCCGGACTCCGGCACTCCCGCCGCGATCGGCTATGCCCAGGCGTCCGGGATCCCCTTCGCGCAGGGCCTCGTGAAGAACGCCTACGTGGGGCGCACCTTCATCCAGCCCACCCAGACGATCCGGCAGCTCGGCATCCGCCTGAAGCTCAACCCGTTGCGCGAGGTGATCGAGGGCAAGCGGCTCGTGGTGGTGGACGACTCCATCGTGCGCGGCAACACGCAGCGGGCGCTGGTGCGGATGCTGCGGGAGGCCGGCGCGGCCGAGGTGCACGTGCGCATCTCCTCACCGCCGGTGAAGTGGCCCTGCTTCTTCGGCATCGACTTCGCCACCCGTGCCCAGCTCATCGCCAACGGGCTGACCATCGAGGAGATCCGCGCCAACATCCAGGCCGACTCCCTCGGCTACATCTCGCTCGAGGGCATGATCGCCGCCACCACCATTCCCTCCGCCCGGCTCTGCACCGCCTGCTTCACCGGGCGCTATCCCGCCCCGGTCCCGTCGTCCGCGGGCTTCTCCCAGCCCGCCCTCCTGGAGGCCTGATGCCCATCGACTACGCCGCCGCCGGTGTCGACACCGCGGCCGGGGACCGCGCCGTCGAACTGATGCGGGCAGCCGTCACCGCCACCCACCCGGCGGCCGTGCTCGACGGCGCCGGCGGGTTCGCGGGGCTGTACGACGCCTCCGCCCTGCTCGGGATGCGGCGGCCGCTGCTCGCCACCTCCACCGACGGCGTCGGCACGAAGATCCGCATCGCCCAGGCGATGGGCATCCACGACACGATCGGGCAGGACCTCGTCGCGATGGTCGTGGACGACCTCGTGGTCTGCGGCGCCACCCCGCTCTTCATGACCGACTACATCGCCTGCGGCCGCGTGGTGCCCGAGCGGATCGCCGATATCGTGCGGGGTATCGCCACCGCCTGCGCCGCCACCGGCACCGCGCTGATCGGCGGGGAGACGGCCGAGCACCCCGGGGTGATGGAGCCCGACGACTACGACGTCGCCGGGGCGGCCACCGGCGTCGTCGACGCGGACGAGCTGCGCGGCCCCGCCCGGGTCGTCGACGGCGACGTGGTGGTGGCCCTCGCGTCGTCGGGCCTGCACTCCAACGGCTACTCGCTGGTGCGGCGCCTGGTGGAGGTGGCCGGCTGGTCGCTGGACCGGCACGTCCCGGAGTTCGGGCGGACCCTGGGGGAGGAGCTCCTCGAGCCGACGCGCCTCTACACGCGGCTCTGCCTCGACCTGCTGCCGGACGTGCACGCGTACGCCCACGTGACCGGGGGAGGGCTGGCGGCGAACCTCGCGCGCGTGCTGCCCGCCGGGACGCTCGCGGTGGTGGACCGTGGCACGATCACCCCGCCGCCCGTGTTCCGCGTCATGCGCGACCTCGCGGGTGCCCGCTGGGAGGACCTCGAGGGCACCCTCAACCTGGGGGTCGGGATGCTCGCGCTGGTGGCGGACGACGCCGTCGCGCGCGTGACCGCCGCCGCCCAGGATGCGGGGGTGGCCGCGTGGCCGATCGGCCGGGTGCAGGCGGGTGCGGCGGCGCTGGCGGGCGCGCAGGTGGTCACGGGGACCAAGGGAATCAGTGGCGGGAGCGTGCGACTCGAGGGCCGCTACCGCGATTGAGGGACCGCGGGTTCCGGGGAACGGTCAGCGCCGGTAGCCCCAGTCGTCGTCCTCGTCCGTGGCGGGCGGGATCTCGTAGTCCTCGTAGTCGTCCTCGTCCTCATCGTCGTCGATGGCGGACTTGGCACCGGTGAGCTCTCGTTCGAGCGCCTGGTAGTCGGTCTCCGGGCTGAAGTACTTCAGCCGGCGGGCGACCTTTGTCTGCTTAGCCTTCTGACGGCCGCGCCCCATGGCTACGACCCCCTTCGACGTAGAGGCGGGACGGAGCACCATGGTGCGGCCCCGAGCAAGTGGTCATTTGTTCGTGGTCCAAACTTACAGGAGCGGGACGCGAAAAAGCCATTCGTGCCCGAGTTGCCACGAGCCCGGTCGGCGAGTGCGTGTCAGCGCGTGCGACGGAGGAACGCGCCCACGACCAGCGCCCCGACCGCCGCCACCGCGGCGCCGAGGATGGCGAGGGCCTTGGGGTCTCCCTCGACGGCGTCGTCCGCGAGCGCCTTCGCCTTGACCGTGGCCTCGTCCTTCAGGGTGCGTGCCGCGCCCTTCGCGTCGCCGGAGACGCGCTTGGCGGAGGCGCTCGCGTCCTTTGCGAACGCGACGGCCTGGGTTCCGGACTTCTCGAGGAACGTGGCGGCCTTGTCGCTCAGCCGGTCGGCGGCCTCGAGGGCCGACTCCTTGGCGGTGGCGAGCTGGGTCTTGGGGTTGAGCCGCTCGGTCAGGAGGTTGACGGTGGAGGTCAGTTCGTTGCGCGTGCGCTCGAGGTCAGCCTCGATCTCCGCCGCGGAGCGTGTCTGCTCGGTCATTTCTGGATGCCCTTCTTCGCCGCTTCCACGTCGAGCTTGATGCCGGTCGCGGGGTCAACCTGGAACTTCTTGGAGTCGTCGAGCTGCTTCTTGCCGATGAGGCCGAGGACCGCGGCCAGCAGCAGCAGGAGGGCGGCGACGATCAGGAGGGAGGCCCACAGCGGCAGCCACTGGCCGAGGAGCCAGGCGAACCCCAGGAGGATCAGGCCGAAGGCGTAGAGGGCCAGCACTCCGGCGGCGGCGAACATGCCGCCCCCGGCGCCGAGCCTGATGGCCTTGGCCTTGAGGTTCGCCTGGGCGAGCTCGAGCTCGCCCCGGATGAGGTGGGAGAACTGGTCCGAGATCCGGGCGACGAGCTCACCGATCGTCGGTGGCGCGTCCGGCGGCGGAAGGGTGGTGTTCTGTTCGCTCACTCAGATCGACTCCTTCGGCGTGCATGAAGTGCTCACCCCCATCTTTGCCCGTCGCGGCCGGTTTCGCACCGGCAGTCGACTGGCTGTGCTGGTGTGCCCCCGGCGCCCCATGGGGGTGACGGAGTGTCCCTCACTCCGTGGCGATCGCCTGGAGCACCGGCAGCCGGGCCGCCCGGATCGCCGGCCACACCGCGGCGAGCACACCCACCACCACGGTGAGGGCGAGCATCCAGCCGAGCTGGTCCCACGGGATGTCGAGCAGGCGCAGCCCGTCGTCCTTGAAGATCGTGGGCAGGGTGGAGGCCAGTGACACGCCGATGACCATGCCGCTGACCGTCCCGAACAGCGCGGTGAGCACCGACTCCAGCATGATCACCCCGGACAGCTGCCCCCGCCCGAGTCCGACGGCGCGCATCAGGCCGATCTCCCGGGTCCGCTCGATCACCGAGAGGGCAAGGGTGTTGACGATCGAGAGCACCGCGATCACGAGCGAGAGCCCGAGCAGGGCGTAGAGCACGGACATGATCGTGTTCACCTGGTCCGCGGCGGCGTCCCCGAGTTCGTCCCCGTTGAGCACCGTGATGAACGGGAACACCTTCACGGCGTCGGCGAGGTCGGCGCGGAGGGCGGCCACGTCGTCGGCGGCGTTCACCGCGATCCCCGTGATCGTGGCCCGCTCGGCGGTCACCAGGGCGTCGAAGGCCTCCGGGGCGGCGATCACGTCCGTCCCGAGGAACTGCTCGTTGGCGAGGCCGGCGACGACGTACTCCACCGGGCCGTCGAGGCCGGCCAGCGTCACCGTGTCCCCCACGGCGATGCCCTCGGACTCCGCGAGTTCCACCTGGAGCAGGATCTCGTCGGGGCTCTCGGGCAGCGTCCCGGTCTCGAGCGGGATCGTGAGCAGGGTGCCCATCGCGTCGAGGGGCACGTCGGAGATGGAGAGGCGCTCGTCGATGTCCGGGGAGGACCCGATCCCGAACCGCAGGACGGCCACCTGCGCCGCGGACGGCACCGCCTCCACCAGGGGCGCGACGGGCGCGGGGATGAAACCGGTCGCCGAGCTGACCATCAGGTCGGCCTGGAACTGCTCCTCCACGATGGAGCGGGTGGACGCCGTCGCGCTGCTCGCGACCACCGCGGCGGTGGACACGAGGGCCATCCCGATGGTGAGCGCGGCCGCGGTCGCCGCCGTCCGGCGCGGGTTGCGCGTCACGTTGCCGCGGGCCACCTTCCCGACCGGCCGGAAGGCGTTGAGGGGCCGGGCGAGGCCACCGAGCACGGTGGGGACGATCACGGGTGCCATGCCGAGCACGCCCATGAGGATCGCGAAGGCCCCGGCGCCCAGGACGGGGCCACTCAGCTCGCGCACGGCGTAGACCACGGCCCCGATCCCGCCGAGCAGCAGGATCCCGGCGACGACCGCCCGGATGATCAGCGGCTTCTCGGCCTTCGGGTTGTCGGGACGCATCGCCTCGACCGGCGCGGTGTTCGCGGCGTCCCGCGCGGGAATGATCGCCGCCAGGGCGGTCACGATCACGCCCAGCACCACGATCCACACCGCGCGGTCGGTGGGCAGGCTGATGGCGGTGCCGCCGAAGTCGATGCCGAAGCGGGTCAGCACGCGCTGCAGCACCGAGACGAGGCCGATCCCGCCGGCGATGCCCGCGGTGGCGCCCACCGCGCCGATGAACGCGGCCTGCACCAGCAGGGTGAGCAGCACCTGGACCGGGGAGGCGCCCACGGCCCGGAGCAGGGCGTACTCCCGTTGCCGCTGGCGCACGAGCATCGCGAAGGTGTTGAAGATCAGGAACGAGCCCACGAACAGGGCGATCAGGGCGAACACGAGGATGAAGGTCTCGATGAAGCCCAGGGCTTCCTGCGTGGCCGAGCGGGACTCCTCCCGGATGGTGTCCGCGGTGACCGCCTCGACGCCGGTGCCGAGTTCCGCCTGCAGGGCGTCGGCCACCGCCTGTGCTGTGGCGTCCGGCTCCACCCGGATCGCGATCTGCGGCACCAGGCCCTCGGGCGCGAAGGCGGCCTCGCCCAGTTGCGGGGAGATGACCAGGATGGTCGCCCCGAGGAGCGGGATGGTGTACTCCACCTCGCCCACGATCGTGACGTCCCGCGGCGGCAGGAGGCCGGCGGAGAGCTGCGCGGTGTCCCCCACGCTGTACCCGGACTTCTCGAGGGTGGGAGTGTCCAGGGCGATCTCGTCCTCGGCCGCCGGGAGGCGTCCGTCGAGGACCGTGGCCGTCTCGAGGTCGTCCCACAGCACCCAGCCGAACGACGGCGCCTGCGAGTTGGTGACCGCAAGTCCGTCCGCGCCCACGACGTAGGCGACGCCGAACAGGTCCGGGTTCGCCGACGCGACGCCGTCGACCGTGGCGGCCTGTTCGGCCAGCGCGATGTCCACCTGCTCGCGCCCCCCGCCGAACGGCCCGCCCCTGCCGTCCTCGGTCTCGAGACCGCGGACGTAGACGTCCGCCGAGACCGTGGCGGTGCTCAGCTGGTCGATGGTGGTGCGCAGCAGCCCGGTCAGCGTGAACGTTCCGGAGACGAACGCGGTGGCGAGGAACACCGCCAGGATGGAGAGGATGAACCGCACCCAGTGCGTGCGGATGTCCCGCAGGGCGAGGCGCAGCATCAGCGTGCTTCGGCGGGGTGGGCGGGGGCGAGCTCACCCAGAGTGGCAAGCACCGACTCCTGGGTGGGATCCAGCAGCTCGCGCACGATCCGGCCGTCCGCGAGGAAGAGGATCCGGTCGGCGTACGCCGCCGCCGTCGCCTCGTGGGTGACCATCACCACCGACTGCCCGAGTTCGTCCACCGAGTGGCGCAGGAAGCCCAGTACCTCGGCGGCCGCCCGGGAGTCGAGGTTGCCGGTGGGCTCGTCCGCGAAGATGACGGACGGGTTGCCCACGAGCGCCCGCGCGCAGGCGACGCGCTGCTGCTGCCCGCCGGACAACTCCGAGGGGCGGTGGTGCAGCCGGTCCCGGAGCCCGACGGCGTCCACCACCTGGTCGAAGCGGGAGCGGTCGACGTCCGCGCGCGCGATGTCGAGCGGCAGGGTGATGTTCTCCGACGCCGTGAGGGTGGGGATGAGGTTGTAGGCCTGGAACACGAAGCCGATGCGGGTGCGGCGCACCTTCGTCAGCTCCCGCTGGCTCATGTGCGAGATGTCCAGCCCGTCGACGATGATCTGGCCGGAGGTTGGGGAGTCCAGCCCGGCCATGCAGTGCATGAGCGTGGACTTCCCCGAGCCTGAGGGCCCCATGATCGCGGTGAACTCGCCGCGCCCGAACTCGACGTCGACGTCGTCGAGCGCCACCACGCGGGTCTCGCCGGATCCGTAGATCTTGGTGAGGCCGGTGGCGACGGCGACGGCGTCGCGCTGCCCGAGCGGGGCGGGCGGGGTGGCCGGGGAACGGGGCGTGAGCCCGGGGACGGCGGGCTCGGCGGCCTCGGTGCGGGGTGCGGGAGTGGCGGCGTGTCTGCCCATGGTCAGGCCTTCGGTCGGCACGGCTTGATGCGTCCCACTGTACGTCGGGACGCACCGTCGTGATCCTCCGAGCGCCCGGGATTACTCCGAGGGCGGACGGGGCCCGGGATTGACGGAACCTGGCTCGGCGTCATCCGGCCCGGGGGCGACGGTGACAGCCTGCGGCTCGGCGGCCACGCGGCGCCGCCGGCGGACCAGCAGCACGATCCCGAGCGGCACCCAGATCGGCGCCGTCGCGATCAGGGCGGTGAGGGTGACGTACACGATCCGCTGGAAGCCGGCCACGCCGCTCGCCACGGCCTGCTGGAGCTCGTACCACGAGAACCACGGGATCTCGACCGACGACGGCGGCAGCGCGGAGGGCGGCACCGTGAGGGAGATCGTGACCGTGGCCATGGTGTCGCGGTCCGCGAGCACCTCGCGCTGGTCCACCAGGGAGCGCAGTTCGCTGGTGACGGAGACGAGGCGGTCACGGATCATCAGCTCCTCCTCCACGGTGGTGGCGCGGGTGAGCATCGCGGTGAGGCTGTCCCGCTCGGCCTCGAGGATGGGGATGCGGGCGTCGAGGTCGGTGTACTGGGTGGTGACGTCCTGCGAGGAGATGCTCTCCGCGGTGACGGTCCCGAGGCCGCGCACAGTGTCCACGAAGGACTCCAGGTCCGTGTCCCGGACGCGGACGATGAGCAGCCCGCCGGTGAGGGTGGGGCTGGCGGCCGCCTGGTCCTCCTCGGCCGGGTACCAGTCGCGGCCGTCGGTGTAGAGGTCGGAGGTCTGGATGTAGCCGCCCGCCGCGCGCGCGGCCGTGCGGACCTGCTCCACGGTCTCCGCGACGCCGTCCACCCGGAGGGTGAGGGAGGCGTAGCGCACGAGCTTGTCGGCGACGGCGTCGCTGGTCTCGCCGCCCATGTCGGCCGCGCCGCTGGTGTCGGCCCCGTCGTAGGCCTGGTCCTCCGCGATGCCGGAGCCGGGGGCGACCGCCGACTCCTCCCGCGAGTCCGACCCTCCGCCCATCGACACGGGGGTGACCGCACCGAGGACGAACAGCCCGACGAGGACTGAGACCGCGGCCACCAGCAGCGTGGCCAGCACGACGATGGCGATCTTCATCCGGCCGCCGGCCCGGGTGGTGCTCATCGGGGACTCCCTTCCTTGGACTGGTCCTGTCCCGTTTGTGTGGCGGGACGGCCCAATCCCACCCCGTCTCCGATAACAGTTGCGCATCCGGCCGGCCGCCGGGGGCTCCCCGTGCAAGAGTGGGGACGCCGGGGACATACAGCACAGCAGGAGCACCCGACCGAGGGAGACGGCATGACGGCGGACACTGCCACCCATGACGACCACTGGTTCGATGCCGTCTTCCGGGCCCACGCCGCCGCGGTGCAGCGGTACTTCCTGCGGCGTGCCGCGCCGGGCGATGCGGAGGACCTCGCCGCCGAGGTGCTCACGATCGCGTGGCGGCGCCGGGAGGACGTGCCCGACGGCGCCGAGCTCCCCTGGCTCTACCGGACCGCGGGTTTCGTGCTGGCCAACCACCGCCGGAAGATGTCGGCGGTGCCGATGGCCGAGCCGCCCGAGACGGTGGACGACGAGGACCCGGTGGACGCCGTCGTCGCCGACGACCAGGTGAGGCGGGCGCTCGCCGGCCTCAGCGCACGTGACCGCGAGGTGCTGTTGCTGCACGCCTGGGAGGGCCTGGGCGGGGAGGAGCTCGCGGCGGCCCTCGGGATCTCGCGCGGGGGAGCGGACGCGGCGCTCTCGCGCGCCCGTTCGCGGCTCGCGGCGGCGTGGGCGCAGGTGTAGGCCGGTGTGCGGCCTCCTCTCGGGTTCGGCGTGGCCTCGGTCCCGGCTCGGTCTGGCTCGGCTCCGTCCACTGAGGTCGCTTACTGACTGTTTGGCGGGGTGGAAACGGTCGGTTGGGGACGCCGGTGTGCGGCCTCCTCTCGGGTTCGGCGTGGCCTCGGTCCACTGAGGTCGCTTACTGACTGTTTGGCGGGGTGGAAACGGTCGGTTGGGGACGCCGGTGCGCGGCCTCCTCTCGGGTTCGGCGTGGCCTCGGTCCACTGAGGTCGCTTGCTGACTGTTTGGCGGGGTGGAAACGGTCGGTTGGGGACGCCGGTCCGGGGCTGGCCGGGGGTGGGGCGAAAGATCCGGGCCACCCGGCACACAGACGGAGCAGCGGGACGGGTCAGCCCACGCACGGGCCACACCCCCACGGACGAAGGAGACGAGATGGATCACGAGGACGCACTCGCCCGGCTGCGTGCTGCCGACCCGGCGCAGGGGGCCGAGGTGGACGTCGCGCGGCTGCGGACCGCGGTGGACGCCCGGATCGCCGCCGAGGCCGGCGGGGAGGGGCTCGCACCCGTCACCGACATCCGCGCGAGCCGGTCCCGCCGGTGGCTGCGGGTCGCCTCGGCGGCCGCGGCCGCGGTGGTGGTCGGGGGCGTGGGCTTCGGGCTGGGCAACGGCGCGCTGCTGGGACGCACCGGTGGCGGGGACACGGCTTTCGACGGCGCCGCCACCTCCGAGGCCGCCTCGGGGCTGGCCCCGGCCGACGCAGCGGCGCCCGAGGCTGGTGGCGGCGGGGTGGACTCCGCCGCGGCGCAGGATGAACGGATGATCTGGCCGGGGTGGCCGGAGCGGCAGACGTTCACCCCCGTCGGGCTGCCGAACGAGGCGGGCACTGCCACGATGTGGGCCTTCGACGCCACCGCCGCGTGGACCGAGGCGCGGGTGGCGGAGATCGCCGCCGTGCTCGGCGTGGAGGGCACGCCTGAACTCACGGACGGGTCCTGGGTGGTGGGGACGCTTGACGGGACCGGCCCGTACCTCATGGTCTACCCGGACGGGCAGGCCGGCCTGAACTTCTACGACCCCGCCGCCGACCCGTGGAACTGCGAAGCCGTCCGCGAGGGCGCCGCCGAGTGCCCGGACCTCGGCCCCGCCCCCACCGACGACGAGGCCCGGCAGCTGACCCGCGACCTGCTCGCGGAGCTTGGGCTCGACCCCGCCGCCTTCGAGTACGAGGTCAGCAAGGACGAGGGCGCCGGGTGGATCTCGGTGGCCGCGTACCAGCTCCTGGACGGCCGGCGCACGGGGGTGTCGTGGTGGGCGAGCTACAGCGGCGGCGGCCTGCAGTCCCTCTCCGGCTCGCTCGCGGCTCTGGTGGACCTTGGCACGTACCCGGTGGTGGGCGCCGAGGAGGCGGTCAGCCGGATCACCGACCCGCGCTTCGGCACCATCGGTGGCTTCTCCGTCCTGCCCGCTGCGCGGGGCGGTGGCGTCCTGGAGGGTGACGCGATGGTGGAGGACCAGGTGGTCGCGCCTGACACGACACCCACCGAGCCTCCGGCGCCGCTCGCCCCCGGAGCGGCCGTGCCGTGGCCGGTGGAGGACGTGGAGATCACGGGCGCCGAACTCGGCCTCGCGCAGTGGACGACGGCGGACGGGGTCTCCCTGTTGGTCCCGGCGTGGGAGCTGTCCGCGGACGACGGACGCACCTGGACGGTGCTCGCCCTCGCCGAGGACGCCCTCGACATGACGTCGGTGGAGGATTGAGGAACCATCGGCCCGGGGAGCCAAGGCCGGAGCCCGCGCCCTACGGCGCGGGCTCCGGCCGTGCCTCCTGCTGGCGCTCGCCGTCCCGCGCCGGGACGGATCGCCGGTCCCACCGTTGCATTCCCAACGCGAGCAGGGCCGCGATCATCACGCCCACGACCGTGTAGAGGACCCGTCCGATCGTCAGCTCGATGGCGACGGACTTCTCGTTCGCGGACATGAGGATCATGAGCATCGGCGTCAGGAAGGCGGTCTGCAGGAAGTAGTTCCCGCTCATCGCGTACGCCGCGAGCGCCACCAGGTACGCGAGCGCGGTGGGCAGCAACCAGGCGGACGGCACCAGCCAGATGGTCAGGAGCGCGATGAGCGCGCCGAGGAGGGTCCCCCAGTTCCGCTGGACGAGGTAGCCGGCCCGCTCGCTCGGCAGTGGGCGCAGTGCCACGAGGATGGTGGCGGCCACCCAGTACCCATGACCGAGCGAGAGGGACTCGGCCAGGACGATGTTCGCGCCCGCGGCGATCGCGACGACGACCGCATGGCGCCAGGCCACCCCCCAGGGCAGCCGCGTGGGCGCCTTCTTGCCGAATCGGAGGATGGCCGTGATGAGCAGCCCGACCAGTCCGCCCACCACGCCCCAGATCCCGGCCTGCCACCACGGCCAGCCGCGGTCGACGACGGCGAACACCATCGTCAGCAGCGGCGCCAGCATCAGGGCACCCGCCGAGTACGCGGACGCCGGTGCGGTGACCAGCACCATCGCGGCGACGGCCAGGCCGGAGAGCCATGGGTCACCGGACACGGCCGCACCCAGGGCGGCCGCCGCGCCGCCGACGAGCGTCACGACGGCGGCCACCCGGGTGGGCATCACCGTGCCGTAGGCCATCGCGGAGCCGGCCGCCAGCCCGACCGTGATGCTGGCAGTCGTACCGCCGATCGCCTGGGCTACCAGCCCTGCGATCAGCACCACGCCGATGAGCGCAGCCGAGGCCCTCAGCGTCCCGGGCAGGGGTCTGGTGAAGCGAAGCGTGGAGCTCACGTGCTGAATATGCACGGGCCGGCCGCTCCTGTCGAGGGACGAGAGGGACCCCCGCCAATCCGGCGGGGGTCCCTCTCCTCGTGGCTCCGACCGGCGTCGATCCGGTGACCTTTCGATTTTCAGTCGAACGCTCTACCAACTGAGCTACAGAGCCCCGACACAGCGGGCCGGCCCTCCGACCGGCCCTCCATGCCTTGCGACCCCGACGGGACTTGAACCCGCGACCTCCGCCGTGACAGGGCGGCGCGCTAACCAACTGCGCTACGGGGCCTCGTGATGAGACCAAGCTCGTACCCCCAACGGGATTCGAACCCGTGCTACCGCCGTGAAAGGGCGGCGTCCTAGGCCTCTAGACGATGGGGGCCTGGTAAGCCCTCGACGCTGAGCGCCGTAGACCTGAAGTAGCATACGGGCAAACGAACACCCTTGGCAAAATCGCGCGGTGGGCGCTCGGTCACAGTTCACGGGGGAGGCCCGCATGGTCGAGATGTCGCGGGAGGCGTTCGAGGAGGCCGTCTCGGACGCCCTCGACCTCATCCCGCTCGAGCTCCTCGACATGATCGACAACTGCGTCATCCTCGTCGAGGAGGAGCCCCCCGACGACGTCGAGCCGGACACCCTCGGCCTCTACGAGGGCACCCCGCTCACGGAGCGCGACGGGTGGTGGGCGTCCGGCTCGCTCCCGGACCGGATCCTCATCTTCCGCGGTCCCACGCTCCGCATGTGCGAGTCCGTGGAGGAGGTCGTGGACGAGGTGCGCATCACCGTGGCGCACGAGATCGCCCACCACTTCGGCATCGACGACGACCGCCTCGACGAACTCGGCTGGGGCTGAGGGACGCCCGCCCCGCCGTCGGACGCACGCACTAGGCTGGGATCCCATGGATGACACCGTCGAGCAGGCAACCGAGGCCGCCATCTCGTTCCTCACGGTCCTCGGCTACGCCGGGCTGGGACTGCTGGCGGGGCTCCTGGTGTCGATCCTGGTCACTGTGCTCGTGCGGGTGGTGCGGCGCCGTCACCCCGCCCTGCGGCACACCTCCCGCCGGCTCAAGATCCCCCAGCGCGTCTTCCTGGCCGTGCTGGGAACCGGGACCGGCGTGGCCGTGGGCACCTCCATGCAGGTGCTGGGCGCGGAGCCCGCCTGGCGGGCCGCGTTCATGCACGTCTTCCTGATCGCGCTGATCATCGCCGCCGGGTACCTGCTCTCGGCCGCCCTCTTCGCCCTGGAGGACACCGCACTCGAACGGTTCAAGGGTGCGGAGGAGTCCGGCCACGCGCGGCGCGTCCGCACCCAGATGCAGGTGATCCGCCGGGTGGGGGTGGCGATCGTCTGGATCGCGGTGGTCGCGGGCATCCTGCTGACCTTCGAGTCGTTCCGGGCGATCGGCGCGTCGCTGTTCGCCTCCGCCGGCCTCCTCTCGATCGTCGCCGGCCTCGCGGCCCAGAGCTCGCTGTCCAACATGTTCGCCGGGATCCAGATCGCCTTCACGGACGCGCTGCGGGTGGGGGACGTCGTCGTCGTCGGTGGCCAGTTCGGGAACGTGGAGGAGGTCACCCTCACCTACGTGGTGCTGCGGCTCTGGGATGACCGCCGCATGGTGCTGCCGTCCACACACTTCACCACCCAGCCCTTCGAGAACTGGACACGCCGGGAGGCGCACCTCCTCGGCACGGTCGAGCTCGACCTCGACTTCCTCACCCCCGTGCCGGCCCTGCGGGTGGAGGCGCAGCGGATCGCCGAGTCGAGCGAGCTGTGGGACGGGCGGACGCTGGGGCTGCAGGTGACGGACGCCGTCGGCGGCTACCTCCGGGTGCGGGTGGTGGCCTCCGCCCGCAACTCCGGGCAACTGTTCGACCTGCGCTGCCTGATCCGCGAGGGCCTGGTCGACTGGCTGACCACCCACGCCCCGTACGCCCTGCCCCGGCAGCGGTTCGAGCCGGAGGTCACCACCGCCCCGCCGCCCGAGGAGCGCCGGCAGTTCGTGGAGGAGATCCAGGAGGCCTGGGACGCGGAGCGCTCCCAGGAGCCCGACGTCGCGGAGACGCTGCTCGGTGAGCCCGTGGAGGAGTCGGACACCCAGCGCCTCCAGCGCGAGGCGGAGGCCCGGCGGGCGCGCCGCGAGGCGGAGAAGGCCGACCGTCGCGCCGCCCGGGGGCATCCCGCCCGGCTCGCCGTCCAGGAGGTGCGGCCCCTGCCCTCCGACGAGACCACGCGCGTACTCTCCGAGTCCGAGCTCGCGGCCCTCGAGGGCGACGCCGCCACCACCCCCGCCGACGCCGCCGCCTCCACCCCCGCCGAGGCGGACGGCGGTCCCGCCGCGACACCCCCGCGCACCTCGATCCTCCACCGGGCAGAGGGTCAGCGCGCCGCGGAGTCCCGGCTGTTCTCCGGGTCTCCGGAGGCCGAGGAACGCGCGAACCGGCTCTCCGGCCCGTCGGCCGTGGACATGGCCGAGCGGGAGGACACCGCCCGCCGCCGCGTCGACGCCCCGCGGACCCAGCCCACCCCGGAGCCCACCGACCCGACCAGGAGGACCCAATGACCCAGCGCAAGGTGACGCGTTCCGACGACGAGTGGCGCGCACTCCTCACCCCCTTCGAGTTCAAGGTCCTGCGGCGGGCGGCCACCGAGCGGCCGTGGACCGGGGAGCTGCTGCACGAGACCCGCACCGGCGTCTACCGGTGCCGGGCCTGCGGCGCGGAGCTGTTCCGCTCCGAGACCAAGTTCGACTCCCACTGCGGCTGGCCCAGCTTCTACGCGCCCTCGGACTCGGACGCGGTCGAACTCCGCGAGGACCGCTCGCTCGGCATGCGGCGCGTCGAGGTCCTGTGTGCGTCCTGCGGCTCGCACCTCGGCCACGTCTTCCCCGACGCCCCCCAGACGCCCACCGGCGACCGGTACTGCATGAACTCCGTCTCGCTCACCTTCGAGGAGCAGTGATGCGGGTCGCCACCTTCAACATGGAGCACGGGGCCGCCGCGGCGGGCTCCGAGCGGCACGGCGAGATCCCGGACGCCACGTCCCTGTTCGACCTCGCCCGCGAGATCCGGGCCCTCGAGATCGACGTGCTGTGCCTCCAGGAGGTGGACCAGGGCCAGCGCCGCTCCGGTGGGCTGAACCAGGCCGAGATCCTCTCCCGCGAGCTCGCGATGCCCCACTACCGGTTCGCGGCCTTCTTCCAGGGCTGGGTGAACGGGTTCCGGTTCCAGCCGTTGCGCTCCGACGCCGGTGGCCGGATGGCGTTCGGAATCGCGACCCTCTCGCGCCTGCCGGTGGCATCCTGGCACGTCAACCCGATGGGGGGCCGGGTGCCGAGGCTGAACTGGCGACGCGACCGGAGTGGATGGCGGCCGTCGGAGCGGCTCGCCGTCGTCGACACCACCCGCACCCTGCTCGCCGCCCAGGTGACGGCGCCCGAGGGGCGCGTCGTCGTCGCGAACACCCACCTCGTCGCCGATGAGGGCGTGGCCCGCGCGCAGCTCCACGAGGTGGTGCGCTCCCTCGGGACGCTGCCCGCCCCGCGCGTCCTCGCGGCCGACCTCAACCTCGAGATCACCCACGAGGGCGCGGTCCCCGGGATGCGCCAGCTCGTCATCGGGGACACCTTCACGAACACCCGGCCGCGGCGCCAGATCGACCACGTCCTCGCGACACCGGACGTCCGGGTGCGCGCCAGCGGCGTGGAGTCGCTCGGCTTCTCGGACCACCGGCTGGCGTGGGCGGACGTCGCCCTCGAGTGAGTCCCGACCTGCGTGTGAGCCGATCGCGCTACGTCAGCGCGATCGGACTGTTCGTCGTGGGGGCGGTGACCCAGTACCTCGGTGCCGCGCTCGCCGTGGGCCTGTTCGCGCACCTGCCGGCGGTGACGGTGGCATGGTGGCGGATCGCGCTGGCCGCCGTCGTCCTGGTGGCGTGGCGCCGCCCGTGGCGGCATTCCCGCGGCTGGTGGGGGCGGGCCGCCGCCTTCGGGGTGGTGCTGGCGGGCATGAACATGGCCTTCTACGTCGCGATCGACCACCTGCCCCTCGGCACCGCCGTCTCGATCGAGTTCCTCGGTCCCGTGGCCGTGGCCGCGCTGGCCGGCCGGGGGTGGCAGCAGCGGGTCGCGATCGCGCTCGCCGCGGCGGGCGTGGCGACGATCAGCGGGCTCGGCGTGGACTGGGGCCAGCCGGGCACCGGCGTCGGGCTCGGGTTCGCGGCGCTCGCCGGCGGCCTGTGGGGCCTGTACGTGGTGCTCGGCAAGCGCCTCGCCATGACCGTCAACGGCATCGACGCCCTCGCGGTGGGGATGGTCGCCGGTGCGCTCGCCTTCGCGCCATTCGTGGCGACGACGGCGGGCGCGGCGTTCGCGGACCTCCGCCTCCTCGGCGGGGTGCTGGGGGTGGCCCTGCTGTCCTCGGTGGTCCCGTACGTGCTGGACCAGGTGAACTTCGGCCTCCTGCCGGCCGCGACGTTCGCCATCCTGCTGGCCCTCCTGCCGGCGACGGCGCTGGTGGTGGGTCTCGTGGTGCTGCGGCAGGTGCCGACCGCGGGTGAACTGGCAGGGCTGGTGCTCGTCTCGCTGGCGGTGGCGCTCGCGAACCTGCCGGCGCGGAGAGGGGCGCGGTGACGGCCTGCGGTGGCCGCCCGCACCGGACCTGGGCCACGAATCGTGTCGGAGAAGGGTGCCAAATATGGAGGATCTGTGTGTCCCGATGTGCGGAACTCCGCGAGATGTGATTGCCTGTAGCACGGACAGCGGCGCCACCGTGCCGCTACCCGATCCGAAAGGAGAATCCCCACCATGGGCGAAATCATCGGCATCATCATCGCCGGCGCGATCATCGGTGCGCTCGCTCGCCTCTTCATGAAGGGCGACCAGCCGATCGGCGTGCTCTGGACCATCATCCTCGGCGCCCTGGGCGCGTGGGTCGGCACGTGGGTCGCAGGCCTGCTCGGCGTGGCCGAAACCTCCGGCATCGACTGGATCCGGTGGATCATCTCGATCCTCCTCGCCATCGCGTTCATCTCGATCTACCTGGCGGTCCGTGGCCGCTCGCGTCCGCGCGTGTGATCTCGATCCCGGGACCATCCCGGGACATGAGGGGGCCGGCTCTGGAGCCGGCCCCCTTCCTGTGAGCGACGTCGGCCGAGTGGACTACCGCCCCTACCGCCCGCCGGCTCCTCCGCCGCCGCCACCGCCGCCGGAGAACCCGCCGCCACCGCCGAATGAGCCCGACCCCCCGGACGAGCCCGGCGTGTAGCTCAGGGAGCTCATGCCACTGGTGGTCATCCGCTCGAGGGAGGACCCGATCCCCGTGTAGTACCCGGAGTGGAAGCCGCCCGGCCCCACGTACCAGGTGGGCTGGGTGGTGTAGCGGCCCTCGGCGGCGAGCTGCTCGAAGATCCGGGCCCAGCGGTCCGCCACACCGAACACCATCGCCCACGGGAGGTAGCGGGAGAAGATGTCCTCCCCCTCCTCCCAGCGAAGCTGGTGGGCCTCCGCGGTGGAGAGGTACTGGCGGAAGCCGCGAACCTGCTCGTACACCGCCCGGCCGTAGGCGGTGCGGGCGTGGGCCGCCTTCCGGGTGGAGACGAACACGATCACCAGCGAGGCCACCGCCACGAAGCCGGCGAACAGGAGCGGAAACAGTGACTCACCCGTCAGCACGGCGGTGGCCGCCCCGAACATCGAGGCGCCCACCGCGTTGAAGAAGAAGATCGCGAAGAAGACGGGTACCACGAGGTTGATCCCGCTCACGCGCACGCTGCTCCCGGCAAGCCCGCGGGACCGGAAGTACTGCCGGTTGTCGGAGATGGCCGTGACTCCCTTGTGGAACCGCCGCAGGTCCGGGGCGAAGGAGCCCCGCAGGTCGGAGATCTGTACCCACGGCGCGCCCTCGAAGAGGTCCTCCAGCGCCCGGCGCTCGTACTGGCGCAGCCCGTCCGTGCTGGGGGCGTCCGGGTTCCAGATCAGGGTCCAGTCGTTCGGCTTGCCGGTGAAGCTGGTGCCGGAGGTCTCGATCGTGAGGTACCCGCGCACCGCGAGGTCCACCAGCGTGGCGGCGAAGAACGAGTTCTCGGTCTGTTCCTCGAGCAGCACGCCGGCCTCCGCCGGGGTGAGCCCTTCCGGCGGCGTGAACTGCACGGTCACCGGGGGCTCGCGCCACAGCTTCGCCTCCGGCGCCGGTCCGGTCGGTACGAGGCCGGGCGTCACGCCCACCCAGTGCCGGTCACGGCCCGCGGAGATCCGCGCCCAGACGATCCCGGCCACCGCCACCAGCCACGCCAGGGCGACCACTCCCGCGTTCCGGCCGATGAAGTCGCTGACGGCCAGCAGCGCACCGAGGACCGGGCCGGGCTCCTGCCAGGTCGCCGGGTTGCCCGGGTCCGCGTCCTCGGGGAGGTCCTCGAGGATCGGCGCCAGGCCCGGGAACGTGTCCGCGGGCCACGCCGCCACCACGCTGAATCCGTCCCCCACGCCGAGGCCGCGGCCGCTGAAGGCCGCCGTCGGACCGTCCGAACTGTACGTGCCGCACGGCGTGGTCGAGCCCGTGGGCCCCTGGTAGCAGGCGATGTCGATGACGTCGGCCGGTCCCGTCACCGTGACCGTGACCCGCTCGAACGGGTTGGCGATGTCGGTGTAGTTGTTCCAGTACAGCTCGTCACGGTCCCCGACGGCGGCGTCGCCCCGGATCGGGTTGAGCGCCCCCTCGACGTCGTAGCTCAGCACGTAGGTCTGCACCCCCGTGCGCGTGTCGGAGGAGCCGTCGGGGGCGCCCGCGGCGAGGCGGATCGTGGTGAAGTCGTCGCGCTCCACCCACACCTCCGCGGGCGCGCCGGAGGGGCTGGAGATCGCGAAGTTCGAGTAGCGGTAGACCCGCACCTTCGTGGTGTCCGGCGCGTACCCCATCCGCTGGACCAGGTCGCGGTAGAAGCCCAGCCCGTTGCGCGTCCCGAAGTCCCACTGGTACGTCTCCTCCACGTGGATGGAACCGTCCGGCTCCACCGTCATCACCACGTCGACGGCGCGCACGACGTCGGTGGACGGGTCGCCGTCCGCACGCGCGGCCAGCGGCGCGAACAGGAGGAGGACGAGGATGACGACGGCGGTGGCGGCGTGACGCAGCGGGGTGTGGGATCTCGGCACGGTGATGCTCCCTCGGTGGGCCTACCGGCAGGATAGTGCCGCTCAGCGCCCGCCGACGGAGCCCCCACCCCCGCCGCCCCCGCCGGAGGACCCCCCGCCCCCGCTGAACGAGCCGGAGCCG
>DBQX01000002.1:40886-69735 GCA_002305415.1 Actinomycetales bacterium UBA1383 | reverse complement strand
CTCGCGGACCTGATGATGGTCGCCCCGCGGGACGTCGAGTCCTCCATCCAGCGGATCACCCAGCTCGCCCGCGCCGCCGGCATCCACCTCGTACTGGCGACGCAGCGGCCGTCGGTCGACGTCGTGACCGGCCTCATCAAGGCGAACGTCCCCTCGCGGCTCGCCTTCGCGACGTCGTCGCTCGCCGACTCGCGCGTGATCCTGGACTCGCCCGGGGCGGAGAAGCTCATCGGGCAGGGCGACGCGCTGTTCCACCCGTCGGGCAAGGCGAAGCCGCAGCGCGTGCAGGGCGCCTGGGTCTCGGAGTCCGAGATCCTGTCGGTGGTCGAGCACGTCAAGGCGCAGATGCGGCCGACGTACCGTGAGGACGTCGTCGTCCCGGCAGCGAAGCGGCAGGTGGACGAGGACATCGGTGACGACCTGGACCTGCTGCTCCAGGCGGCGGAGCTGGTCATCACCACGAGCTTCGGCTCAACGTCGATGCTGCAGCGCAAGCTTCGGGTAGGCTTCGCCAAGGCGGGCCGGTTGATGGACCTCCTGGAGTCCCGTGGCATCGTGGGGCCCTCGGAGGGCTCGAAGGCCCGCGACGTGCTCGTTCCCCCGGATGGCCTCCCCGCGGCACTCGCCCTGTTGCGGGGCGAGGCGCCCGAGGAGGACGAGGGGATATACGTCGACACGTACGAGGACGACGGGGAAGAGGACGCGTGGCAGCTGACGGGCCGGTGAGCGTCTCCCGCTGGAACATCGCGAACCAGATCACGATGGTCCGGATCCTCATGGTTCCCCTGTTCATCTGGGCGTTCCTGCAGGACGGCACCGCGGCACGGGTCTGGGCGACGATCATCTTCGTGACCGCCGCGCTCACTGACCGGGTCGATGGCCACCTCGCCCGCTCCCGTGGGCTGATCACCGACCTCGGCAAGATCCTCGACCCGATCGCCGACAAGTCCCTCGTGGTCGCGGCGCTCGTCCTCCTCTCCATGGACGGTCTCGTCCCCTGGTGGGTGACGGTGGCGATCATCGTCCGTGAACTCGGGATCACCGTCATGCGCTTCTTCATGATCCGCCGTGCCGTGATGGCGGCATCGAAGGGCGGCAAGGTCAAGACGACGCTCCAGATGGTGTTCATCGTCGGGATGCTGATTCCGTGGCACGCGCTCCTGCCCACGCCTGCCAGCACCTTCTTCGAGATCACGACGATCGTGGTGATGTACCTGGCGCTCGCCTGGACCCTGGTCACGGGGGCGCAGTACGTGCTGGACGCCCGGCGCATCGCCCGAGCGGACGCGTGAGCGAGGCGCACGCACGCCAGGCCGCGAGGCGCGCCGTGGCGGCGCTTGGTGACCGCAGTGTGGGCGTGGCCGAGTCGCTCACCGCCGGACTCGTGTGCGCCACCCTCGGATCGATTCCGGGCGTCTCTGCCGTGCTGCGGGGCGGCGTCGTCGCCTATCACCCCGACGTCAAGATCGCCCTGCTCGGCGTGGACCCCGCGTTGCTGCGCGCGGGCGGCGCGGTACAGGAGGCCGTTGCCGAGGCCATGGCCACCGGGGCGTGCCGGGTGTTGCGCGCCCGCTTCGGCGTCGCGACGACCGGTGTGGCAGGACCGGGACAGGCGGACGGGCACCCGGCCGGGACCGTCTGGGTCAGCGCCCACGACTCGGTGAGTGGTGCGAGTGCCTCCCGGCTTCTGCAGACGGCGGGGGAGAGGGACCAGGTGCGGTGGGCTGCCACCGCCGCCGCGCTCGTCCTGCTGGCCGAACTCGCGGAACAAAACCCCTCGACCCCTCGTTGAACAGGACGATGGACAGCAACCGACCCACCGCCTCCGCCAGGCCCGCGCGTCCCGAGCCCTCGCGATCCGGCTGGCGGGTCCCGGCGCGCCCCAACTACGCTGGCCGGTACGTCGTCACCGCACCCGCGAGGAAGGAGGCTCCCGTGATCGTGCTCCGTCGCGAGATCGGCGATGTCCTGCGTGGCGTGCGCCAGCACCAGGGCCGGACGCTGCGTGAGGTGTCCTCCGCCGCCCAGGTGTCGCTCGGGTACCTGTCCGAGGTCGAGCGCGGCCAGAAGGAGGCATCCTCCGAACTGCTCGCGTCGATCTGCGCGGCCCTCGACGTGCCGCTCTCGGTGGTGCTCCGGGAGGTCTCCGACCGCATCGCCGAGTCCGAGGGCGTGGCGATCCCGGACACGGTCTCCGAACTGCTCGAACGCACCATGCTCCCGGTGCGGTGAGGCTCTCGGAGTTCACCAGCGCCGTCGCGAGCCGCTTCGATCCGCGGTACGCCCAGGCGATCATGAACGACCTCGTCCTTCCGGGCATCGGCTCGACCCCTGCCCAGGCGCTGGCCGCGGGCATCGACCCGCAACGCGTCTGGGACGCGGTGTGCCTCGAACTCCGGCTCCCGGAGGAGGAGCGGTATCCGCACCGCCAGGAGCGCCACCGTCCAGCCGGCTGAGACACGCCCTCGTCAATGCTGGCTTCGAACAGTTGTTCGTCGTACTGTGTCCACAGGTGACGGCCGTGTCGTTGTGTCCACACCCGGTGGGCACGCGATCCGGGAATGTCGGTGGTCGGACATAGCATCACCCTCAAGCCGTTCGGCGAGGGCGGATGAGTGAAGGACCAGGGTTGTTGGAGGCGGGCGCGCCCGCCAGACCGGAGAGGTGACGTGATGGCTGCACCAGTGGCAGATCGTTCCAAGGCGCTCGAGGCAGCGCTTGCGCAGATCGACAAGAGTTTCGGCAAGGGCTCGGTGATGCGCCTGGGTGACGAGTCCCGGCCGCCGGTGGCGGTGATCCCCACGGGCTCGGTGGCCCTCGACATCGCGCTGGGGATCGGGGGGCTGCCGCGGGGCAGGATCGTCGAGATCTACGGCCCGGAGTCGTCCGGCAAGACGACCGTCGCCCTCCACGCCGTCGCCAACGCGCAGCGCGCGGGCGGGATCGCCGCGTTCATCGACGCGGAGCACGCCCTCGATCCTGACTATGCCAAGAAGCTGGGGGTGGACACCGACGCCCTGCTCGTTTCACAGCCTGACACCGGCGAGCAGGCGCTCGAGATCGCGGACATGCTGATCCGCTCGGGCGCTCTCGACATCATCGTCATCGACTCCGTCGCCGCGCTCGTCCCGAAGGCGGAGATCGAGGGTGACATGGGCGATTCGCACGTGGGACTGCAGGCGCGGCTTATGTCGCAGGCGTTGCGGAAGATCACGGGGGCGTTGTCGTCATCCGGCACGACCGCGATCTTCATCAACCAGCTGCGTGAGAAGATCGGCGTCTTCTTCGGGTCTCCGGAGACCACCACCGGTGGGAAGGCGCTGAAGTTCTACGCGTCGGTGCGGCTCGACGTCCGCCGGATCGAGACCCTCAAGGAAGGTGCCGAGTCGGTGGGCAACCGGACCCGCGTGAAGGTCGTGAAGAACAAGATGGCACCGCCGTTCAAGCAGGCCGAGTTCGACATCCTGTACGGTCACGGCATCTCCCGGGAGGGCGGCCTCATCGACCTCGGCGTGGAGCACGGCATCGTCCGGAAGTCCGGGGCGTGGTACACGTACGAGGGCGACCAGCTCGGCCAGGGGAAGGAGAACGCCCGGTCGTTCCTGCGGGACAACCCCGACCTGGCGAACGAGGTCGAGCGGAGGATCCTGGCGAAGCTCGGGATCGGGGCCACCCCTGCCGACGAGGTGCCCGCGGTTCCCGAGGGATTCTGACGCCGATGGAGCCGGGCGCCGGCGGGCGGGGCCCCACGACGCGTGAGCAGCAGGAGGCGACGGCGCGGGCCGTCGTCCTCCGGCAGCTGTCCGTGATGGCGCGCTCCCGCGAGCAGCTGCGCCTCACGCTGGGTGCGCGCGGGATACCGGACGAGGTGGCCGCCGCGGTCCTGGACCGATTCGAGGAGGTCGGGCTCGTCGACGACTCCGCCTACGCCGACATGCTGGTACGCACCCAGCGGGAGCAGCGGGGCCTCTCGCGGCGCGCGCTGGAGAAGGAGATGCGGCGGCGGGGCGTGGATGAGTCAGCTGCGACACCTGCGCTCGCAGCCATCACGGCGGAGGATGAGTTTGCGACTGCGCTCGAGCAGGCCCGGAAGAAGGCGCGTGCCACCCGCGGGCTGGAGAGGCCTGTCCGGGAACGGCGGATCGCCGCCATGCTGGGGCGTCGGGGCTACAGCGTGGACGTCGTCCTGCGGGCGACCCGCGCCGCCCTCTCGGACGACTGAACGAAAGGCCTGACGGCACGCCTGCGGGGCGATAGGAACGAATCATGGAGACCTCGCCGTTGCCGATCGCCACGGTGGCTGCCGCCGCTGGCCTGGATCCAGATGACGTCATTCCGTATGGCCACCACGCCGCGAAGATCCGGCCCGGCGTGGCGGAGTCCAGGCCGCCGGGCGCCGTCGTCGTCGTGACCGCCCTGACGCCGACGCCCCTCGGGGAGGGCAAGACCACCACTGCGATCGGGCTCGCCCAGGGTCTCGCACGGATCGGGCGCCGTCCGGTCGTGACGTTGCGGCAGCCGTCGCTGGGACCGACCTTCGGTATCAAGGGCGGTGGCGCGGGTGCGGGACGGAGCCAGGTCATCCCCGCCGACCTGCTGAACCTCCACCTGACCGGGGACTTCCACGCCGTCACGGCCGCCCACAACCTCCTGGCGGCGATGCTCGACAACCACCTGCACCACGGGAACCTCCTCGACGTCGAGGCGCACTCCGTCACCTGGCCACGCGTCCTCGACATGAACGATCGCGCACTCCGTTCGATCGTCATCGGGCTCGGCGGGAGGGCCGACGGCGTGCCACGGCAGGCATCGTTCGAGATCACGGCGGCATCCGAGGTCATGTCCGTCCTCGCCCTCGCGCGCGACGCGGGAGACCTCCGCGACCGGCTCGGCCGGATCGTGGTCGGCTACCGGAGGAACGGGGTCGCCGTGACCGCGGAGGACCTGGCGGCGGCCGGGGCGATGGCGGCGATCCTGCGCGACGCCGTCCTGCCCAACCTCATGCAGACGGTCGAGGGAGTGCCGGTGCTGGTCCACACCGGGCCGTTCGGGAACATCTCCATCGGGTGTTCGTCCGTGATCGCCGATGTGGTCGGAGCGCGGGTGGGCGACATCCTCATCACCGAGGCCGGGTTCGGTGCGGATCTCGGCGCTGAGCGGTACGTGAACATCAAGAGCCGTGTGACGGGTCTCGTGCCTGCCGTGGCCCTCGTCGTCGTGACGGTCCGCGCACTGAAGGCACACAGCGGCCGGTTCCGGGTGACAGCCGGTCGGCCCCTCCCCGAGGCGATGCTCGACGAGGATCCCGGCGCTGTCACGGAGGGCCTCCACAACCTCGCCCACCACGTCGATCTCGTCCGCGCGTGGGGCATCACGCCCGTCATCGCCATCAACGCGTTCCCCCAGGACCACCCCAGCGAGTACGCCGTCATCGAGCGCTTCGCGGCCGAGCGTGGCGTGCGGGTGGCGCTCACCTCGCACGTGACAGAGGGTGGAGCCGGCGCGGAGGCGCTGGCGCGTGTGGTGGCCGAGGCGGTCGCCGGCCCGCCGCCCTCCCTGCGGCGCGACTACGACCTCGACGACGCGCTCGTCGACAAGCTCGCGGCCGTCGCGACCCGGGTCTACG
This sequence comes from Actinomycetales bacterium UBA1383, assembly GCA_002305415.1. Taxonomy (GTDB): domain Bacteria; phylum Actinomycetota; class Actinomycetes; order Actinomycetales; family Actinomycetaceae; genus UBA1383. The sequence goes on along the minus strand of DBQX01000002.1, from coordinate 64,109 downwards.
GTGCCGCGGGCCTGGACCTCAGCCGGGAGGCGCAGCGCGAACTGGACCGGCTGTCCGGCCTCGGGTACGGCGGCCTGCCGGTCGTGCTCGCGAAGACGCACCTGTCCATCACCCACGCCGCGGGGGTCGCTCCTGAACCGGGCTGGAGGTTGCCGGTTCGCGAGGTGCGACTGGCGGCGGGAGCAGGGTACGTCTACGCGCTGTGCGGCACGATCTCCACCATGCCCGGGTTGCCGTCCCACCCGAACGCCGAACGCGTCGACGTGGAGGCGGACGGGAGGATCACCGGCCTGGTGTGAGGCGGCACGTCACCCCCACCTAGAATGGGGCAGCGATGCGCACCTACCACATCCGCACCCTCGGGTGCCAGATGAACGTCCACGACTCGGAGCGGCTGGCCGGGCTCCTCGACCAGGCGGGGTACCTACCCTCCGAGGCGGTGCCCGAACACGCCGCCCGGGCGACGGCGGCAGGCGACGGCGGCGCCGACGTCGTGGTCCTCAACACCTGCTCCGTGCGTGAGAACGCCGCGACCCGGCTCTTCGGAAACCTGGGACAGCTGGCCGCCGTGAAGCGGGAGCGCCCAGGGATGCAGATCGCCGTCGGCGGGTGCCTCGCCCAGCAGCTCCGGGAGGGAATCGTGGCCCGGGCCCCGTGGGTGGATGTCGTCCTCGGCACCCACAACCTCGACGTGCTGCCGGTGCTCCTCGAGCGCGCCCGCCACAACGCCGCGGCCCAGGTCGAGATCGAGGAGTCGCTGAAGGTCTTCCCCTCCACGCTGCCGACCCACCGCGAGAGCGCCCACGCCGCCTGGGTCTCGATCTCCGTAGGCTGCAACAACACCTGTACCTTCTGCATCGTTCCGCAGTTGCGCGGCCGTGAGCGTGACCGCCGGCCCGGGGAGGTGCTGGCCGAGGTGGCCGCCGTCGTCTCCGAGGGTGCCCTCGAGGTCACCCTCCTCGGCCAGAACGTCAACTCGTACGGCGTCGGCTTCGGCGACCGGGGCGCGTTCGCGAAGCTCCTGCGCGCCTGCGGCGAGGTCGAGGGCCTCGAGCGTGTCCGCTTCACCTCTCCGCACCCCGCAGCCTTCACCGACGATGTCATCGCCGCCATGGCGGAGACGCCCGCCGTGATGCCGTCCCTGCACATGCCCCTCCAGTCCGGTTCGGACCCCGTACTGCGGGCGATGCGCCGCTCCTACCGTGCGGAGAGGTTCCTCGGAATCCTCGAGCGGGTGCGGGCCGCGATCCCCGACGCCGCGATCACCTCCGACGTCATCGTCGGGTTTCCCGGGGAGACAGAGGAGGACTTCCGTGCCACGCTCCGCGTCGTGGAGGAGGCGAGGTTCGCCGCGGCGTTCACCTTCCAGTACTCGCGGCGGCCCGGGACGCCCGCCGCGGACCGCGAGGACCAGGTGCCGGCGGAGGTCGTCGCGGAGCGCTACCAGCGCCTCGTCGCGCTGCAGGAGCGAATCTCCACTGCGGAGAACGAGGCCCAGGAGGGGCGGACGGTCGAGGTGGTGGTCTCGCAGGGCGAGGGTCGCAAGGACGAGCACACCGCCCGGGTGACGGGCCGCGCCCGGGACAACCGCCTCGTGCATGTGGGCGTCCCGCCCGGCTCGGCGCCGCGTCCCGGTGACGTCGTCACCGCCGTCGTCACCCACGGCGCACCCCACCACCTGGTGGCCGATTCGGCGCTCGCGACCGGCGTCCTGCCGGTGCGGCGGACGCGGGCCGGTGACGTCTGGGAGGCCCGCCACTCCCCACGCCCGGCCGGGGTCCCCCTGGGACTCCCCTCGATCCCGCCGCGCTAGGGCGGGCGTCTCAGGACTCCTCCTCCCCGGGCGGGGTGCCGAGTGCGGAGAAGAAGCCCACCCCGGACCGCAGGGCCATGTCGAGGTTCGCCACCAGTTGCTCGTTGGACAGCCCACCAGCGAGCGGGACGACGAAGCGGGTCCCAATCGTCGCCCGGCCCTCGGGGGTACGGCGGGTGAAGCAGACGGGCCAGAGGTGGTCCCGATTCCAGTCGTTGGTGGCCATCACCATGCCTGGAAGGTGGATCTCGTCGAGTTCAGGCCCCCAGGAGCCCTCGACGACGAGGGACTCCCCCTCCAGCGTGAACGCGAAGTGGTAGCCGTCCCACCGGCCCGTGACTCGGTCCCCGTGCGTGCGGGTCGTGTAACCGCGGGACGCGAGCGCCGCCGCCACGCGCTCCAGGGTGACCTCGGTGGCCGTCTCGGGCGGATCCTCCGGCCTGCGCCGCGTGAACGTCATGCCGACGCGCCGAACGGGTCGGGGAAGGCCGCGTCCAGGTGGGCGATCACCCGCGGCAGGCGGGCGAGGGCCGCCTCGAGAAGGAGGGTGAGCTGCCGGTCGCTCACTCCCGCCTGCAACCAGTGGGAGATCTCGGCGACGACGGCGAGCCGGCCCCGGTCATCGATCGACAGGGCGAGCTTCACGCCGTCGGAGGTGCGGTTGGCGGCGTCGAGCACGTCCCGCAGCCGGGCCTGGTGGTCGACGGAGAGGCGGCGAGGCCACCGGCACCGGAACACGAGCGCCGCCGGCCGGACCGCGTCCAGCTCCGCATGGAGGGCGAGGCCCTCCTCCGTCTCGGTGACGAATCGGCCGGCGCCGTCGCCGAACCACGTGCCGTGTGCCGCCAGTGCTGCCCGCAACCGGCCCACCTCAATGGGCACCACCTGGTGTGCGAGCATGGTGCAATGGTACGTCCCGTGATCGCCGTGGTGGGGGCGACAGCGACCGGGAAGTCCCAGCTGGCGCTCGCCCTCGCGTCGGTACTCGGCCACGCCCAGATCGTGAACGCGGACGCGATGCAGCTGTACCAGGGGATGGACATCGGGACCGCCAAGGTTCCCCCGGGGGAGCGCCGCGGCATCCCCCACCACCAGATCGACGTGCTCGACCCCCGGCAGGACGCCTCGGTGGCGGCCTACCAGCATCACGCCCGGGCCGATCTCGCCCGCGTCCGCGAGGCCGGGGACTGGGCGATCGTCGTGGGAGGGTCCGGGCTGTACGTCCGCGCGCTGCTCGACGACCTCGACTTCCCGGGCACCGATCCCGCGGTGCGGGCCGCGCTGGAGGCCCGTCTGGCGGCCGACGGCGCGGACGCGCTCCACCGGGACCTCGCCGCCCGCGACCCGGCTGCCGCGGCGCGCATCGACCCGCGCAACGTGCGGCGGGTGGTGCGTGCGCTGGAGGTCGTGATGGTCACCGGCCGGCCCTTCAGTGCCGCACTCCCGCCACCCGCCCACCACCTCCCGACAGTCCAGTTCGGGCTGCGCCTCCCGTGGGAGCTCCTGGACGAGAGGATCGCGCGGAGGTCGGCGGGGATGATCGCGGAGGGACTGGTGGAGGAGGTCGCGAACCTGGGCCCGCTCTCGCGGACCGCGGCCAGGGCGACAGGCTACGCGCAGGCCCTCGAGTTCCTCGCCGGCAGGGCAGGCGAGGCGGAGACGATCGAGGCGATCGCGCTGGCGACCCGGCAGCTCGCCCGACGGCAGGCCAAGTGGTTCCGGCGGGACGACCGTACCCGGTGGATCGACGCCTCGGACCCGGACGCCGCGCTCGCCGCCGTGGTGGCTAGTCTGGCACCATGGCTGGACTGACCGCCCTCGTCAAGGGGCACGGGGCCGGGAACGACTTCCTGCTCGCCGCGGACCCGACCGGAACCCTCGACCCGGATCCCGTGACGGTCGCCGCCTGGTGCGACCGCCGGCATGGCATCGGTGCCGACGGGCTGCTCCTCGCCGTTCCCGCATCGACGGCCGGGATCCCCACGGCGGCGGAGTGGTTCATGGACCACCGCGCCGCCGACGGCTCGGTGGGGGAGCCATGCGGTCACGGACTGGGGGTGTTCGTCGCCTTCCTGCGGCACACCGGCCTCGCCGACCTGTCCGACGGCGCGTCGGTGCTCGTCGCGACGAGGGCGGGCGATCGCCGGGTGTGGGTTCAACGGGGAGGAGTACACCGCGGAGATCGGTGACTTCGCCATTCCCGGTGGTCTCGATGCCGCCACCCGCGGTTTCGACGTCGCCGTCAAGCTCCCGGGACTCGAGCGACGGCCGGGACTGCGGGTCGACGTGGGCTCCCCGCACGTCGTCGTCGCCCTCGACTCCCCGGCGACCCTCGCCGCACTCACCCTCACCGGCGCGCGGTACGACCCCGACCCCCCGGCAGGCACCTCCCTCGACGTCGTGGTCCCGCTTGGCGAGCTCCCGGACGGACGCGGCTCGCTGCGCCTGCGGGCCCACGGTCCCGACGGGGGAGAGGACCGTACGTGTGCGACCGCCTGTGGCGCGGCGGCGGTGGCGGTGCGGGAGTGGGCCGGTGCCGGTGCGCCTGACGAGTGGGTCATCGAGGCCCCCGGTGGCACGTTCGGCGTACGGATCGACGGCCGGCGGGTCCTCGTGACGGGTCCTGCGGTTCTCGTGGCGGAACTCAGCCCGCTGGCCTGACCTCCAGGATCCTGAACCCGCGCGACGAGGCGGCCCGGCGGCAGGCCATCCCGAGTTCCTGGGTGATCCAGCGCTGGAGCGAGTCGGCTCCGAGGTTCTTCGCCACGACGAGTTCCGCGCGCCCGGTCGGCGCCAGCCGGCCGAGCCATGTCGAGAGCAGCGCGTGCAGGTCCGTCTTCCCGATCCTGATCGGGGGATTGGACCAGATGAGGTCGATGGCTCCGATGCCCTGCAGCGCCTCCTCCGGACGCAGGGTGCGGACGCGCACGCCGAGCCGTGCGGCGTTGCGCCGTACCAGGCCGAGGGCACGCTCGTTGACGTCGACGGCGAGGACGTCCGCAGCGGGGGAGCGGAGCGCGAGCTCCAGGGCGAGCGCACCCCAGCCACACCCGAGGTCGACGAGCAGTCCGGTGGGTGGCGGCGGTGCCGCGTGGGCGAGGAGCACGGCGGTCCCCGGGTCGAGGCGATCCGCACTGAAGACGCCGGACGCCGTCTCCACCCGGACGGTCCGGTCCCCCAGCCGAACCGTGATCTCCCGCCGCTGCTCCGCCGAGGCGGGTTCCGCGGTGAAGTAGTGCTCGGACACGACCCCACAGTAGGGCACCCGTCCACAGCGGCGGGAATCGGGTGGAGCGGGGGCCCCGCGTCGTGAGATCGTGGAGTGAGCCCCACGAGAGGATCCCATGTCAGCCACCCATCCCGAGGACGTCGTCGCCCGCATCCTGTCCCGTGCCGGGACAGCGGTCGAGCGCGACGGCGCGGAGGAGCCCCAGCTCGCCGTCGAGGAGCGCGCCGCGCTCCGCCGGGTCGGCCTGTCCACCGAGCTGGAGGATGTCAGCGAGGTCGAGTACCGCACCCTGCGCCTGGAGAAGGTCGTCCTCGTGGGCGTGCACTCCGGAGGGGCGGAGCGAGCCGAGGTCTCCCTGCGCGAACTTGCCGCGCTGGCGGAGACCGCCGGCTCCCAGGTGCTCGACGGGGTGTTGCAGCGGCGCCCTGCACCCGACCCCACCACCTACCTCGGCAGCGGCAAGGCCGAGGAACTCCGCGACCTCGTGGCCGCCCTCGGCGCGGACACCGTGATCGTCGACGGCGAGCTGTCGCCGTCGCAACGGCGTGCCCTGGAGGACATCGTGAAGGTGAAGGTCGTCGACCGCACCGCCGTCATCCTCGACATCTTCGCGCAGCACGCGAAGTCACGGGAGGGCAAGGCCCAGGTCGAGCTCGCCCAGCTCGAGTACCTGCTGCCGCGCTTGCGTGGCTGGGGCGAGTCCATGTCCCGCCAGGCGGGCGGCCGGGTCGCCGGAGGAGAGGGCATCGGTTCACGGGGGCCGGGCGAGACCAAGATCGAGCTGGACCGCCGCCGGATCCGCGCCCGCATGGTCCGCCTCCGCCGGCAGATCCGCGAGATGGCGCCGGCGCGGGCGACCAAGCGGTCCTCCCGGCACCGCAACGCTGTCCCAGCGGTTGCCATCGCCGGGTACACCAACGCCGGGAAATCGTCCCTCCTCAACCGCCTGACCGGATCGGACGCGATGGTCCAGAATGCGCTGTTCGCCACACTCGATCCCACGGTTCGCCGCGCGGAGACTCCGGACGGGCGGGAGTACACCCTCGCCGACACGGTGGGTTTCGTCCGCAACCTCCCGCACGAACTCGTGGAGGCCTTCCGCTCGACCCTCGAGGAGGTCGCGGAGGCGGACCTGATCCTCCATGTCGTCGACGCCGCCCACGCCGACCCCGAGGGCCAGATCGACGCCGTCCACCGGGTGCTGAAGGACATCCCCGGCGCATCGGACGTCCCGGAACTCATCGTCCTCAACAAGACGGACATCGCGCCCCTCGACACCCTGATCAGGTTGCGGCGCGCCCACCCCGATGCCGTGGCCGTGTCCGCCCACACGGGTGCGGGGATCGAGGAACTGAGGTCCGCGATCGCGGAGAACCTCCCGCAGCCCGCGGTGACGGTCGATCTCGTGGTCCCGTACTCCCGCGGCGATCTCGTGGCGCGCATGCACCAGTCGGGCGAGATCGACCTCGAGGAACACCTGCCCGAGGGTACGCACCTGCGGGGGCGGGCGGATGAGGCGCTCGCCGCGGAGCTCGCGCGTGCCGCCACCGCCTGAGGCGCCCACACTGGCGGGCGAGCCCCCGGCCGCACTCGCGCTGCGTGTCCTCGGCCACGCTGTCGCCGCGATCGAGGGCCGGGAGCGGGCCGGGCAGCAGCGCATGTGCGCGGCCGCGGCGGAGGCGATGGACGGCGGTGCAGTGCTCCTGGCGCAGGCCGGCACCGGGACCGGGAAGTCACTCGCGTACCTCGCTGCGGGCATGGGGGCAGCAGTGGGCACGGGCCGCAGGCTGGTGGTGTCGACGGCGACCCTGGCCCTGCAGCGGCAGATCGTCCTGAAGGACGGGCCCCTCGTGGCCACCGCGGTGGGGGCCTGCGTGGGGCGTGAGCCCCGGATCGCGCTCCTGAAGGGCTGGCACAACTACATCTGCCGGTACAAGCTCGCCGGCGGCTATCCTGCGGACGACGATCCGGCTCTCTTCGCGCTGGACGCCACGTCCACCGCGGCGCCGGAGCCGCCGCGCGGCGCCCTCGGGGAGCAGATCCTGCGAGTGCGTCGGTGGGCGGAGGAGACCACGAGCGGCGATCGCGACGACCTCAGCCCCGGGGTCAGCGACCGTGCGTGGCGCCAGGTCTCCGTGACACGACTCGAGTGCCTCGGCGTGGCGTGTCCCCTCCACGACGACTGCCTGCCGGAGCAGGCGCGTTCCCGGGCGCGGGAGGCGGACGTCGTGGTCACGAACCACGCCTTGCTGGGCATCGCCGCGACCGGCTCACCCGGTGTGCTCCCCGAGCACGGCCTCCTGGTGATCGACGAGGCGCATGACCTCGTCGCGCGGGTGACCTCGGCCGCCACCGTCGAGCTGTCCGCTGCCGCGATCGAGCGGTGCAGCCGACTGGCGGCCCGGCATGCGAAGGCCGCGGTCGAGCCCCTCCAGCACGCGGCGGCGTCGCTCCGTTCGGCGCTCGACGAACTCCCCGACGGCCGCGTGCGAACACTCCGGCCTGCGCTGCACGACGCGACAGTCGTGGTCCACGCGGCAGCGAAGGAGGCGTTGTCCTCGCTCGCCGGCCGAACCGTGGAGGCCGACGGCGGCAGGGCGGTCCTCAAGGCGCAACTGCTGCTGCTCACGGAGATCGGCGACCGGCTGCTGTCCGACGGGCTCACGACGCTCCGTGACGTCGCCTGGGTCAGCCGGGGGCGCGACGCCGCCCAGGCCCCGCGCCTGCACCTTGCGCCGCTCACCGTCGACGCGGCGATCGCGGCGAACCTCCTGGACGGCCGCGCGGTGGTGGCGACGTCGGCGACCCTGACGGTCGGGGGATCGTTCGAACCCATGGCCCGCTCCTTCGGGCTCGCCGACGGCGATTCCTACGCCGCCGAGGACTACGGCTCCCCCTTCGACCACGGCAGGCAGGGCATCCTCTACGTGGCCTCCCACCTGCCGCGCCCGGGGCGGGACGGGATCAGCGACGCCGCACTGCAGGAACTCACCGAACTCGTCGTGGCGGCACGTGGCGGGACGCTCGGGCTCTTCTCGTCGATGCGGGCCGCGGTCCGCGCCGCCGAGCACCTCCGCGAACGACTCGACACTCCCGTGTTGTGCCAGGGCGAGGACCAGTTGCCCGCCCTCGTCGCGGCCTTCGCCCGCGACCCGAGCGCGTCGTTGCTCGGGACGCTGTCGCTGTGGCAGGGGGTGGACGTGCCCGGCGCGACGTGCCGGCTCGTCGTCATCGACCGGATCCCTTTCCCCCGTCCTGATGACCCGCTCGCCTCCGCCCGGGCGGAGCGGGCGGAGGTGAACGGTGGAAGCGGATTCGTGGAGGTGTCGGTGGCCCACGCCGCCCTCCTGCTGGCCCAGGGCGCTGGGCGGCTCATCCGCTCCTCCGAGGACCGCGGCGTGGTGGCGATCCTCGACTCGCGGCTCGCCACCGCGGGATACGCCCGCGTGCTCCTCCGGTCACTCCCCGCGTTCTGGCCGACCCGCGACGGCGCGCTGGTACGCGGTTCCCTGGCGCGGCTCAGCCTGTAGTATCTGCCGCGACAGCAACCGGCTCCGAAAGGCAAACCCATGAGTGTTACCGAACGACGTCCCACCAAGCTCGCCATCATCGGGGCAGGGTCCGTGGGGGCCACCCTCGCATATGCCAGCCTCATCAAGGGCGTGGCGCGCAATGTCGTCCTGTACGACATCAACAAGGCGAAGGTCAAGGCGGAGGCCCTTGACCTCGGTCACGGGATCCAGTTCACCCCGATGGGCACGATCGACGGGTCCGACGACATCGAGATCTGCCGCGACGCCGACATGGTGGCGGTGACCGCCGGTGCGAAGCAGGATCCCGGCCAGTCACGGATGGACCTCGCGGGGGCGACCATCGGCCTGATGGAGAAGATCATGCCGCCCGTCCTGGAGGTGGCCCCCGACGCGATCTACATGATGGTCACCAACCCCGTCGACGTCGTCACCCACGCCGCCCTCAAGATCTCCGGGCTGCCCTCCAACCAGCTGTTCGGCTCCGGCACCGTGCTGGACACCTCCCGTCTGCGCTACCTGGTGTCCCGCGAGACGGGCGTCGCGGTGCAGAACGTGCACGCCTACATCGCCGGCGAGCACGGCGACTCCGAGATCCCGCTGTGGAGTTCGGCGATCATCGGTGCGGCGCCGCTGTCGGACTGGCGGAATGCCGAGGGCCGGGGCCTCAACGACGCGGACGAGGAGCGCATCGCCGACGAGGTGAAGAACGCGGCGTACTCGATCATCGCGGGCAAGGGTGCGACGAACTACGCGATCGGGCTTGCGGGCGCGCGGATCATCGAGGCCGTGCTGCGTGACGAGAACGCGGTCCTGCCAGTCTCGTCCCTGATCACGGAGTATCCCGAATTCGGCGAGGTCTGCATGGCGCTGCCGACGATCGTCAACCGTCACGGTGCGGTGAGCCGGATCCTGCCCCCGCTGTCCCGGGCCGAGCGCGCCGGACTCGTCGCCTCGGCGGAGTCGATCCGAACCACCGCTGCGAAGTTCGGGTACTGACGCCGTTGGGCTCTCTGGCCGGCGCCCACCGGTCAGAGAGCCCGCAGCACGGATACCACGCGTCCGAGGATCGTCGCGTCCTCGCCGGGAATCGGCGCGTACGCCTCATTGGCGGGCACGAGCCAGACGCGGCCGTCACGGCGCTGCAGTGTCTTGACGGTGGCCTCCTCGCCGAGGAGCGCGGCGACGACCTGGCCGTTCTCCGCCACCGGCTGACGGCGTACCACCACCCAGTCGCCATCGCAGATGGCCGCCTCGACCATTGAGTCGCCCGCGACCCGGAGCATGAAGAGTTCTCCCTCTCCCACGAGCTGGCGAGGCAGGGTGAACACGTCCTCAACGGACTGGTCGGCGAGGATCGGGCCACCGGCGGCGATCCTGCCCACGAGTGGTACGAGCGCACCCTCAGCGACCTCGTGACCCAGGAGCGTGGCGCTCGCGGCCGATTCCGGTGCGTGCGGGCGCTCCGGCACGACGAGTTCGAGGGCGCGCGGCAGGCGGGGGTCCCTGCGGATGTGCCCCTTCCGCTCGAGCGCGTCCAGCTGGTGCTTCACGGAGGAGGGGCTCATGAGCCCAACGGCCTCACCGATTTCGCGGACGGTCGGTGGGTAGCCGCGCGACGCCACGGCACTCCGGATCGTCTCCAGGACGAGCGCCTGACGTTCAGTCAGCTCTCCTGCCTCGTGGCCCATCGCAACTCCTGTCCGAATCTGTCAGTGGTACCTGATGTCCTCGTGGTCAGCAGCATATGGCCGCCGGGATGCGTCATCAAACATCTGTTCGAGGGCGTGTCGCAACCGGAACCATGCGCTACTGTGTGAACAGATGTACGACGAACAGGTGTTCGAGGAGATTCGGATGAGCGCTTTGCTGATCGACCAGGTTCCCGTCCCCGTGCCCCCGCGGCTGCGGCTTGTCCACGACGCCGATGCCATTCCGCGTCGCCGCACGTCCCGCGGGCGGTTCGTGGTCCGCGTGATTTCGGCCGTGATCGCGGTCCTCCTGGCGGTGGCTCTCGGGGCGGCCGCCGGGCTGGCGCTCCGGCCCACGCCCGCCGTGGGGACGGGGGTGGTCACCGTGGAGGCGGGCGACTCCCTGTGGTCGCTGGCCGCTGGCCTCGCCGGACCCGGCCGGGACGTGCGGGACGTCGTCGCCGAGATCGTGCGCCTCAACGGTCTCGCCACCGATGTCGTCGTCCCCGGCCAGCGACTCGTCATTCCCGGACGGTGAGGTCCACGTGGTTTGCGATCCGTCGGGCGGCCCAATAACGTTCGCACCAGCGGCTCGCCGAGCGACGTTGGAGGGAGCACGCCCCATGCACTGCCCGTTCTGTCGTCATCCGGATTCCCGCGTGATCGACTCGCGGACCCTCGACGACGGGTCTGCCATCCGCCGCCGGCGCGAGTGTCCGAGTTGCCACCGCCGTTTCACGACCCTGGAGACCTCCACCCTGACCGTCCTGAAGCGTTCGGGGGTCACGGAGCCGTTCTCCCGCGAGAAGATCGCCGCGGGAGTACGGAAGGCCTGCCAGAACCGGCCGGTGACGGACGACCAGATCGCGCTCCTCGCCCAGGGTGTGGAGGAGTCCATCCGGTCCACGGGCTCCTCGATCATCGACGCCAATGACATCGGCACGGCGATCCTCGGTCCGCTCCGGCGGCTGGACACGGTTGCCTACCTCCGGTTCGCCTCCGTGTACTCGTCGTTCAACTCGCTGGACGACTTCGAGGCGGCGATCGCGGCGCTCAGGTCGGTGCGGACTCCGGACGAGGCCGGCGGCTCGGGCGCGCCCCCGGAGTGAGGGTCAGCGCTGGGCCCACAGGTTGATGTGCGCCTCGACCGCAAGTGCCTCGATCTCCGCGAGCTCGCCGGCGTCGAAGTCGAGGGCTTCGAGTGCGCCGAGTGAATCGCGCAGTTGCGCCACGCTCGAGGCGCCGATCAGAGCAGAGGTGACCCTGGGGTCCCGGAGTGCCCACGCGATGGCCATCTGGGCGAGGGTCTGGCCACGCCGCCGTGCGATCTCGTCGAGGGAGCGGATTCGCGCGAGGACGTCCTCGGTCAGGAACGACTGGCGCAGGGAGTCGTCGAGGGTCGCACGTGAACCGGCGGGTATGCCCGCGAGGTATTTGTCGGTGAGCATGCCCTGGGCGAGCGGCGAGAACACGATGGCTCCCATCCCACGCTCCCCGAGGACGTCGAGCAGGCTGGGGGAGCCCTCCTCGATCCACCGGTTGAACATCGAGTAGGAGGGCTGGTGGATGAGAAGGTCCACACCGAGGTCCGCGGCGATGTCCAGGGCCTCCCGCGTCTGCTGCGCCGTGTAGGACGAGATGCCCACGTAGATGGCCTTGCCGCTCTCCACCGCGTACCGCAGTGCTCCGATCGTCTCCCGTAGCGGGGTGGCGGGATCGAACCGGTGTGAGTAGAAGAGGTCGACGTGGTCGAGCCCGAGCCGCCGCAGTGACTGGTCCAACGACGCCCGGAGGTACTTCCGGGATCCCCATTCGCCGTATGGGCCGGGCCACATCCGGTAGCCGGCTTTGGTCGAGATCACGAGTTCGTCCCGGTAGGGGGCGAGGTCGGTGCGGAGGATCTCGCCGAAGGTGCTCTCGGCGGCGCCCGGCGGCGGTCCGTAGTTGTTCGCGAGGTCGATGTGGGTCACGCCGGCATCGAACGCGGCGAGGATGATCTCCCGTTGCGTCGCGACCGGAGTGGTCTCGCCGAAGTTCTGCCACAGTCCGAGGGAGATGACCGGGAGGTCGAGTCCGCTCGCGCCGCATCGGCGATAGCGCATGGACGAGTCGCGGTCGGGATCAGCATGGTGCATGGTCCCGACCGTACGCCCTCAGCTGGCGGGTGGCATCCGGGTGAGGACACGGAGCCTGATTGTGTCCTCCATCCCGCGCAGGGCGGCGAGGGCTTCCGCGGGGAGGTCGGTGCCGAGATCCGTGATCATGTAGCCGATCTCGCCGGCGGTGCCGAGGATCTGGCCCTCGATGTTCGCGCCGTGCTCGGCGAAGGTCTGGTTCACGAGCGCGAGGACTCCGGGCGTGTTGCGATGGACGTAGGCGCAGCGGAACCGAGTCGATTCCGATGGCTCGAGGGTCAGCCGGGGGAGGTTCACGCTCATGTCAGTCGAGCCCGTGCGGATGTAGCTGGCGAGCTTGCTCCCCACGAACTGGCCGATGGCCACCTGCGCTTCCTGGGTGGACCCGCCGATGTGCGGGGTGAGGATGACGTTCGGCAGGCCGCGCAGCTCCGACTCGAATGGGTCACCGTTCCTCTTGGGTTCCTCGGGGAACACGTCGACCGCGGCCCCGGCGATGTGTCCGTCGATGATGTTCTGCCGCAGGGCGGTGGTGTCGACGACGAAACCGCGCGAGAGGTTGAGGAAGAGCGCACCCGGTTTCATCTGCGCGAACTCCTTCGCGCCGAAGAGACCGGCGTTCCCCGCCCTCCCATCGACGTGGAGCGAGACGACGTCCGAGTTGCGCAGGACTTCGGAGATGCTCCGGGCGCGCTTCGCGTTGCCCAGGGCGAGCCGCTCGACGACGTCGTAGTACAGCACCCGCATCCCGAGCGCCTCCGCCACCACTGACAGCTGCGTCCCGATGCTGCCGTAGCCGATGATCCCGAGCGTGCGCCCGCGCACCTCGTGGGATCCCGATGCGGACTTCTCCCACACCCCGAAGTGCAGGGCGCGGTCCCGCTCCGTGAGCCGGCGCATCAGGGCGATGATCTCCCCGATGGCGAGTTCGACGACGGAGCGCGTGTTCGAGTACGGCGCGTTGAAGACGGCGACGCCCTGCCGGGCAGCGGCCTTCAGGTCGACCTGGTTGGTGCCGATGCAGAAGGCGCCGATCGCCTCGAGCTGGGGATTGGCGGCCAGCACCCGGGCGCTCACCGTGGTCTTGGACCGGATACCCAGTACCCGGACGCCGGCGAGCGCCTCGATGAGTTCGTCCTCGTCCAGCGCTCCCGGGTGCCGGGCAGTCGTCAGCCCTACCGACTGGAGCTGCGGGTCCGCGTCGGGGTGGGGATTCTCGAGGAGCAGGGCAGTCGCCACGCGCCCATGTTCCCTCACGCGCGCGGCCCCGCGTGGTGCGAGACCACATCATGGTCCGCAGGCCACCCGTCGGGCAGCTCGTCCCGGTAGACGGCGTGGAGCCGGCGGGTGGGCCGCGTCATCGCCACGTAGATGTCGCCCACCGAGGCGGCAGCGATGTGCGCGGGCTCGACGACGATGACGACGTCGAACTCGAGGCCCTTCGCCCCGGGTGCATCCAGCACCACGAGCGGCGCCCGGAGCGGGTGGCCGTCGGGTGACACGAGTGCCTCGCCTACGGACTCCGCCAACTCGGCACGGACGCCTGCCAGCTGGTCCGTGGGGGCGATGACGGCCATCTTGCCGCGGCCGAGGCCGCGCAGCTCGCTCGTGACGACGTCGACGAGCACGTCGCGCCAGTGGCCCCGGGTGGTGATGAGGGACCGGGGGACGTCGCGGACCGCGGTGAGGGGGAGATAGTCGCCCGGGGCGTTCGCCATCAGGACCGACGTCGCCGCGGCGAGGACGGTGGCCGGCGTTCGGTAGCTCACCGTGAGTGCGGCCTGCCTGACGTGTTCGCGTCCCGCCTTGCCCATGAGGGAGCGCCACGAGGTCGCGGGCTGGGACCCGGAACGCTGCGCGAGGTCGCCCACCACAGTCATGGACCGCAGGGGGCAGCGCCGGAGCAGCGCCCTCCAGGCCATGGGGGACAGCTCCTGCGCCTCATCCACGACGATGTGGCCGAACGTCCAGGTCCGGTCGTTCGCCGCTTTCTCCGCGAGGGTGAGACGCGGCCCGTGCTGCGCGAACCGGGCGGCGAGCATCGACGCGTTCACCATGCCGCCGCCGAGGTCCTGTGCGTCGATGGCGGCCTGCGCGAACTCGAGCTGTTCCCGCGCGTTCGCCTGCTCCACGAGCCGGTGACGCCGCGACTCCGCCTCCTCGTGTGGCCCCAGCAGCTCCGCGAGCTCGTCGAGGATCGGCACGTCCGAGATCGTCCAGGGGCTCCCCGGCTCGCGGAGGAGCAGGTCGCGCTCCGCCTGGGTGAACTTGGGGGCGTGGCGGGCCAGCAGCTCGGGCCGGGCGTACAGCTTCTCGAGGAGCCCGTGCGCGGTGGTCGGCATCCAGCAGAGGTTCAGGGCGATCCGCACCTCCCGGTTGGAGCGGACGTCCTCGTAGAGGTAGGAGGTGTCGTCCTCGTCGTCGAGTCCCCGTCCACGGGCGTACTGCCGTACCAGGTCCTCGAGCATGGCCAGCACGAAGGGCGTCCGGCCCTCGTTGTGGGTGCTGGCAGCGCGGCGTGCCCGCGACATGGCGCGCGCGACGGCGTCGGGAGCGACAACCACCCTCACGCCCTCGATGGTGATCTCGCGAGGCCCCTCCGGGACGCGCTGCAGTGCCTTGACCGCACGCTCCACGACGTTCGCCATCTCCAGGTCGCCCTTCACCTGTGCCACGGCCTCCTCGTCGCGGAGCCGCGTCGACGTCCCGGGCAGCAGGTCGCCGATGGTCGTCGAGACGACGTCGTTCTCGCCGAGCGATGGGAGCACCTGGTCGATGTAGTCGAGGAAGACCCGGGTCGGTCCGACGATCAGGACGCCGGAGCGTTGCAGCCGCTCGCGGTGTGCGTAGAGGAGGTATGCGGCGCGATGGAGTGCGACCGCGGTCTTGCCGGTTCCCGGACCGCCCTGCACCACGAGGATGCCCTCGACGTCGTCGCGGATGATGGCGTCCTGCTCGGCCTGGATCGTGGCGACGATGTCGCCCATCCGGCCCTCCCGCGCCGCGGACAGGGCGGCGAAGAGCGCGCCCTCGCCGGTCAGCGACGTCGCCACCTCGGTCGTCAGCTCCGCGGCATTGAGGAGTTCGTCCTCGATCCCGACGACGGCCCGGCCCTCGGTGGTGATGTGCCGCCGGCGCACCACCGCGCCGGGGTGCGCGGCCGTCGCCTGGTAGAACGGACGCGCCGACGGCGCGCGCCAGTCCACCAGCAACTGCTCCTGGTCCTCGCTGAGGATCCCGATGCGCCCGACGTAGCGTGTCTCGCCGTCGGCGAGGTCGAGGCGCCCGAACACCAGGCGATTCTCGACCTGGTCGAGACGCGCGATCATGTCCTCGTAGTGGGCCGCGAAGGCGTCCCGCTCGGAGCGGTTCTGCGGCGAGCCACTCGGACCGGACCGGCGCACGTTGGCGAGGTTGCGGCGGTAGGTCCTGCGCATCACGTCCAGCCGGCCGTACACACGGTCGACGTGGCGCTGCTCGAGGGCGATCTCCCGGGCTTCGGCGTCGTCGTCCACTCACGTCCCTTCTGTGGCCGGACATTGGGCGGCCATCCATTATCCGCCGGGAGCGGAACCTGCGCCACCGATCTCGCGCCCACCGGGACCGTGATTCGATGGGGAGTCTGACGGAATGAAGCGGCACCCGGCTGCGTTGAAGAGGCAGGAGGGAGATGACATGGGCGAGACCCGCGAGTTCGTGACACTGACGCCAGCGGCTGAGACGCTGGGCGTGGTGCCCGTGCTCATCCAGGCGACGCACTCTCCCATGGACGCGGGCCAGGCCGCGATGCTCTTCTCCGAGCACCTCGTGGATTCGCTCCAGCACGAGCGCATCGCGACCTTCGACCCGGACCAGCTGATCAACTACCGGCAGCACCGCCCGCCCATGGTCTTCGAGGACTGGCGATTCACCGACTACGCCGAGCCGGAGATCGCGCTCGACCTCCTCCGCGACGACGAGGGCACTCCGCTCCTGCTGCTGCACGGCCCGGAGCCCGATCTCCAGTGGAACCGGTTCACCGATGCCGTGATCGCCCTCGCGGACCGCTTCGGCGTGCAGATCACCTACGCCGTCCAGGGGATCCCGATGGGTGTGCCCCACACGCGGCCCGTCCACCTGACGATGCATGCCACGGACCGCGAGCTGATCGGCGAGCAGCCGGACATCTTCGGGACGATCCAGGTGCCGGGCCACGTGGCCGGGCTGATCGAGTACCGGCTCGGGCGCAGGGGCCACAAGGCGGTCGGGATCACCGCGTCGGTGCCCCACTACCTCGCCAGCAGCCCGTTCCCGCCCGCCGCCTCCGCCCTGGTCCGCCGGGTCGCGCAGCACGCCGATCTCGCCCTCCCGGTGGGCGAGCTCGAGGCGGCGGCGGCCCGCATCCGCGCGGAGATCGCCGAGCAGGTGAACACCCAGCCGGAGGTGCTGGCACTCGTGTCGGCCCTGGAGGCCCAGTACGACTCCTTCGTCCGGAGCCAGCCGATGGTGGCCGCGCACGCCGAGCAGGATCCGGGCGACCTCCCCACGGCGGACGAGATCGGGGCGGCCGCGGAAGCCTTCCTCGCCGACCTGCTGGGCGGCGGCACCGCCGGACCGGACGAGCCCGGCGAACCGCTCGGCTAGCCGGTCAGGCGGCCCGGGCGAAGCGCGCGAGGTCGGCCCCCGCGAGGACTCGGGCGGGCAGTGGCAGCCGGCGCACGCGCCGGGCGAGCGCGGCGTCGTCGATCGGGCGGGCCGAGGCCCCCAGCACGACGTTGCCGTACCGGCGGCCCCGGGCGACCGCCGGGTCCACGATGAGCACCACGTGCGGGAACGAGTCGAGGAGGACGCGGGCCTCCTCGCGGGCCTCGGCGAGCGGCGGTGCATCCGCCAGGTTGACGGCGTAGAGGCCGTCCTCGGTCAGCGCGCGCCGGGCGGCACCCGCTGCGGACCGGTCACTCAGGTGCGGGGGCACCTGGGCCTGGACGAACGCGTCACGCACGATCACGTCCCAGCGCCCGGGCGGGAACGAGTCGAGTGCCGCGCGGGCGTCGCCATGCCGGATGCGCAGCCGGGGTGAGCGCGGCAGCGGGAACCACTCCCGGGCGAGCCGGGCGAGCTCGCCGTCCCACTCCACCGCCAGCTGGCAGCTTCCGGGGCGCGTGGCATCCCACGCCGTCGCGAGCGAGCACCCAGCGCCGCCGAGGTGGAGCGCCCGGATCGCGGTCCCCTCACCGAGGACCGTCGTGACGAGGGCATCGACCTGCTGCATGTACTCGAACTCGAGGTGGGCCGGATCGTCGAGGTCGTGGTAGGACGACTCCATCCCGTCGATGACCAGGATCGCCTGCCGGGGTCCCACCACCCGGATCGAGACCTCGGCCTCTCCGGTGTGTACCGGTGCGGTGGGCCAGCGATCCGCCAGGGACGTCGGGGGCATGATCCCAAGGGTAGTCCCGGTGGTGCGCACCGGTTCTTCACGGCCGTCCGCTTTCGCAGCCGATGCGCGGGGCTTATCCTTGTCTCACACACCATCCCCCCGGGCGTGAGGAGGGCGCCATGCCGCTTTCAGAGTACGAGCAGCGCGTGCTTGCGCAGATGGAACAGCACCTCCGCGACGCGGATCCGGGGCTCGAGAAGTCGTTCGCCACCAAGGGTCGCCTCGACGTCAAGAAGCTGTCGATCGGCATCGTGATCGCGCTCGGCGGACTCGCCGTCCTCATCGCCGGGGTCGCTGTCAGTCAGGTATGGCTCGGGATCGCCGGCTTCGTGATCATGCTCGCCGGCGTCATGATGGCCACCTCGATCACGCCGCCCCGGAAGGGAGCCGCGCCGCGGCGGTCCTCCTCGGGCTTCATGGCCCGCCAGCAGGAACGCTGGGAGAGGCGCCAGGACGGCCGCTAGCCCCCACATCCCTCCACCCGGGATCCCGGATCATCCCCCAGACCCCCGTCATCGCAGATGGCGGGGGTTCTTGTGTGTACTCGCACCTCCCCGCACCTCCCTGCCCCTCCATCCGCCATGCCCGACCCTCCACCGCCCTGACCTGCGACGTCTCGCCCTCGCGACGCCAACACGGGGCGATTCACGGTTGACTGGGGAGTGAAGTGGAGTAAAGTGGAGGAAACGGCGGCAGAGGTGGAGGTGTGCGGTGTTCCTCGGAACCTACGAACCTCGCCTCGACGAGAAGGGGCGTCTCATCCTTCCCGCCAAGTATCGCGACGAACTCGAGGCCGGCCTGGTGCTCACCCGCGGCCAGGAGCGGTGCCTCTACGTGTTCCCGATGGCGGAGTTCGAACGCATCGCCCAGCAGCTCCGCTCCGCCCCGGTCAACTCGAAGCAGTCCCGGGACTACCTGCGGCTGTTCCTTTCCGGCGCCACTGACGAGGTTCCGGACAAGCAGGGCCGCGTGACGATCCCCCCCGGGCTGCGCCGCTACGCCAATCTGGGCCGCGACGTCGTCGTCATCGGCGCCGGACACCGCGTCGAGATCTGGGACGCCGAAGCCTGGAACGACTACCTCGCCGAGCAGGAGGAGCCCTTCGCGGCGACTGCGGAGGAGGTGATTCCCGGAGTCCTCTGACCCACCTCACCCGATGAGGTCTCTCGCCATGGTCTGACGCACTTCCCCGGCGCCAGAACAAGGGGGGAGTCCTGGTCGGGGGGAGGACCACCCGCCCCGCCCACTCGGAAGGAACCCGGTGAACACGAGCAGACCGACAGCCCACCGGCACATCCCGGTCCTCGCTGAGCGGTGCGTCGAACTGCTTGCCCCGTCGCTGGCGGGGGGCGGTCTGCTCGTCGACGCGACCCTCGGGCTCGGGGGGCACAGCGAGCTCGTGCTCGACCGGGTTCCCGGATCGAGGGTCGTCGGCATCGACCGCGATCCCGAGGCGATCGCCCTCGCACGCGGGCGGCTCGCTCGCTTCGGCGACCGCTTCCGCGCGGTGCGGGCCACCTACGACGCCATCCCCGAGGTGGCCGGCGACGGCGTCGACGGTGTCCTCATGGACCTGGGCGTCTCCTCGCTCCAGCTCGACGAGGTGGAGCGAGGCTTCTCCTACGCCCGGGAGGCTCCCCTCGACATGCGGATGGACCCTGCGGGGGGAGTCACCGCCGCCGGGCTGCTCCGCGATGCCTCCGAGCAGGAGCTGCGGCGGATCCTGGCCACCTTCGGCGAGGAGCGGTTCGCGGGACGGATCGCACGCGAGGTCGTCCGCCGCCGCGAGAAGGATCCGATCGTGACGACGTCGCAACTCGTCGACGTCGTGCGCGCCGCCATCCCGGCGCCGGCCCGCCGGCAGGGCGGCAACCCCTCGAAGCGGACCTTCCAGGCACTCCGCATCGCCGTGAACCGGGAGCTCGAGATCCTGGCGGCAGCCGTGCCGGCCGCGATCGACGTGCTCCGACCCGGCGGCCGGATCGTCGTGCTCTCATACCACTCGCTCGAGGACCGGATCGTCAAGCACGAACTCGTGCGGCGGGCCACCTCGGCCGCGCCGCCGGGGCTCCCGGAACTCGCCGAGCACCGTCCCACGCTCCGACTCCTGACCCGCGGCGCGGAGACCGCGGGGGAGGAAGAGGTCCGCGCCAATCCCCGCGCCGCCTCCGTCCGGCTGCGCGCCGCCGAGAAGATCCACTGAGGAGTCGCGCATGAGCACCCCGGCACGAGTCCTCCCCAGCCGATCCACGTGGCGTCCCCGGCTCCAGGTGGTGCGCTCACCCGAGCCGTCCCGTTCGTTCGTCCCGTTCGTGGTGGGGTGCGTGGTGATACTGGTGGCCGCCCTGGTCACCGCGCTGCTCCTCAACACCGCGATGGCGGTGTCCTCCTATCGAGTCCACGACCAGCAGATCCAGCTCGCGCAGCTGCGGGAGACCGAGGCCGAGCTCCAGGCCCAGCTCGAATCGCTCGGCTCGCCGGCGGTGCTCCGCAGCCAGGCGCTGTCGCTGGGTATGGTTCCCCCTGAGGCCACCGCGTACCTCAGCATCGCCACCGGGACCATCACCGGTGCGAACCCCGGAGGAAGCCATTGACGTCGCGTCCCACCCACTGGTCGCCACGGCAGGCGGCGCAGGGCCTGCGACGCCGCAACATCGTGGCCGCACTGTTCCTCTCCGTCTTCCTCGTCTTCTCCGGGCGCCTCGTGTACGTGCAGGCGGTCGAGGGACCCCGGCTGAAGGACGAGGCGCTGCAGGACCGGCTGCGCAGCTACACCATCCGGGCGCCCCGCGGCGAGATCGTCGATGCGGATGGCGAGATCCTCGCCACCTCCGAGCAGCGGTACAACATCGGCGTGAACCAGCGGAAGGTGGCCACCTTCATCCACCGGACGAAGGGTGAGGACGGCACCACGTCGATCGAGGGCACCGGCGCCGAGGCGGCGGCCGACCTGCTCGCCCCCCTGCTCGGCCGTGACCCCGCGGAACTCGGGGGGCAGATGGTCGGCGACTCCACGTTCGTCTACCTCGCCAAGGGCCTGACGCCGTCGCAGTGGCGCGAGATCCGCCAGCTCGGAATCCCCGGGATCGAACCGGAGTCCATCACCCAGCGCGTGTATCCCAACGGGAACACGGCCGGCAACCTCCTCGGATTCGTGAAGCGTGAGCAGAACGGACTCGTCGGCCTCGCCGGGCTCGAGCTGTACTTCGATGCCGAGCTGCAGGGCCAGGATGGCGAGGAAACCGTGGAGATCGGTGCGGGCGGCCAGGTGATCCCGACTGGCACCTACGAGCTCACCCCGGCGCAGCCGGGTGCCACCATCCACCTCACGATCGACCGCGACGTGCAGTACGTGGCGCAAGTCGCGGTCGACGAGAGCGTTGCCACGTTCGGCGCGCAGTGGGCCGGCGTCGCCGTCATGGAGATCCCCACAGGACGGCTCGTGGCGCTCGCGGACTCCCGGTCCGTCGACCCCGGGAACGTGCAGGCGACGCCGGAGGCGGGCCGGGGGGCCCGGACCGTCTCCGCCCCCTACGAACCCGGCTCCACCGGCAAGCTCCTGACCATCGCGGCGGCAGTGGACCAGGGTCTCGTGAACCCGCTCTCCGAGTTCACGGTCCCCGACCGGATGACCTTCAACGGCCAAACCTTCAAGGACCACACCCCCCACGCCACAGCCCGGATGACGCTCACCGGCATCCTCGCAGAGTCCTCGAACGTCGGCACCGTCCAGGTCGGCAACCTCATGGATGACCAGGTGCGCTACGAGTACATGCGGGCCTTCGGCTTCGGCAGTCTCACCGGGATCGAACTCCCGGGCGAGAGCGCCGGAATCCTCCGGGAGCCCGATGACTGGGACGGACGGACGCGGATGACCACGATGTTCGGGCAGGGTCTCGCGGTCACCCTGCTGCAGAACCTCGGGGTGGTGGGCACGATCGCGAACCGGGGGACGTGGGTCGCCCCGCGGCTCGTCGACAGCCTCGAGTACCCGGACGGCTCGGTCGTGGTACCCGAGAAGCCCGCGGAGAGGGACGTCATCTCGCCGGAGGCCGCGCAGACGATGATCGACATGATGGAGGGCGTCGTCCAGGAGGGCGGCACCGCGCCCCGCGCCCGGATCGACGGCTACCGGGTGGCCGGGAAGACCGGCACCGCCCAGGTTCCCGACGCCGTCGGCAACCTCACCGGAACGGTCTCCAACTTCGTCGGGATCGTCCCCGCGGACAATCCCCGCTACGCGGTGGCCGTGGTCTCCTACCGGCCGACGTCCGGGTTCTTCGGCGGCACCGTGGCGGCACCCATCTTCAAGACGGTCGCGGAGTTCGCGCTCCTGGACGCCGGCGTGCAGCCGTCCACCGGTTCGCCGGTGGTCCTGCCGTGGGTCGTCGAGTGAGTTCTCCAATGCGCCCCGGACCCCGGAGGCCTTCGTGAGACGATGCATGCCGGGCGCGTGGGTGCGTGCGAAAGGACGACGATGATCCGACTGAGCGAGATTGCCGCGATCTGCGGGGGCACGCTGCGGGGACCGGACGCGGAGATCAACGAGGAGGCCTTCATCGACTCCCGTGCCGCGGTACCGAACGGGCTCTTCTGCGCGTTCCGCGGTGAACGGGCGGACGGTCACGAGCACGTTGCGGCCGCCCTGGCCGCGGGCGCGGGCGGCGCGCTCGTCGACACCCCCGACGCCGTGGGTGACGCCGCCCCGCTCGTGATCGTGCCGAACGTCCAGGACGCGATGGGTCTCCTCGCCGCGCGTCATGTCGAGAGGCTGCGCAGCGGTCTCACCGTGATCGGCGTGACCGGATCCGTGGGGAAGACGACGACCAAGGACCTCATCGGGGCGGTCCTGCCCGATCCGACCGTCGCGACCCGGAGTTCGCTCAACAACGAGATCGGCCTGCCCCTCACCGCCCTGCGTGCCACGCCGGCCACGCGCTACCTCGTCCTGGAGATGGGTGCCGACAAGATCGGCGACATCCGCTACCTGACCTCGCTCGTGGCGCCCGACATCGCCGTCGTCCTCGCCGTCGCACGCGCCCACCTCGGGGTGTTCGGCGGCATCGAGCACGTCGCGCGCGCCAAGAGCGAGATCATCACCGGGCTCCGGCCCGGAGGGACCGCGGTCCTCAACGCCGATGACCCACGCGTCGCGGCGATGGCTCCCCTCGCTCCCGGCCCCGTCGTCCGCTTCGGGCGCGAGCCCCGGGATGGCGACGACGACGTCACGGTGGCCGCGTCGGACATCGCCCTCGACGCGCTGGGGAAGGCCACGTTCACCCTGAGAACCCCCTCGGGATCGGCGCGCGTCCACCTCGGGCTCGTGGGTGAGCACCACGTCAACAACGCGCTCGCCGCCGCCGCGGTGGCCACCGCCGTCGGAGTGCCCTGCGAGGAGGTGGCCCG
>DBQX01000002.1:0-40846 GCA_002305415.1 Actinomycetales bacterium UBA1383 | reverse complement strand
ACGATCGCCGCGGGACGCCGCACCGTCGCGGTCCTCGGCGCCATGCTGGAACTCGGGGAGGCGGAGGAGGAGGAGCACGCCGCGATCGGCATGCTCGTCCGCGACCTCGGGATCGACCGGCTCATCACCGTCGGACCGCTCGCGGCCGTCGCCGCGGACCAGGTCTCCGCGGACCGCGCGATCCGCTGTGACGACCTCGACGCCGCCCGCGTCGCGCTCGCCGAGACCGCGCGGAGCGGGGACGTGATCCTCTTCAAGGCATCCAACGGCTCGCGCGTCTGGCAGCTCGCCGACGAATGGGCAGGCAGCCGATGATCTCGATCCTCGTGTCGGCCGCGGTGGCGCTCATCCTCGCGCTGCTCGGCACCCCGCTGTTCATCCGCCTGCTGGTGCGGCGCAACTACGGGCAGTTCATCCGTCAGGACGGACCCACGGCCCACTTCACGAAGCGTGGGACCCCCACCATGGGCGGCGTCGTCATCATCGCGGCCACCGTGGTCGGGTACTTCACCGGGAACCTCGCGACGGGCAGGATGCCCAACGTGTCGGGGCTCCTCCTGCTCTTCCTCGTCGTCGGGCTCGGCCTCATCGGCTTCCTCGACGACTACATCAAGATCTCCCGGCAGCGGTCGCTCGGGCTGAACCCGCTCGGCAAGATGATCGGGCAGGCCGCCGTGGGCATCCTCTTCGCGGTGCTCGTCACGATGTTCCCGAACGAGAACCTCCGCCGGCCCGCCTCGCTGCGCATCTCCTTCCTCCGGGACACCGACATCGACCTCGCGTACTGGGGGATCGGCATCGGGATACTGCTCTTCATCGTGTGGGCCAACTTCCTGATCACCGCGTGGTCCAACGCGGTCAACCTCACTGACGGACTCGACGGGCTCGCCACGGGCGCCTCGATCTTCGTGTTCATGGCCTACACCGTGATCGCGATGTGGCAGTCCAACCAGTCCTGCCAGTACCTCCTCGAGCCGGGGCCGGGCTGCTACGAGGTCCGGGACCCCCGTGACCTCGCGATCGTCGCCGCCGCGCTCGTCGGCGCCTGCTTCGGGTTCCTCTGGTGGAACGCCTCGCCAGCCGCCATCTTCATGGGTGACACCGGTTCGCTCGCCCTGGGTGGGGCCGTGGCCGGGCTCTCGATCCTCACCCGGACCGAGTTCCTCGCCGTCATCCTCGGCGGCCTCTTCGTGATCATCGTCATGAGCGACGTGATCCAGATCGGGGCCTTCAAGCTCACGGGCAAGCGGGTGTTCCGCATGGCCCCCCTCCACCACCATTTCGAGCTGAAGGGATGGGGCGAGGTGACCATCGTGATCCGGTTCTGGCTGATCGCCGGGTTGTGCGTCGCGTTGGGTGTCGGGCTCTTCTACGGCGAGTGGGTGTCGGCGTGAGACGGGACATGCGCGACGCCCGCGTCGCGGTGGTGGGCCTCGGGACGTCGGGACGTGCGGCAGCCGAGGTCCTCCTGACGCTCGGCGCCAGGCCCGCCGGTTTCGACGCCCGCGAGGAGGCGGCGGAGGCGGCGCGCGCCGACGGGATCGAGGCCCGCGCGGTCGCCGACCCGGCCGCACTCGCCGAGGCAGTCCTGGCCGCGGGGCCGGACCTCGTGGTGGTCTCCCCGGGGGTACCCTCCCACGCACCCCTGTACCGGCTGGCGTCGGCCGCCGGGATCCCGGTGTGGAGCGAGGTCGAGCTCGCCTGGCAGGTGCAGGCACCCCGTGCCGACGGGTCCTTCGCGCCGTGGCTCACGCTGACGGGCACCAATGGCAAGACGACCACCGTGACGATGGCCTCCGAGATCCTCCAGGCGGCCGGGCTGGACGCGCCCGCGGTGGGCAACGTGGGGACGCCCATCGTGCGCGTCGCCGCCCAGGGCGCTGTCGACGTGATGGCGGTCGAGCTCTCCTCCTTCCAGCTGCATGCGACGTTCAGCGTCGAACCGCTGGCGAGTGCCTGCCTGAACGTCGCACCCGACCACATCGACTGGCACGGCAGCCTCGAGGCCTACATCGCCGACAAGGCCCGCGTGTACGATCGCACGCTCCTCGCCTGTGCCTACAACCTCGCCGACCCGGTGACGCGCCGGATGGTCGACGGCGCGAGCCCCGCCCCGGGGGCCAGGATCGTCGGCGTCGGGCTCGGGGCACCGGCGGCCGGTGAACTCGGCGTCCACGACGGCGTGCTCACGGACCGCGCGTTCGTCTCCCCGCCCGGCGAGGCGGTGCTCGCCACGGTGGACGACCTCGCACACCTGGCACCCGGCGGAGCGGGCACCATCCCCGGGCACATCCTCGCCGACGCGCTCTTCGCCGCCGCCCTGACCCGCGCCTACGGCGTGAGTCCGGCCGCGGTGCGCGACGGCTTGCGCGCCCACCAGCCCGGCGCGCACCGGATCGCGCTGGTGCGTACCGTGGGAGGCGTCCGCTGGGTGGACGACTCAAAGGCGACCAACGCGCACGCCGCCGAGGCCTCCCTGCTCGCCCTCCCGCCGGGGAGCGTGGTCTGGATGGCGGGCGGACTCGCGAAGGGAGCCCGTTTCGACGACCTGGTCGAGCATGTGCGTGACCGCCTGCGCGGCGTCGTCCTCATCGGCGTGGACCGTGAACCGATGCGGTCCGCCCTTGAGCGACACGCGCCCGAGGTCCCGCGGTTCGAGGTGGTCGTCGCGGACCATGGAGAGGTGATGCGCCAGGCGGTGGCGGCCGCGCTGCGGCTCGCGAGGCCCGGGGACACGGTCCTCATGGCCCCTGCATGCGCATCGATGGACCAGTTCGTGAGCTACGCGCACCGGGGTGACGCCTTCACCCGCGCGGTGGAGGAGTTGGGGAGCGAATGACGACCCTGCAGGAGGCCCGGCGGCGCCTGCTCGTGCGCGCCCCCCGGGTCGCGACCACCGACCCCGGCGCCCTCAGCTACTTCCTCATCGGCGGGGCCGTGCTGCTGCTCCTGCTGATCGGGGTGGTCATGGTGCTGTCTGCCTCCACGATCATCTCGATCCGGGACAACGAGGGGAACCCCTATGCCGACTTCCTCTCCCAGGGGCGGTTCGTCCTCATCGGGCTCCCGCTGATGCTGATCGCCTCCCGACTCCCCGTCGGGTTCTACAAGGCGATCTCGTGGCCCGCCCTCGGGGGTGCCTTCGCCCTGCAGATGCTCATCTTCACACCGCTCGCACGGGGGCAGGGTGGCAACGTCAACTGGATCGTCATCCCGGGGACCAGCCAGACGATCCAGCCCTCGGAGTTCATGAAGCTCGCCCTGGCCCTCTGGCTCGGCGTGGTGCTCGCCCGCAAGGGCGAACTCCTGCGCGAGTGGAGACACGTCGTCATGCCAGGGCTGCTGGTGAGCCTGTTCGCCGTCGGCCTCGTGATGGCTGGCTGGGACATGGGGACGGCGATCGTCCTCGTCATGCTCATCGCCGGCGCCATGTGGGTGGGCGGCGTGCCCGCCCGCTGGTTCGTGGGCGGCGGACTTGGCGGCGTGTTCGCGGTGACGCTCCTCGTGTTCGCCTCGGAGTCCCGCATGACCCGGGTGATGCACTTCCTCGGGATCGGGGAGGTCGACCCCACCGGCGCCGGCTACCAGTCACGCCACGGGCTGTGGGGCCTGGGGACCGGCGGACTGACAGGAGTCGGGCTCGGGGCATCGCGCGAGAAGTGGGCCTACCTCCCCGAGGCGCACAACGACTTCATCTTCGCGATCCTGGGCGAGGAGCTCGGCCTGCTCGGTACCCTCCTGGTCCTCGTGCTCTTCGGCGTGCTCGCCTACGGACTGCTCCGGATGATCCGGCGCCACCCGGACCCGTTCGTGAAGGTGACGACCGCCGGCGTGACCTGCTGGATCGTCGGTCAGGCCCTCGTCAACGTCGGGGTGGTCATCGGGATGCTGCCAGTGATCGGCGTCCCGCTGCCGCTCGTCTCCGCGGGCGGGTCCGCGATGATCTCCACGCTGCTCGCGATCGGGGTGATGCTCTCGTTCGCGCGGACGGAACCCGGGGCACGGAAGGCGCTCACGGCGTCGGGGTCGTCGGTCCGCCGTTCGCTCGCCATCGTCGGAGGTCGTCTCGGGAGGCGTCATGGGTGAGTTGCGTGTCCTGCTGGCCGGCGGGGGATCCGCTGGCCATGTGAATCCACTCCTCGCGACGGCGGACGAGATCAGGCGCCGGCACCCGGGTTCCACGGTCGAGGTC
Source organism: Actinomycetales bacterium UBA1383 (assembly GCA_002305415.1). Taxonomy (GTDB): domain Bacteria; phylum Actinomycetota; class Actinomycetes; order Actinomycetales; family Actinomycetaceae; genus UBA1383. The sequence continues at coordinate 36,654 of DBQX01000002.1, read as the reverse complement.
CTCGGCACGGAGACCGGCCTGGAGAAGGACCTCGTCCCCGCCGCCGGCTACCCCCTCACCTTCATCCCCCGCGCGCGCCTGCCCCGGCGCCCGAGTCCGGAGCTGTTCACGCTCCCGGTCCGCCTGCGTGACGCGATCCGCACGACCGCGGACGTGATCGACCGGGTGCGGCCGGATGTCATCGTCGGTTTCGGTGGCTACGTCGCCACCCCCGCCTATCGCGCGGCGTTCGCGCGGGCCATCCCGGTGGTGATCCACGAGCAGAATGCCCGCCCCGGACTCGCCAACCGCTACGGTGCGCGGCAGGCCGACGTCGTCGCCCTCACCTTCGCCTCGACTCCTCTCGCGGCCCGGCACGGCCGGACCGTCGTCACCGGGCTGCCGCTGCGGGGACCGGTCGCGGAGCTCGCCACCCGGCGTGCGCGCGGAGCGGGCGACGCGGCCCGCCAGGAGGCGGCACGGATCCTCGGCCTCGATCCCGACAGGCCGACGCTCCTGGTCACGGGCGGATCGCTCGGCGCCGCGAGCATCAACGCCGCCGCGGCGGGCGCGCTCCCCCGCCTGGCTGGCACGGCACAGGTCCTGCACCTCACCGGGAGGGGGAAGGCAGAGCCCGTGCGCGCCGCCCACGCTGCCGCCGGCTCGCCGTCCAGCTACCACATCCGCGAGTACCTCGGCGAGATGCACCTCGCCTACGCCTGCGCGGATCTCGTGGTCACGCGTTCCGGCGCGGGAATGGTCTCCGAACTCGCCGCGCTGGGGCTTCCCGCCCTCTACGTACCGCTCCCGGTCGGCAACGGCGAGCAACGGCTCAACGCGTCCGACGTCGTGGCCGCCGGCGGCGGCGAAGTCGTCGACGACGCCACCCTCACAGCCGACTGGCTCGCGGAGCGCGCCGCTGCGCTCTTCGCGGATCCGGGGGCCATCCGCGAGATGGGGCAGAGGGCCGCGCGCACCGGCGCCCGGGATGGCGCGGCGCGTCTCGCCGAGGAGATCGAGGCCCTCGCATGACGTTCCACCTCATCGGGATCGGTGGCGCCGGGATGAGCGTCGTCGCCCTGCTGCTCGCCGCGCGCGGGCACGACGTCCAGGGCTCGGACGCGAAGGACTCGGCCACGCTGGCCGGCCTCCACGAGGCGGGGATCCGGACGTTCGTCGGACACGACGCGTCGCACGTGGGTCCCGGGATGCGGGTCGTCGTCTCGTCCGCGATCCGGGCCACGAACCCGGAACTGGTCCGGGCCCGCGAGCTCTCGCTCGAGGTCCTGCACCGGTCCGAGGCGCTCGCCCTCGCGGCGGCGGGGCTTGACTTCGTGGCGGTGGCCGGTGCCCACGGCAAGACCACGACGTCCGCGATGATCGCGGTGGCCCTGCGCGCCGCCGGCCGGGACCCGTCGTTCGCGATCGGTGGGACGGTGCTGGGCGTCGGCAGCGGCGCACACCTCGGACGTGGGACGGCGTTCGTCGCCGAGGCGGACGAGTCCGACGCCTCCTTCCTGAACTACACGCCGCGCGTCGCCGTCGTCACGAACGTCGAGCCGGACCACCTCGACCACTACGGCACCCGTGAGGCGTTCGAGCGGGCCTTTCGTGACTTCGTCGGCCGAATCGTGCCCGGTGGGCTCCTCGTCGCCTGCGCGGACGACGACGGCGCCCGCGCGCTGCTCGCGGACGCACGCGCGGCAGGCGTCCGGACCATGTCCTATGGAGGCGCTGGTGCGGACCTCCTGGTCGAGGGGGACGACCTGGTGTGGGGCGGGCAGCGCCACCACCTGGAACTGGCGGTCACGGGTGCGCACAACCGGCTGAACGCCGCGGCTGCGTTCGCGGTCGGGGTCGAACTGGGGGTCGAACCCGCCGAGATGGCGGCGGCCCTCTCCGCCTTCCGGGGAACCGGGCGGCGGTTCGAGCCCCACGGCGAACGCCGCGGAGTCCGCGTGATCGACGACTACGCCCACCACCCCACCGAGGTCGAGGCGACGTTGCGCACGGCGCGGCAGGAGGCTGGCGCGGGACGGGTCCTCGTCCTCTTCCAGCCCCACCTCTTCTCCCGCACGCGCGACTTCGCTGAGCGGTTCGCCGCGGCCCTCGACCATGCGGACGAGGTCGTCGTGACCGCCATCTACCCCTCGCGCGAGGAGCCGATCCCGGGCGTCACGTCCGGACTGATCACCACGCGGATGGTACGAGGTACGTACGTCCCTGACCGGCACGCGGCGGCGCGGGAGATCGCGCGGCGGGCCCGGCCGGGAGACCTGGTCCTCACGATGGGCGCGGGGGACGTGACGGAACTGGCCGACGAGATCCTCGGGCTGCTGTGAGGCCCCCACAGGCGCCGCGCGCGCTCCGGGACGCGCCGACACCACTGACGCCCCCCGCCCCGGAGACGGCTCCGAGCGCGCCCACCGCGCCCGGGGCCGCCGTGGCCGCACCGTCGCGGATCGCGCCGGTCGTCTCCCTGCCGGAGCGGACCACCCAGGCCCGGCCTGCCGCGAGCCTCTCCCAGCGCGTCCGGGAGGTCGAGTCCGCCACCAGGCGGGTCCTGCTGCGGCGGGCGGCCGCTGTCGCCGCGGCAGTCGCGGTCGTGGTCGCCGTCGGCTGGGTGGCGTTCCTCTCGCCCGTGTTCGCCCTGGACCCGGACCGCGTCTCGGTGAGCGGACCCGAGGGACAGGTCGACCTCGCGGCGGCACGGATCGTGACGGACTCGCTGGCAGGCGTGCCACTGCCCCGGCTGGACGTGGGGGATCTCGAGGCGCGGATCGAGGAGATCCCCTCGGTCCTCGACGCCGCCGTCCGGCGCGAGTGGCCCCGAGGGCTTGCGGTCGCGCTCACTCCCCGCGTGCCGGTGGCCGCAGTACCCGGTGACGGCGGCGTCGTCCTCTTCGGCGTCGACGGCGTGCAGATCGGGAGCGCGGCCGGCGCCCCGCCGGGCGTGCCGGTGGTGGACGTGCCGATCAACGAGGACACGGCACGGGTCCTCGCGGCGGTTCTCGACGTCCTGGCCGTCATGCCCCCAGAGCTGCGGGCGGAGGTCGCGGGCGCCGCGGCCACGAGCGACGCATCCATCACGTTCACCCTGACCGGTGGCGCCACCGTGCGCTGGGGGACGAACGCCGACAACGACCTGAAGCTCGCCGTGCTGCAGACGCTGCGGCAGGTGGCGGCCCGGGTCTACGACGTCTCCACCCCCCGCGCGCCCATCACCGAGTAGGGACCCCGCTCGTCCCGCGCCACGCGCGACACACCCACGTCGGTCGTTGCCGAGGGGTGCGGCGCTGCGTACCTTCGCCGCGGCAGGAAAACCGAAATATCTGAATCTCCAGCTCAGGTTGAAGGTTTGGACGAGCGAGAGGGAAGTCCGGTGGCAGCACCCCAGAATTACCTGGCCGTCATCAAGGTCGTCGGCATCGGCGGCGGCGGCGTCAACGCGGTGAACCGCATGATCGAGGTGGGGCTCAAAGGTGTCGAGTTCATCGCCATCAACACCGACGCCCAAGCGCTCCTCATGTCCGACGCCGACGTGAAGCTCGACGTGGGCCGGGACCTCACGCGTGGGCTGGGCGCTGGCGCGGACCCCGAGGTCGGCCGGCGGGCGGCCGAGGACCATCAGGAGGAGATCGAGGAGGTCCTCCGGGGCGCGGACATGGTCTTCGTGACCGCCGGCGAGGGCGGCGGAACCGGGACCGGAGGCGCACCCGTCGTCGCGCGCATCGCCCGGAGCCTCGGGGCGCTCACCATCGGCGTGGTGACGCGCCCGTTCACCTTCGAGGGCCGCCGTCGCTCGAACCAGGCCGAGAAGGGCATCGAGAACCTCCGCGCCGAGGTGGACACGCTCATCGTCATCCCCAACGACCGCCTGCTCTCGATCTCCGACCGCAACATCTCGGTGCTGGACGCGTTCAAGTCCGCGGACCAGGTCCTCCTCTCCGGTGTCCAGGGCATCACCGACCTGATCACCACCCCGGGCCTCATCAACCTCGACTTCGCGGACGTCAAGTCCGTCATGAAGGATGCCGGGTCCGCGCTCATGGGGATCGGCCACGCCCGTGGCGAGGGCCGCTCCGTGGAGGCGGCCGAGATGGCGATCTCCTCGCCGCTCCTCGAGGCCTCCATCGACGGCGCCCACGGCGTGCTGCTCTCGATCCAGGGCGGCTCCGACCTCGGTCTCTTCGAGATCCACGAGGCGGCACGTCTCGTTCAGGAGGCGGCGCACCCGGAGGCCAACATCATCTTCGGCGCCGTGATCGACGACGCGCTCGGGGACGAGGTCCGCGTGACCGTCATCGCCGCAGGATTCGACCCGGCGGAGCCGCACGTCGCCGCTCTCGCGGCGAGCGCCCGCCCGGTCGGCGCCGTGGCGGAGAAGCCGAAGCCCGAGGCTCCGGCTGCGCCACGGCAGCAGGCACCGCAGCCCGCGCGCCCCGCGCCCGTGCAGTCGGCCGCTTCCCCGGAGGAGGTCCCCGTGAGCACGTTCGAGATCCCCCGCGTCTTCGAGTCCGACCGCCACCGGCGCCCCGTGGAGGACCTCGACATCCCGGACTTCCTGAAGTAAGCCCGTGCAGGTCGTGCGGCTGTCCCCGGGGGCGCGAGGGTACTTCACCGACCGGACCGGTGGTGTCTCCTCCGGCCGGTGGGGAGCGGCCGCGGGTCCAGGTGGCCTGAACCTGGCCGCGCACGTCGGTGACGACCCCGGCTCGGTGGAACGGAACCGTGCGACCCTCGAACGCGCGATCGGCGTCAGGGTGGCGTGGATGTCACAGGTTCACGGGAACGTGGTCCGGATCCTCCACGACGCCGCCGACAGTGCGGGGGAGTGCGATGCCGTCGTGGTCCCGTTCCCCGGTCTGGCGCCCGGAGTCCTCGTGGCCGACTGCGCGCCCGTCCTGCTGGCCGACGAGTCCGGCACGCTCCTCGCGGCGGCCCACGTGGGCCGCGAGGGTCTCTTCCGGGGTGTGCTGCCCGCACTCGTCGAGAGCCTCACCCGCCGCACCGGGGAGCGGCTTTTCGCCGCCGTCGGGCCGCACATCTGCGGGCGCTGCTATGAGGTCAGCGCCGAACTCCACGAGCGCGCGCGTGAGTGGGGGGCCGCGAGCACGACGTCGTGGGGGACGCCCGCCGTGGACCTCCTCGCGGGGATACGCCAGCAGCTCGGGGGAGTCCCGCTGGAGGTGGTACCGGGCTGCACCTTCGAGGACCAGCGCTGGTACTCCTACCGCCGTGACGGCGTCACCGGTCGGTTCGCGGGTGTCGCGGTCCGGGACGCCGACACGCCGAGGTGAATCCGCAGGTCCGATTCCCCGCTCCATTAGCGTCACATCTCAAGACGTCGATATCACGCGAGGAGCGGTCATGGCGGGAGCCCTGCGCAAGACGATGGAGTACCTCGGGCTGTCCGAGCCCACGGAGGACGCATTCGGGACCGACCCCCAGGCCTCCGATGAGGTGGAGGAGCGGCCCACCCCACGTGTCCTCACGCCGATTCCCCGGGTCGTCAGCGAGCCGGAACTCTCCCGGATCGTCACCGTCCACCCGACGACGTACAACGAGGCCCGGCAGATCGGGGAGGCCTTCCGTGACGGCATCCCGGTCATCATGAACCTCACGGGCATGGGGGAGGCGGAGGCGAAGCGCATGGTCGACTTCTCCGCGGGCCTCGTGTTCGGCCTCCACGGGGTGATCGAGCGGGTGACGAACCGGGTGTTCCTCCTCTCGCCAGCCACCGTGCACGTGGAGTCCGATTCCCGCGAGCCGGAAGAGCGCAGCCGCTTCTTCAACCAGGGCTGACGAAGCTCGGATGTCGGCACTCTTCGAGATCCTCGCGTTCCTCGTCACCCTCTACATGGTGGTGCTGGTGGGGAGAGTGGTGTTCGACCTCGTGCAGGCCTTCTCCCGCTCCTGGAGGCCCGAGGGGTTCGTGCTCGTGATCGCGAACGTGGTCTACTCCCTCACCGATCCACCGGTGCGTACCCTGCGGCGGATCATCCCGCCGCTGCGCCTTGGCGCGGTCGCCCTCGATCTCGGGTTCCTCGTGCTCTTCCTGGGACTGAGCTTCCTGCGCTCCCTTCTCCTCGCGGCTGCGCGGCTGTGAGAGGGAAAATGCAGGCCACGCGCCACGCGAAACGCATGGCCGCAGACTTATCCGCTATCGTGAGTGCAGCGAATGACGTGTCATCCGCAGCGAGTCAAGCAACAGGCGAGGAGACGAAATGGCGCTGCTGAGTGCAGACGACGTCCTCAACAAGAGGTTCCAGCCCACCAAGTTCCGGGAGGGCTACGATCAGGACGAGGTCGACGACTTCCTCGACGAGGTTGTCAACACGCTGCGTGCCGTGGCCGCCGAGAACGACGAGCTGAAGGCGAAGCTCGCTGCGTGCGAGAACAGGGTCGCGGAATTGTCCCGTGGCGAGGGAGCCCCGGCACCCGCTCCCGTGCAGCAGGCCCCCGTGGCGCCGGAACCGGAGCCTGCTCCCGTGCCCGTCGCCGCCGCTGCGCCGGCGCCTGCTGCGAAGCCCACGGACGGACCGGAGTCGGCTGCGGGGATGCTCGCCCTCGCGCAGCGGCTGCACGACGAGTACGTGCGCAACGGCCAGGAGGAGGGCGAGCGGATCATCGCGGATGCGCGTTCCCAGGGCGAGCAGCTTGTCCGCGAGGCCGAGGCGAAGCGCGACCAGACGCTGCAGCAGCTGGAGGGGGAGCGCACCACGCTCGAGCGGAAGATCGACGAGCTCCGCAACTTCGAGCGCGAGTACCGTTCGCGGCTGAAGTCGTACCTCGAGGGTCTTCTTGCCGATGTGGACCAGCGCGGCAACGTCTCCGCCGAGCTGGGCCAGCACTGACCACGAACCCCACGGCGGCGGTACCCTCGGGTGCCGCCGCCGTTCGTGCCCCCGGAGGACCGTCATGAGCCGCCACCGCGCCCCCGGACCGGCTCGCCGCCACGTCCCGAGGTCACCGGTCAACACCCGCTACCTGGTGCTGCTCTTCGCGATCGCCTTCGGCGTGCTGCTGGTGGACCAGGTCAGCAAGGTGCTGGCGACGCGGCTCCTGGCGCCAGGCGAGGTGGTTCCGCTCCTCGGTGATGTGATCACCCTCCGGCTCGTGTACAACGCAGGGGCGGCCTTCTCCTTCGCCAGCGGGCTCACCTGGGTCTTCACCGTGATCGCCGTCGTCGTGGTCGTGGTCGTCGTCCGGATCTCGCGCACGATCGCCTCGGGCTGGTGGGCCGTCCTCCTCGGGCTCCTCCTCGGTGGAGCGGCCGGCAACCTGATGGATCGCCTCTTCCGGGAGCCGGCCTTCGGGCGCGGGCACGTCGTCGACTTCATCAGCTACGGGGACCTCTTCATCGGGAACCTGGCGGACATCGCGATCGTCGGGGCGGCGGTCGGGATCGCGGTTCTCGCACTGCTCGGAATCGAGACGGACGGCACGCGGTCGGGAGGCCGGCAGCCGGCGCACACCGACGATGAGTGAGTCCCGCCTCTTCCCCGTACCCGACGGCCTCGCGGGTGAGCGCGTCGACGCCGCACTGGCGCGCATGCTCGGGATCTCGCGCAGCCGCGCCGGCGAGTTGACGACGTCGGGTCTCGTCCTCCTCGACGGGCGCTCGGTCGCGAAGTCGGACCGCCTCCCGGCCGGGGGCATCCTCGACGTCACGATTCCCGACGCGCCGCGGCCCGAGATCCTTCCGACACCCGTCGAAGGACTGGCCATCCTCCACCAGGACGCCGACATCATCGTCATCGACAAGCCGGTCGGGGTCGCGGCGCACGCGTCACCCGGCTGGAGCGGGCCCACCGTGCTGGGGGCGCTGCTCGCCGCCGGGTACCCCATCACCACGTCCGGAGCGGCGGAACGTCAGGGGATCGTCCAGCGGCTCGACGTCGGCACGTCCGGCGTGATGGTCGTCGCGCAGTCCGAGCAGGCCTACAGCGTGCTCAAGCAGGCCTTCCGGGACCGGGTACCCACCAAGGTCTACCACGCGCTCGTCCAGGGCCACCCCGACCCGTCGTCCGGAACCATCGACGCGCCCATCGGCCGGCACCCCGGCGCGGACTTCAAGATGGCGGTGACGACTGCCGGCCGGCATGCCGTGACCCACTACCGGATACTCGAGATGATGCCGCGCGCCAGCCTCCTCGAGGTGCACCTCGAGACCGGGCGGACCCACCAGATACGGGTACACATGGCCGCGATTCGCCACCCCTGCGTGGGGGACCTGATGTACGGGGCGGACCCCGTGCTGGCCCGCCGCCTCGGCCTGGAGCGGCAGTGGCTCCACGCAGTGAGCCTGAGCTTCCCGCACCCCCGGACCGGTGCCCTGGTCACGTTCACCTCGCCCTATCCCGCCGACCTCGCGTCCGCGCTGGAGGCCCTGCGATGATCCGTGTCGAGGACGTGGTGGATCGTGCCGGGCTGGAGGCCGCGTGGCGGATCCGGTACGAGGTGTTCGTCGTCGAGCAGCGCGTGCCCGTGGAGGAGGAGGTGGACGCCCTCGACACGGACCCGTCGACGTCACACGCACTGGCATGGCTGGGCGACGAGCTCGTGGCCACGGGCAGGGTGCTCGGCGGCCATCACCCCGGGGAGGTGCACATCGGGCGCGTCGCGGTGCGGCGGATGGCGCGCAGGCGGGGCGTGGGTGCCGCACTGATGGCCCATCTCGAGGGCGTCGCCCTCGCACGCCACGGCGTGCCCGACGGCGGGGACCTCGCCGTGCGGATCGTGCTCTCGGCCCAGGAGCAGGCGATGGCCTTCTACACCCGCCTGGGCTACCGCGTGATCTCGGGCGAGCGCTACCTCGACGCCGGCATCTGGCACCAGGACATGGAGCGCCGCGTCAGGGTGTGAGGATGCGGCGACCTAGACTGGCGCCCATGGCAGCCGACTTCGCCCACCTCCATGTCCACACCGAGTACTCGATGCTGGATGGTGCGGCGAAGCTCGACCCGCTCTTCCAGGAGGCTCTCGCCCTCGGCCAGGAGTCGCTCGGGATCACCGACCACGGCTACCTGTTCGGGGTGTACGACTTCTACACGACCGCGCGGAAGTACGGCGTCAAGCCGATCATCGGCATCGAGGCGTACCTCGCCCCCGGCACCTCGCGCCGTGACCGGACCCGCGTCACCTGGGGCACGCCCGCGCAGCGTGACGACGACGTCTCGGCCCGTGGCGCGTACACCCACCTGACGCTCTGGGCACGGGACAACCACGGCCTCCACAATCTGATGCGGCTGGGCTCCCGCGCCTCGCTGGAGGGCCAGTGGGGGAAGTGGCCGCGGATGGACCGCGAACTGCTGAACGCCCACGCGGACGGTCTCATCGGCACGACCGGCTGTCCGTCCGGTGAGGTCCAGACCCGGCTCCGGCTCGGCCAGTACGCCGAGGCACGGGCCGCGGCCGGTGAACTGCAGGACATCTTCGGGGCCGAGAACTTCTACGTCGAACTGATGGACCACGGCCTCGACATGGAACGCCGGGTCCGTGCGGACCTGCTCCGCATCGCCCGCGAGATCGCCGCTCCGCTCGTGGCCACCAACGACTCCCACTATGTCTCGCCGGACGACGTCGACACGCACGCCGCACTGCTCTGCCTGCAGTCCGGCACCACGCTCTCCGACCCGGACCGGTTCCAGTTCAGCGGCAACACCTACTACCTCCGCCCCGGCGCGGAGATGCGGGAACTGTTCCGGGACATTCCCGAGGCCTGCGACAACACCCTCCTCATCGCCGAGCAGTGCGACGTCTCGTTCGTGACCACCGAGGAGGGCGCCAACTACATGCCCGTATTCCCGGTACCCCCGGGGGAGGACACCACCTCGTGGTTCGTCAAGGAGGTGGAGCGCGGACTCCAGGAGCGCTACCCGGAGGGCATCAGCGCCGAGGTCCGCGAGCGCGCCGACTACGAGGTCGGCGTGATCACCCAGATGGGCTTCTCCTCCTACTTCCTCGTGGTGGCCGACTTCATCAACTGGGCGAAGCGGCAGGGCATCCGGGTGGGGCCCGGCCGCGGCTCCGGCGCAGGCTCGATGGTCGCCTACGCGATGCGCATCACGGACCTCGACCCGATCCGTCACGGGCTGCTCTTCGAGCGGTTCCTGAACCCCGAACGCGTCTCGATGCCCGACTTCGACGTGGACTTCGACGAGCGCCGGCGTGGCGAGGTACTCGACTACGTCATCCGCAAGTACGGCGACGACCGCGTCGCCCAGGTGGTGACGTTCGGGACGCTCAAGGCCAAGCAGTCCCTGAAGGACGCCGCGCGGGTGCTCGGCCACCCGTTCTCCGTCGGGGAGCAGCTCACCAAGGCGATGCCGCCGGCCGTCATGGGCAAGGACATCCCCCTGGCGAAGATCTTCGACTCCACCCACCCGCGGTACGGGGAGGCGGAGGAGTTCCGCCAGCTCTACCAGGACGACCCGGTCTCCCAGCAGGTCATCCAGCTCGCCAGCGGCCTGGAGGGCATCAAGCGGCAGTGGAGCGTGCATGCGTGCGCCGTGATCATGTCCTCCGAACCGCTGGCGGACATCATCCCGATCATGCGCCGTCCGAGCGACGACGCCATCATCACCCAGTTCGAGTTCCCGAGCTGCGAGGAACTCGGCCTCCTGAAGATGGACTTCCTCGGGCTGCGGAACCTCACCGTGATCTCCGACGCACTCGACAACATCGCCCTCAACGGCAAGGAGGTGCCGGACCTGGAGCGGATCCCGCTCGACGACGCCCGCACCTTCGAGCTGCTCGGCCGCGGTGACACCCTCGGCGTGTTCCAGCTGGATGGTGGTCCGATGCGGCAGCTGCTGCGCCTGATGCGGCCGGACAGCTTCGAGGACATCTCCGCGGTGCTGGCGCTGTACCGTCCCGGCCCGATGGGGGTCAACTCGCACACCAACTACGCGCTCCGGAAGAACGGGCTGCAGGAGATCACCCCGATCCACGCGGAGCTGGCCGAGCCGCTCGCGGAGATCCTCGACAGCACCTACGGCCTCATCGTGTACCAGGAACAGGTCATGGCGGCGGCCCAGAAGGTCGCCGGCTTCACGCTCGGACAGGCCGACCTGCTCCGCCGTGCCATGGGCAAGAAGAAGAAGGAGGAACTCGACCGGCAGCAGGAGGCGTTCTTCGCCGGCATGGCCGCGCACGGCTACTCCCGGGAGGCCCAGCAGACCCTGTGGCGCGTCCTGGAGTCCTTCTCCGACTACGCGTTCAACAAGTCACACACGGCCGCCTACGGCCTCGTCGCCTACTGGACCGGCTACCTCAAGGCGAACTACCCCACCGAGTACATGGCCGCCCTGCTCACCTCGGTCCAGGACAACAAGGACAAGATGGCGGCGTACCTCGCGGAGTGCCGCCACATGGACATCACGGTGCTGCCGCCCGACGTGAACTCCTCGGCCGCCACGTTCACCCCGGTCGGCCACGACATCCGCTTCGGGCTCGCCGCGGTGCGGAACGTCGGTGCGCAGGTGGTCGAGCCGATCGTGGCGCTGCGGCAGGACGGCGGACCGTACGCCTCGTTCGGCGACTTCATGAACCGCGTACCCGCGGCTGTCTGCAACAAGCGCGCCATCGAGTCCCTCATCAAGGCCGGGTGCTTCGACTCCCTCGGCCACACGCGGCGAGCACTGGTGACCATCCACGAGGACGCCGTCGACGAGGTCATCGCCATCAAGCGGAACGAGGCGATCGGCCAGTTCGACCTCTTCGCGATGGACACCGACCCCGTCGCAACCCTGACGACCGAGATCCCCGAACTGCCGGAGTGGGAGAAGAAGGACAAGCTCGCGTTCGAACGCGAGATGCTCGGGCTCTACGTCTCCGACCACCCGCTCGCGGGCCTCGAGTTCGTCCTCTCCCGCGCCTCCGACACCACGATCGGGGCGCTCAAGGAGGACGGGGCGCCGGACGGCGAGAGCGTCGTCGTGGCTGGCCTGGTGACGGCGGTCCAGCGCAAGGTGACGAAGGCGGGCAAGTTGTGGGCGCTGGTGCGGATCGAGGACCTGACGGGGGAGACCGAGGTGAGCTTCTTCTCGTCCGTGTACCAGAACGTCGCCGTTCTCCTCGCCGAGGACGTCCTGGTCTCCGTCCGTGCCCGCGTGCAGCAACGTGAGGACTCGATCTCGCTGATGGCACAGGACGTGACGCTCATCGAGTCCACGGCGAAGGCCTCGCCGGTGACGATCCAGATCGCCGAACAGCGGTGCACGGTGCCCCTGGTGGAACAGATCGGTACCGTCCTCGCGAGTCACGGTGGCAACGTGCCCGTCCACATGACGGTGACCGGACGGACCTCGCGCCGCCGCGTCGCCCTGCCCGACCGCTTCCGGGTGGACCCCGGACCGGCGCTCTTCGGTGACCTGAAGGCGCTGCTCGGCCCGAACTGCCTGGCCGACCACTGACGCGGCGGAGGGCGCCCTCCCGCGCGCCCGTAGAATGGGGACCATGTTGCGACGGCTCGACTTCACCAGCGTCCCGGCCTCCCGCCTGCACGAGCTGATGCCGCGCGCGGAGGTCGACGTCGAGGCCGCCTCCGCCGCCGTCGCGCCGCTCATCGCGGACGTCCGGGCGCGGGGCGCAGCGGCCCTCGCGGACCAGTCCGAGCGCTTCGACGGCGTCCGGCCGCCACGGCTCGCCATGGACGCCGCCGACCTGGCGGCCTCGCTCGCCACGCTCCCGACCCCCGTGCGCGAGGGCCTGCAGGTTGCCATCGACCACGCGCGCCTCGCCCACACCGCCCAGCTTCCTGCGGCCCGGCGTACCGAGGTCGTCCGCGGCGGTTACGTGGAGCAGCGCTGGGTCCCGGTGCGGCGCGTCGGCCTGTACGTCCCCGGCGGGCTCGCGGTCTACCCGTCCTCCGTGGTGATGAACGTCGTCGCCGCGCAGGTCGCCGGCGTCGAGCAGCTCGCCGTCGCGTCTCCCGCCCAGAAGGAGCACGGCGGGCTGGTGCACCCCACGATCCTCGCGGCCTGTGCGCTGCTCGGTGTCACCGAGGTGTACGCCGCGGGGGGCGCGGGCGCGATCGCGATGTTCGCCTACGGCGCCCGCGACGGGGATGAACCCGCCTGCGAGCCCGTGGACGTCATCACCGGGCCCGGGAACGTCTACGTCGCCGCCGCCAAGCGCGCCGTCCTGGGGCGCGTGGGAATCGACGCCGAGGCAGGCACCACCGAGATCGCGATCCTCGCCGACGAGACGGCCGACCCACGCTACGTGGCCGCGGACCTCATCTCGCAGGCCGAGCACGACCCGGCCGCCGCCTCCGTGCTCATCACGCCCTCCGCACCGCTGGTCGACGCCGTCGAGGCGGAGCTGCTGCGCCAGGTCCCTGCCACCCGCCACGCCGAGCGCATCCGCACGGCGCTGACCGGGCCCCAGTCCGGCGCCGTCATCGTGCGTGACCTCGATCAGGGCATCGACGTCGCGAACACCTATGCGGCCGAGCACCTCGAGATCCACACCCGCTCCGCCACGGAGGTCTCCCGGCGCATCCGCAACGCCGGCGCGATCTTCGTCGGCCCCTACTCGCCCGTCCCGCTGGGGGACTACGTCGCCGGCTCCAACCACGTCCTCCCGACCGGCGGCACGGCCCGCTTCGCGTCCGGGCTGGGCGTGCAGTCCTTCCTCAAGTCGGTCCAGGTCGTCGACTACGACGCCCGGGCGCTCGCGTCGCTCGCAGATCCCCTGGTCGCGCTCGCCATGAGCGAGGACCTGCCCGCGCACGGCGAGTCCGTGACCTGCCGTCTCGAGGGCCGCTGAATGGAGCTGCGGCCACCGCTCCGGCCCGACCTGGTCGGACTGGAACCATACGGGGCGCCCCAGCTGCGCGTGCCCGTCGTCCTCAACGTCAACGAGAATCCGTACCCGCCCTCGCCGGCGGTGGTGGCCGACATCGCGGCCGCCGTCGCCGCTGCGGCGCGGGGCGCGAACCGGTATCCGGAGCGTGACTTCCCCGAGCTGCGCCAGGCGCTCGCCGACTACCTTGCCGTCGAGTCCGGCGCGGACGTCCCCGCCGCCGAGATCTGGGCGGGCAACGGCTCGAACGAGGTGATGCTCCACCTGCTGCAGGCGTTCGGTGGTCCCGGTCGCGCCGTGCTGTCCTGGGCGCCCACCTACTCGATGTACCCCGAGTACGCCCGGGACACCCTCACCCGCTGGGTGGCGCGTCCGCGGCGGGAGGACTTCACCATCGACATCACGGCCGCGGCCAGGGACATCCGCGAGGTGCGGCCCGCTGTCGTCCTGCTGGCGAGTCCCAACAACCCCACCGGCACCGCGCTGACGCCCGACGAGGTCGCCCACCTCGCGACGGCGGCACGTGGGGCTGGTCCGGAGGGGGCGGACGCGCTCGTCGTCGTGGACGAGGCATACGCCGAGTTCCGCCGGGTCCGCGACTCCTCCGCCCTGGGGCTGCGGCAGGACCACCCCAACCTCGTGGTGTCCCGGACCATGTCGAAGGCCTTTGGGATGGCCGGGCTGCGGCTCGGGTACATGGCCGCCGACACGCGCGTCGTCGACGCCGTCCGGGTGGTCCGCCTGCCCTACCACCTGTCGGCGATCACGCAGGCCGCAGCACTGGCAGCCCTCCGCCATCGTGACAGCCTCATGAACCAGGTGGCCTCCCTGCGGGAAGAACGCGACCGGCTGCACGAGTGGTTCGGGCAGCACGGCTTCACCGCGGTCCTGTCGGACGCCAACTTCATCCTCTTCGGCGTCCTGCCCGACCGTCGCGCGGTGTGGCAGGGGCTCCTTGACCGGGGCGTGCTCGTCCGGGAAGTCGGTCCCGAGGGGTACCTGCGCGTTACGGTTGGAACACCGGAGGAGACGACCCAGTTTCGTTCCGCACTCCTGGAGGTCACAGGTGGCTGAGTCCCGTACCGCCCGCGTCGAGCGGGCCACGAGCGAGTCGCGCGTGGTCGTCGAACTCGACCTCGACGGCAGTGGGGTCGCGCGCGTCGCGACGACGGTCCCCTTCTACGACCACATGCTTACCGCCCTCGCGCGCCACTCCCTGATCGACCTGACCGTGGAGGCCAGCGGGGACACGGACGTCGACGTCCACCACACCGTGGAGGACGTCGCCATCTGCATCGGCAGGGCGCTCGCGAAGGCACTGGGGGACAAGAGCGGCATCGGGCGTTTCGGGGACGCGACCATCCCCCTCGACGAGGCACTGGCGCGCGCCGTCGTCGACATCTCCGGCCGCCCGTACCTCGTCCATGAGGGAGAGCCCCCGGGCCAGGAGCACCACCTCATCGGTGGCCACTTCACCGGCTCCCTGACCCGCCACGTCCTCGAATCCATCGCACACCACGCGGGGATCTGCCTCCATGTGACAGTGCTCGCGGGGCGCGACCCGCACCACATCGTGGAAGCACAGTTCAAGGCGCTGGCGCGCGCGCTTCGCCAGGCGGTCGAGCCGGATGCCCGCGTGCGCGGCATCCCGTCGACGAAGGGGGCGCTCTGATGAGCGTCGACGACGAGTTCGAGCGCCTCGTGGCGGGGCTGGTGCCGCAGCCGGCCACCCGCCACGGCTGGATCGCCGTGGTCCTCACGCCCGTCGCCTCGGCGTCCGCGCTGGCGGGCCTGTGCGCGATGAGCGGCGTGAACTGCACCGTGGTGCCCTCCACGACCGGCGCGGTCGCCGCCCGGGAACTGCCGCCCCCCGATGACCCCTTCGCTGCCCTCGTGACCGACGTCCCCCCGGCCGCGGAGGAGCTGGCGGCCACCCTCTCCCGCCTCACCCACACCGAGGTCCTCCTCCTCGTTGCCCGTCTGGGAACCGACCACGACGGCGAGACCGCCGGCCAGCTCACCGCGCACCGGTACGCCGCGGGCGAGGCCGCGGGTGAGGTACCTCCGGGGCTGGCCCTCGCCTCGGCGGACGGCGTGGTGGAGGACCTGCTCCTCGGCCAGGTCGCGCTCGCCGACGTCCCGGGCGGCGAGGACACCGGGCAGATCCCCCGCTGGAAGGCGGCCCGCATGTTCACCCGCGGGCTGAAGAAACGGAAGCCGTGAAGAGGGTCGTCGTCCTCGACCACGGCTCGGGGAACGTGCGATCGGCCGTCCGGGCCCTGCAGCGCGCCGGCGCTGAGGTCGAGCTGACGGCCGACCCCCGCGCGGTGTCCGAGGCGCACGGCCTCGTCGTCCCCGGGGTTGGAGCCTTCGCTGCCGTCATGGAGGGGCTGCGGGCGGTGCGGGGTCCCATGATGATCGAGCGCCGTCTCGCTGGCGGCCGGCCCGTCCTCGGCATCTGTGTCGGCCTGCAGGTCATGTTCACCACCGGCCGGGAGCACGGGGTCGTGACCGAGGGCCTCGGCGAGTGGCCTGGCGACGTGGTCCGGCTCGATGCGCCGGTAGTGCCCCACATGGGCTGGTCGGAGGTCCGCCCGGCGGCCGGGTCGCGCCTCTTCGCGGGCGTCGAGGACGAGCGGTTCTACTTCGTCCACTCCTACGGCGTGGTGACCGACCCGGCGGCCGGCATGGCCGGGCCGCTCCGTCCCCCGCTCGTCTCCTGGGCGTGGCATGGAGTCGACTTCGTGGCGGCCGTCGAGAACGACGCGCTCTCCGCCACCCAGTTCCACCCGGAGAAGTCGGGCGACGCCGGAGCCCAGCTGCTCGCCAACTGGATCGAGACCCTGTGAGAGGAGACGCATGAGCCTCGTGCTGCTGCCCGCCGTCGACGTGGTGGAGGGGCGGGCCGTCCGCCTCACGCAGGGTGCGGCGGGGACCGAGACCGCGTACGGGGACCCGCTGGACGCGGCGCGCGCGTGGGAGCGTGCGGGCGCCGAATGGATCCACCTCGTGGACCTCGATGCCGCCTTCTCCCGCGGGACGAACGCGGAACTGCTCGCGCGGATCGTGAGTGCCGTCGACGTGCGGGTGGAGCTGTCCGGCGGCATCCGCGACGACGAGTCGTTACGGCGCGCGCTCGCCACCGGTGCCGCCCGCGTGAACCTTGGCACCGCCGCACTCGAGAACCCCGGATGGACCGCGGACGCGATCGCGGAGCACGGGGAGCGGATCGCCGTCGGCCTCGACGTGCGGGGATCCACGCTGGCGGCCCGCGGCTGGACCCGTGACGGCGGTGATCTCTGGGAGGTGCTCGCGCGGCTGGACGCCGATGGTTGTGCCCGGTACGTGGTGACGGACGTCACGAAGGACGGCACCCTCCGTGGCCCGAACCTTGAGCTGCTGCGCGCCGTGTGTGCCGCGACGGATGCACCTGTGGTCGCCTCGGGCGGTGTGTCCACCCTCGACGACATCCGCGCGCTCGCCGCGCTCACGCCGATCGGCGTGGAGGGCGCGATCGTCGGGAAGGCCCTCTACGCCGGCCAGTTCACCCTCGAGGAGGCGCTCGAGGTTGCACGTGGCTGACCCGGCGCACGAGGCGGCGGCCGCACGGCTCCTCGCGCCGAACCCCTTCGCCGGCGACGACGGTTCCCGGCCCGCCGCGTTCGCCGCCGCCAAGGCGGTCGAACCCCCGCAGCGGACCCCCGCCGTCGTGGCGGCCCTGCGGGACGGACGGGTCCTGGTCCCGGTGCGCGCGCACGCGCGCCCCGCCACCCTGGCGGAGGCCGAGTCGTGCGACCAGTCCACCACCATGACAGTGGAGGTGCCCGACGGGCGCTCGGCGATGCCGGTCTTCACCAGCATCGGGGCGCTGACGGCGTGGGATCCAGCGGCACGACCGCTCCCGGTCCGCGGGCCGCAGGCCGCGCACGCCGCCACTGAACTCGCGGACGGGCTGCTGCTCGTGGACCCCGGTGACGAGCCGGTCCTCGTCCCGCGGCCCGCCGTCGTGGCGCTCGCCCGGGGCGAGGAGTGGGTGCCGCCCTGGGCCGACCCCACCCTTGGCCAGGTGGTGGCGCGCGCCCTGGCCGGCATCGACGAACTCGTCGGGGCGCGGGTGGAGCCCGGCCGGACGACGGAGGTCCGCGTGGTCCTGGCGGTGCGGCCCGGACTCGCGGCCGAACGGCTGGCCGACGCGATGAGGCGGGCGACGGCGGCCCTCGGCGACGACGCCGTCATCCGGGTCCGGGTCGACTCCCTGGAGCTGTACCCCACATCGCTCGTCTGAGCAGCCATCTGGTAGCATCGTTCCCGACCAGTCCGCAGCAATGCGGACGGCTTGTGCGAAGCGGACATGTTCCCACCTGGGTCCCGACTGCCGGATGGCGACAGGGGCCGGGTCATGGTCACGAGGGCAGCACGCCCTCGTGATGGTTGATGCCATCACTCGGCCTGGAACCTCCGTGAGCACCGCGCACGGAGGTTTTTCGTGTGTGGACACCCGCAAGTGAGGAGAACGGCACAATCAGCGAGCCCCGTATCAACGACCGGATCCGAGTCCCCGAGGTGCGCCTCGTCGGACCCTCCGGCGAACAGGTCGGCGTCGTCCGTCTCGAGGATGCCCTCAGGCTGGCGGCGGAGGCGGACCTCGACCTGGTCGAGGTGGCGCCGGACGCCCGTCCGCCGGTGTGCAAGCTCATGGACTACGGCAAGTACAAGTACGAGTCGGCCATGAAGGCGCGGGATGCGCGCCGCAACCAGGCGAGCACCCAGCTCAAGGAGATCCGCTTCCGCCTCAAGATCGACAAGCACGACTTCGAGACCAAGAAGGGCCACGTCATCCGCTTCCTGGAGGGCGGCGACAAGGTGAAGGTCATGATCATGTTCCGCGGGCGGGAGCAGTCCCGGCCCGAGATGGGCATCCGCCTCCTCGAGCGCCTCGCCACGGAGGTGGCGGAGTTCGGGGTCGTCGAATCGCAGCCCAGACTGGATGGCCGCAACATGACCATGGTCATCGGCCCGTTGAAGAAGAAGATCCAGGCGAAGAGCGAGCAGCGCCGGCGGCGCGAGGCCGAGCGTGCCCCCGCCGAGAACCCAGGAAAGGACACGTAATGCCCAAGAACAAGACCCATTCGGGCGCCAAGAAGCGCTTCAAGGTGACCGGCAGCGGCAAGCTCATGCACGAGCAGCGCAACAGGCGCCACCTGCTGGAGCACAAGTCGTCGAGGCGCACCCGCCGCCTGGCCCAGGAGAAGGTGCTCACTGGCGGGGACCTCAAGAAGATGAACCGGCTGCTCGGCCGCTAGGACCACAAGGAGAGAGAAATGGCACGCGTGAAGCGGGCGGTCAACGCCCAGAAGAAGCGCCGCACCACCCTCGAGCGCGCCTCGGGGTATCGCGGGCAGCGGTCGCGGCTCTACCGCAAGGCGAAGGAGCAGGTGACCCACTCGCTCGTCTACTCCTACCGTGACCGGAAGGACCGCAAGGGCGAGTTCCGCAAGCTGTGGATCCAGCGGATCAACGCGGCGGTCCGCGCGCAGGGAATGACCTACAACCGGTTCATCCAGGGGCTCAAGCTGGCCGAGGTCGAGGTCGACCGGCGCATGCTCGCCGACCTCGCCGTCAATGACCCCGCCGCGTTCACGGCGCTGGTCGACGTGGCCCGGAAGGCCCTTCCCGCGGACGTGAACGCCCCGGCCGCCTGAGGCCGTCCCATGCCCGAACGCCTGGACATCCTGGCGAACCCCCGCGCCACCCGAGTGCGGTACGTCGCCGGACTGTCCAGGCGTTCGGCACGCCAGCGCCACGGCCAGTTCCTCGTCGAGGGTCCCCAGGCCGTCCGGGAACTGCTCGCCCACGCGCCGTCGCTGGTCCGGGACGTGTACACCACTCCTGCCGTCGCGGAGCGGGAACGCGGCCCGCTCGCATCCGCCCGCCGGGCGGGGTTGTGGGTGCACGAGGTCACTCCCGAGGTCGCTGAGGCCATGAGCCCGGACGCCCAGGGGATCCTGGCCGTGGCCTCCCTCCCGGTGTCGCCCGGTGTGGCCGCGCTCCGCGGGGCCCGCCTCGCGGTGCTGCTGCCCGAGGTCTCCGATCCGGGCAACGCCGGCACGTTGCTGCGGATCGCCGACGCGGCCGGCGCGGACGTGGTGGTCGTCTGCCGTGGGGGGGTGGAGGTGACCAACCCGAAGGTGGTGCGGGCGTCCGCAGGCTCGCTCTTCCACCTCCCGGTCGTCACCGGGGTGTCGTTCGAGGCCGCCGCCGCGGCGGCGCGCGCTGCCGGACTGCGACTCGTGGGCGCCGACGCGCATTCCCGGCGGGACGTCTTCTCCGCGGCCCGGTTGCACGAGCCGACGGCGTGGGTGTTCGGCCACGAGGCACGCGGGCTCTCGCCCGCGGAGCGGGCAGCCTGCGACGAACTGCTCGCGGTCCCGCTCTATGGGGCGGCCGAGTCGCTGAACGTGGCGGCCGCCGCGGCCATCTGCCTGTACGCGGCCGCGCGGGCGCAACGGTCAGGCGCCTGACGCCCAGCCCATCGCGCCGGGGTGCCGCACGGACTCCGACGCGAGGACGACCGCGCCCGCGACGGCGTCGTCGAGCCCGGCACCGCGAGCGAGGGCGAACGCGAGGGCCCCGTGGAACACGTCGCCCGCTCCGAGGGAGTCCACGACGTCGGCGGGCGGGACCGCCACCCGGCGCAGCTGGCCGGCCGAAAGGATCTCCACGGGGAGGGGACCGTGTGTCCGCACTGCGGCAGCCGCTCCTCGCCGGATGACGCCGGTCAGGGCGTCGTCGCCGTCCGGCAGCCGGAAGGCGGCGGACAGTGCCGCCACGCTGACCCGGGGGAGCAGGCGCTCCAGCCCGTCCTTCCACGAGCCACCGTCGAGGATCACCGGAGGCCCGCCGGCCGACGCCGCGAGAGCGGTGGAGGTCGTCATCAGGTGTCCGTCCACGAGGAGGGCGTCGGCGTCGGAGGGCAGGCTGACGGGCGCCGGCGAGCCCAGGCGCGTCGCGTTGGTCGACACGACGGCCCGGCCGCCGGAGTCGTCCACCATGACCGTCGAGACGGGTGGGGTGTGATCCCCGGGCGCGACGTCCACGACGGTGACGCCCCCGAGACGGGAGCGAACGAGATCGGCGAGCGGACCCGACCCGAGGGCGGTCACGAGGGTGGCGCGGCCGCCGAGGGCGACCACGGTGCGCGCCGCGTTGAGGGCGGGGCCGCCCGCGTCGACGCGCAGCTCACGGGCGACCACCTTCTCGTCCACCAGGGGTGGGCGAGCCACGACGTAGGCGAGGTCCAGCGTGGCGAGGCCGCAGCACACCACATGGACGGGTCTCACCCGTGCACGTACCCCGCGAGCTGGTCACGTTCCGCCTCGAGCTCCTCGAGCCGGTGCTTGACGACGTCGCCGATGGAGACGATCGCCGCGAGGCGGCCATCGACGACGACGGGCACGTGCCGGATCCGGCGTTCCGTCATGGTCGTGGCGAGTTCGCGGACGTCATCGTGCGGGCCACACCACACCAGCTGCCGCGTCATGATTGCGCTGACCGGCTCGGAGACGTCCTGGGAGGTGCGGAGACGGCGGACGACGTCGCGCTCCGAGACGATGCCCACCACCTCGTCGTCCTCCATGATGACCACGGAACCGATGTTCTTGTCCGCCAGGGTCTCCACCAGTTCGGCGATCGTCGCGCTCGGAGGGAGCGTGACGACGTCGGAGCCCTTCTTGCGGATGATGTCTGCCACTCGCATGGGTGGAAGGTAGCACCTCCGTCCCGCAGCCGGGAGCCGGTCTCCTGCGTGTCGGGGGCGTCCCGGATGGCAGGCGCGCGGCGGGGCCCACGTCCCGGCCACCTAGGATTGGGGGGTCCGTGAGAGAAAGGCACACCGTGTCCGAGCAGATCTCGCCCCTCGACACACCGGCGATCGAGGAGGCCGTCGCCCGCGCGCTCACCGCGATCTCCGCGGCCCCGAACCTGCCGGCGCTGAAGGAGGTGCGCCTCGCCCACACGGGTGACCGTGCGCCCCTGACGCTCGCGAACCGCGCGATCGGGGCGCTCCCAGCCGGGGACAAGGCGGTCGCCGGCAAGAACCTCGGCCAGGCCCGCGCCCGCATCGCCGCGGCGCTCGCGGAACGGACCGAGGTCCTCGAGGCCGAGGCCGCCCTCGCCATCCTGCGCGACGAGGCCGTGGACGTCACCACGCCCGCCGATCGCATCCCGGTCGGTTCACGCCACCCGCTGAACGCCCTGATCGACGACATCTCGGACTTCTTCACCTCGATGGGCTGGGAGATCGCCGAGGGTCCCGAGCTGGAGCACGAGTGGTTCAACTTCGACGCGCTGAACTTCAATCCCGACCACCCCGCGCGCCAGATGCAGGACACGTTCTTCATCGACGACGGCGGCGTGGGCTCCCACCTCATCCTCCGCACGCACACCTCGCCGGTGCAGGCCCGGACCCTGCTCGAGCGTGACCTCCCGGTTTACATCGCGTGCCCGGGGAAGGTGTTCCGGACCGATGCCCTCGACGCCACCCACACTCCCGTCTTCCACCAGGTGGAGGGCCTCGCGGTGGACCGGGGCATCACCATGGCCCACCTGAAGGGGACGCTCGACCACTTCGCCCGCGCGATGTTCGGCCCGGAGGCACGCACCAGGCTCCGGCCGTCCTTCTTCCCATTCACGGAGCCGAGCGCCGAGATGGACCTGTGGTTCCCGCAGAAGAAGGGGGGGCCCGGCTGGATCGAGTGGGGCGGCTGCGGAATGGTCAACCCGAACGTGCTGCGGGCCTGCGGCGTGGATCCGGCCGAGTACACCGGCTTCGCATTCGGGATGGGTGTGGAGCGCACCCTCATGCTGCGCCACGGAATCGCGGACATGCGTGACATGGTGGAAGGGGACGTGCGCTTCTCCACCCAGTTCGGGACCACCTCACTCGGAAGGGGCGTGTGATGCCGTACGTACCGCTGCAGTGGCTCGCGGACCACGTGGAGGTGCCGCCGGGGACGACCGTGGCCCAGCTCGCCGCGGACCTCGTGCGCGTGGGCCTGGAGGAGGAGTCCATCACCCCTCCCACGGTGACGGGGGACCTCGTGGTCGGACGCGTGCTCTCCATCGCCCGCGAGAAGCACAAGAACGGCAAGACCGTGAACTACTGCCGGGTCGATGTTGGCGCGTTCAACGACCCGCCGGGCACTGGCGCCGAGCAGGCCCCCGTGGCCTCCCGCGGCGTCATCTGCGGTGCGCACAACTTCGGGGTGGGCGATCACGTGGTGGTCGCCCTCCCCGGGGCGGTGCTGCCCGGCCCGTTCCCGATCACCGCGCGGAAGACCTACGGCCACGTCTCGGACGGCATGATCTGCTCCGAGCGCGAGCTCGGCCTCGGCAGCGACCACAGCGGGATCATGGTGCTCGAGCGTTACCTCGGGGGCGAGGTCCCCCCGGTCGGCACGAACATGATCCCCGTCCTCGGGCTTGGGTCGGAGCTGCTGGAGATCAACATCACCCCCGACCGCGGGTACTGCTTCTCAATGCGCGGCGTGGCCCGCGAGTACTCCCACTCCACCGGTGCGCGCTTCACCGACCCGGTCTCGCGGATCCACCCCCCCGCCCCCGGAGAAGGCGGTTTCCCGGTCGAGGTGCGGGAGACGGGCGGCGTGCACGGCGTCGTCGGCTGCGACCGCTTCGTCGCCCGCGTGGTTCGCGGGGTCCATCCGCAGGCACCGTCTCCCGCGTGGATGGCGGAGCGGCTCCGGCAGGCGGGCATGCGGCCCATCTCGCTGGCCGTCGACGTCACCAACTTCGTGATGCTCGACCTGGGCCAGCCGATGCACGCCTACGACCTCGGCAAGGTGCGCGCACCCCTGGTGGTGCGCCGCGCCGTCGCCGGGGAGGAACTCGTGACGCTCGACGACGTGCGCCGCGTGCTCGACCCGGAGGACCTCCTCATCACCGACGACGACGGACGCCGCGTCCTCGCCCTCGCCGGCGTGATGGGCGGGGCGTCCACCGAGATCGACGCCGGTACCACCGACGTCCTCCTGGAGGCCGCGCACTTCGACCCCGTGACCGTCGCGCGCACCGCCCGCCGCCACCGGATCCCGAGCGAGTCCGCCAAGCGCTTCGAGCGCGGGGTGGACCCCCAGCTGCCGCCGTACGCGGCGCAGCGGGCAGCCGAGCTGCTCGTCGAGTACGGTGGCGGGCGCATCGAGGACGTCGTCACCGACGTCGACACCACCGTCCCGCCCCGTCCGGTGGTGATGGACGGCCAGTTCCCCCGACGCATCATCGGCGTCCCCTACTCCACCGACGACGTCGCTGCGACGCTCGCGATGCTGGGAGCCGACGTCCGGCGGGACGGCGACACCCTGACCGTCACCCCCCCGAGTTGGCGCACCGACCTGACCATCCCCGAGGACCTCGTGGAGGAGGTCGCCAGGCTGCGGGGATACGACCAGATCCCGTCCGTGGTCCCGTGCGCTCCGGCGGGCCGGGGACTGACCGTGCGGCAGCGCCAGCGCCGCGCGGTGGTGCGCGCCCTCGCCGAGCACGGGCTCAACGAGGTGCTGTCCTATCCGTTCGTGGGTGACGTGCACGACCGGCTCGGCCTCCCCCCGGACGACCCGAGGCGACAGATGGTCCGGCTGGCCAACCCGATCGCGGACGACCAGCCCTTCCTCCGGACGACGTTGCTGGCCACCCTCCTCGACGTGGCCCGTCGCAACGTCGGGCGCGGCAACGATCTCGCCGTGATGGAGGTCGGCATGGTGACGGAGGGCCGCGAGGTGTCGCGGTCCCCGCTGCCGCCCGTGGGCCAGCTGCCGGCACCCGAGACACTCGCCGCGATCCACGGGGCCGTCCCCCGGCAGCCCACGCACCTCGCCGCCGTCATGGCGGGCCCCACGGCCCCCGGAGGTGCCCTGGGACGCCCCCGGACGTGGGACTGGGCAGACGCCGTCGAGCTGGCGCTCCTGGCGGGCCGGACCGTCGGCGTCGCGGTCGGCACGACCCAGGCGGAGTACGCCCCGTGGCATCCCGGCCGCTGTGCCGCCCTGCTCGTGGGCGGCACGGTCGTGGGCCACGCGGGCGAGCTGCATCCCGCGGTCCTCCCCGGCCTGGACCTGCCCCCGCGCTCCGTGGCCTTCGAGCTCGACCTCGATGCCATCCTCGACGCCGTCCCCGCCGACGCGCTGCAGGTGAGTCCGGTCTCGACCTACCCGCCCGCGAAGGAGGACATCGCCCTCGTCATGGACGCCGGCACGCCGAACGGCCGCGCGCTCGCGGTGGTACGTGCCGCCGCGGCCCCGCTCGCGGAGGAGGTGCGGCTGTTCGACGTCTACACCTCGGAAGCCCTCGGACCCGGCGTGAAGTCTCTGGCCTTCTCCCTGCGGCTGCGGGCGGCCGACCGCACCCTGTCCGCCGCCGAGATCGCGGGCGTGCGCGAGCGTGTCATCGCCGCAGCCGCCGCGGAGCTCGGAGCACGGCTGCGATGATGGCGCCCCCTCCTCCCCGTACCGCCCTCATCACCGGCGCCTCCCGGGGGATTGGCCGCCACCTCGCCCTGGGCTTCGCCTCCGCCGGGTTCGACGTCGCGCTGCTGGCCACCAGTGCGGACGCGCTCGCCGCCGTGGCCGCGGAGATCCCACCGCCGGGGCGCGTGGTGACCGCAGCCGTCGACGTGACCCGCTGGGAGGACGTCGAGCGCGCCGTCGCCCGGATTGTCCGTGACCTGGGTTCGATCGACGTCCTCGTCAACAACGCCGGCGTGGTGGACGCCGAGGTGCCGGTGTGGGAGGCCGCCCCGGACGAGTGGTGGCGTGTGCTCGAGGTGAATGTGCGGGGACCCTTCCACCTGGCCCGTGCGGTGGTTCCCGGCATGCTCGCGCGGGGTGGTGGCCGGATCATCGACGTGAACTCCGGTTCGGGGACGCGCGACTTCCCGACCGCCACCGCCTACACCGCCTCGAAGAGCGCGCTGTTCCGACTCGGCGGGGCGCTCCATGCCGCTGGCTTCGACCGCGGTCTGCGGTCCTTCGAGATGGCTCCCGGCGTGGTACGGACCGACATGACCGCCTCCATGCGGATGCATGCCGATCGCAGCGAGTGGACGGACCCGGCGGACGTCGTCGCGCTCGCGCTCGCCCTCGCGCGCGGTGATGCCGACCACCTCTCCGGGTCCTATGTCCGGGTGGGCGTGGACGACCCCAGCCGTCTGTCCCAGGCATCGAGTGCGCGCCGCCTCGGCCTCGTGGAGGTGCCCGCCGGAGATTTCCCGCCCACGGACTTTCGGTGAACAATGGCACCCATGAAGGTCCTCGTAGTGACGGCATCCAAGCATGGCGCGACCAAGGAGATCGGCGCGGTCATCGCGGATGAGCTCCGCAAGGAGGGATTCGACGCGTCGAGCGTCGAGCCGGGCGACGTCACGTCGCTGGACGGGGTGGACGCCGTGGTGCTCGGCTCGGCGGTCTACATGACCCAGTGGATGGAGTCGGCCCGCAACTTCATCTCGCACTACGGCGACCAGTTGAGGACGATGCCGCTCTGGGCGTTCTCGAGCGGGCTCTCCGGCGTGCCGGTCGGCAACGTGCAGGACCCGCGGCGCATCGGTCCCACCCTGCTGTCGATCAACCCCATCGACCACCAGGTGTTCAAGGGCCGGATGGAGATGCCGGAGCTGTCCTTGCGCGAACGGTCCGTGGCGCGCCTGGGGAACGCCCCTGAGGGCGACTTCCGCGAGTGGGAGCGGATCCGCACGTGGGCGCAGCAGATCGCAGCCGACCTGAGGGAGCACCTGCCGGAGCGGTAGGGGGTGCGCTCAGGCCACCAGGATGACCTTCCCGGTGGTCGCGCGCGCCTCGAGCGCCTCGTGGGCCGCGCGGGCGGCCGAGAGCGGAGCCCGAAGCCCGATCTCCACGTGGAGTGTGCCGGCGTCGAGCATCCCGAAGAGTTCGCCCGCCCGCCAGTCGAGTTCCTCGCGGGTCGCCAGGTGGTGCGCGAGCGTCGGACGGGTCACGAACAGTGACCCGGCCGCGTTCAGGCGTTGCAGGTCGAAGGGGGGCACCTGCCCCGAGGCGCCCCCGAACAACACCTGCAGCCCACGCGGCCGGATGCAGGCGAGGGTTGCGTCGAAGGTGTCACGGCCGACGCCGTCGTAGCTGACGTCGACGCCCCCGGGAACGAGCGTGCGCACCGCCGCCGGGAGGTCGGCGACGACGTCGGACATCCTGTCCAGGACCAGCACGTGGTCCGCCCCGGCCTCCAGTGCGGGGCCCGTCTTCGCGGCCGTGCCGACGGTGGCGAGGACGGTCGCTCCGAGGGCTTTCGCGATCTGGATCGCCAGGTGGCCCACACCGCCCGCACCCCCGGTGATCAGCATCGTCGTGCCCTCACCGACCGGGAACGTGGAGCGAAGCAGGTAGTGCGCGGTGAGACCCTGCAGGGGCAGGGCGGCGGCGGTGTCGAGTTCCACCGTGTCCGGCACCCGCAACGCCCGGGCGGCGGGCACCACCACCAGCTCGGCGTAGCTGCCCGGCGCCTGTGCCCACGCCACGCGGTCGCCCGGACTGAAGCCGTCCGTCCCCGAGACCACCACTCCGGAGCCCTCGGAGCCGGGCACGTGCGGGAAGGGCATCGGGTAGATCCCGCCGCGCTGGTAGGTGTCGATGAAGTTGACGCCCGCGGCGTGCAGGCGCACGAGGAGCTCGCCGGGCCCCGGCAGGGGGTCCGGGACCTCCACCCACTCGAGGACCTCCGGACCGCCGGCCACCCCGGCCCTGATCGCGCGCATGTGCCCATTCTGGACCGCGAAGCCTGCCGCGGCGGCGTCTGTGGCATCATCGGCCGGGGACGGGGTGCCCCGCCCGATCGCATCATTCATAACATGCAACGGGATGTATGCTTATGCGGATGAACATCACTGTCGCGGTGGCGGGGGCCTCCGGTTATGCCGGCGGGGAGGTGCTCCGCCTCCTGCTGGCGCATCCCGCTGTCAGGATCGGTGCGCTCACGGCATCGGCGAACGCGGGCACGGCGGTCGGGCGCCATCATCCGCACCTCCGCCCACTGGCGGAGCGAACGCTCGTCGAGACCACCACCGAGAATCTCGCCGGCGCCGACGTCGTCGTCCTCGCCCTGCCGCACGGCGCCTCCGGACCGATCGCGGGGGATCTGGAGGGGGCGGTCGTCATCGACTGTGGTGCCGACTTCCGCCTCGAGCGCGCTGTCGACTGGGAGGAGTTCTACGGAACGCCCCATGCGGGTACGTGGGCGTACGGCCTCCCCGAGTTGCTCCACGCCGGTGAACAGACGCCGCGCGCGCAACGGGCGGTCCTCGCCGGCGCGGACCGGATCGCGGTGACCGGCTGCAACGTCGCCGCCGTGACGCTGGCGATCCAGCCCGGCGTGGGGCTCATCGACCCCGGTGACGTGGTCGCGACCCTCGCGGTGGGCTACTCGGGTGCCGGGAAGGCGCTGAAGCCACACCTGACCGCGGCCGAGGCGCTCGGGAGCGCGGCGCCCTACGCGGTCGGAGGGACGCACCGCCACATCCCGGAGATCGAGCAGAACCTCCGCCGGGCCGGCGCGGCCGAGCCCAGGGTCGCCTTCCAGCCGATCCTCGTGCCGATGTCGCGCGGCATCCTCGCGTCGGTCACCGCGCCACTCGTCGGCGACGCAGCCCAGGTTCGCCCCGCATGGGAGGAGGCGTACGCCGGCGAACCCTTCGTGCACCTGCTGCCCGAGGGCCAGTGGCCCACGACGGCGATGGTTGTGGGGTCGAACGCCGCCCTGGTCCAGGTGGCCGTTGACCGGCACGCGGACCGCGTCGTCGCCATGTGCGCCCTGGACAACCTCGTGAAGGGAACCGCCGGGTCCGCCGTCCAGGCGCTCAACCTCGCGCTGGGTCTCGCGGAGTCCACGGGCCTGACCGACGTGGGGGTGGCGCCGTGATCACCAGCCCCGCCGGCTTCAGGGCTGCCGGCGTCACCGCCGGACTGAAGAAGTCGGGACGTCCCGACGTCGCGCTCGTCGTCAACGACGGTCCCCTCGACGTCGCGGCGGGCGTCTTCACCTCGAACCGCGTCCAGGCCGCCCCGGTGCTGTGGTCGCGCACGGCGGTGGGGGATGGCCGCGCCCGTGCCGTGGTGCTGAATTCCGGCGGCGCCAACGCGTGCACCGGCCCGGCGGGCTTCCTCGACACCCACGCGACTGCGGAGCACGTGGCGGAGTTGCTCGGCGTGGGCGCCGGCGATGTGCTGGTCTGTTCCACCGGCCTGATCGGGGAGCGGCTCGACATGCCGCGGCTGCTCGCCGGGATCGACGCCGCCGCCGCGGCGCTCTCGGCCGACGGCGGGGAGGCAGCCGCGCACGCGATCCTCACCACTGACACCGTGGCGAAGCAGACGTCGCAGCAGGGACCGGGCTGGTCGGTCGGCGGGATGGCCAAGGGCGCCGGCATGCTGAATCCCGCCCTCGCCACGATGCTGGTGGTGCTCACCACGGACGCGGTCGTCGACGCGGAGGCGGCCGACGCCGCCCTCCGCCACGCCGTCGAGTACTCCTTCAACCGGGTCGACTCCGATGGCTGCATGTCCACCAACGACACGGTCCTGCTGCTGGTCTCGGGGGCGTCGGGCGTCGTCGCCTCGCCCACCGAGTTCGGGGCCCTCCTCGACGCCGCCTGCGCCGACCTGGCCCGGCAGCTGGTCGCCGACGCAGAGGGGGCCTCGCACGACATCGCGGTCACCGTGCGGGGCGCGACGACGGAGCGCGCCGCCCTCGCCGTCGCCCGGGCCGTCACCTCGTCGAACCTGTTCAAGGCCGCGGTCTTCGGCAATGACCCGAACTGGGGCCGCGTCCTCGCGGCGGTCGGCACGGTCCCGGCCGACGTCGCACCGTTCGAGGCCGACGACCTCGACGTGTGGATGAACGGCGTCCAGGTCGCCAGGGCAGGGGGAGTGGGGGACGACCGGTCCCTCGTCGACCTGACCGGGCGGGAGGTCCGCGTCGTCGTCGACCTGCACGCCGGAGAGATGAGCGCCACGGTCTGGACCAATGACCTGACCCACGACTACGTCCACGAGAACAGCGCGTACTCCACATGACATCGATCCACAACTACGAGGAGATCCCGGCGCCCTGGAAGGCCGACGTGCTGATCGAGGCGCTGCCATGGCTGCAGCGCTACGCCGGGCAGCGCATCGTCGTGAAGTACGGCGGGCACGCCATGGTCGACGAGTCCCTCAAGCGGTCCTTCGCCAAGGACGTCCAGTTCCTGCGGCAGGTGGGCATCCACCCCATCGTGGTGCACGGCGGCGGTCCGCAGATCACCGCGATGCTGGGGCGGCTCGGTATCGCCTCCGAGTTCCGCGGCGGCCTGCGCGTCACGACGCCGGAGGTGCGTGACGTCGTCCAGATGGTCCTCACCGGGAAGGTGCAGCGCGAACTGGTCGGCCTGATCAACGCCGACCGCCCCTACGCCGTCGGGCTGTCGGGCGGCGACGGCGGCCTCATGCTTGCCGAGGTGCGCCACGCGACGGTGGAGGGCGAGGAGGTCGACGTCGGCCTCGTGGGTGATGTCGCAGCTGTCGACCCGCACGCGGTGGAGGACCTCCTGCGCGCGGGACGGATCCCGGTGATCTCGACCGTGGCGCCCGACGCCCAGGGGGAGGTGCTCAACCTGAACGCCGACACCGCTGCCGCCGCCCTCGCGATCGCCCTGGGCGCCCGGAAACTCGTCATCCTCACCGACGTGCCCGGCCTGTACGCCAACTGGCCGAACCGGGACTCGCTGATCAACGAGATCTCCCTGAGTGCGCTGGACGGGATGATGGGGTCTCTCGAGGCCGGAATGGTCCCGAAGATGGAGGCCTGCGCCCGTGCCGTGCGCGGCGGCGTCGAGAAGGCCCACATCATCGACGGCCGCCAGCCGCACTCGATGCTGCTCGAGGTCTTCACGAACGAGGGTGTCGGCACCTCGGTGCTGCCGGACGGAGCTGTGGCATGACCTGGCAGGATGACTACACCGCCCGGCTCTTCGGGATCTTCGGCGTCCCGCTGCGCCTGCTCGTCCGTGGCGAGGGCCCCTGGGTGTGGGACGAGAGTGGCAACCGCTACCTGGACCTGCTCGGCGGGATCGCCGTCAACGTCCTCGGCCACGCGCACCCGGACGTCGTGGCGGCGCTCGGCAGGCAGGCGGCCACGCTGGGACACGTCTCGAACTTCTTCACCTCGCCGCCGCAACTGGAGCTCGCCCGGCGCCTCCTCGAGCTGTCGGACGCGCCGCCCGGCTCGAAGGTGCTGTTGGTCAACTCGGGCTCCGAGGCGAATGAGTCCGCGATCAAGCTCGCCCTGCGCCACCGCCCCCGCGGCCGGATCGTGGCCCTCGAGAGCGCCTTCCACGGCCGTACCCTGGGGGCGCTGTCCCTCACGTGGAAGCCCGCCTACCGCGAGCCGTTCGAGCCGCTCCCAGGCCGTGTGACGTTCGTGCCGCCCGGGGACCTGAACGCTCTCGACGCCGCTCTCGACGGCGAGGTCGCCGCACTCTTCGTGGAGGCGATCCAGGGGGAGGCCGGGGTACGGCCTCTCGATGCTGCCTACCTCCGCGCTGCCCGTACGCTCACGCACGAGCGCGGGGCGCTGCTCGTCGTGGACGAGGTCCAGACCGGTGCCGGCCGCACTGGCGAGTGGTTCGCGCACACCGCCGCCCGGATCGTGCCCGACGTCGTCACGATGGCGAAGGGACTCGGCGGCGGCTTCCCGATCGGGGCCGTGATCGGCTACGGCCCGGCAGCGGACCTGCTCGGGCCCGGCCAGCACGGCACCACCTTCGGTGGCAACCCCCTCGCGGCTGCCACGGCCCTGGCGGTTGTGGATGCCGCGCTCCCGCTCCTCGGCCATGTCGGGGAACTCGGCGCGTGGTGGCGCGGCGAACTGGAGCGCGTCCCCGGAGTGGTGGAGG
Organism: Actinomycetales bacterium UBA1383; assembly: GCA_002305415.1. Taxonomy (GTDB): domain Bacteria; phylum Actinomycetota; class Actinomycetes; order Actinomycetales; family Actinomycetaceae; genus UBA1383. The sequence continues at coordinate 4,898 of DBQX01000002.1, read as the reverse complement.
TGCGCGGCCGCGGGCTCCTCATCGCCGTGGAGATCGACCGACCCTCGGCGCCGGTGCAGCGCGCGCTGCTCGACGCCGGGTACATCACCAACAACGTCACCCCGACCGCGATCCGCCTTGCGCCGCCGTACATCCTGGATCGCGAGCAGGCTGCGGCCTTCACCTCTGCCCTGGCAGCGGTGCTGGGCCAGATTGAGCCCACCGCAACCGCCTGACGCCTCCCATTCCACCTGCCGGTCAGGCGCTACGCGGGTGTTCCGTAACTGCGGGACTGCCGGCCGGGGTCGTGCCCGCAGACGTCATCGAGTTCGCCTGGCGTGGGCTCCTCGTCCCACGATCGGCGGGTGCCTCCCCGCGCCACCGAGCCCGGTCGCGGATGTGACATCCACCACACGGGGTGTCCCCCAAGAGAGTTGGACATTAGTACCAAAGTCCGTGGTACGGCCGTACCAGAATGGGCTACGCTGGACACCAGAACATCGACAACAGCGATGAGGCAGGGACGATGACGTACCACGTAGGCTCCGAGGTAGGACAGCTCCGCCAGGTGATCCTCCACCGGCCGGGCTCCGAGATGGATCGGCTCACGCCGACCAACAAGGACGAACTCCTCTTCGATGATGTCCTGTGGACGGAGCGGGCTCAACAGGAGCACGACGTGTTCGCCGAGGCGCTGCGAGCCGAGGGTGCGGAGGTGCTCTACGCCCAGGAACTCCTCGCCGAGGCGCTCGAGATCCCCGAGGCTCGCGAGTACGTCTCCGCCGAGACGTTCGAGGAGCGCTGGTACGGCGTCACCGGAAACCGCTACATGCGGGAGTACGCCGACACGCTCACCGCCGCCGAACTGGCCGAACACCTCATCGTGGGCATCACCAAGGACGAGTTGCTCGAGCGCATCGGCGACCGCCCCGCGGCCTACTTCGCCGCCTCGGACCGCGACTTCATGCTCCTGCGGTGCCTGCCAAACCACCTCTTCACCCGTGACACGACCTGCTGGGTCTACGACGGCGTCTCCGTCAACTCCATGCAGAAGCCCGCCCGCCAGCGCGAGACGGTCAACTTCGAGGCGGTCTACCGCTGGCACCCCCGTTTCGCCGGCCAGGACTTCAAGCGCTGGTCGAACGGGCTGGCCGATGGTCCCGCGACGATCGAGGGTGGCGACGTCGAGGTGATCGGCAACGGCGCCGTCCTCGTCGGGATCTCGGAACGCACCCGCTCCTCCGGCTTCGAGCGCCTCGCCCGCGCGCTGCTGTGGAACAGCGAGGAGGTCCACACCGTCGTCGGCCTCGTCATGAAGCAGGTCCGCTCCCAGATGCACCTCGACACCGTCATGACGATGGTGAACCAGGACACGTTCCTCAAGTACAAGCACCTCGGGATGCTGCCGTCCGTGACCGTCACGCGAGGGGAGAGGCACGGCGAGATCGAGGTCAGCTACGCGCCGGGAGATGAGATGCACGCGGTGATCGCGCGGGCACTCCGCATTCCCGCGATCCGCGTGCTGACCACACCGGAGGACAACCTCTCGGCCGAACGCGGCCAGTGGAACGACGCGTGCAACGTGCTGACCGTCCGCCCCAACGTCGTGGTCGCGTACGACCGCAACACTGTCGCCAACGCCTACCTCGAGTCCGAGGGCGTGCGTGTCATCACGGTGCCGGGCGGCGAACTCGGGCGCGGTCGAGGTGGACCGCGCTGCATGAGCTGCCCCACGCAGCGTGAAGCGCTCTGACGAACATCCAATCACCCACACACTTCGAAAGGACTGACATGAGCGTCGACCTCAAGGGCCGCAGCTTCCTCAAGGAGCTGGACTTCACCCCCGAGGAGTGGCGGTACCTGCTCGACCTCTCGGCCGAGCTGAAGGCCGCGAAGAAGGAGGGCCGTGAGGTCCAGCACCTCGCCCGCAAGAACATCGCCCTCATCTTCGAGAAGACGTCCACCCGGACCCGGTGCTCGTTCGAGGTCGCGGCCTTCGACCAGGGCGCCCACGTGACCTACCTCGACCCGAGCGGGTCGCAGATGGGCCACAAGGAGTCCGTCGCGGACACGGCGCGGGTGCTCGGCCGCTTCTACGACGGTATCGAGTTCCGCGGCTCGAAGCAGGAGCACGTCGAGGTGCTCGCCGAGCTCTCCGGCGTCCCGGTGTGGAACGGCCTCACCGACGACTGGCACCCCACCCAGATGCTGGCCGACCAGCTCACCATGCACGAGGCCTCCGGCAAGGACTACGCGGACATCACGTTCGCCTACGTGGGCGACGCGCGCAACAACGTCGCCAACTCGCTCCTCATCGCCGGCGCGATGATGGGCATGGACGTCCGGATGGTCGCCCCCGTCGAACTGCAGACCGACGCCGCGATCGTCGCCGAGGCGGAGCGGATCGCGGCCGAGACCGGTGCGAAGGTGACGGTCACGGCCGACGCCAAGGCGGGCGTCGCCGGCTGCGACTTCCTGTACACCGACGTCTGGGTCTCCATGGGCGAGCCCAAGGAGGTCTGGGACCAGCGGATCGCGCTGCTCTCCCCGTACCAGGTCAACGCCGAGCTCATGGCTGCCACCGGCAACCCGAACGTGAAGTTCCTGCACTGCCTGCCGGCCTTCCACGACCGCAACACCAAGGTCGGCGAGGACATCTTCCAGAAGACCGGCATGGAGTCCCTCGAGGTCACCGACGAGGTCTTCGAGTCCGAGGCCTCCGTGGTCTTCGACCAGGCCGAGAACCGCATGCACACCATCAAGGCCGTCATGGTCGCCACCCTGGGGGAGTGAGGACATGCGCATCGTCATCGCACTCGGCGGCAACGCGCTCCTCCAGCGCGGCGAGAAGCCGGACGCTCGTCCGCAGCAGGCGAACGTGGATCGCGCGGTCAAGGCCCTCGCGCCCCTCGCGGAGCACCACGAGTTCGTCCTCACCCACGGCAACGGCCCCCAGGTCGGCGTCTTCGCCCTGCAGTCGGCGAACGACCCGAACCTGACGGAGCCCTACCCCTTTGACACCCTCGGCGCGATGACGCAGGGGATGATCGGGTACTGGATGCTGCAGTCCCTGCAGAACCACCTGCCCGGACGGCACGTGGCGTCGATCGTGAACCAGACCCTCGTACTCGCCGGCGACCCCGCCTTCCAGAACCCGACCAAGTTCGTGGGCCAGGTCTACGGCGAGGACGAGGCGAAGAAGCTCGCCGAGGAGCGCGGCTGGGCGATGAAGGCTGACGGCCAGTACTTCCGCCGCGTCGTGGGCTCGCCGAAGCCGCAGCGCATCGTGGAGACGCGGATCATCCGCACCCTCATCGAGGCAGGCGCGGTAGTGGTCTGTGCGGGTGGGGGCGGGATCCCCGTCATCCGCGACGAGCGCGGGCTCCGCAAGGGCGTGGAGGCCGTCATCGACAAGGACCTCACCGCCTCCGTGCTCGCTGAGGCCATCGAGGCCGACTTCCTCATGATCCTGACCGACGTCCCGGCGGTGCTGGACAACTACGGCACCCCGGAACAGGTCGAGATCAAGCGCGCGACGCCCGCCTTCATGCGGCAGCGGGGCTTCGCCGCGGGATCGATGGGACCGAAGGTCGAGGCGGCCTGCCGGTTCGTCGAGCTGACCGGAGAGACGGCCGCGATCGGCCGGCTCGAGGACGCAGAGAAGATCCTCTACGGCGAGGCCGGCACCATCATCACGCCCGGCGGCAACTACGGCGGTCCGGACGACATCCGCCCGCCGCTGCCGGAACCCGTTGAGACGCGGCGGATCCGCCGCGCCTGAGAGACCATCGGCGACCACTGGGCCGCCGTCGACCGACCGATACAAGGAACACACACAAAGGAGTGACCATGACGAAGATCGTCAACTCGTGGAATGACTTCGATCCGTTGAAGCACGTGATCGTGGGTCGTGCGGACTTCTCGGTGATCCCGGACGAGGAGCCGGCGACGTCTGAGAAGGTTCCGGTGGACTCGGAGATGCGCGGCATGTGGGGCCCCCGGCCCACCGCGACGGTGGAGGCCGCGAATGAGCAGCTGGACAACTACGTGAAGATCCTGGAGGGTCTGGGCGTCAAGGTGGATCGTCCCACCCCGCTGCAGTGGAACCAGCAGATCGTGACCCCGGACTTCCGGGCGAACTCCGGGATGACGCAGATGCCGCCGCGGGACATCCTGTTGACCATCGGGAATGAGATCATGGCGTCGGCGAACTCGTTCCGGTGCCGGTACTGGGAGTACCTGGCGTACTGGCCGTTGATGAACCAGTACTTCGAGGAGGACCCGGAGTTCAAGTGGACGCAGGCTCCGCGGCCGCGGCTGACGGACNNACCGCGAACAAGGACTTCGTGACCACCGAGGTGGAGCCGATGTGGGACGCGGCTGATGTGATGCGGGTGGGCAAGGACCTGTTCATCCAGCACGGCCTGACCACGAACCGTAAGGCGATGGAGTGGTTCAAGCGGTACTACCCGGACCTGCGGGTGCATGCGGTGAACTTCCCGGGTGACCCGTACCCGATCCACATCGACGCGACGTTCGTGCCGTTGCGGCCGGGTCTGATCATCAACAACCCGCACCGTCCGCTCCCGGAGGAGCAGCGGAAGATCTTCGAGGCGAACGACTGGCAGATCGTGGAGGCTGCTCAGCCGGCGCACGACTCCCCGCCGCCGCTGTGCTACTCCTCGGTGTGGCTGTCGATGAACTGCCTGGTGATCGACCACAAGACGGTGTGTGTCGAGGCGTCCGAGGTCTACCAGATGGAGCAGATGGACAAGCTCGGGATGAACGTGATCCCGGTGCCGTTCCGTGACGCGTACGCCTTCGGTGGTGGCCTGCACTGCGCCACCGCGGACGTCTACCGCGAGGGCGGCTGCGAGGACTACTTCCCGAACCAGGTCGAGGACCCCACCCTCGTCTGA
>DBQX01000085.1 GCA_002305415.1 Actinomycetales bacterium UBA1383 | reverse complement strand
ACCAGCTGCGGAACTCCGGACTGACGAGCACGTGGTCGATCTCGATCGCCGGCGGCCAGGGCGGGCGGTCGGTCGGCCCGGTAGGTTGGCGTCCACCCACCCCGGCCGCTTCCCGGCGTTCACCAGCCCGGCGCCCGCCGTCTCCCCACCAGCCGCACCGCCGGCAGCGGGGAGTCCGCCACCTCCTTCACCGGCACGCGGGCGTACACCACAGTGCCGCACGAGGTCAGGTGGCCCATCGGGAAGAACGCCCGGTGCGGTTGGCCGTCCAGCACCCTGGACTCGTCCAGGTGCTCCCGCACCCTCTCCGGAGCGCCCACGATCACGACGACGCCGGGCCCCTGCTCCCCCAGCACCTTCACCAGGTCCTCGCGACCACCCCAATCGCACCGCGCGTTCAACGTGAACAGCGAAGTCCCCACCGGACCGGGGGCAAGCGTCCGGGGGGGTAGGTACCCGGAAGCCCATGTGAGCTGCGGCGCGAGCCCGGCACAGCCACAAGCGCACCAGCTTCGAGCGCCCACGCCAAGATCCCCGCCGAGATGACGCCGTTGGTGTTCCCAACGTCGCATGAACGGCGCCTGCAGCCCTTTAGGTTTCCCAGCGACCCGGTACTCCTTTGACCACGACGCCGTTCGGGACGTGCCGTGTGACGCACGCCGCCGCACCGATGGTCACGTCGGCACCCACGCTGAGGCCCTGCAGCACGACGGAGCCAGCCCCGACGAGAGTCCGGTCTGAGATGTTGACAGCGCCAGAGACGGTGGCGGACGGGTTGACGGATACGAAGTCCCCTAGAACGGTGTCGTGTCCGATCACTGCTCCGGGGTTCACGTGGCAGTGCGCACCGAGCACAACCTCGGTGGAGAGGATCGCGCCGGCACAGATGACAGCACCCTCACCAAGATGAACGTTCGTTCCAATCACAGCGGTGGGATGAATCACCGAGGCTGAGCGAAATCCGGCGGCCTCGAAGCGTGCGACGAGCCTTGCACGGACCTCGGGGCTACCGATCCCAACCACGTACGCCGGGCGTTCCGCTACAATAACTCCGGTCATGGCTTCGAACCAAGGCTCCAGCGGACCGAGGTGCCTAACGGACCGGCCTTCGAGCCGTGCCAGATTCTCGGTGGACGGCAGGTCATCCAGCACACCGACCACATCGAACACGGGTTCCGGCGAACGCGCGTTCACGGCAGCGATGACGTCGAGGGTCTCCCGGCCGAATCCAGAAGCTCCCACCACAACAATCCGCCGGCTCACGCTTCCACCTCACCGGAGCCCTGGAAGCGAGCCATCGTGACTCCACCTGCCTCGCTGATACCTGTCCGCCGGATCACCGAGACCACCGTCTTCCAGACGATGACGGCGTCGAGACGAAGGCTCACGCTCTCGACGTACTGCGCGTCGAGTTCCAGCTTGTCCTCCCACGAGAGGTGGTTCCGGCCACTCACTTGTGCGAGCCCCGTCAGCCCCGGACGCACATCGTGACGCCTGCCCTGGCGGGTGTTGTAGAGCGGCAAGTACTCCATGAGGAGCGGTCGCGGACCCACGAGACTCATGTCACCCCGGACGATGTTCAGCAGTTCAGGCAGTTCGTCGAGGCTCGTGCTTCGTAGCGCGCGACCGAACGCAGTGAGCCGCACCTCGTCGGGCAGGAGCACTCCACTCTCATCCCGCTCATCCGTCATCGTCCGGAACTTGAGCAACTCGAACGGCTGCCCGTCGAAGCCCGGACGCGTCTGGCGGAACAGGACAGGGGACCCCAGCTTGAGCCGAACCGCCAGAGCCGTGCTGGCGAGGAGAGGGGACGCAACGACAAGGGCAGCCGACGCCGCCGCCACGTCGATAGCCCTCTTGCCGATTCTTCGGTACATCACGCTCCGACTCTCTCGTCTCACAAGGCAATCATGCCGGTTCCTGGCCACGCGCATGCCGCTCAAAGATCAGCGTCCCTCGCTCGGAGGACGTGCCGTGTGAATGTCGCCACCACAACCCGTAATTCTGAACGCACTTCAATGTGAAATTCCTCACAACCGGTGGGTAATGTGACAGCGCGCATAGCGAGCCCACTGGTTCACGCACCTAGACTGGCAAGCGGCAGGGGAGGACCTCCACTTCTCTCGCGCCTTGGAAGCAATCTCGAAGGATGCAGATGAACGAGCGCACGTACCTCTCAGCTCCGCATGTGACGGAGCTTGAGGAGGCTGCTGTTCTGCGTGCCATCCGCTCCGGCTGGGTCGCCCCGCTGGGCCCGGAGGTTGACGCCTTCGAGCGGGAACTGGCCGACTACTGCGGGCGCCAATATGCCGTCGCGCTCTCCTCGGGAACGGCAGCGCTCCACCTCGGACTCCTCACCCTCGGCGTGGGTCCCGGTGACATCGTGCTCACCTCCTCGATGACCTTCGCCGCCACCGCCAATGCGATCACCTACACCGGAGCGGAGCCCGTCTTCGTCGACTGTGACGAGACCGGCAACATCGACCCGGACCTCCTGGAGCACGCCTTCCAGGATCTGGAGAGCCAGGGACAGCGGGTGAAGGCCGTCATGCCGGTGGATCTCCTCGGCAAGATCGTCGAACACGAACGCGTAGACGCCATCGCTGAACAGCACGGCGCCGTCGTGCTCTCTGACGCGGCGGAGTCGCTCGGGGCACGGCGCAACGGCGTGCCGGCTGCTGCATTCGGCATCGCTGCTGCGGTGTCCTTCAACGGCAACAAGGTCATGACCACCTCGGGTGGCGGCGCCCTCCTCACCGACGACGAGTCGATCGCCACCCACGTCCGCTACCTGGCCACCCAGGCGCGCCAGCCGGTTGTCCACTACGAGCACCACCACATCGGCCACAACTACCGGATGTCGAACGTGCTGGCGGCACTGGGCCGCGCCCAGCTCTCCCGCCTCGACGAGATGATC
>DBQX01000037.1:21891-47021 GCA_002305415.1 Actinomycetales bacterium UBA1383 | reverse complement strand
TTCGGCCAGGGAGCACCCCACCCCAGCCCAGCCCAGCCCAGCCCAGCCCAGACGCACAGAACGGCCGGCAATCCCAGAGGATTGCCGGCCGGCCGTGCAGAAGGAGCGGGATGGCGCCGGGGATCAGCCCTCGGAGCCACCCTCGATCGCGGAGGACTGGCTGTGGGTGACCTGGATCTTCCGCGGCTTCGCCTCCTCGGCAACCGGGATCGTCAGCTTCAGGACGCCGTCGGTGTAGCTGGCCACGACGCCGCCGAGGTCCAGCCCGTAGCCGAGGGTGAGCTGGCGTGCGAAGGTGCCGGTGGGACGCTCGTGGGTGATCCACTGGATGCCCTCGGAGCTCTCCGCCTGCCGCTCCGCGCGAATGGTCATGGCGCGGTCCTCGACGTCGATGTCGATCGAGGCCGGGTCAACGCCCGGCAGGTCGAGGCTGACCACGAAGGTGTCGCCCTCGCGGTACAGGTCCAGCGGCATCACGGGGCTGGAGGGCACCTGCCGCAGCGCGGAGTTCATGAGGGCGTTGAGCTCTGCGAAGGGGTCGTAACGGGTAGCCATTGGGTAACCACCTCTCTGGACGGTCTGCGCCCGGAGGTCCGGGCTCTGTTGTGTGTACTGGCCCGTGCGAGTCGCCGTGGCCACTGACTCCAGTATTGGCACTCTACCGCACCGAGTGCCAGCGGTGTACGCCAACGGCGAAAAATCGAGTGTGGTGGGCTCAAGTCTGCGGATGGAGGGCGCGCACCCGCTCCAGCGTCTCCGGGCTCCGGAACCAGGGCAGCGAGGCCGCCATCATCAGGGCACCCGTCACCGCGAACGCGGCACCGTACCCCACCCGGTCCGCGATCAGTCCCACGATGACGGGACCGACGATCGCCCCCACGTCCTGGATCATCTGGAACACGGCGAGCACCTTGCCCGCGGAACGCTCGGAGCCGATCACGTCCGCCACCGCGGCCTGCTGGCCGGGCCCGAGGAGACCGCCGCCCGCCCCGGCGAGCAGCGAGACCACGAGCAGGCCCGCCACGGACGCGCTCAACCCGATCATCGCCGTGAACGCGCCGTTCACGAGCGTGCCGGCGATCACGAGCGGCCGGCGCCCCACGCCGTCGGCGATGCGCGAGGCGAACGGGAGGATCCCGGCGTTGCCGATCGCGAAGACGGCCATCACCGCACCCGCCACCCACGGCTCGGGGGAGACCACGACGGCGGCGAACAGTGGCACCATCGCCACCCGCACGCCGAAGTTGGACCAGCCGTTGGCGAAGCCGCTCGTGACCACCGCCCGGTAGGCCGGATCGGCGAAGGCCTCGCGCACGGTCATCGGCTCCACGGTGGGCCGCCCCGTCTCCTGCGTCTGGCGTGGGTCCTCGAGCAACACCCCGATGAGCACCGCCGCCACCACGAGCGTCCCGGAGTACACGAGGAACGGCACCCGCATCCCGAACTGGGCGAGCAGCCCACCCACCACCGGGCCGGCGATGCTCCCCAGCAGGAACGTCGCCCCGTAGAGCGCGGACACGCGCCCCCGGATCGTCGGCGGCGCGAGGCGGACCAGCAGGCCCATCGCCGAGACGGTGAACATCACCGAGCCGATCCCGCCGAGGGAGCGGAACGCCAGCAGCTGCCAGTAGGACTGGGCGAACGCCGTCGCCGCCGACGACGCCGCCACCACCAGCACGCCCGTCATGTAGACCGGCCGCTCGCCGAAGCGGCCGACGAGCGCCCCCGCGGGCGTGGCCCAGAGCAGCCGGAACGCGGCGAAGGCGCTCACGACCACGGCGGTGGCCGTCACGGAGACCGAGAAGCTGTGCGCGTACTGCGGCAGCACGGGCGAGACGATGCCGAACCCGATCGCGATGGCGAACGCCGCGACGATGAGGACCCAGATCTGCCGGGGAACGGAGGGGCCGGAGCGGCGGGAGGGCGGCGACATGTCAATCCCATTATGGGCCGCCGCGCCGCGGGCTACCGTTGTGGATGAATCCGCAGGTCGCGGCCACGAGATGGAGACCCAGGTGCGCATCGGAATCCCCACGGAGGTCAAGGACAACGAGTTCCGCGTCGCGATCACGCCGATCGGGGTGCACGAGCTGGTGGAAGCCGGTCACGAGGTGCTCATCCAGGAGGGGGCGGGAGCCGGGTCCTCGATCCCCGACGAGGAGTTCGTGGCCCAGGGAGCCACGATCCTTCCCCGCCCTGACGAGGTCTGGGGCGAGTCGGACATGGTCCTGAAGGTGAAGGAGCCGCTCCCCGAGGAGTACGGGCGCCTGCGGGAGGGACTGGTCCTCTTCACCTACCTGCACCTGGCGGCGAACGAGTCGTGCGCCGCCGCCCTCCTCGATGCCGGGGTGACGGGCATCGCGTACGAGACGGTACAGCGGGCGAACGGCCAGCTGCCGCTCCTCTACCCGATGTCCGAGGTCGCCGGCTGCCTCGCCCCGCAGGTGGGGGCCCACGCCCTGATGCGGCCGCATGGCGGGCGCGGGGTCCTCATGGGCGGTATCGGCGGCGTGGCGAGCGCGAAGGTCGTGATCATCGGGGGTGGCGTGGCGGGCCAGAACGCCGCGCGCGTGGCCAACGGCATGGGAGCGGACGTGACCGTGCTCGACACCGACCTCGACAAGCTCCGGATGGTCTTCTGGCGCTGGCAGGGCCGGATCAAGCAGCTGGCCTCGTCCCGGCTCACCCTGCGCCAGGAGATCCTGGCCGCGGACCTGGTGATCGGCGCGGTCCTCATCCCCGGCGCACGCGCCCCCCGGCTGGTGACGAACGAGATGGTCGCCCAGATGAAGCCCGGCTCGGTGCTCGTGGATGTCGCGATCGACCAGGGCGGCTGCTTCGAGGACTCGCGTCCCACCACCCACAGCGACCCGACCTACCAGGTGCACGGCTCCACGTTCTACTGCGTGGCCAACATGCCGGGCGCCGTCCCCAACACCTCCACGTACGCACTCACGAACTCCACCCTGCCCTACGCGGAGCGGCTCGCGACCCTCGGGTGGCGCGAGGCGCTCCGCCGCGACCCGGCACTCGCGAAGGGCCTCAACACCCACGCCGGCAGGGTCACCCACCCCGGGGTCGCGGAAGCGTTCTCCCTGCCGCTCACGCCGCCCGACGAGGTGCTCGGCGCGTAGAGAGGTTCAGGCCAGCAGGTCCCGGTACTCCGGATGGCGGCGGATGAAGGCGGCCACGTACGGGCAGACCGGATCGACCTTCAGCCCGGCAGCGCGCGTGTCCCGTAGTGCGTGGCCCACGAGCTTGCCCGCCAGCCCGTGGCCGCGCAGCGCCGGGTCCACCTCGGTGTGCGGGAACGCCCGGACCTCGCCGTCGTCGAAGTAGTCCGCCAGCCCGACCAGCTCGCCGTCGAGGCGGATCTCGTAGCGCTCCGCGCCGTCGTTGCGGGTGATCGCGAGCATCCCGTCCTGCTGCCCGTCGATGTCCATGTGAGGACTGTACCCATCCGCCGTCGCGCCGCACCTCCCCGCGTATCCTTGGGTGCGTGGAGAGACAGTCAGGTGTCGCCGAACGGGACACCCTCCGGGTGGAGCCGATCCGGCGGATGGCGGACGGGACCATCAAGCAGGTGAACCCCCTCTCGGGCACCCAGGTGTGGACCGTCCCGGGTCGCGGGAACCGTCCCCTGGGAAGTGCCGCCGGCTCGGCGGCGCCCATCAACGTCAGCCGCCTCGGCCGCTACTGCGCGTTCTGCTCGGGCCGCTACTGGGACACCCCCCCGGAGAAGTCGCGGCTCGTCCGGACGAGCGACGGCTGGCGGCAGTACGACAACCTGCCCGCGAACCAGCTCTCGGCCACCACGGCGGACTTCCGCCGCATCCCGAACCTCTTCGAGATCCTCTCCCTGGACTACTGGGAGGAGAACCACGGCTACGTCATGCCGCCCGAGGTGCGCGCCCGGATGGAGGCCTACCTCGCCGACCGGGACGGCCGCTCGCACGTGATGGCGGTCGCGCGTGGCAAGGCGATGGCGTCCGGCGTGGAGGAACGCACCTGGAACCAGATGAGCGACGACCAGCGCCTGGAGTGGGCGGACAACTTCTTCGCCGGCGGCCATGACGTGATCGTCGCGCGGCGGCACTTCGCCGACGGCGCCACCTGCGAGGACCACCTCGCCAGCTCCGGCACCCTCACCCCCGGGGAGCACGAACAGTACACCGCCTACACGATCGCCACGATGCGGGACCTGTACGACTTCAACCCCCACGTGAAGTACGTGGCCACCTTCCAGAACTGGCTGCGGCCTGCCGGCGCCTCCTTCGACCACCTCCACAAGCAGCTGGTGGCCATCGACGAGAACGGGGTCCAGGCCGAGCGCGAGTACCTCCAGGCGAAGGCGAACCCCAACATCTACAACGAGATGGCGGTCGACTACGCCGCGGACCAGGGCCTCCTGCTGGCGGAGAACACCCACGCCGTCGCCTTCGCCGGCTTCGGGCACCGCTACCCCACCCTCGAGGTGTACTCCAAGGCCGGGGCCCGCATGCCGTGGGACCACACGCCCGCCCAGATCCGCGCCGTCTCCGACCTGCTGCACGCCTGCCACGCCGCGACCGGCCCCACAGTGGCCTCCAACGAGGAGTGGTACTACCAGCCCCGCGGCCTCGACGTCCCCATGCCGTGGCGCATCATGATCAAGTGGCGCGTCTCCACCCTCGCGGGCTTCGAGGGCGGCACCAAGATCAACGTCAACACCATCTCGCCCTTCGCACTGAAGGACCGGGTCCTGCCCCGCCTCGTGAAGCTGCGCGAACAGGGACTCATCGCGCCGATGCGGCTGGGATCGGAGTGCCGGCCGGAGCGCGGGTGCCTCCGCTACACGGAGTAGCCGGCCGCCCTCACACCCCGAGGAACCCGGCCACGACCGGGCTCGCCGGCGCACCCCACACCTCGTCCGGCGTGCCCACCTGCAGCAGCTTCCCGGCCACCATGACGCCCACCCGGTCGGCGACGACGCGCGCCTCGTCGTGGTCGTGGGTGACGTAGAGCGACGTCGTCGCGGATCGCCGCAGGATCCGCGCCACGTCCTCCGTCAGCCGTTCCCGCAGCGTGCGGTCGAGGGCGGAGAGCGGCTCGTCGAGCATCAGGAGGCGGGGGCGGGGGGCGAGCGAACGCGCGAGGGCAACCCGCTGGCGCTCGCCGCCGGACAGCGTCGTCACCGCGCGCGACCCGTAGCCGGCCAGCCCCACGAGTTCCAGCAGCGCGGCCACGCGCGCCTGCTGCTCCGCGCGGGGCAGCCCGTGCAACCCGTAGGCCACGTTGCCGGCCACGTCCCGGTGCGGGAACAGCTGGCCGTCCTGGAACATCAGCCCGAACCCGCGGCGGTGCACCGGGACGTCCACCACGCTCTCGCCGTCCCACCGCACGTCACCGGCGACGAGCGGCTCCAGGCCCGCCACCGCCCGCAGCAGCGAGGACTTCCCGCAGCCGCTCGGCCCCAGCAGCGCCACCACCTCGCCACGCCCCACGTCGAGGCTGACGTCGTCCACCGCCACGGTCGCGCCGCCGTCGGTCCGGTAGGCAACGACGACGTCGCGCACGGACAGCCCGCTGGTACTCACCACTCACCCACCCTGTCGACGCGCAACCGTTCGGCGAGCGCCATCACGCCCGCGGTCACGACCGCGAGGACCACACAGGCGGCGAGCGCCATCCCGAAGTTCTCCGCGCCCGGCCGCCCGATCAGCCGGAAGATGACCACCGGCAGGGTGGGCCGGTCGGGGCGCGCGAGGAACGACGTCGCCCCGAACTCCCCGAGCGAGATCGCGAACGCGAACCCCACCGCGAGGCCGAGCGCCCGTACGAGGTAGGGCCCGTCGACCGTGGCGAACACGCGCGCCGGGCCGGCACCCAGGGTGGCGGCGGCCTCGCGCTGGCGCGGGTCGATGGCGCGGAGCACGGGCAGTACCGTCCGCACCACCATCGGGAGCGCGACGATCGCCTGCGCGATCGGGATCAGCACGAGGGAGGAGCGCAGGTCCAGCGGGGGACGGTTCAGCGTGATGAGGAACCCGAAGCCCACGGTGACGGCGGAGACCCCGAGCGGCAGCATGAACAGGCCGTCGAGCAACCCGACGAGCCGTTGCCCACGCACGGAGCGTGGCCGCTGCGCGAGCACGGTGGCCACCAGCACGCCGAGCAGGACCGCAAGGACCGTGGCGTCGACCGCCACCCGGAGGGAGTTGCCCATCGCCTCCCACACGGTCACCGAGAGCGCGTTGGTGGGGGCGGCGAGGTTCCGGTAGTTGTCCAGCGACCAGCCGCCGGGCGTGCGCAGCGACCGCACCGCCAGGTTGGCGAGCGGCAGCAGGAGCAGCCCGAGGACGACGACGGCGGTCACGCCGGCCGCGAGGCCGTCACGGCGGAGGTCCAGCGGCCGGGCGTACGCGGCACGGAGCTGGAGGGCGCGCTCGCGCGCGGAGCGGGTGCGGCCGGCCAGCGCGAGGGCACCGGCGACGACCGCCAGCTGCACCACCGACAGCACCGCGGCGGCGCGCAGGTCGAGGAACTGGGTGGTCTGCGCCCAGATCTCCGTCTCGATGGTGCCGAAGCGGAGGCCTCCCAGGATGAGCACCACTCCGAAGGCGGTGGCACAGAACAGGAAGACCACCGAGGCGGCGGAGGCGATCGCGGGTGCGAGCGCCGGCAGCGTCACGGTGGCGAAGGCCCGCGCCGGTGAGGCTCCCAGGGTGCGGGCCGCCTCCTCGGCGCGGGGGTCGAGGCGCGCCCACATGCCGCCGACCGTCCGCACCACCACGGAGTAGTTGAAGAACACGAGCGCGAGCACGATCGCCGCGAAGGACTCGTCCAGGCCCAGGAATCCGAGCGGCCCGGCCGGCGCGAGGAGCGAGCGGAACGCGACCCCGACGACCACGGTGGGCAGCACGAACGGCACCGTGACCAGTGCCCGCACCAGAGAACGCCCCGCGAAGGAGGTGCGGTAGAGGACGTACGCGCCGGGCACTCCCGCGAGCACCGCGAGGGCGGTGCCCACGGTGGCCTGGGCGAGGGTCTGGCCGATGATGCGCCAGGTGCGGGGCCGGGAGAACACCTCGGCGAAGCCCGTGAGGTCCAGCGCCCCGTCGGCCACGAACCCGCGGGCGATCAGCGTGGCCACCGGCCAGGCGAAGAACACCGCGAGGAAGACGAGGGGGATCACCGCGGCGGCGACGAGCCCGGCCCGCCACCCGCGCCCGCGGTGGCGCGAGGGGACGACCAGCGGCCGCGGGGCCGCCGTCGCCGTCACCGCACGCGTGAGCGTCATCCGAGCAGCGCCGCCCACTCCTCGAGCCACGCCGACCGGTTCGCGGAGATCGACGCCGGCGGGAGGGTGATCGGATCGCCGGCCAGGGGCGCGTGTCGCGCCCAGTCGGCGGGCAGCGGGACGTCCGTGACCGGGTACATGTACATCGAGCCCGGGATGTCCGCCTGGACGGCATCGCCCAGGAGGAAGTCGACCAGCGCCCGCGCGCCCTCCGGGTTCTCCGCGCCGGCGAGCACGCCGGCGTACTCCACCTGCCGGAAGCAGGTGGCCTCGACGTTCCCGGTGCGCGGCGTGCCGTCGTCGCCGACCTCGGCCGCCGGCGAGGAGGAGTACGAGAGCACGATCGGCCGGGGCCCGGCGCCCTCCGAGCCGGAGAAGTCCACGTAGTAGGCGTCGGACCAGCCCTCGGCGACCTTCAGGCCGTTCGCGAGCAGGCCCCGCCAGTACTCCTGCCAGCCGTCCTCGCCGAAGTGCCCGATTGTCGCCAGCAGGAAGGCGAGGCCAGGCGAGGAGGTGGCGGGGTTGGTCACCACGGTGAGGTCGCGGTACTCGGGGGCGATCAGGTCCTCGAACGTGGTGGGCTCAGCCAGTCCCTTCCCATCGAACCAGGCGTGGTCCACGTTGAGGCACACGTCGCCCTGGTCGACGGGCGTGAGGTGCCCGTCGAGGGTGTCGAAGCCGGCGGGCGCGGCCGGCGACACGTACGGGTCGATCACGCCCTCCTCGACGGCGCGGGACGCGAAGGAGTTGTCGATGCCGTACACCGCGTCGCCCAGTGGCGAGTCCTTCGTGAGGATGAGCTGGTTGACGAGCGCGCCGCCGTCGCCCGGGGCGACGAGCCGCACCTCGTAGCCGCTCTCGGCGGTGAAGGACTCCAGGAGGCCCTCGGAGAGGGCGAACGAGTCGTGGGTGACGAGGGTGACGACGCCGCCACCGTCCGCCTCCCCGCCGGTCCCGACGACGGAGCAGCCCGCCAGGGCGAGCGCGCCGAGGGTGGCGGCAACGAGCCGCCCGGTGTGTCGTGTCATGAGTCCTCCATGTGCTGGAGGGGTGGCCCTGTGCCAGAGATCGGCCCGACTCCCTACGCCGGTATCACCCGGATCAGGTTCGAGGGTCTGCGTTCGCACTCTCAGCGCCGGTGGCGCTCCCCTGTCGATTCACCAGTCATCGTACTACGCGCGCGGGCACCGGGGGATGGGGCAGGATGGAGGGGCAGCACACCACCCCGAAGGGAGTCCCAATGGCCGGACAGGACATGGGCTGGAAGATCGTCAGCGCAGTCTCGATGGGCCTCGCGGGAATCGTGGCCGGCAAGATCGTGTCGATCGGCTGGAAGGCCGTGACCGGCAAGGCCGCCCCCGTGGACCCGGACGACCCGGGCGTCAGCGTCGCCGAGATCGTGGTGTTCGCCGCCGTCTCGGGCGCCCTGCTGGGACTGTCACGCCAGTTGGCGGCACTCGGCGCGAAGCGCTGGTACTCCGGGCCACGGCCGAAGCGCCTCGACTGATCAGCCGTCGTCGCGCTGCGAGGCCGCGAGGTCGCGGCGGTACTCGTCGACGATGAGCCTCGCGGAGTCGACCTTGCCCGTGCGGTAGCCCGCGCGCGCCGCCATGTGCGCCCCGATCGGGGCGGTGATCATCTGGAAGAGCAGGACCAGGACGCAGGTCCACGCGATCCGCGGGTCGCCGAGGCTGACCGCCATGCCGGTCAGCATCAGGACCAGGCCGAGGACCTGCGGCTTCGCCGGGGCGTGCAGGCGTGTGAGCAGGTCGGGGAACCGCCGGACCGCGAGCGCCGCGGCGAGGGTGAGGACCGTGCCTCCCACGACGCACACCGCCACCAGCACATCGAGAATGACCTCCATCACTCCTCCTCCCGCGGCGAGGCGAGCGAGTCGACGTCGTGCACCGGAGCGGCCTCGTCCGGCCGGCGCTCCTCCTCGCGGAGCTGGGCCGCGAGTTCCTCCCGGGTGAGGATGCGGCGCTCCTCGTCGGACTCGACCGCGGCGAACCGGGCGACGGTCACGGTCGAGAGGAACCCCACGAGGGCGAGGGCGACCATGAGGGCGATGAGGTCCCTCCGCCCGGTCATGGCGCTGACGACCGCCACGAAGCCCATGAACGCCGCCGTGATGATGTCGATCGCCGCCACACGGTCCAGCATCGACGGGCCCTGCTCGATGCGGGTGACCACGAGCACGACCGCCACGGTCAGCCCCACCAGGCACACGACGAACACCCAGATCACGGCGCGACCTCCCTCGGGAGGTCCCCGGACCCCACCCGCCAGCCTGGCCGGAAGCCGGCGTCGGCGAGTTCCTCCGCGCTCGAGAAGGCACGCATCAGGCGTTCCTCCTGCTCGAGCACGCGCCGGCGCAGCGCGTCCAGCCCCGCGAGGGGATCACCGGGCGGGACGTCGAGGACGTGCAGGTACAGCACCCCGGTCAGCCGGTGGACCTCGACGATCACCGATCCCGGGATCAGGGAGGACAGCCCTCCCGTGGTGGCGAGGATGATGTCCGAGTGCGAACGCAGCTGCACCCGGATGACCGCCGAGTTCGGGGGCCGGTGCCGCAGCGAGAGCGCCGCCACCTGGACGGCGCCGGCGACGACGTCGACGGCGAACCGTCCCACCAGCACGGCGACCGCCAGGGGACGGAACGCCCCCAGCCCCGCCACGTGGGGCAGCGGGAACACGACGGCGAGGAACACGGCGAGCAGCACCCCGTTGACGACGTTCCCCCACGAGAGGTCCCCCCACAGCAGGACCCACACCGTCGTCAGCCAGAACACCGCCCGCACGGACGGCAGTCGCTCACCGATCGTCCGCATCGCTCGCCTCCCAGGGATGGGTGTAGACGACGGCGGGGTCCTCGCCGTCCGGTAGGACCACGTCGATGTAGGTCCGGACCCGCAGGTCGCGGGCGGCGCGGTCCGTGTAGTCGATGAGCGGCCCGGCTGCCGCCGCGAGCGCGAGGGAGAGCACCACGAGGCCGCCGGCGGACGCCGTCATCGTGCGCGGGAGGCGCCGGGGGGAGGGCGGGGTGTCGGCCGCCTGCCAGAAGGCCATGTTCCACGCCTTCGTCATGACATACAGCGTGAGCAGCGAGGCGAGCAGGCCCGCGGCCACGAGGGCCCACGGCAGGGCGCCCCCCGCCTCGGCCGAGGCCTGGATGAGCGCCACCTTCCCGAGGAAGCCCGCGAGCGGCGGGATGCCGGCGAAGTTCATCGCGGCGATGAAGAACAGGACCGCCAGCCCCGGGGCGACCCTGAGCAGCGAGCCGAGGCGGGCGAGCGACGTCGTGCCGCTCAGGTCCTCGATCAGCCCGGCGACCAGGAAGAGCGTGGTCAGGGCGGTGATGTGGTGGGCGACGTAGAAGATCGCGGCGGACAGCCCCGAGGCGGAGGACATCGCGACCCCCCAGATCATGAAGCCGATGTGGGAGACGAGCGTGAAGGAGAGCATCCGCTTGAGGTCGTCCTGCGCCACCGCCCCGAGGATGCCGACCACCATCGTGACCAGCGCCACCCACATCAGGGCGGTGTCGAGCTGGCCGCCGGGGAAGAGCAGCACCTCGGTGCGGATGATGGCGTACACGCCCACCTTGGTGAGCAGGCCGGCGAACACGGCGGTGACGGGGGCGGGCGCGGTGGGGTAGGAGTCCGGCAGCCACGCGGAGAGCGGGAAGACCGCGGCCTTGATGCCGAAGACGATCACCAGCACGAGGTGCAGCGCGAGCCGGGCGCCAGGGTCCAGTTCGGGCAGGCGCAGCGCGAGCTGGGCAAGGTTGACCGTGCCCGTGGCCGCGTAGATCGCCGCGAGGGCGATCAGGAAGATCAGGGAGGAGAGGACGGAGACGACCACGTAGATCGTCCCGGCCCGGATCCGGTCCCGGGTCCCGCCGAGCGTGATCAGCACGAACGAGGCGGCCAGCAGGATCTCGAAGCCGACGTACAGGTTGAACAGGTCCCCGGAGATGAACGCGTTCGACACGCCCGCGCTCAGCACCAGGAACGTGGGGTAGTACACCGCGACGGGCGCGCCCTCACCCCGGTCCGCCACGCCCTGCGCGCCCGAGTAGACGAGGACCGCGAGCGTGACCGCCACGGAGATGACCAGCACCAGCGCCGAGAGGCGGTCGATCACGAGCGCGATCCCGATCGGAGGTACCCAGCCGCCCACGTTCACGACGATCGGCCCCTCGTCCACGGCGACCAGCAGCACGACGGCGACCACCAGCGACGCCGTCAGCGCCGCCGTGGCGATGAGCCGCTGCAGGCGTGGGCGGCGTCCGAGGGCCACGGCCGCACCCGCCGCGAAGAGCGGGATGATGACCGGGAGGGGGACGAGCCAGCTCATGGGCGCCCCTCCTCGTGGACGACGCCGAGGTCGGTGGCGGTCTCGTCGCGGGTGGCCACCGCGTCCTCCGCGAGGGTGGAGCCGGAGTCGTCCGTGGCGCGCCGGTCGAGGACGTCGCGGGAGGCGCGCCGCGCGAGCCGGCGGTCCTCGACGTCGTCCTGCACCTCGTCGTGGCCGTTGAGCTGCCACGAGCGGTACGCCATCGCCAGCATGAACGCCGTCACCCCCAGGGTGATCACGATGGCGGTCAGGATGAGGGCCTGCGGCAGGGGGTCGGCCATGTCCGCCACCGGGCCACCCTCGTTGATCGGCGGCCTTCCCGCGCGCCCGCCGGCCACGAGGAAGAGCACGTTCACGCCGTTCGAGGCGATCACGAACCCCACCACGATGCGGGTGAGCGAGCGTTCGAGCATGAGGTACACCCCGGTTGCCACGAGCGCCGCGGCGAGCACCACGAGGGTCAGCGACGGCGTCACGTCCACGGTCACCGGGTCACCTCCGCGTCGTCGTCCGCCTCGTCGCGCTCCTCGTCCGAGACGCCCTCCAGCTCGCCGTGCCGGTCGATCTCCGCGCCGAGCGAGCGGAGCACGTCGAGCACCAGCCCGAGCACCAGCACGTACACCCCGACGTCGAACAGGAGGGCGGTGGCGATCTTCACGTCACCCCACACCGGCAGGGAGACCTCGAAGACCGCGGTCTGCAGGGCCGCGCCGCCGAACGCCATGGGCAGGAGCGCGGCGCCGGTGGCGATGAACAGGCCGCCGCCGAGCAGGTAGCCGGCGTGCAGCGGGAGCGCCTCCCCGAGTTCGTAGCGGCCGCCGGCGAGGTAGCGCGCGATGAGGGCCGTACCCGCCACGAGCCCGCCCGAGAAGCCCCCACCCGGCTGGTTGTGGCCCGCGAACAGCAGGTAGAGGGAGAGCAGGATCATCGTGTGGAACATGAGCCGGGTGCCCACCTCGAAGACCACGGACCGGCGCCGGGGGGCCAGCGTCTCCCCGCCGCGGAGCCAGCGCTGGCCGCGGCGTGGTGCGCGGAGCGGGCGGACGGGACTCGGCGGCGCCTCGCGCAGGCGGGCCGCGAGGTCCGGGGCGCCGTCGTCCCACACGCGCGGGACGCGCCCGGGCGTGAGGACGTTGCGGGCAGAGTCGACGATGCCGAGGCGGTCGCGCAGGAACAGGAGGGAGGCGACACCGGTCGCGGCGACCAGCAGCACCGAGATCTCGCCCATCGTGTCCCAGGCCCGGGTGTCCACGAGGAGGACGTTGACGACGTTCCTGCCGTACCCGAACTCGTAGGTGGCATCGGGGAGGCGGCGCGAGACGGGGGCGGCGATCCGCGCCGCCGTCGCCACCAGGCCGAGCACCGCGACCATCAGCCCGGCGCCGATCCCGATGGCGAGGCGCACGTAGCGGTCGCCGGTGAGGGGGCGGTTCGAGAAGTACGGGGGCAGGCGCCGCAGCACGAGCACGAACAGGACGAGTGAGATCGTCTCGACCATGACCTGGGTGAGGGCCAGGTCCGGCGCGCCGTGGACCGCGAACAGCAGGGCCATGCCGTAGCCGGAGGCGCCCGCCAGCAGCACGGCCTTCAGGCGCCGCCGGGACCGGGCCGCGAGGAACGCGGTGACCGCGATGATGGCGGCGATCCCCACCTGGCCCCACCAGTCGGCGGCCCGCACGGCGGCGGGGAACGTGCCCTCCAGGAGGGCGACACCCCCGGCGGAGGCCACCAGCACGGCCACGACCACGCCGAGGTACGCGGGCAGGGACCCACGCTGGGTGAAGGCGGTGACGTCGGCCGCGAGGTTCTCGAGGACGATGAGGCTGCGCCGGTAGGCGTTGTCGGCGCTGGGCACCGGCGCGACGGCGCCCTGGGCCCGTTCCACCGGCCCGCGTGCCAGCCACAGCAGCACACCGGTGGTGAGGACGAGGACGGTGACGAGCAGGGGCACCCCGACGCCTCCCCACAGGGTGAGGTGGCCGGGTTCGCCGGGGAAGGTGTCCGCGTGGGGCGCGAGCACCGACTCGAGTGCCGCGGGTGCGAGCCCGACGGCGAGGCTCGCCCCCGCGAGCAGCACGGGCGCGACGGCGATGAGCCGCGACCGGTAGCGGGGACGGGCGGGCTCGACGTCCGGCGTCGTCCCGAAGGCGCCGAACCAGAAGCGGAGCCCGTAGGCGACGGTCAGCACCGAGCCGACGGCGAGGACGGCGAGGACGCCCCAGTCGCCGTCGTGGGCCAGGGCCTCGAGGGCCGCCTCCTTCGCCACGTACCCGGCGAACGGCGCCACCCCGATCATGGAGGCGGTGGCGAATGCAGCCGCCGTCGCGATCACCGGCATCGAACGGGCCAGGCCGGAGAGTTCGCGGAGGTCGCGGGTACCGACCGACCAGTCGACGATGCCGACCACCAGGAAGAGGCACGCCTTGAACAGGGCGTGCGCCACCACCATCGCGAGGCCGGCGAGCGCCACGGCCCGGGCGCCGTGCCCCACCATCGCGATCATCATGCCGAGCTGGGAGACGGTCCCGAACGCCAGCACGAGCTTGAGGTCGTGCTGCCGCAGGGCCCGGTAGCCCCCGAGGACGAGGGTGCCGAGGCCGAGGGTGAGGACGGTCCAGCGCCAGGCCGGCAGGGAGGCGAACCCGGGCGCGAGCCGCGCCACGAGGTACACGCCGGCCTTCACCATCGCGGCGGCATGGAGGTAGGCACTCACGGGGGTGGGGGCGGCCATCGCCGCCGGCAACCAGAAGTGGAAGGGGACGAGGGCGGACTTCGAGACGGCGCCCAGCAGCACGAGGACGATCGCGACCGGGACCACCCCCGCGGGCGCGCCCGTGGCGAACGCGCCGGCGGCCGCCTGCTGCACCAGGGTGGAGATCCGGTAGGAGCCGCCCGGGACCTCCCCCAGGGCGATGATGCCCGCGAGCATGGCGAGGCCGCCCAGGGTGGTGACCATGAAGGCCTGGCTCGCGGCGCGGCGGGAGTTCTGCCGCTCGTGGTAGTGCCCGATGAGGATGTAGGAGGTGACGCTGGTCAGTTCCCAGAAGAGGTACAGGGCGAGCGTGTTGTCGGTGGTGACCAGTCCGAGCATCGCGCCGGCGAAGGCCACGAAGAAGGCCGCGAACCTTCCCAGCGCGGTGGCCTTCGCGGAGAAGTACGCCGCCGCGTAGACGAGCACGAGCGCCCCGATCCCGCCGACGATCAGGGTCATGAGCCAGGAGAGCGCGTCGAGCCGGAACGACAGGTGCATGCCGAGTCCGCCCACCCACAGCACGGTCTGGGTGGGCGGGGTGTCCGAGAAGGCCGCTTCCGCGAGCGCCACCGCCCAGGCGGCGGCGCCCGCGGGCACCGCGGCGAGGACCAGGAACGCCCGGCGGCCGAGCCAGCCCACCAGCGCCGGGGCGGCGAGCGCCGCCAGGGCGTGGAGGATCAGGAGCTGGATCATGGGACCCCGTCCGGGCGTCGGCGATGTGGCTCACAGTCTACCGGCGGCCACCGCGGCGCCTCCCGATCAGATGTCCGGCATGCGCTCGTCGAAGGGCGAGGCCAGGTCCGGGATGCCCCCGAGGATCTCCTCGATCCGCTCAGGGCCCATCCCTGCCCGCTCGCGCTCGGCGGTGATGGCGAGCCGCAGGAGGGAGGCCTCGCCGGCCGTCGCGATCCCGGTGACGTACGGATGGGCCAGCACCCACGCGATCGCCGCCGTGACCTCCTCCTGCCGGTCGAGGGGGCGGTACCACGTCGCGTAGGCCTTCTCGCCGTGGTCCCAGTTGCGGCGGGCGGTGGCCTTGATGGTCATGAGGGCCACGTCCCGGGCCCGCATGTCGGCCACCAGCGCGTCGAAGTCGGCGCGGTAGGCGGGGTCCTGCCCGAGCTTCCAGTTCCAGGGCGTCAGCACGGAGTCGAAGTCGAAGCGCCGGAGCGCCTCCCGGTGCACCGACGGCGCCGCGTGCGTGTGGCCGGTGATGCCGAGGTGGGTGGCGAGCCCCTCGTCCCGCGCGCGGACGGCGGCCCGGAGCGCGCCGTCGTCCGCGGTGACGGCGTCGAGGGTGGGCAGGTCGCAGACCGAGTGGATCTGGAGGAGGTCGAGGTGATCGGTCCGGAGCCTCTCCAGCGACCGGTTGATGGACGCCCAGGCGGCGTCGTGGCCGCGTTCGGTGACCTTCGAGGCGAGGAACACCCGGTCGCGGATGTCCGCCATGGACGGTCCGAGCTTGTCCTCCGAGTCGCCGTAGATGGCGGCGGTGTCGATGTGGTTGATGCCGGCGTCGAGCGCCTCCCGGATGGTGGCGTCGGCCTCGTCCTGCGTGCAGGCGGCGAGGGCGACGGCGCCGAGGATGAGCACCGAGCTGTCGTGTCCGATCCGGCCGAGTCGTCGCGTTTCCATGCCTCCCAGCATCCTCCCCGCCGCCCGTCCGTGCCCTACGCTCGGGGGATGGAACTCGCCCGGGTCGAACGGCAGGCGATCTGCGACACGCTCCTCGCGGCCGGTCCCGACGCCCCCACGCTCTGCGGTTCCTGGACAACCGGCGATCTCGCCGCCCACCTCTGGGTCAGGGAGAACGAGCTGCCCGCCGTGGCCGCGATCATGATGTCCCGCGAGCGACAGGCCGGGCTGCGCATGGCGGAGGCCCGGTCACGGCTGTCCTACCCCGCGATGGTCGAGGAGATCCGGCGAGGGCCGCGGCTACTCTCGCCCTTCCGGCTCCCGGGCGTGGACGAACGCGCGAACGCCCTGGAGTTCTTCGTCCACCACGAGGACGTCCGCCGCGCCGGACCGGACCCCCTCCCGCCCCGCGACCTGGCGCCGGGGCTCCAGGATGAGCTGTGGCTCGTCCTCAAGCGGTCCTCCCGCATGCTCTTCCGGAGCGCGCCGTTCGGTGTGGACCTCGAGACCCCGGACGGGCGGGTCCTGCCCGTCCGCCGGCGGCGGCGCGTTGCCGTGGTCGGCGAACCCGGCGAACTGCTCCTCTTCGCGACCGGCCGGACGACGGCGGCGCACGTGCGGGTCCTCGGCGAGCCGGCCGAGGTCGCGCGGCTCACGGCGCGGCTCGGGATCTGACGGCCCGGGCCCGGCGGCCCTACAGGCGATCCGCGCGGAAGGTGACGGTGGACCACTCCCCGCTGAGCTCGGCGCTGTCCGGGTCCGCGAACCAGCCCTCCACGGTCCAGGTCCCGTCGAAGCGGGAGCCGTCCGGCGTGAGCACGCCCTCGAACACGTTCGGCTCCCTGATGAGGTGGTTCTCCGGGGGCACCATGCGGGTCATCTCGATCCGGATCGACTGGCCGTCGATCACGTACGTGCCCTCGCCGGTCTCGTCCTCCCAGACGCGGATGGTGCCCTGATCCCCCTCGCCGACGAGCTCGATGGTGTAGACCCGCTTCTCCTGGCCCTCGAAGAGGCTCGCGATGGCGAAGTGACGGCCCTCCATGAAGGGCGGACCGGGCTGGGCGGCGTCGGCATCCGCGGCGGGCTCGGCCTCCGCGGCGGGGGGCGCGGAGGACGGCGCACCCGCCGCGCCGTCGCCGCCGCGGTTCGCCCACAGGACGAGCAGCACGATCAGGGCGACGACGAGGGCCAGGACCAGCCAGACCCACTGGTCGCGTCGCTCCTGGGAAAGGAGGCGCAGGCGCCGTACCTCCCGCTGATCGCCGCGTTCCTCGGCGGCGGAGATGCGCTGCCTCAGGTCCTCCGCATCCGCCACCGCCCCCTCCCGGGCGAGACCGGTGAAGCGCGCGAGCGTGCTCTCGTCGATGCCGTCCCCATGATCGGGCCTGTCCACGGCCATCCGGACCTCCTCGACTCCCGGGGACAGCGTAGTTCCGGCGCCCCCCGACGCGCGGCGGTTCGCCGTGGTAGCGGTCGCGGTGCCGGCCGGCGCTGGGGGAGAATGGGCGCCAGGAGGCGAACATGGCACTGACACCGAAGCGGATCACGCTCCTCACCACGGCGGCACCGGTAGTGATCGAGATGGTGCGGAAGTACTGGCCCGTGATCGAGCAGAAGATCAAGGAGAACCCGGAACTCCTGCACAGCATCCAGGACCAGCTCAAGAAGCTCGCCACCGCGCGGAAGGCAGGCTTCACCCCCGACGCCCTGCGCGACCGCCTGGCGATCCTCCGCGAACAGGTCGCCTACCTGCGCGCCTCGGCGGACGACGACGGTGAGGCGCGCCGCGCCACCCTCTTCCAGAAGCAGATCGAGAACCTCGAGGCGTCGATCCGCACCGCGGAGGCCGCCTCGGGCCGCCACCGCGAGAAGGACCTCCGGATGATCTCCGAGAAGGTGGACGCGTTGACGGAGAAGGTGGTCACCGCGTTCATCGACGAGAAGTCGCAGGACTCCTACCCGCAGTGACCGTCAGTCGCGCAGCGGCCTCCCAGTCGCGTCCACGGCGTAGTGGCCCGTCCGCTGGGTGAGGAACAGGATCCCCTCCACCAGTCCCCAGACCGCGACGCCGGGGATCACGATGGTCGCGACGAAGCCGAACAGGCCCAGTGTGAGCACGGTGAGGACGGTTGAGCCGAGGGTGAGGCCCAGCTGGATCCAGCCGATCTGCAGGTAGCCGGTGTAGAAGTTGTGCACGCCCAGGGCGCCGAACAGGATCCCGAGGATGCCCGCGAGGACGCGGGACTTGGCGAGCGGATCCGGCTGCCAGCCCGGGCCCTGCGGCTGCCAGCCCTGCTGGGGCTGCCACCCCTGCTGCGCCTGCCAGTCCTGGGGCTGGTTCCAGGCCTGACCCTGCTGCTGCCAGCCCTGCTGCGGCTGCCAGCCCTGGGGCTGCGCCTGCCAGCCGGGCTGCGGGGGTGGGTCCTGCCTGCCGGACGGTCCCGGCGGTGGCCCGAAGGGCTGGTCCAGTGGGTTCTGGGGGTCGGGCTGGTCGTTCGGTGGGTACGTCATCTCTTTCCTCCCCGGCAAGGATCGGCCAACGGCGTCAACCGAGTCAATCGGTCCCCGCCGGCAGGGCGACGAGGAAGCCGTCGTCGTCGACGCCGACGCCGTCGGTGAGCGCCGCGACCGCGCCGGCGATCCGCTCGACCTCCTCGGTCACGCGGGTCCGCGCGCGCCGCTGCGCGAGGGAGAGCGGCCCGCGGAGGAAGTCCTCCGGGGCGTGCCAGCGGACCTCGTAGCCGCGCGTGCCGGGGATCGCCCACGGCAGGCCCGCCAGCGCGAGCGGGGGAACGGGGTGGCGCTCCGAGGTCACGGTGAGGGACCCGGGACCGAGCGGTTCGGCGGGCATCACGAGCTGCCACGACCGGCGGGTGCGGCCGGCGAGCGTGGCGTCGTCGCGTCCGATGGCGCGGCGCACCTGGTCGGGCTCGGCGTAGGTGGGGGCGTACACGGAGACGTCGACGGCCGACTCCGGGTCGGGCTCGAGGACGACGGCGGTGCCCGCCAGGTGGATCGCCCCCGCGATGCGGCGGGCGGCCGCCCGGAGGAACATCAGCGTGCGCAGCTCGACACCCTCCGGCGCGGCGAAGGGGTAGGCGTCCATGAGGGCGTCCAGGCCCCGCAGCGCCTCCGGTACCTCCGTGCCACGCTCCTGGGGACACACCGTGAGCCACGCGCGTTCCGCCCACGCCGGAGCGTCCAGGCGGCGGCGCAACTCCGGTCCCACCGTCCACGGCCCGGTGAGTTCCACGCCCGGCTCCAGCACGACCGTGTCGGGAGCCGGCCACCACGCCTGGGGGTAGTGCGAGCGCACCAGGGAATCGACGTCGTCTGTGGTGACGACGTCGTCGACCAGCAGCAGGTGGTGGAGGTGCGCGGCTGTGGGGTCGAGGTCAGTCATGGAGGCGGATGCGGGAGAAGTTGAGGTGGGAACGGGAGGCGGTGGGACCGCGCTGGCCCTGGTACCGCGAGCCGTTCGCGCCCCGGCCGTAGGGAGCCTCGGCCGGCGAGGAGAGCTGGAAGAAGCAGAGCTGCCCGATCTTCATCCCCGGGTGCAGCAGGATCGGCATGGTCGCGGTGTTCGAGAGCTCCAGGGTGACGTGGCCCGTGAAGCCGGGGTCGATGAACCCGGCGGTCGAGTGCGTGAGCAGGCCGAGCCGGCCGAGTGAGGACTTCCCCTCGAGGCGGGCGGCGACGTCGTCCGGCAGCGTCACCACCTCGTGGGTCGCGCCGAGGACGAACTCCCCGGGGTGCAGCACGAACGGCTCGTCCGGGCCGACGTCGACGAGGCGGGTGAGGTCCGGCTGGTCCTGCGCCGGGTCGATGACGGGGTACTTGTGGTTGTCGAAGAGCCGGAAGAGGCGGTCGAGGCGCACGTCCACGCTCGAGGGCTGGACATTCGCCGGGTCCCAGGGGTCGAGGACGATGCGGCCGGCATCCACCTGGGCGCGGATGTCACGGTCGGAGAGGAGCACGTCTCACATCCTAACGAGGCTCCCTGGCCGCTTTTCGCACTGCGGGCGGGGCCCGGCTATAGTGGAGGCGCCGCAGGCACGCGGGTGTAGTTCAATGGTAGAACTTCAGCTTCCCAAGCTGAGAGCGCGGGTTCGATTCCCGTCACCCGCTCTTCGTGTGTCCGGCCGCGCCAGCCGGCGGGCTCGCCGGGGCCTCCCGAATCCCTCCCCGCACGCGCCGCGTCCGTGGAACGGTGGTGCCATGCCCATGGGTGCGTGGCTGGCGCTGTTCGCCGTCGCGGCTGCGCTCGTGGCCCTCGGCGGCATCCAGCTCGCCCGCTACGGCGACCTGATCGCCGAGCGCGCCAACCTGTCGCGGTTGTTCGTCGGCATGCTGCTGGTGGCGGGCGCGACGTCATTGCCCGAGATCCTCACCGCCGTCTCGGCGTCCCTGAACGGCGCGCCGGACCTGGCAGTCGGGGACCTGTTCGGCGCCGGGATGGCGAACATGGCGACGCTCGCGGTGATCGACCTCCTCCACCGGCACCGCGTCTGGCCGAGCGTGGAGATCGAGCACGCGCGCGTCGCATCCGTGGCGATCACGCTCGTCGCCATCGCGGTGCTGGGGATCCTCGTCCCGCGGTCACCGGCCCTCGGCCGGATCGGGGTTGACACCCTCCTGATCGCCGGTACCTACATCGCCGCGGTCGCCTGGATGCGACGTTCCCCGGCGAGCCGGTTCGCGGGCTCCGGCATCGCGCCGGTGCCGACCGGCTGGTCGGAGCCACGCCCCGGCGGTCTGCGGCAGCCGGTCACGCGTTTCGCCCTGGCGGCTGCGGTCATCTTCCTGGCGGCGCCCCTGCTGGCACGCGCGGGGGAGGAGATCGCGGCGCTCAGCGGGATCGGGCAGACGTTCGTCGGATCGGCGTTCGTGGCGATGACGACGTCGCTCCCCGAGTTCGTGGCCGCGCTCGCGGCGGCGCGGCTCGGCTCCTACGACCTCGCGGTCGGAAACCTCTTCGGCTCGAACGCCTTCAACATGGCGATCCTGGTGCTGGCGGATGCGGCCTACGCGGACGGCCCCGTGCTCGCGGCTGTGGACCAGACGCAGGCTCTCGCAGGGGTGGGTGCCATCCTGCTCATGGCGTACTCGATGACAGCCATCGTCCACGGTCTTGAAACCCGTATCCGCAGGCTCGAGCCAGACGCCGTGGTACTCCTCATGCTGTACGGAGCGATGCTCGCCGTCCTGTGGTGGGGACGGCCCTGATCATCGCGCAGCACGTCAGCGGATCTTCGTCTCCCAGCAGTCAATGCAGGCCGGGGCGTATGATTCACCAATACCATCGGCTGAAACCAGCCCGGTGAACCCCAGCAATCCTGCGACACTGAGTGCTACAACTAGCTTCCGGAACATAACCGTCATCTCCCCTGCTAAGAGATCAGCGCGTGAGGCAGGAGGGCCCCTGCCACTTCCATATAGTAGTGCTACGCGCGTGTTTTTGACCCTGACGGCACGTGCGGAACTGGAGGCTGCGCGTGATCGAGGAGCTGGGCCTCACTCCCCCGCAATGGGAGGTCTACCGCGCGCTGCTCTGGAACCCGCGGGCCAGCCGTGAGGAGCTGGCGGAGATCGCGCGGGCCCACGGGAGCGACCTCGACGCCGACATCGTCCACCTGGAGTTCGCCTCCCTCGTGGTCCGCTCCTCATCGACCCCTAGCCAGCTCCGCCCCGTCTATCCCCAGGTCGCCCTGCAGAGACTCCTCGACCAGAAGTGGGACCTGCACGAGGAGGAGGCGAAGCAGCTCCGCCACGTGAACGAGGAGCTCACGGAGTTCGCCGAGGAGTTCTCCGAGCACCGCCGGGCGTACGAGATCTCGCTCCTCAATGAGGTCACCGACCCCGCCGAGATGACCTCCCGGGTCAACGAGCTGGTGCGGGAGGCCAAGAGCGAGATCCTGTCGTTCGTGCCCAACACCTTCAGCGGGGCCACACTCGAGCACGCCCGCGCCGGGGATCGCGAACTGCTCGGGCGAGGGGTGCGCGCCCGCAGCATCTACCTCGACGCCACGCTGGAGGACACCGCGAGCCGGCAGTACCTCCACTGGCTCGCCGCCCAGGGCGCCTTCGTCCGCACCACGCCCAGCCTCCCGGTGCGCATGATCGTCTTCGACGGTTCCGCCGCCGTCGTGTCCCGGCGGGCGCTCGATCCGGGCCACGGGGCGCTGATCGTCCAGTCGCAGGGCCTGATCGCCGCCCTGGTCAGCCTCTTCGAGGCGTACTGGAGCCGCGCGACGCCGCTGACGCCCAGCGGGATCCCGCGGGACAGCATCACGACCATTGAGCACGACATCCTCACCCTGCTCGCCCAGGGCATGAAGGATGACGCCATCGCCCATAGACTCGACGTGTCGGTGCGGACGGTGCGTCGCGCACTGAACCAGCTCTACGAGCGCACCGGCTCGGAGAACCGTTTCGAGCTGGGGGTGAAGGCCACCCGGTACGGCTGGCTGTGAGGGAGTTCCATGCGGGCGTTGATGAAGCCGCACGCGGGTCCCGGGCTGGAGCTGCGGGAGATCCCCGAGCCCACGCCCGGAGTCGGCGAGGTGAAGATCCGTGTGATGAGGGCGGGCCTCTGCGGCACCGACCTCCACATCCAGGACTGGGACCCCTGGTCCGCCGGGATGCTGCACCCCCCGATGGTGATCGGCCACGAGTTCTACGGGGAGGTCGTCGACATCGGGCCTGGCGTCACCGCGGGTGACGGCCGCGACGAGCTGCGCCGCGGGATGCGGGTGTCCGTGGAGGGGCACATCGTGTGCGGCCGCTGCCGCAACTGCCGCTCCGGGCGGCGCCAGATGTGCATCCGGACCAACTCGGTCGGGGTCAACCGGGACGGGGCGTTCGCCGACTACGTCGTCGTCCCCGCCTCCAACGTGTGGGCACAGCCCGAGGTCATCGACCCCGACCTCGGCGCCGTCTTCGACCCGCTGGGCAACGCCGTCCACACGGCCCTCCAGGCCTCCCTCGTCGGGGAGGACGTGCTCATCACCGGCGCCGGCCCCATCGGCATCATGGCCGCGGCCGTCGCGCAGCACGCCGGCGCACGGCGCGTCGTCGTCACCGACACCTCCGACTACCGGCTCGACCTGGCGACCTCCATCGGCGTGACCCGCGCCGTCAACCCGACGACGACGCCGCTCGCCACCGTCTGCCACGAGCTCGGGATGACGGAGGGCTTCGACGTCGCCATGGAGATGAGCGGCAGCCCGAGCGCGATGACGGACATCATCAACACCTGCACCCATGGCGCGAAGGTCGCGATGCTGGGCCTGCCGAAGGTCGACTTCGCGATCGACTGGGGCAAGGTCATCACCCACATGCTCACGATCCAGGGCGTCTACGGCCGGCAGATGTTCTCGACCTGGTACCAGATGAGCTTCATGCTGCAGTCCTCCGAGGCCCTGCGGGACCGCATCCGGTCCGTGATCACGCACCGGTTCGCGCCGGAGGAGTGGGCCGAGGCCTTCGACACCGCACGCTCCGGCCAGTGCGGCAAGGTGATCTTCGAGTGGGGTGACTGATGTACGAGATCCGTGAGGCGCTGCTCGCCGAACTCGCCGAGATCCGCGACGCCGGGCTCTGGAAGTCCGAGCGGGAACTGACCGGCGCGCAGGGGGCACACGTCCAGACCACCGCCACGGCGGCGCTGAACTTCTGCGCCAACAACTACCTGGGGCTGGCCGACCACCCCGGGATCGTCGCGGCCGCGAAGTCCGCCATGGACGAGTGGGGCTACGGCATGGCCTCGGTGCGGTTCATCTGCGGCACCCAGACCCAGCACACGGCCCTCGAGCGGGAGCTGGCCGCCTTCGTCGGGCAGGACGCCGCGATCCTCTACTCCTCCTGCTTCGACGCCAACGGCGGCCTGTTCGAGGTGCTGCTCGGGGCCGAGGACGCCGTCATCTCCGACGCGCTCAACCACGCCTCAATCATCGACGGCATCCGGCTGTGCAAGGCGGCCCGCTTCCGCTACCGCAACCGGGACATGGAGGACCTCGAGCTCCAGCTCGCCGCCGCCCTCGCCGCGAACGCGCGCCGGATCCTCATCGTGACCGACGGCGTGTTCTCGATGGACGGCTCGTTCGCCCCGCTGCCGGAGATCTGCGACCTCGCAGAACGCTATGGCGCGCTCGTGATGGTGGACGACTCGCACGCCACCGGGTTCGTCGGCGCGGGCGGGCGCGGCACGCCGGAGCACTTCGGCGTGATGGATCGCGTGGACATCATCTCGAGCACGCTGGGCAAGGCCCTCGGGGGCGCCTCGGGCGGCTTCATCGCCGCGCGCGCCGAGATCGTGGAACTGCTGCGCCAACGCTCGAGACCGTATCTGTTCTCCAACGCCGTCGCGCCGATGGTGGTGGCCGGCGCGCGCGTGGCCCTGCGGCTCGCGGCGGAGGCGGACGACGCCCGGGCCCGGCTGCGCCGCAACGCCGCGCTGTTCCGGACCCTGATGGTCGCGGAGGGCTTCGAGATCCTCCCGGGCGAGCACCCCATCCACGCGGTGATGTTCCCCGGCGAGGACGGTGCGCGGATCGCGGGGGCCGTGGCAGAGGAGATGCTCCGCCACGGGGTGTACGTGATCGCCTTCTCCTACCCGGTGGTCCCGGTGGGCCGGGCCCGGATCCGGGTGCAACTCTCCGCCGCCCACACCGAGGAGGACGTGCGCGCCTGCGTCGCGGCCTTCGTCGCCGCGCGGGGGGCAGTGCAGGGCTGACCGGGTACCGTCCAACGGCCAGTCGGCGCGGCCGCACAGCCGGCACCCGCCCGTACAGCCGGCACCCGCCCGTACAGCCGGCGCGCACCCGTTCAGCCGGCGCGGCCGCACAGCCGGCACCCCGCAGGCCTCGCTCGACCACCCGCAAAGGCCATCCCGGACCTCATAGACGGCCATCCCCGACCGCGCCCCCAATTGATGGACGGGATTCTCATTCCAGATCGGGAAGACCGTGACCCCATCACTGGGGATGAGGTCCGTTCCGGCCCTCCCAGCTCCCGGCGACACTCAAAGACGCACCGGTTCGCGGCCGCCTCTCTGACCGGAGCCCTCAACACCCGATTTGCACCCCCGTTGGGACCCTCCAC
>DBQX01000037.1:0-21811 GCA_002305415.1 Actinomycetales bacterium UBA1383 | reverse complement strand
CCCGTTGTGCACCCCCGTTGGGACTTTGCTCCCCCTCCAGAAGGGGTGCAAAGCCTCAAACGGGGTGCTGATCACCTGTTCAGGAACTGGATGTCCCCGCCGGCACCAGCAACCGAGAGCATCCCGCACGAGATACCACGGCGAGCCAGGCACGGGGCAGTCCAGCGCGAACAGGACCTGGGAGGCGATCCCCCAACCCAACGGCGATCCCCCCAACCCAACGGCGATCCCCCAACACAACGGCGATCCCCCAGCACAAGGGCGATCCCTCAACTCAATACAAGTAGCGGGGATCTGGCGCCGGCTCTCCGGACAGCAGCCCGGCCCGCCGCATGATCGCGCCGAATCTGGGCAGGTCATAGGCGTCATCCCACGTCCAGCGCAGCATGCGGCAGTCACGCGCCGCACGGATCCGGTCCTCACGCAACTTCTCCCGATGGACGACCTCAGCGGCAAGAGCGCCGCCCGCGGCAACCCGCGGATCACCCGAAGCACCACCGCCGGAGCGGGTCTCCCGGGCACCGGTCGCGGAGCGATCGAGCCCGTACTTGACGGCGCCGTCGAACTCGCCCGCAAGGTTCTGCGCCTCCCACCAGTAGTCCACGCGCCCGGCGACGCCGTCCTGATCGCGCACCACGAACTGAAGGACGGGAGTGGGAACCCCGAGTTGGATCATCCGCGCCCGCGAGAGTGACTCCCCGGGCGACTCGGAGAGCGCGTCCGCGTGGGACAGCACGAGTGCCGCACGGCTCACCCCACGCGCCCGGCCCAGCTGCTCGATGGCCTCCTGGATCTCGGCCACGGTGGCGAGGCCGCGGCGCAGCGCGTCGTCCATGGCCATCAGTGCGGAGGCGAACGACAGAGTCCTGGCGATATCCACGACGGTCCGAGCAGGCGAGGTGCAGCGGACCCCGTCCACCATGACTGTCGGGGGCACGGAGCCCGTGCGATGGTGGCGGGTGTGCGTGGGGGGCGATCCCCCGCGATGCACGGTGGTCAGTTGCACCTGAGCGGGCGGCTTGCCGAGGTGGGGGATCCCCCACATCACGGCTGACGAGAGGTGTGAGACCGACGCATCTTCCGACTGCACGCGCCGCGCCGTCTCGACGACGAGGAGGCGGTGCTGCTCATCCTCTGCCAAGCGGTGCCACATCTCGCTCGGTGCGTAGACGCCGGCTCGGACCTTGACGAGTGCACCCCGCTCGGCCTGCCGCGGTGGGCGCGAGTGGTTGCCGCCCGTCGCACGAACGGTGGCGGTGCGGATGACCTCGAGGCGTGGCGAATCGTCCACTCGGGAAGCATGTCGCCACCGCGGACATCGAGGCGAGCACCGCCCGCCGGGCTGTGGACGACGGCGCGCCACACACCCCGGACGACGGCGCGCCACACACCCCGGACGACGGCGCGCCACACACCCCGGACGACGGCGCGCCACACCCACACCCCGGACCACCGCGCGCCACCCCCACACCCCGCACCACCCACCCACACCGTGATGCTCGGAGCACATCGTGCAAAACATCGGCAAAGCGTCCAGGGACGACCAGCTGACCAGCCTTGAGAAATCCTTGATTCTTCGGGTTAGGCTAGCTTCTGCACGGACCGTCAACCGCACCCCAGCCGAGGAGGACCCGCAGTGAGAACCGAACGCGGGCCGGGAACGCAGGTCGCCCGTAGCGGTACACCCGAGCGGACCGCACGGTGATGGCGTGACCACCACGCTGCCGGGACAGACGGGCGGGCTCTACGCTGCCACCCAGGACCTCCTCCGTGAGCACGGCGTCACGCACCGTGGGGACGTGCCGTGGGCGCTGGACCCCCTCCCCCTCGTGATCGAGGCCGCGGACTGGGCTCCCCTCGAGGCCGCCCTGGTTCAGCGCACCACCCTCCTCGACGCGATCCTGCAGGACCTCTCCGGGGAGCAGCACCTGCTCACCTCCGGCCTCCTGCCGGCCGAGATCGTGGCCTCCTCCCCCGCCTTCCTGCGGCCTGCGGCCGGCCTGCGGATCCCCGGCCCGCACCAGCTCTTCAGCTCCGCGACGGACCTCGTCCGCAACGCCGACGGCGCCTGGACGGTCCTCTCGGACCGCACCGGCGTGCCCACGGGCATGGGTTTCGCCATGGAGGACCGCCGGGTGGTCGCCCAGGTGATGGCGGGGGACTACCGGACGCGGGGCGTGCGCCGCCTCGGCCCGTTCTTCCGCACCATGCGGAGATCGCTCGCCGAGGTGGCTCCTCCTGGCGCGACGGCGCCGCGTGTCGCCGTCCTCACGCCCGGCGTCGACTCCCCGAACGCCTTCGACCACGCCTACCTCGCGACGATGCTCGGTGTCCCGCTGGTGGAGGGCGAGGACCTCGTGGTCGAGGACGGCAGGCTCTGGACCCGCACCCTTGAGGTCCGCGAGCCGCTCGACGTGCTGCTGCGCTGCGTGGACGGCGCATGGGTGGACCCACTGGAGCTGCGGAGCGACTCCCGGCTCGGCGCCCCCGGCATCCTGCACGCCATCCGGCAGGGCACCCTCACGGTCGTGAACCCCATCGGCGCAGGCATCCTGGAGAGTCCGGCGCTCTTCACCTTCCTGCCCCGGCTCGCCCGCCACCTCCTCGGCGAGGAACTCGCCCTTCCATCGGTGGCCACCTACTGGTGCGGGGACCGGTCGATGGGCGCGCACGTCGTCGCCAACATCCATCGTCTCGTGGTCCGCTCCATCCACTCGCGGGCCACCATCGACGCCCGCCACCTCTCCCTGGGGCAGCGCGCGGACCTGTGCGCGCGGATCGCGTCCCAGCCCTGGGCCTGGGTGGGCCAGGAGCCGGTCGAGCCGTCCGAGTCGGCGTCCCTGACCCCCACCGGCGTCGCCACCCAGCCGACGGGCTTCCGCATGTTCACGGTCTCCTCCGGCGGCTCCTGGACCGTGATGGCGGGGGCGCTCGGCCGCGTGGGTGAGGTGGGGGCGGCCTTCAAGGACGCCGCGAAGGACGTGTGGGTGATCGCCCTGGAACCGGCCGCCCCGCCCGTGGAGGAGCCGGACGCCCGGCTCGCGCCGTCGTCGGTCATCTCGCCCCGCGCCGCCGAGGACCTCTACTTGCTCGGCCGCCACCTCGAACGGGCGGAGTCGCTCGCACGCCTGGTGCGCGTCGTCGCCGACCGGTGGGACGACTACCACGGGCGCGGCGCCGACGACGCCGGCCGGGTGGCCCTCGACGTGCTCCTCGAGTCGCTGTACGCCCGGTCCGTCGAGACGCCGCTCCCGCGCCTCATCCACGGCGAGGAGAAGGGCACGGTCGCCCACGCCGTCGGGATCGCCCACGGCAACGCGCGGGCGGTCGCGGACCTGATGCCGGTCGATGCCTGGCCCGCGTTCGCGCTCGTCGAGCGCGTGGTCGCGCAGGTCCGGGCCCAGCACGAGGGGCCGGCGGAACCCCAGGGTCTCGGCGCCTCCCTCGGACGGCTGATCTCCGGCCTCCTGGCCCTCGACGGCCTCATCGACGACGCGATGGTGCGTGACGCCGGGTGGTACCTCCTCGACGCCGGACGCCGCATCGAGCGCGCCCGGTGGGTGGCGACCACGCTGCTCGGCCACCACGAACGTCGCCAGATCCCGGAGGTGGAGCGGCTGCTGGTCGAGTCGACCCTGCTGGCACACGAGTCGGCGATGGTCCACCGGCGCAGCTCCCTCGCCGGCGGCATCACCGGCCTGTGGGACCTGCTCCTCACGGATCCCGCGAATCCCCGGTCCGTCGCGTTCCAGGTGGACCACCTCCGCCGCGCCCTCGACGCCCTGCCGGGTACGCGACCGGCCATGCGCGTGCTCCTCGACGACGTCGCCGACCTCCTCACCGAGGCGGCCCTCCGGGGGGACGTGGTCGAGGACGAGGTGCGCCGCCCGCTCGCCGAGCGGCTGCGGTCCATCGAGTGGCGGCTGCGCGCGCTGTCCGACGAGATCACCCACACCTGGTTCAGCCGCCCGGAACCCGCCGACTGGTCCGAGGGGCGTCCATGAGGCACTACCTGCTCACCCACCGCACCACGCACACGCACCCGGGGACCGTGGAGTCCTCCTACGGCCGTGCGCTGCTGCTGCCGCGCCGCACCGCGGAGCAGGTGGTCCACCACGCCCAGCTCGACGTCAGCCCGGCGCCGCGGGAACGGCGGCGCTTCGAGGACCTGAGCGGCAACCGGATGGCGTTCTTCCACGTCACCGAGCCACACACGGTCCTCGAGGTCACGGCACGCTCGGTCGTCTCGGTGGACCGGCCCCACGTCGACGCGGTCACCCTGCCGCAGCTGGCGTGGGACCAGGTCACCGCCCTGGTCCGGGCGGTGCGGACGACGGGACGGCCCGGCGACGGCGGCCGCCCGAGCCCGCGCGAGGTGCTCCACATCGCGACCGGCTCACTGCCCTCCGCACGGGTGCCGCTCTCGGAGCGCGCCCAGGCGCTCGCACTCGACACGTTCGCGCCAGGGCAGTCGCTCGCGGCGGCGCTCACGCTTCTCGCCAGCCGCATCGCACGTGCCTTCGAGCACCGGTCAGGGACGGTGTCACACCCGCTCGAGGATGTCCTGACGAACGGGCGCGGGACCAGCGGGGATCTCGCCCACGTGATGATCGCCGCGCTGCGCTCCCTCGGCGTCGCGGCACTGTACGTGAGCGGCTATCTCGCGAGGTCCTCGCCGCACTCGGCCGACGTGCCGCACGCGTGGGTCGCGGTCTGGTTCCCCGGCGCCGGCTGGGTGCATGCCGACCCCACCACCGGCGGGTTCATCGACAACCGGCACGTCATCCTGGGGTGGGGACGCGACCACCTGGACGTCACGCCCCTGCGGGGCATCGCCTACTCGGACGGCAGCGGTCCGGCCATCGACGTCGAGGTGGACCTGCGCACGCTCGGGTCGGAGGACCTCGCCGCGATCCTCCACGGCGGGGAGCCGTGAGCGGCGCCGGGGGGCACGCCGGCCGCGCGTGCACCGCCGGGCCGCGGCTCGTCGTCGCCGGAGCCCTCATCGACGGCTCGCGCCTGCTGGCGGCGCAACGCTCCAGCCCGCCAGCGCTGGCCGGGCTGTGGGAGCTCCCGGGCGGGAAGGTGGAGGACGGCGAGGACCCGGTGGAGGCCCTCCGGAGGGAACTGCGCGAAGAGCTGGGCCTCGAGGTCACGGTGGGCGCCGTGGTTCCGGGGCCTGACGGGGGCGACTGGCCGGTGCTCGGCGGCCACATGATGCGGGTGTGGCTCTGCACGGCGCGCGGAGGCTCTCCCCGCGCCCTCGACCACGCCCAGGTAGCGTGGGTGGACGTCCGGGACGTCGACGCCGTGCCCTGGCTCGCGCCCGACCTGCCGATCGTGCGTGCGGTGGTGGATGCCGTCAGCATGGAGCCCTTTTCCTACTCCCGTACCGGTGACGAGTGAGCAGAAAGTCCCACTCGTCGATCTCCTGATTGACAATTCAAGTGACTTTAGTCCCGGAAATGTAGTGACAGTGGTCACCTTTGGGGCGTAATGTCCTGCGTCATCGGCACTGACAGCCGACACGGGAGATCACGACGTGACGGGAGACACAGTGAAAACACGGTCGGGCATGGCCACGATCATGGCCATCGCCCTCATACCATTCGGTATCGCAGCTGCCGCCGTCACCCCTGCGGGTGACGGCGTTTCCATGAGCGCCGCGTCCGCCGGCGCGAACACCGCGAAGAAGGACGACCCGGACAAGTACAAGGACCGGGCCGCCAAGGCGCGGGAGAACCGCGAGAAGCGCATCACCCAGAAGGACCGGGACCTCGCCGCCGCGCGCGCGCTGCAGGACGGCGCCCTCAACCCCCTCATGGTCGACATGGTGGCCGCGGCAATCCCGGGGGAGATGCCGCGCTACTTCAGCCACCCGAACTACGCGAACAGCCCGCTCCCGACGGTGACCACCACCGCGGGGGCGGAAATCCAGGTGGGCAACGAGCTCATCGACCGCGGGTACGCCACCGACAACGCGAGCAACGTGTTCGTCGTGCTGCCCGACGCCCTGCCCGACGGCTTCCTCACCGCCTTCAAGAGTCTCAACCAGGCCGGCGCCGGCGGCAGCACCCAGCCCTCGGCCGGGCTGAGCTTCCACGCCTACGTCCTGCGGCCCACCGGGACGGCCAACCAGTTCACGGTCGAGTTCGACTCCGGCCAGCTCACCGTCCCTGCGCTCACCGACCCGGCCGTGAGCGAGGTCGTGAGCTACCTCGTCGCGAACCTCGCCGTGCAGGCCGGCGACCAGATCGCCTTCTACGGCCGGGGCATCCCGCTCGACATCGGCACGGCCTCCGACCTCGTGGCCTACCCGGCCAACACCGCGCCCCTCCAGGGCTCCACGATCACGATCGGCTCCGCCGCGTTCCCCGAACTGCCGCAGGACCGGACGTACTCGTTCGCCGCCACGGTGGTGGGACCCGACCAGGTGACGATCACCGGCGGCATGCGCAAGTTCGTCGACGAGCTCCCGAGGTTCGGGACCGACATCCCGGTGGCGGTTGCCGACACCACCAGCTACCCGGGCTCGAACTACTACGAGATCGCGCTCGTGGAGTACGAGCAGCAGCTGCACGCGGACCTGCCACCCACGAAGCTCCGCGGCTACGTGCAACTCGACACCGCCGTGATTCCGGGTGACGGCGTCGACCTCGGCAACGGGTATCGCGGCGTCACCGCGCCCAGCTACCTCGGGCCTGCCATCACCACCGACAAGGACGTGCCGGTGCGGATCCTGTTCCGCAACCTGCTCCCCACGGGGGTGGGCGGCAACCTGTTCCTCCCCGTGGACACCACGGTGATGGGCGCCGGCATGACGCCCTCCGGACACCAGATGATGGAGGACGACCCCACCTCCGTCAACCCGCAGATCCCCATGTGCGATCCGGCGGACCCGATGATGGACTCGATGGGGCACTGCTACACCGAGAACCGCGCGGGCATCCACCTGCACGGTGGCATCACGCCCTGGATCTCCGACGGCACGCCGCACCAGTGGATCACCCCGGCGGGCGAGAACATCCCCGCGGAGAACGCCCGCGGCGTCTCCGTGCGCGACGTCCCCGACATGCCGGCCACCGGCCCCGGTGAGCAGACGTTCTTCTACACCAACGCCCAGAGCGCGCGGCTGATGTTCTACCACGACCACGCCTGGGGCATCACCCGCCTCAACGTGTACGCCGGCATGGTCGCGCCGTACATCATCTCCGACGACGTCGAGAAGAAACTCGTCGCCGACGGCACCCTCCCCGCCGCTGCGGACACCATCCCGCTCGTCATCCAGGACAAGACCTTCGTGCCGTCCGTCCCGCAGATGCTCGAGCAGGACGAGACCTGGGACTACAGCCGCTGGGGCGACGAGGGCGACCTGTGGCTGCCGCACGTCTACTCCCCCGCCCAGAACCCCGGTGACGCCTCCGGCGTGAACGCCTACGGCCGCTGGGCGTACGGCCCGTGGTTCTGGCCGCCGACCTCGAACATCGACTACGGCCCGATCGACAACGCCTACTACGACCCGAACTGCGACCCCGACGTCCAGTGGTGCGAGCCCCCGCTCGCGCCCGGCGTGCCCTACAACTCCATGGGCATGGAGGCGTTCATGGACACCCCGCTGGTCAACGGCAAGGCGTACCCGACCGTCACGCTCGAACCGAAGCCGTACCGGCTGCGGATCCTGAACGGCGCGAACGACCGGTTCTTCAACCTGTCGCTCTACCAGGCCGTTGACGCCAACGGCGTGGCGTGCGACGCCGCCAACCCCACCCCGGCGGCGGAGTCCACCGGCATCGCCTGCACCGAGGTGGCGCTCAATCCCGACGAGGTCGCGGCGGCCCTGGAGGACTCGACGGTCTTCCCGACGCCGGTCGCGGGCACCGAGGGTCCGGACTGGATCGTCGTCGGCACGGAGGGTGGCTTCCTGCCCACGCCGGCTGTCGTTCCCGCCCACCCCACCACGTGGGTGAACGACCCGACGGTGTTCAACGCCGGCAACGTGGACCAGCACTCGCTGCTGATCGCGCCCGCCGAGCGCTTCGACGTTGTCGTGGACCTGTCCGCGTACGCCGGCCAGACGCTGATCGTCTACAACGACGCCCCGGCGGCCTTCCCGGCCCGCGACCCGCGCTACGACTACTACACCGGCAACGGTGACTACCGCGACTCCGGCGGCGTGGCGTCGACCCTGCCCGGCTACGGGCCGAACACCCGCACCATGATGCAGATCAAGGTGGAGGGAACGCCCGCCGCGGCCTTCGACATGGCGAAGCTGAACGCGGCGTTCGCGCATCAGGCGGACGGCACCGGCGTGTTCGAGGCCGGCCAGAAGCCGATCATCGTGGGCCAGGGTGCCTACAACACGGCCTACGGCACGTCCTTCCAGAACAACGGCCCACTGAACGGCACCGTGCAGATCTACGACACGTCGCTCACGTTCGACCGCCTCGTCGACCCCGACGCCGCGACGGCACCCGGCGCGCCGTTCACCACCTCCACCGATGCGGAGCGGCTCACGATCAACCTCAAACCGAAGATGATCCAGGACGAGATGGGTGAGGCGTTCGAGCGGGAGTACGGCCGCATGAGCGGCTTCCTGGGCGTCGAGACAGCGAACGCCCAGGCCGGCCTGCAGAACATGATCCTCATGGGGTTCACCTTCCCGCCCACCGAGATCATCGACGGCGTGGAGCTGGAACCCGGCATGGAGGCCACCCCGATCGCCTCGGCGGACGACGGCACCCAGATCTGGAAGATCACGCACAACGGGGTGGACACCCACCCCATCCACTTCCACCTCTACGACGTCCAGCTGATCAACCGCGTGGGCTGGGACGGCATCATCCGGAAGCCGGAGCCCACGGAGATCGGCTGGAAGGACACGGTGCGGGTCAGCCCGCTCGAGGACACGATCGTCGCGCTGCGGCCGATCATCCCGCCCATCCCGCAGGGGTGGAAGGACGACGGCGGCCTGCCGAACAGCATCCGGCTGCTCGACCCGTCCATGCCCGAGGGCATGTACATCGAGAACACCACCGCGCAGGAGGCGCTCGGCCTGCCGATCTTCGCCTTCAACCCCGACGGCGAACCGGTGGACATCGTCAACCACTTCGTCAACTTCGGGTGGGAGTACGTGCTCCACTGCCACATCCTCAGCCACGAGGAGATGGACATGATGCACACCCAGGTGGTGGGGATCGCCCCGAAGGCGCCCACCTTCGTCTCGGCCGTGCGGGGCGGGAGCGGGAACAACCGCTACTACACCGTCACGTGGGAGGACAACTCCCGGAACGAGACGGCCTTCGTGATCGAGCGCCGGCTGGCCGGCTCCACGGATCCGTGGATGGCGGTCGCCACGGTGGCGTCCGAGACGCTCGGCGCCCTCGGCTACACCCCGGGCACCGGGGACAGCCTCGGGACGCGCACCTACCAGGATCCGCTGGGACGCGACCGGACGACGATCTACGAGTACCAGGTGTACGCGATCAACGTCGTCGGGGACGTGTGGGACTACTCCAACCCGGCATTCAACGAGATCCCGGCGGGCGGTGGGTTCCCCACGCTCACCATCGACAGCCGGGGGACGACGGTCTCGCCGCAGACCGTGGCGGCCCCGACCGACCTGGCGGGCACCCTGCAGGTGAAGAACCGGAAGACCTCGACGGTGAACCTCACCTGGACCGACAACTCGGACAACGAGACCGGGTTCCTGATCCAGCGCACCAACCCTGACGGCACCACGACCAACGCCACGGTCGGGGCGGGCATCACGACGTTCACCCAGACGGTGACCTCCGGCGTGTCCTACTCCTACCGGGTCCACGCCTTCAGCGACACGGCGCAGTCCGACTGGTCGAACACCATCCGGCTGCCGTAGCACCCACCCGCAGGAGCCCGGGGGACGCGACGTCCCCCGGGCTCCTGCCCTGCTCAGGGCTCGCGGTTCGGGTCGCACCACTCCCCGCCGGAGGTGGTGCCGCCGCACGTGTCGCCGAACTCCTCGTACTCCGACCCGAAGGGTGACTCCATGAAGAGGTCGTCGCACGCCACCATGTCCCCGCCCGCACAGGCGTTCCACAGCCCGTCGAGGTAGGGGTCGTCCCCGTAGGTGGTGGCCTCGCCGATGGTGGTGGAGGGCTCCCACGAGTTCGGGGGCTCGCCCATGAAGTCCGCGCCGTCGCAGAACGTGGCGCCGTCGCTGCGGCCCCCACAGGTGCGGCCGAACTCCTCCTCCGCGGACCCGGGTTCGGCCGCGGAGAACAACTGGTCGCAGGCGGCGCCGTCGCCCGCCTCGCACGCGGAGTAGAGCGCCGCGATGTCGGCCTCGCCCTCCCCACCGCTGGCGGACCAGGAGTTGGGCGGGGCGGTCATGTCGGCGTCCGCGCAGTCGACGCTGCCGTCCGTCCGGCCCCCGCAGGTCCGGCCGAACTCCTCCTCCGCGGAGCCCGCGTCCGCGGCCTGGAAGAGGTCCTCGCAGGCCTGCGCGTCGCCACCCTCGCACTGGGCGTAGAGCTGCCCCACTTCCGGACCGCGGGTCAGGAGCGCGAACACGCCGGCGGCGATGGCCGCGAGCACGACGACGCCGCCCAGCACCAGCCAGAGGACGCGCCGGCCCCGGCGCGGGGGTGGGGCGCCGTAGGGGGCCGTGGCATACGGGGCGAACGCGCCGGGCGGCTGGGCGCCGGGGGGTGGGAAGCCGGGCGGGTACGACGGCCCGCCGGGCGGTGGGGTGGCACGGGGCGGGACGGCAGGTCGACCGGCCGGCGGGAGGTACGGCGGCGGCACGGCCATGGGCCGGGTCACCTCCGCGGAGGTCCGCCAGGGGGACCGCGGAGGGACCGGACCCGGTTCGCTCGGCAGGGCCCGGGTGGCGCCGTCGTGCGCCTCCGGGATCCGCTGCGTCACGTCACTCGGGGCCTCGGCCGCCTCGGCGGGCGGGGCGGCCTCCGGGACGTCGCCCGTGGTGGGGTCGGCCCAGGAGGTGGGGCTGTCGTCCCAGGGGACGGCCGGGGTCTCCGACGGCTGGTCGGGTCGGGTGGGCTCGGTC
Organism: Actinomycetales bacterium UBA1383; assembly: GCA_002305415.1. GTDB lineage: Bacteria > Actinomycetota > Actinomycetes > Actinomycetales > Actinomycetaceae > UBA1383. The sequence continues at coordinate 10,767 of DBQX01000037.1, read as the reverse complement.
ATCGCGCTCCTCCTGGGGTCGTTGGGACGATCATTGCACCGGATGACGGCGCCACTCACCAGTTCTGGCCGCCTCCGCCGCCGCCCTCGAGGAGTTCCTGCTCGGCCTCCTCGCGGGCTCGCTGGTTGCGTTCCTCCAGCTCCTCGACGCGCGGGTCAGCGGACGGCGACGGCGACGGCGACGGGCTCGGGGAGGGCGAGGGCTGCTCGTCCTGGGCGCCCACGCACGGGGCCGCCACCGCGGTCGCCTCCTCCGCCAGCGCCGTCGCGCCGGCCTCGTCGCCCACGGCCCGCGCCTGAAGGGCGAGCCCACCGAGGGCGAGGGCGAGGTTGCGGCGGACGGCGCACTCCGGGCTGCGCGGATCCGCCCCGCCGTCCGGACCGGCCGGCGCGCGGGGCACGCGCTCGAGTGCCACGGTGAGGGCCTCGCGGGCCTCCTCCCACTCGGCCTGGACGAGCTGGGCGGTGCCCTGGTTGTAGGGCGCCTTCCAGGATTCCGGCCAGAGACCCGTGAGTGCCCGCTGCCGCGCGTAGATGGTCTCCGCGGCGGCGGGCTCGCCGTCGGCGAGCAGCGCGGCCGCCCGGGATGCGGACGCCCACAGCACCGTGAGGGCGATGCCGGCGAGCAGCACGAGCACCGCGACGGGCAGGGTCCAGGCGAACAGCCGGTCAGGACGGGCGCGCACGGATCCCCCTCAGCTGGCGCAGTGCCGCGACCTGTTCGAACGCCTCCCAGGCGAGCAGGACGACCGCCGCCCACGCGAACGGCCAGTAGAGGTCGCGGTAGACGTTCGCGGTGGCGCGACCGTCCTCGATCACGGTCTCCGCCTCGACGCCCGCGGCGAGCGCCTCGAGGCCACCCGGGGTGGCGCGGTGGAGGTAGGGGACGCCGAGGGCGTCGGCGGCCGCCCGGAGGTTGGCCTCGTCGATCCGGGAGATGGCCACCGGGTCACCCGGCTGCGACCTGTCGACGATGTACGGCTGGTTGGGGTTCGTGGTGCCGTTCCACGAGCGCATCGGCGCCCCCGCGGCGGTGCCGTAGCCGAGCACCGCACCGCCGTCCACGAGCGGCCGCAGTTCCCGGTAGCCCTCGATGCCCGGGCCTGTGCTCTGCGCCGTGTCCTCACCGTCGGCGAGGAGGAACACGAGGCGGACGTCCTGCGGGCTGCGCTCCGCGGCGCTGGTGAGCACCGAGCCGAGCAGTCCCACGGGCCGGTCGAGGGACGAGCCGGTGGAGGAGGTGGTGGGTTCCTGGTGCAGGGTGTCCGCCCACGCGACGACGGCGCGCGCGTCCGTCGTCAGCGGCAGCTGGCGCACGGCCTGCGAGTCGAAGCCGATCACGGAGTAGCGGGCGCCGGGGAACGCCTCGGTGAGGGCGACGACGTCGGCGCGCACCCCGTCGAGGCGCGGCCGCCCCCCGTCCCAGTCCTCGGCCGCCATCGACCCGGTGCGGTCCACCACGATGAACAGCGCGAGCCGCGAGGTGACCTCGGTGGTCTCGGCCACCACGGCGGGAGTGGCCCCGATCGCGACGGTGGCGAGTACGAGCCCGAGCCGCCGCCACCAGCGGGCGCGGTGGGCGGGATCCCGCAGCAGCGCCCACGCGCACACCCCGCCCAGCACCACCAGCACCGTGGCCACCAGCCACGGCTCCCACACGAAGCGCAACGTCATGCCCGCGCCCTCCAGCCCAGCAGCACGAGGCCGGCCACCAGCGCCACGAGCCAGCCGTACCAGCGGTCGGGCCGGTCCAGTTCCACGACCTTCGGGTCGTCCTCGAGCTCCGCGGCGTCCTGCGCCTGGATGTCCGCGATGATGCCCTCCACGGCCTGGGCGTCGGAGAGTTCGTAGAACAGCCCGCCACGGGAGGTGATGACCTGCTCGTACTCGGCGCTGGCGGCGTCGTCGGGGTACTCGGCGGCGTACAGGGCGTGGATGCGCACCCCGCGTTCGTCGGCGAACTCGGCCGCCTCCGGGAGGGTGAAGACGGGGACGCCCGCCACCTGGTTGTCGGTGGTGAGGATGATGGTGCGCGCCCTCTCGGTATCGGCCAGGTCGAAGGACATCACGCAGTTCGCGAGGCCGTCCCCGATGAGGGAGGACTGCGACTCCGTCCACGTGATCGTGCCCGCGAACCACTCCTCGAGCCGGCGCAGGGCCTCGGGGCTGGTGAACGGGGAGAAGAAGTCGATCGAGAGCAGCTCTGCGCCGACGCGGAGTTCCTCCTCCACGACGGCGTAGTCGTCGGTCAGGGGGAACACCACCCGGGTGGTCGCGTTCCAGATGTTGAGGGCGATCCGCTCCCCCTGGAACGAGGGAACCATCGCCTCGAAGGCCCCAAGCACCTCCGCGTCGAAGGGCAGCATGGAGCCGGAGACGTCGAGGCAGAGGACGATGTCCCGGGCGGCGAGGCGTTCGTCCTGCACCGTCCGGTCCACGGGCCGACCGGCCAGCAGCGCCGCCACCACCCCGGCGGCGAGCGTCACGGCGGCCAGGGAGACCACGGCGGTGCGGCGAAGCAGCAGGCGCCAGCGGAAGGAGGGCAGGGAGAAGAGGTACGCCGAGTTCGCCACCAGGACGCGCCGGCCCTTCTCGCCGCGGCGCCGGGCGAACCAGCCCGCGACGCCCGCCAGCACCACGAGGGCCGCGGCGATCCACGCCAGGACGGGGCTCACCATCGCGCGAGCACCTCCCGCGTCATCCGGATGGTGGTCTCCGCCTCGGCGCGGGGGTCACGCGAGAACGAGGGGTCCTCGTACCGTGCGAGCAACGGGCCGAGGCCGGTGCGCGGGAACGTCTCGGCCACCTCCGCCCGGGACATCCACGTGATGTCGCGGCCCACCCGCTCGGACCCGGCCTCCCGGATGAGGCGCGCCAGCTCCAGGTGGAGGACACGCAGGTCGATCTCCCCGCGCCGGAAGCGGTCGTGGAGCAGGTCCACCCGGCTGCCCCAGGAGACATCCCGCGCCTCGGGGGAGCCGTCCCCGGGGGCGCGGCGGAGCAGCACGTACGCCACCCACGCGAGGGCGGCCACCACGAGGGCGACCCCGAGCGCGAGCACCCACCAGGCGTAGGGGAAGGGGCCGTCAGCGGCGGGCACGGCGTTGCCTCCGCAGCACGTCGACGAGCACGTCCACCACGTCGTCGGTCCCCGTCACGATGCCCCGCTCGATTCCCCGGCGGCGGAGCATGCCCTGGACGGCGACCGCGTGGGCCGCCAGGGTCGCCTCGGCCTCCCGGCGGATCGCGGCGTCGTCGCGCAGGAAGTCGGGCAGCACTCCCCCGTCCACGTCGACGACGACGCCGTCGCGCGCCGTCACCGCGGCCGGGTTCAGGTCCGCGATCGCGAGGACCACGACCTCGTGGCGGGTCCGCAGACGGCGCAGGTCCGGCTCGTTCGCAGGGGTCGGCCGCGCCTCGTCCGTGATGATCACGACCAGCGAGCGCCGTCCCGTCGCGGTCAGCACCCGCTGCAGCACGCGCGACAGGTCCGACGGCGGCGCGTCCGGTCCCATGTCCCGCTCGAGGCGCCGCAGGAGGGTCTCGAGGTGCTCGGTGCCCTGCCGGGCCGGGATCTGCCGGATGCGCTCGGCATCCCCCGAGACGAGGCCCACCTGGTCGCCCCGCGACCGGGCGATCCAGGCGAGGACCTCCGCGAGGAGCACCGCGACCTCGGCCTTCACCTCGCGCGTGGGCGTGAGGGCGGCCATGGAGCGGCCCGTGTCCACGGCGAGGACGATCGAGAGGTTCGTCTCCTTCTGGAACCGCTTGATGATGGGGTGACCGGCCCGCGCGGACGTCTTCCAGTCGATGTCCTTGGGATCGTCCCCGGGACGATACTCCACGAGCTCGTCGAAGTCCTGCCCGTGCCCGGCGAAGATCGAGCGGTGGCGGCCCTCCAGCAGGCCGGTCGCCCGCCGCACCACCGGCAGCTCGAGGCGTGCCCGCAGGGCGTCGAGCCGGGAGAGGCTCACGGCACCGGGACGGCCGCGAACACGGCGTCGATCAGGGACTCGGGGGTGACGTTCATGGCGAGGGCGTCGTAGGTGCGCACCAGGCGGTGGCGCAGCACGGCGTGGCGGAGGGCCTTGATGTCGTCCGGGACCACGTAGGCACGCCCGGCGAGGAGGGCGAGGGCCTGGCCGAGCCGCATGAGGGCGATGCCGCCCCGCGGCGAGGCCCCCACCCGGACGTGCTCGTCGAAGCCCTTCAGCGGCCGCGGGCCGCCCCCGCGCGTGGTGTTGACCAGCGCGACGACGTACTCCTTGATCGAGGCGTGCACGAACACCCGCGCGGCGACCCCGCGGAGGAACGCGACGTCCTCGAGGGTGATCGGCTCCGTCCGCAGGGGGGCCGAGAGCGACCCGTCCGCGAGGCGCTCCAGGATCTCCACCTCCTCGGTGGGGCTGGGGTAGGCGATGACCTCCTTCAGCAGGAAGCGGTCCATCTGCGCCTCGGGGAGGACGTAGGTGCCCTCCTCCTCGATCGGGTTCTGCGTGGCCATCACCATGAACGGCTGCGGCACCGGGTAAACCACCCCGCCGATGGAGGTCTGCTGCTCCTGCATCGCCTCGAGCATCGCGGACTGGGTCTTCGCCGAGGAGCGGTTGATCTCGTCGAGCAGCACGAGGTTGGCGTGGACCGGCCCGAGCTGGGTGGTGAGCTCGCCGGTGGTGTAGTTGAAGATCTGGGTGCCCACGATGTCGTTGGGCATCAGGTCCGGGGTGCACTGGATGCGGTGGAAGGACCCGGAGATCGCCGCGGCCAGGGTGTGGGCGGCGGTGGTCTTGGCGAGGCCGGGCACCGACTCGAGGAGCACGTGGCCGCCCGCCAGCAGGGCGGAGACGAGCGCCGTCCGCAGTCCACGCTGGCCCACGACGCGCTGGTCGAACACCTGCTCCACGCGCGCCAGGAGCTCCTGGGCACGTTCCATCTCCGCCGCGGAGATCGCGGTCTCGTTCGCCATGCTGTCCTCTCCGGCCCGCGCCCCCGCGACTAGGCTACGTACGTGATGAGCGAGGCGGCAAGGCGGCCGGCGGCGCTGCTCGGCTGGGCCGCCGGGCTCTTGCCCGCGGCGTTGGTCGCCGCGGTCGCGGGGCTGGCGTTCACGGGCGCGGCCCGCCCGAACGAACTGGTGGACCCGGGGTCCGTGGTGCGCTGGGGCCTGCCGCTGGTGACCGCCGTCGTGCGCCTCGCCGCCATGGTGACGATCGGGGCGTTCGCGGTCTGCGCCGTGGTGCTGCGGGGGCCGGCGCGCCGGGGGCGCGGTGCCGCTGCGACGCCGTCGCCCGCCTGGCGCCTCGCGTCCCGGGTGGGGATGGTCGCGGCCGTCACCTGGGCCCTCGGCCAGGCGGTGTACCTCATCCTCGCGTACGCCCAGGTGTGGGGCCGTCCCCTCGACGCGCCCACCTTCGGGCAGGAGCTGCGGGTCTTCCTCACCGGCACGGAACTGGGGGTGGCCTACCTGTGGGCGCTGGTCCTGGCGGTCGTGGTCTCCGTGGCCGCGGTGGCCACCGCCGGGATGACCGGGGCCGCGTGGACGGCGGTGCTGGGGGCGGTGGCCCTCGTCCCGGTGGCGCTCACGGGGCACGCCGCGGGTGCGGTGGCGCACAACGTCGCCGTGTCCGCGATGCTGCTCCACCTCGTCCCGCTGGGCACGTGGCTGGGCGGGCTGGTGACCCTCGGCGTCGTCGCGCCCCGCCTCGCCGACGAGCTCCCCGCCGCCGCCCGCCGCTACTCGGCGCTCGCCCTGTGGTCCTTCGCGCTGGTCGGGGTCACCGGGCTGGTCTCCTCCGCGCTCCGCCTCACCGCGCCCACGGACCTCGTGACGACGCCGTACGGCGCGGTCCTCGCCGCGAAGGTGGCGCTCTTCGCCGGGCTGGGAGTCGCTGGGTGGCTCCACCGCGAGCGCACCATCCCCCGGCTGGCCACCACCCCGCAGCTCTTCTGGCGGCTCGCGGGTGTCGAGGTGCTGGTGTTCGGCCTGGTCACCGGGCTGGCGGTGGTCCTCGGCTCGTCCGCCCCGCCCCAGCCGCAGGACCCGGTGGTGGACCCGTCGGCGGTCTTCGCGATCACGGGCTACGGCGAGCCGCCGCTGCCCACACCCGCCACCTGGTTCACGCAGTGGCACCCCGATCCGCTGTACCTCGTGGTGGCCGCGAGCGCCGTCGTCGTCTATCTCGGCTGGGTGCGGCGGCTGCGGCGACGCGGGGACGCGTGGCCGGTGGGGCACACGCTGGTCTGGGTGCTGGCCTGGGTGCTGTTCGCCTGGATCACGAACGGCGGGCCCATGGTGTACGGCATGGTGCTGTTCTCCGCCCACATGGTCATGCACATGACGCTCGTGATGCTCGTCCCGGTGCTCTGGGCGCTCGCCGCGCCCGTCACGCTCGCGCTGCGCGCGCTGCCCGCGCGGCGCGACGGCTCACGGGGGCCCCGGGAGTGGCTGCTGGCCCTGCTGCACTCCCGCTGGGCGATGGCCTGGGCGAACCCGTGGGTGGCGGGGGTCAACTTCGCGGGCTCGCTGTTCGTGTTCTACTACACCGACCTGTTCGACCTCGCGCTCGCCACCCACGTGGGGCACGTGCTGATGGTGGTCCACTTCTCGCTCGCCGGCTACCTGTTCGCCAACGCCATCATCGGCACCGACCCGGGCACCAACCGGCCGTCCTACCCGCTGCGGCTCGTGCTGCTGTTCGCCACCATGGTGTTCCACGCCTTCTTCGGGCTGTCCCTCGCGAGCCTCACGGAACTGCTGGCGGCGGAGCACTTCGGCCGGCTGGGCCTCACCTGGTGGGTGGACGCGCTCGCGGACCAGCAGCTGGGTGGGTTCGTGACCTGGGGGATCGGGGAGGCTCCCACCCTGGTGCTCGCCGTCATCATGGCGTTCATGTGGGCGCGGTCCGACGAGCGGGCCGCCGTGCGGCTGGACCGGCAGGCTGACCGTACCGGGGAGGCGGAGCTCGCGGAGTACAACCGGATGCTGGCGGAGCGGGCCGCCGCCAGCGCGCGGGAGGAGCAGGGCCGGACCTGAGACTGGGTCCGCCTCAGCGGAACATGGCGTCGTCCGGCGTGAAGTCGGTGCCCCGCAGTTCCACCTGCACGCCCCGCGGCTCGATCCGCAGGGACGAGAGTCGCAGGCCGTCCGGCAGCCCCACGGGGAGGACCAGGCTGCGGCCGAGCCCGTCGATGAGTCCCCCGAGCCGCGAGACGTCCAGGCTGCGGCCGCCGAGGCGGAGTTCCTCCGGCTCGAGCGAGATCCCGCCCTCCACCAGGACCGGCCGGAACACCACCGCCAGTTCGGCGCCCAGCACCTCCCCGGTGAACGAGAGGGACTCCCCCCGGACCTCGATGTCCGCCGTCAACCCGCTCTCCGCCTTGAAGAGCCGGTCGAGCTCCTCGATGGGCAGCAACGCCGTGGCGGTGAGGGCACGGATGGTGGTGGGCTGCGACGTCGTCGCGCCGCGGGCCGTGACGTGGGCCTCGACGAGGTGGATGCCGTCGAGGGTGACCTCGGGCAGGTCGAGTTCCACGTGGTCCAGGGACCCCGCCGCCACCTGCGTGAGGAACGGGAAGCCCCCCACCGAGACCTCGACGGGCGCGCCGACCGTCTCCCCGACCTCGGCGGCGATCTGCGCCTCCGTGCGCCCGCGGACGTACTCGTCGACCGCCCAGGCCGCCCCGAGCAGCCCGACCACCACGAGGAGGGCGAGCAGGAGCTTCTTCACCCCCTCACGCTAGGGCCAAACGCGCCACGGCGCCGTTGTACTGTCGTGTGGCAAGGAGGTACGACATGGCCCGAGACCCCGCCGAGGCACGCCGGCTGGCCGCTGACCCTGCCACCGACTGGGCGACGATGTACGAGCTCGCGCAGACCAACCCCGAGGTCCGCGCCCTCCTCGCGGCCAACCCGTCCACCTATCCCGACCTCCTCGAGTGGCTCGGGAGCCTCGGCGCACCGGAGGTCGACGCCGCCCTCGCCCGGCGGGCGGCGGGCGCGGAACCCGTACCGGCGCCGGCCGCGCCCGAGACGGAGGAGTTCGACCCGCCCACGCAGCCCGAGGCACCGCCGGCCTACGCCCCCACCGCCGCGGCAGCCGCCGCACGCGTGCCGCTCACCGTCGAGCGGGTCCCCCTGACCCCCGGCCGGGTCCCCCTCGCCGAACGAGCCGGCCCCCCGGGCGGTATCGGACAGCCGGCAGCCGGCGACGTCCCGCCGCTCGAGCCCGCCGCGCCCGCGCACCGCTCCCGCACCGGACTGGTGGGCGCGCTGGTGGCGCTCGCCGTCGTCGTCCTCATCGGCGTCGTCTGGCTGGCGGGCCGTGGCGACGACGCCCCGACCACGGCCACCGGCACCCCCACGGCGACGCCGACCTCCCAAGCGACCCCCACCCCGACCACCGCGGGCCCCGACCTGGCGACGGAGTCGCAGCGCCTGCTCGCCGCGATGGCGGCGTCGAGCTGCGCGGACCCCGCCACCGACGCGGGCGCGCTCCTGGGCTTCGCGCAGGTGGCCGCGCCCGTGTGGGGCGAGGAGGCTTCGCAGGCCGCGCGGTCCGCGATCACGGCGCTGCAGGCGCGCTGCAACGCCGGTTACGCCGTCGCCGTCGCGGACCTGGCGGGCGGGCAGTCCGGTGAGATCGCCGCCGCGCTGGGCGGGCGGGACTGGGTGGTCGCCGTCCGGCCGGCGCCGGCGGGCGCCACCGACGTCACGTCCTTCGCCTCCCCCAGCGGGAACATCGCCTGCGTCCTCGGGGAGGACGCGGTGACGTGCTCCATCGAGGAGTACAGCTTCGACGCGCCCGGGACCTGCTCCCCGGGCGCGCCCGTGACCGTGGTCGTGGACGGGGCGGGCGCCCGGCCGGACTGCGGGCTCGGCGCCGTCCCGGGCGGCGGCGCCAGCACTGGCGTACGGGTCGGCGGCGGTCCACAGCCACTTCGCGTGCACCTCGGACCAGTCCGGGGTGGCGTGCTGGGACACGTGGACGGGCGCGGGCTTCACCATCGCGCGGGCCGGCCTGCAGACGACGGCGCCGCAGCTCGGACAGTGACCGGCCGGACGCCTCACCCCTGCCCGTACCGCGCCACGATGCCGCGCACGATCGCCTGCGCGTAACGCTGCCGCACCGCCGGGTCCTGCACGGCCGCTCCCTCGGCGGGGTTGCGGAACTCCGCGAGCTCGAGCAGGACCGCGGGCCGCTGCGCGAAGTTGAGGGTGGCGAGGTCGTCGCGGTACTGCACGGCGCCGGGCACCCAGGTGGACGGCGTGAAGCCCTCGGCCGCGAGGCCCGCGAGCAGCTCGGCCGCCAGCGCCCGGGAGGGCTCCCCCTGGGCCTCGGTGAGCGGGGTCGCGACCACGATCGCGAAGTAGCCCGCGGCCGCGGCCGACTCCGAGCCGTCGCCGTGGATCGAGACGAGCGCGGTGGCAGCGGGCGCGAACTGGCCGCGCACGTCCACGCACGGGCCGACGCCGTCGGGCCCGCGCGTGAGCAGCACCGTGGCACCCAGCTCCTCGAGCAGGGCGCGGCTGCGGTCCGCGACGTCCCAGGTGAACGCGTGCTCCGGGTAGCCGTCCACGGTCGCGGTGCCGACCGTGTTGCACGCCTTGAACCCGCCACGGCCGTCCGGCACGAGGGCGTTCACCACGGCGGGCGCATCCGCGTTGCCGGCGTTGTGCCCGGGATCGAGGGCGATCGTCACCCCCGCCAGCGGGAGAGCGGCCGTGGGGGTGGCCGACGGCGTCGCCGGCGCTGCCGTGGCGGACGGCGTCGGGGAGGCGGCGGGCGGCAGCGAGGAGGTCTGGCCGAGCCACAGCCCGACACCGCCCGCCACCAGCGCGAGCGCCGCGGCCGCCGCCGTCCCGAGCCTGGCCATGCCCCTCACCTCTGCGGGAGCAGCCTTCGCAGCACCGCCCGCGCCGTCCGCCTCCCCGAGACGAGGGCACCCTGGATGGAGGCGGTGTCACGGTGGTCCCCGGCCACGTGGAGCCCGTCGCCGAAGTCCACCTGGCGCCGGACCCGCAGGGGCGGTGCCTGGGCCGGCAGCGCGTGCGGGATCGCGTGGACGGTGACGGTCTGCCAGTGGGAGGTGTCCCGCTCGTAGATGCCGGCGAGCTGGTGGCGCACCTCCGCCTCCGACGGCGGCGTCGCATGCGGCGGCAGCAGCGCGGTGGCCTGCACGAGGTGCAGGCCCGCCGGGGCGTAGGACGGCGCCACGGCACTCATCACCGCGGAGTTGACCACGGGGCCGGCGCCGCGGGCGTCGAGGAACAGGAAGGGCAGGTCGGTGGGGGGCTCGGGCGTGGCGAACCACCAGGTGACGCAGCCCTTCATCGCGGGCGCGGTCACGGGTGCCAGGGCGGCGGCCGCCACCGGATCGGTGGCCACGACGACGGCGCGCGCCCGCAGGGCCTCGCCGTCGGCCCCCACCTCCCAGCCCTCGCCTGCGCGTGCGACCCGCTCGACGCGCCGCCCCAGTTCCGCGGGCCTGGCGAGGGACGCCGCCAGCTGCGCCGGGAGCGCGGCCATGCCCTGCATCGGCACGCCGGGCACGCCGAGGGCGAAGGACCGCGCCAGCAGCCGCGCGAAGCGCGCGGACGTGGTGCCCTCATCCTCGAGGAGCACCCCGGCGAAGAAGCGGTCCACGACGTCGTGGCGCAGCGGGCCGGTCAGCCCGGCCGCGTCGAGGGAGTGCGCCAGCGTGGCGTCCCGCCCGGCGAGCAGGCGCGGCACCGGGCCGAGCGCCGGCGCGAGCCACGCCGCGGCCGCCC
>DBQX01000141.1:19460-19591 GCA_002305415.1 Actinomycetales bacterium UBA1383 | reverse complement strand
GAAGAACGAAATGTACTACCTGCACACCTGGTACACCCGGGAACACGCGACCGCCGCCGTGACCGAGTACATCGACGTGTTCTACAACCGGATCCGCGCCCACTCGGCCCTGGGCTACCGCACCCCAGCCC
>DBQX01000141.1:0-19343 GCA_002305415.1 Actinomycetales bacterium UBA1383 | reverse complement strand
GGGCGGGGAATCTGTCGGTTGGGGACGCCGGTGGCTCAGCCTGCTCTGGATGCAGCTGCAGAGCGCCCTGACGACGACGCCGGGGCCCCATCCGCAGTGGCGGACAGGGCCCCGTGTGCGTCGCGGGCGGCGACGCCGATCAGCCGGCGAACCACCCGCCGTCGTTCGGGATGATGGCGCCGTTCACGTTGGACGCCTCGTCCGAGAGCAGGTACGTGACGAGGGAGGCGAGCTGTTCCGGCTGGGCCATCCCGGTCGCGGACTGGTGGACGGGCGTGATCGCGCCAAGACCGGCGAGGTTGAGCTTCTCCTGTGGCATGGACTGGCCGATGTTGGTGGCCACGCCGCCGGGGCAGACCGCGTTGCAGCGCACGCCCTGCTTGGCATAGACGTAGGCGGTGTTCCTGGTCAGGCCCACCACGGCGTGCTTGGACATCGTGTAGATCACGCCGGCGGCAGCGCCCCGGATGCCGGCCTCGGACGAGATGTTCACGATGGAGCCCTTGGACTCCAGCAGGTGCGGCATCGCGGCACGGGAGAGGAAGAACGGGCCGTCCACGTTGACGCGGAAGACCTTGCGGTAGAGCTCGGTGTCGGCGTCGCCGACACCCGCGAAGTAGTCCATGATGCCGGCGTTGTTGACCAGGCCGTCGAGACGCCCGTCCTTCGCGGCCTCGGCGATGAGGGCGTTGCACGTCTCCTCGTCGCCGATGTCGCCGACGAAGGCGCGCGCCGAACCGCCGGCGTCCGTGATGAGCTGGACGGTCTCGTTCGCCGGCCCCTCGGCGATGTCCGCGACGACGACGGTCGCCCCCTGCCCGGCGACCATCTGCGCCGTGGCGCGGCCGATCCCGGAGCCGGCGCCGGTGACGATGACGACCTTGCCTGTGAGGCCGAAGAGTGCCATGGATGTCCTTCCTGGTGGGTCGACGGCGAGCCGGGCGGCCGCCGCTGGTCGATGGTCCAAGTCTCGCACCGCCGGACGCGCACCGCTCGGTATGATCCGGTGGGGCCGGGAGACGGGTGGACGCGTGCGCATCGGATTCGACAGGGAGAAGTACCTGGCGTTGCAGTCCCACCACATCGAGGAGCGGCGCCGGCAGTTCGGCGGCACTCTCTACCTCGAACTGGGCGGGAAGCTCTTCGACGACATGCACGCCTCCCGCGTGCTGCCCGGCTTCACCCCGGACAACAAGATCGCGATGCTCGCCACCCTCCGGGACGACCTCGAGATCGTCGTCGTGATCAGCGCCCGTGACCTCGCGCGCACCAAGGTGCGGGCCGACCTCGGCATTCCCTACGACGCCGACGTGCTGCGCCTCATCGACGGCTTCCGTTCCCACGGGCTGTACGTGGGCAGCGTGGTGATCTCCCGCTGGACCGACGACAACCACCAGGCCAGAGCCTTCAAGAGGAAGCTGGAGAAGCTCGGCCTGCGCGTCTACCGCCACTTCCCCATCAGGGGCTACCCCAACGACATCCCGCTGATCGTCAGTGAGCGCGGCTTCGGGCGGAACGAGTACGTCGAGACCAGCCGTGACCTCGTGGTGGTCACCGGCCCGGGGCCGGGCAGCGGCAAGATGGCCACCTGCCTGTCGCAGCTCTTCCATGACCACGTGCGCGGCATCTCCTCCGGGTATGCGAAGTTCGAGACCTTCCCCATCTGGAACCTGCCGCTCGACCACCCGGTGAACATCGCCTACGAGGCCGCCACCGCGGACCTCGACGACGTCAACATGATCGACCCGTTCCACCTCGCCGCCTACGGCGTGCAGGCCGTCAACTACAACCGGGACGTCGAGATCTTCCCGGTCCTCAACCTGCTGTTCGAGCGGATCCTGGGGGTCTCACCCTACAAATCGCCCACCGACATGGGCGTCAACATGGTGGGGTACTGCATCTCCGACGACGAGGCGTGCCGCGAGGCCTCCCGCCAGGAGGTGATCCGGCGGTACTTCAGGGCGCTGGTCCACGAACGGCGCGAGGGGCTTGAGCCGGTCGAGTCCGGCCGGATCGCCCTCCTCATGAACACCCTCGGGATCACCCGGAACGACCGGCCCGTGGTGGGCCCCGCCCTGCGGGTGGCGAGGCGCACCGGTGCCCCGGCCGCGGCGATCGAGCTGCCGGACGGGCGGATCATCACCGGCAAGACCTCCCCCCTGCTCGGCCCCTCCTCCGCGATGCTGCTGGATGCGCTGAAGGCCCTCGCCGGGATCGACCACGAGGTGAAGCTCCTGGCCAACGAGACGATCGAGCCGATCCAGGATCTCAAGACCCGGCACCTCGGCAGCCAGAACCCGCGGCTCCACACCGACGAGGTGCTGATCGCCCTCGCCGTGGGCGCCAGCTCGAACCCGGACGCGCAGCGGGCGCTGGCGGAACTGCACCGCCTGCGGGGCTGTGACGTGCACTCGTCGGTGATCCTCGGCCCGGTGGACGAGGGCATCTTCCGGAACCTCGGGGTCCAGGTCACCTGCGAGCCGGTGTTCCAGACGAAGAAGCTCTACCGCCCGGGCTGATCGCCCTCGCCCTCCTCGCGCGCCACCCGGACGGTCAGCACGCCGGGCTCCACCTCGCACACCATGGACCGCACCGGCCCGATGGCGTCGCCGTCGAGTTCGCCCTCGACGGGCCGGTCGAGACGCACCTCCACGCGGGGGCCCGTGAGACGGCGCAGCGAGCGGTGCCCGCGGCGGTGTCGCGTGACGACGTCGAGGATCGCCGACGCCCAGCCCACGACGCCCGTGGGGGCGAGGAGGACGGTGTCGAGGACGCCGTCGTCGACGCGTGCGTCCGGCATGAGCGTGGTGCCCCCGGTGAGCTCGCCGCAGTTGCCGACCACGACCATGCGGGAGTGCTGGCTGAACACGTGGTCCGCGCCGGCCGTGACCCGCACCCGGAAGCCCGGGCTGACGAGGGCGCGGGCACCGGAGACGAGGTACGCGACCCACCCCACCCTGTTCTTGAGGCCCTCGTCGGCGTTCGCCATCGTCTCGGCGTCCACGCCGACGCCGGACATCACGAGGAACACCTCGGGCTCGCGGTCGTCGAACGTGACCCGGCCGACGTCGACGGTGCGCTCGACGCCGCCGAGCACCACCTCGAGGGCGTCGTCCAGGTCGTCGACGGGGAGGGAGAGGTTGCGCGCCAGCAGGTTGCCCGTCCCGCCCGGGAGCAGGCCGATCGGTACGCGGGTGCCGACGAGCGCACTCGCGACGGCGCGCACGGTGCCGTCGCCGCCGAGGGGACACACGAGGGTGGCGCCGTCGTCGAGCGCCTGACGGGCCTGACCGGCGCCGGGGTCCTCCTTGGTGGTCTCGTACCAGGACGCCTCGGGCCATCCCTGGTCCGCGCACGCCGCGGCCACCTGGCGTTTCACGGGCTCGAGGTCCTCGAACTTGCTGGGGTTGACGACGACCGCGAGCCGTCGCGCCGGAGTATCGGTCATGGGCTCACAGTACTGAACGGCCTGCCTCTGGACCGGCAGCCCCGGGAGCGACACCATTGGGTGGAGGCGGGCGTGTGCCCGCGAGGAGGTTTCGACGATGACCACCACCCACGGCCCCCGGCCCGTCCGCGCCCCACGCGGACTCGCACTCACCGCCCGCGGCTGGCCGCAGGAGGCGGCGCTGCGCATGCTCATGAACAACCTCGATCCGGAGGTGGCCGAGCACCCCGACGAGCTCGTGGTCTACGGCGGCTCCGGCCGCGCCGCCCGCAGCTGGGAGGCCTTCGACGCCATCGTGGCCACGCTCACCACCCTCGCCGACGACGAGACCCTGCTCGTCCAGTCCGGCAAGCCCGTGGGCGTGTTCCGCACCCACGAGTGGGCGCCGCGCGTGCTGATCGCGAACTCCAACCTCGTGGGTGACTGGGCCACGTGGGAGCACTTCCGGGAGCTCGAGCGCCAGGGCCTCATGATGTACGGCCAGATGACCGCCGGCTCGTGGATCTACATCGGCACCCAGGGCATCCTGCAGGGCACGTACGAGACGTTCGGCGCGGTGGCCCGCAAGCGCTTCGGCGGCTCGCTCGCCGGCACCATCACCCTGACCGCCGGCCTCGGCGGCATGGGCGGCGCCCAGCCGCTCGCCGTCACCATGAACGACGGCGTCGCGATCTGCGTCGAGTGCGACCCCTCCCGCATCGCGCGCCGGCTGGAGCACCGGTACCTCGACGTCGTCGCGGCGGACCTCGACGACGCCGTCGCCCGGGCGGGCGCCGCGAAGGCCGAGCGGCGGGCGCTGTCGATCGGGCTGGAGGGCAACGCCGCGGACGTGGTGCCCGAGCTGCTGCGCCGGCACCGTGCCGGGGAGATCGCGATCGACGCTGTCACGGACCAGACCTCCGCCCACGACCCGCTCATGTACCTCCCGAGCGGCTACGCGTTCGCGGAGTGGAAGGAGCGCGCCGCCGCGGATCCCGAGGGCTTCACGCGGGACGCGCGCGCGTCGATGGCGCGGCACGTGGAGGCGATGGTGGGCTTCCAGGACGCCGGGGCCGAGGTGTTCGACTACGGCAACTCCATCCGGGACGAGGCCCGGAAGGGCGGGTTCGCCAACGCCTTCGCCTTCCCCGGGTTCGTGCCCGCCTACATCCGGCCGCTGTTCGAGGAGGGGAAGGGCCCGTTCCGCTGGGCCGCGCTGTCCGGGGACCCGGCGGACATCGCGCGCACGGACGCGGCGATCCTCGAGCTCTTCCCCGAGGATGAGCACCTGCGCCGCTGGATCACGATGGCCGGCGAACGGGTGGCCTGGCAGGGCCTGCCCGCCCGGATCTGCTGGCTGGGGTACGGGGAGCGGGCGCGGGCGGGGCTGCGGTTCAACGAGCTGGTGGCCGCCGGCGAGATCGGGCCGATCGTGATCGGGCGGGACCACCTGGACTCCGGGTCGGTCGCCAGCCCCTACCGGGAGACCGAGGGGATGGCGGACGGGAGCGACGCCGTCGCCGACTGGCCCCTGCTGAACGCGCTCCTGAACACGGCGTCCGGGGCCACGTGGGTCTCGATCCACCACGGCGGCGGCGTGGGGATGGGCCGGTCCATCCACGCCGGGCAGGTGTGCGTGGCGGACGGGACCGAGCTGGCGGCGGCCAAGCTCGAGCGGGTGCTGACCAACGATCCCGGCACGGGCGTGATGCGGCACGTGGATGCCGGCTACGAGCACGCGGCCGAGGTGGCGCGCGAGCGGGGCGTCCGGATCCCGATGTGGGAGGGCGCGGGCACTCCCACACGCTGACCCTCCAGCTCCAGCCCGGCGAAGGACTCAGCCCGCGTGTCTCCGCCGAGCGCGGGTCAGCGCCTTGCCCACCTCAATCACGATGAAGAGGCTCGCCCCTGCCGCCGCTGCCACCAGCAGGTCGGCAGGGGCGAGGGGCTGTACCTCCAGGAAGTCGCCCAGCGGCGTGTACAGCGCAGCCATTTGGAGGGACAGGACCACGCCGGCGATGGCCAGCAGGAGGGGATTGGACCAGAGCCCCACCTTCCACAGCGACTCGTGGAGGGAGCGGATGGCGAACGCCTGACCGACCTGGAGGAAGGCGAGGGTGGTGAACAACATCGATTGCCACGATGGGTTGCCGGCCTCGTGGTATCCGATCCCGATACCGAGGGCGATGGCGCCGATCAGGAATCCGATCCAGATGGTGTGCAGGCCGAGCCCGCCGGTCCAGAGGCTGCCGCCGGGGACGTGTGGGGGGCGTCGCATGACGTTGGGCTCCGCAGGTTCCTTGCCCATTGCGAGTCCGAGCAGTCCGTCCGTCATCAGGTTCAGCCACAGCAGTTGCAGGGGCAGCAGGGCGACCGCGGCGGTGGTGTCGAGGTCGGTGAACAGGTACGGGATGGGCCAGCCCACCATCACGATGATCTTCCCGAGGTTGCCGGCCACGGCGAAGGAGACGAAGCGGCGCAGGTTGTCGTAGATCACGCGGCCCTCCTCGACCGCGCTGATGATGGTGGCGAAGTTGTCATCGCGGAGCACCATGTCCGACGCCTCCTTCGAGACGTCAGTGCCGGTGATGCCCATGGCCACCCCGATGTCCGACTTCTTCAGTGCCGGGGCGTCGTTGACGCCGTCACCCGTCATCGCCACGATCTGTCCGTCGCGCTGGAGGGCGTCGACGAGCCGGAGCTTGTGTTCTGGCGCCACACGGGCGAACACGCTGACCGTTCGGGCCGCGTGATCGAATTCCTCTCCCGTGAGCCGGTCGAGTTCCACGCCGGTCAGGACCACCCCATCGCGGCCGATGCCGATCTCCTGGGCGATGGCCCGCGCTGTCAGGGGGTGGTCACCGGTGATCATGACCGGCCTGATCCCCGCTGTCGCGCACTTCGCGACGGCCTCGGCCACCTCCGGCCGGGGCGGGTCGATGATGCCCACCATGCCGAGGAGGGTGAGTCCGTCCTCCAGGTCGGCGTCCACACCGCTCTCGACGGTCCGGAAGGCCAGGCACAGCACGCGCTGCCCCGCGGAGGCGAGGGTGGCGTTGGTCGAATCGACCCACGCCCGCGCGGTGTCATCGAACGGGTGAGGACTCCCGGCCTTCCAGATCGAGGTGAGGCGCGGCAGCAGCCCGTCCACTGCGCCCTTGACGAAGGCAATGTCGCCGGCGACGTCAGCGAAGGCCGTTCCGTCATCACGCCGGTGGCGGGTGCTCATCCGCTTGCGTTCGGAGTCGAAGGGACGCTCGGCGATACGTGGCAGAGCCGACCGCAGGTGGGCGACGTCCATGCCTGCTGTGGCTGCCGCTGCGAGGAGGCACGTTTCCGTGGGGTCTCCGATCAACCTGGTCTCACCATCGAGGCGACGAATCTCGGAATCGTTGCACAGCACACCCGCCACCAGCGCCATGCGCGCGGTCTCGGAGGGCACGCCATCTCCCGGCACCCACTCGGCCTCTCCCGGGATCACGAGGCGGGCGACCGACATCTGGTTCTGCGTCAGGGTCCCCGTCTTGTCCGAGCAGATCACCGTCACCGACCCCAGGGTTTCCACAGCCGGCAGCTTCCGGATCAGCGCCTCCCGGCGCAGCATCCGCTGTGCCCCCACCGCCAGGGTGAACGTCACGACGGCGGGCAAGCCCTCCGGGATCACGGCGACTGCCACCGAGATGGCCGTCAGGAGCAGGTCGCTCCACTGCTCCCCGGCCATCGCTCCCAGGCCAGCGACAACCGCTGCGGTGACCAGCCCGACGACGGCGAGCTGCGTGCCGACACTGTCCAGGCGTTGCTGCAATGGCGTGCGTTCCTTCTGCACGCCTTGCAGCAGATCCGCGATCTTCCCAAGCTCCGTGGCCATCCCGGTGGCCACGACCACCCCGACGCCCCGTCCGTACGACACCTGCGTTCCCGAGTAGGCGATGTTGAGCCGATCACCCAACGGGGCGTCCACCTGCTCCAGCGGGTCACTGGTCTTCTCCACCGCCTCGGACTCCCCGGTGAGGGCCGCCTCCTGGATCCGCAACGACGCAGTCTCGAGGAGGCGCAGGTCAGCGGGAACCACCGAGCCGGCATCCAGATGCACGATGTCGCCCGGCACCAGGTCCGACGCCGCCACCTGACCGAGCTGCTCGGCGCGCACGACCCGCACCAACGGGACCGTCATCATGCGCAACGCCGCGATCGCTCGCTCCGCCCGGTACTCCTGCAGGAAGCCCAACAACGCGAACAACACCACGATGCCACCGATCGCGCCTGCCTCCAGGAACTTCCCCAGCAGCAGCGACAACAGTGCAGCAGCCAGCAGGATCACCACCATGACGGCGGTCAACTGCTCCCACAGGATCCTCCACGGTGACTTGGCCCCGCGATCGATCAGGACGTTGTGGCCATGCCGGCCAAGGCGTTCCCTCGCTTCCTCGTCGGTGAGACCACTCGACGAGGAGCCCTGTTGTTCCAGGACCTCAGCGGCAGGAAGGACGTGCCACGGCAGCGTCCGGTCGGGTTCGGTCAACACAGGGGGGACGGATGGCATGACAGTCCTTCGGTAACTTGTACAGAGCACCACGGAGTCTCTCCCGCCCTACGGGCCGGCGCGACGGACAGGGCTGTCGAGAATGACGTCACGCCAATTGAGGGATACTCCCTCCTGGTATCCAAAGACTACGGTGGCGTTCGGACCCGCCGCAAGGCGGCAGCCGTCTGATCACCCCTCAGGTGGCGCGGATGGCATCATGGGCGGCAGGTCCTGCGCGGTTCCTTGCGGACGGCAGGTGAGGGGAAGAGGTGGCCAATGTCCCGTCTCATCGAGGGCATCGGGCAGCTCGTCACCAACGACCCCACGCGTGGGGAGGGGCCGCTCGGCCTGGTCCGGGACGCGGCGGTGGTGATCGAGGGCGACGCCGTCGCGTGGGTCGGTCCGCGCGCGGCGCTGCGGGGGAACGCGGCGGACGCCCGGTGGGACGCCGGCGGCCGCGCGGTGCTGCCCGGGTTCGTTGAATCGCACTCGCACCTGGTGTTCGCCGGGGAGAGGGCGGAGGAGTTCGCGGCCCGGATGGCGGGGCGGAGCTACGAGGCGGGCGGGATCCGCACCACGATCGCGGCGACGCGTGCGGCCTCGGACGCCGAGCTGTCCGCCAACGTGGCGAGGTTGGCGCGGGAGTACCTCGCCTCCGGCGTCACCACGGTGGAGGTGAAGTCCGGGTACGGGCAGACCGTGCGGGACGAGGAGCGCTCGCTGGTGGTGGCGAGGGAGCACACCGCCGAGGCGACGCTGCTCGCCGCGCATGTGGTGCCGCCGGATTTCGCCGGCCGGGCGGACGACTACGTGCGCCTCGTGGTGGAGGAGATGGTGCCGGCCTGCGCCCCCCATGCACGGTGGATCGATGTGTTCTGCGAGGTCGGGGCCTTCGACGGCGACCAGTCGCGTGCCGTGCTCGAGGCTGGCCTGGCCGCGGGGCTGGGGGTGCGGGTCCATGCCGGCCAGCTGACGGAGGGCCCGGGGATTCGGCTCGGGGTGGAGCTCGGCGCGGCGTCGGTGGACCACGTGTGCCACGCGACGGAGGAGGACGTGGAGGCGCTCGCGGCGTCGTCGACGGTGGCGACGCTGCTGCCGGCGGCGGACTTCTCGACGCGGAACACGTACCCGGACGCCCGGCGGCTGCTGGAGGCCGGGGTGACCGTGGCGCTCGGGGCGGACTGCAATCCGGGAACCTCGTACACGACCTCGCTGCCGTTCGTCATCGCGCTCGCGGTGCGGGAACTGCGGATGACGCCCGACGAGGCGGTGTGGTCCGCGACGGCGGGAGGGGCGCGAGCCCTGCGGCGGGACGACGTTGGGGTGCTGGCGCCCGGTAAGCGCGCCGACCTCGTGGTGTTGGACGCGCCGTCGCACATCCACCTGGCCTATCGCCCGGGGGTCCCCCTGATCCACGCGGTGTTTCGCGGCGGGGTTCTCCACAACTCCCTGTGAACACTTGAAGGTGGAGGCGTGGCAGCTCTACCCTTGTAGTGCCCACATCAATCCGATGTGGGAAGTGAACCCGAGACCCGGCCGGACGACCGTGGCGCTCGGGTTTCGCGCTTCAGACGCGAACTTCAGTGACCGCGTCGCGGAGAGCTGCTCTCCAGCGGCCGCCTCTGGACCACGACCACCCCACGATGTCAGGGATCGCCAGCAGCGGCTCCTGCGATGCCTTGGCGTGTTCGTAGCGGAATGGCACCGTGGCGTGCCCCACGGCCCACGCTCCAGACACGATGGACCGGCGGTCTGCACGGATCAATGTGAGGTCGAGGTCGAACACAATCCGCTCGGCCTCGGACGCGATTGCGTCGGCCACGAGACGCTCGATGCAGGCGTCTCGTCCACGGACTTGCGTTGGATGACTGGACTTCACCGCGACGTAGATGGTCAACTCCAGGTCGAGCGAGCGGACGGCAGTCAACAGTTCTGCCCGTCTCCCAGCAGACTCGTTCTTCATATGGATGCTGCTCTGCCGCGGAAGCAAGAGTTCCCTGATGGTGGCGCGGGTCTGCCGGAGGAGGTGAGTCGGCACTGCGGCGCTCACGAGTACATAGTCGTTGCGCTTGCTCTCATCGACGAATAGGTGCGCCCGTGTCATCACCGACCTCCCGAGCGCATCTCCGTTGGCTCAGCGGGCGCTTCATCGGAGCTGCCGCCATGGCCCTACGGTAGAGGGAGATGACGGTCGCGCGGGCACGCCTGTGGACAGAGTGGGTGCCTGTGGGGTTGGCGTGACTGATTGACTCGGAGGCAACGATGGGGACACAGGGACAGCGAGCCGAGCTCCGGCCGCCCGGGGCCTGGACCGGGCGGGATGACGGTCCCGGACCCGAGCACGCCCGGTGGCACTCGGTGATCCGGCCGTGGTCGCCGGACGAACCGGCAGCCGGGGCCGCGGTGATCCTCGGCTTCGCCTCCGACGAGGGCGTGCGGCGCAACGGCGGCCGGATTGGCGCCGCTGCGGGACCCCCGGCGCTCCGCGCGGCGCTCGCATCCCTCGCCGCGCCGGGCCCGGAGCCGCGCGACGCCGGGGACATCCTCGTCGGTGAGGACCTCGAGGGCGGGCAGGCGCTGCTCGGCCAGCAGGTGGCCGCGGTCCTCCGCGCCGGCGGACTGCCGGTGGTCCTCGGCGGCGGCCACGAGCTGGCGTTCGGCAGCTACCTCGGCTGGAGCGCCACGCTGGACCGTGGGCGAGCGGCGGAGCGCTGGGGCATCCTCAACATGGACGCCCACTTCGACCTCCGCGAGGCCCCCGCCCCCACCTCGGGCACGCCCTTCCTCCAGGCCGCCCGCGCCGAGGAGGCGGCGGGACGGGCGTTCCGGTACGCCGTCGTCGGGATCAGCCGCGCGAACAACACACGCGTGCTCTTCGACGCCGCCGCCACGCTCGGCGTCCCGTTCCTGGACGACGACGCCGCGTCCCGGCCGGCCGCGGTCGCGGCGTTCGTGGGTGAGTGGCTCCAGGGTGTGGACCGGGTCCACCTCACCCTCGACCTCGACGCGCTGCCCGCCGCCGTCGCCCCGGGGGTGAGCGCACCCGCTGGGTTCGGGATCCCGCTCGACGCCGTCCGGGCCGCGGTCCGCGCGGTGGCGGCGTCCGGCAAGCTCGGGTTGCTCGAGGTGGCGGAACTCAACCCGCGCTTCGACGTCGACGGCCGGACGGCGCGCACCGCCGCCCGGCTGGTGGACGAGGCGCTGCGCACGCTGCCGTAGCCGGCGGCGTCAGGCGAGCGGCCCGACGGCCGCCTCGGCGGCCCGGACGAGCTCACCGGAGCGCACCAGCTCCACCACCGCCTCGATCTCCGGCGCGAGGAAGCGGTCGGGCCCCGGCCCGGCCACCTCCGCGCGGATGCGGTCACGGACGGCAGCGGTGCCCGCCGCGGGCGGGTGGTCGCGCAGGTCGAGGGCTCGTGCCGCCGTCAGGGCCTCACCGGCCAGCACCCGCGCCAGCCCGTCCAGTGCCCGGCGCAGCTTCCGCGCGGCGTGCCACCCGAGCGAGACGTGATCCTCCTGCATCGCGGAGCTCGGGATCGAGTCCACCGACGCCGGCACCGCGAGCCGCTTCAGCTCCGCCACCACCCCGGCCTGCATGTACTGCAGGATCATGTGCCCCGAGTCCACCCCGGGGTCGCCGGCCAGGAAGGGCGGCAGGCCGTTGGACCGCTTCGTGTCCATGAACCGGTCGGTCCGGCGCTCGGAGATGGAGGCCAGGTCCGCCACCGCGATCGCGAGGAAGTCCAGCACGTAGCCCACGGGAGCCCCGTGGAAGTTGCCGTTCGACTCCACCCGCCCGTCCGGGGCGACCACCGGATTGTCGATCGCCGCCGCGCGCTCCCGGCTCGCCACCAGCCGCGCGTGCGCGAGGGTGTCCCGCCCCGCCCCGGCCACCTGCGGGGCGCAGCGGAGCGAGTAGGCGTCCTGCACGATCGGGCAGTCGGGGACCTGGTGGGAGGCGATCAGCGGTGAGTCCGCCAGCATCGCGCGCATGTTCGCCGCCGCGTCCTGCTGGCCCAGTTGGGGTCGCAGCGCCATGAGGTCCGAGGCGAAGGCGTGATGGGTGCCCATGAGCGCTTCCACGGACATCGCGGCCACCACGTCCGCGGTGGTGAGGAGCCCGGCGAGATCGTGGCAGGCGAGGGTGAGCATCCCGAGCATCCCGTCCGTGCCGTTGATGAGGGCGAGCCCCTCTTTCTCCGCGAACACCACCGGCGTGATCCCCGCCGCCGCCATGGCCTCGGCGGAGGGGCGGCGCTCGCCGGCGCCGTCGCGGACCCAGCCCTCACCCATCACGGCCAGCGCGCAGTGGGCCAGCGGGGCGAGGTCCCCGGAGCAGCCGAGAGAGCCGTACTCGTGCACGATCGGCGTGAGGCCCGCGTTCAGCAGCGCCGCATACGTCTCGGCGACGACGGGGCGCACCCCGGTCCGCCCCGTCGCCATCGTGGCGAGCCGCAACAGCATCATCGCGCGGACCACCTCGCGCTCCACCTCCTTACCCGATCCGGCGGCGTGCGAGCGGATGAGGCTCTGCTGCAGCTGCACGCGCCGCTCGGTGGGGATGTGTTGCGTGGCGAGCGCGCCGAAGCCGGTGGAGACGCCGTAGGCGGGACGGTCGGACGCGGCGAGGTCCTCGACGATCCGGCGCGAGGCCGCGACCGGGCCGTCCAGGCACCCTGGGGCGAACTCCACCCGCGCTCCCCGGCGGGCGACGGCGACGACGTCGTCCTCCGCCAGGGGCCCGCCACCCACGTGCACGATCTCCGCCATCGTCTCCTCCTTGGTCTTCCCACGGTACGCCCCGGGAGGGATCATGGAGTGGTGGGAACGCTCAACCAGGACGCGTGGCGCGCGTTCGAGGAGGACTGGAGGCGGGAGGGCGAGCTGGTGGCCCTCTCGGCCGTCAGGCTGGGCTTCATCGGGCTGTTCGTGTTCGGCATGGTGCTCGGTCCGTGGGCCCTCGCGCGGGTCTGGCAGGCCGAGTCCTACGGGGTCCGCACCACCCTCGGCGAGATGCTGGGCTGGATCGCCACCTTCTTCGGCCTCGTCCACGTCGCGTTCGTGGTGATGTACCTCAGCCTCTGAGCGCAGCTGGCGGTGACGGCACTCGCGATTGGCTCGTGACTCTCAGCCCTCGTGTGCCGCGGCGTCGTCGACCGCCGCGACGATGGCGTCCCGGCGGCCGGCCCACATGTGGATCGCGATGATCGCCGCGAACGTGACCACCATGATGGGAATCGCGGACCCGAGGGCCGGATCGGTGCCGAACACCGGGTTGGACTCCAGGTTCGCGAAGGTCGAGGGGCTCACGGACCGGCTGAAGGTGACCGACTCGCGGCCGGACGAGTCCACCTCGGTGGCGAGCACCTCCTGCCACGGCCAGATCTTGTTGAGTGAGCCGACCATGATGCCGATGAGGACTGCGAGCACCTGGTCGCGGTAGCGCTCGTAGCCCCAGTGCAGCACCCGGCTCATGGTGAACACCCCGATGAGGGCGCCTACGGCGAAGGCCGCCACGACTGGGAAGGCGGAGAGGTCGAAGCCGAGCAGGTCCCGCACGGCGGGGATGACCAGGGAGTACATCCCGAGCAGCAGGAGCACGAAGCTGCCGCTCAGGCCCGGCAGCATGAGCGCCGAGATCGCGAGGACCCCGCTCAGCGCCACGAACCACAGCGAGCTCCGTGAGCCGCCGGGCTCGGCGGAGGTGATGAGCAGCGCCGCTGCCGCCCCCGCCGCCATCAGGACGCCGGCCTGCCAGGTGAACCGGGAGAGGTCGCGCGCCACCATCACCGAGGACGCGGCGATGAGCGCGAAGAAGAAGGCCCACACCTGGAGGGGATGGTTCTCGATCAGCCAGGTGATCCCGAAGACCCCGGAGACGAGCCCCACGGCCATGCCCGCGAGGAGCGAGCCCATGAACCACAGGTCGATGTGGCGGGCGAGGTCCCCGAACCGGCCGTGGCGCAGGTGCCCCAGCGCGGTGGAGTCGATGTGGCGGAGCGAGGCGATCAGCTTCTCGTAGATTCCGGTGATGAACGCGATGGTGCCCCCGGAGACGCCGGGGACCACCTCGGCGAGTCCCATGCCGAGGCCCTTGGCGGCGGTCGAGATCGAGAAGCTCACGGGGCGGTCCCTTCGGTCGTGGCGGGCGCCTCGGGCGCCGCGGTGAACGGTCTCCTGCAACCCTATGTGGACTCCGCCGCCTCGCCCGCGTGACATCCCTCTCCCCGCGGGGAGGGCTGGGTGATGAGGCAGTGCTCGGGTGATGGACGCGAACGAGCGGGGGGCCGCGTCCGCGGGGGAGCCGCCGCGCGCGTAGGCTCCACCACATGCACCGAGCGTCCGGCGCCCAGTTCGAGGGCGCCCGTTGAACCTCTTCCTCGACCGCGAGGGACTCTGGACCACCGTTCCCGGCGCGGGCCCGGGCAGGATGCGGTCCGTGCCCACCCCGGGCGGGATGGCGCCCGGCCGGGTGTGGCGGCGTCCGGTCGATCCCGGCCTCGGCAGCTGGCTCGCCGATCACCTCGACGACGCCGCGGCCACCCCGTCCGCGGGAGCGCTCGCCCTCGCGCGGCTCACCGCCCTGGCGATCCGGGCCGCCGATGAGCGACCGGTCCCGACCCCCGACGGCGAGGGCTGGCGGTGGCGCGCCGCCCCCGGACCCGCGTTGGCGGCCGAGCTGGAGGCCGCGGTTCGGGCGTGCGTGGCGGCGGGTGCCGTCCTCGATCCGGAGCCGGAGTCCCTGCTGCGCAGGCACGTCGACGCCGTGGCCGACGCCCGGGTCTCCGCCGGCCTCGACGGGCCGCTCCCGCTGTGGCCGACCGGGCGGTTCGGACGGGCCGGGGCCGCGCAGTGGGCCGACCACGTGGTGGCGCGGGCGGCGGCGAACGCGCGGACCGTCGTCGTCCTCAGTCCGCCGGACGGCGACGGCGCCGCGGACGGGTGGACGCTGACCCCGCTCGCGGTCCGGCTCGACGAGCCGACCACCCGGCTGCCGTGGGTGAGCGCCGATTCGGCACTGTTCGGGGCGGATCCGGCGCTGTGGGAGCGGTGGGCCACCACGGAACTGCGCCTGCTCCGGCGCGCGTGGAGTACGGCGCTCCCCCATGTGCTGGACGGCCTGGTCTCGTGGATCGCCACGTACCGCTCCGACGCCACGCAGGCCCGCCTGCAGTTCGATCCGCCGCCGTTCGAGCTGGCCGACGAGGACGTGCTGCCCTTCCTGGACACGGTGGCGCTCCGGCTGCAGGACGCCGGGTTCGACGTCGTGGCCCCCGGTGGACTGCTGCGTGCGGCGGCGGTGCGGCGGCGCCTCGCACGCCGGTCGGACGGCGGGGCCGGGACCCTGCGGGTGACCGGCCTCAACCTCGACGCCGAGGTCCTCGTGGACGGCGAGCGGCTCACCCCGGAGGAGTTCGCGGCGCTGGCGGCGGCGAAGTCCGAGCTCGTCTCGGTGCGGGGTCGCTGGTTCCGGATCAGCGCGGCGGACACCGCCCGGTTGGCCGCCTTGGCGCGGCGCCTGCGCCGGCCGGTCACCGCCGCGGACCTGCTCGCCGACGAGTCCTTCGAGGGGCTCGCCATCGACTCCACCGACGTCCTGCCCGACGGGCTGCGCCCCGCCCGTCGCGTCCTCGCCCCACCGGACGGGGTGCGCGCGAACCTGCGCCATTACCAGCTCGCGGGGCTCGAGTGGCTCACCTGGCTGGAGGACAACGGGGTGGGCGGCATCCTCGCGGATGACATGGGCCTCGGCAAGACCCTGCAGGTCCTCACCCGGATCGCCGCCGACCACCCCGGCCCCACCCTCGTGGTCTGCCCGGTCACGCTGGTGGACACCTGGGCGCGGGAGGCGGCGCGCTTCACCCCGGACCTGCGGGTGCGGGCCTTCCACGGCCAGGCCCGCGGCGAGGTGGCGGCAGCGGTGGTGGACGCCGACGTGGTGGTCACCACCTACGGCCTGCTCGCCCGGGACGCCTCGCTGGCGGAGGTGCCCTGGCACCGGGTGGTCCTCGACGAGGCCCAGGCCATCAAGAACCCGGACACGTGGGCGGCGCGCGCAGCCCGGGCGCTGCCCGCCACGCACCGCCTCGCGGTCACCGGCACGCCGGTGGAGAACCACCTCGGGGACCTGTGGTCCCTGATGGCGTTCGCCCAGCCCGGGCTGCTGCCGCGCCGGAAGCAGTTCATGCAGCGCTTCGCCGGCGGCGGGCCGGACGACGTGGCCCGGTTGCGCGCCGTGGTGGGCCCGTTCGTGCTGCGCCGTGCCAAGACCGATCCCGGCGTGCTGCCGGACCTCCCCGACCGGCAGGTCATCCGGGAGGACTGCACCCTGACCCGCGAGCAGGTGGGCGCGTACGAGGCGGTGGTCGCGGACATGCTGGGCGAGCTGCAGGAGCTGCGCGACGCCGCGGCCGGCCGTGCGGGCGCTGCTGCGGCGCCCGGGCAGATGAAGCGCCGCGCCGCCGTGCTGGCGGGGATCTCGAAGCTCAAGCAGATCTGCGTGCACCCCGCCCTGCTCACCGAGTCGCGGCGGGCGCTGGGGGACCGGTCGGGGAAGGTGACCAGGCTCGTGGACCTCGCCACCCAGATCCTCGACGAGGGGCAGGCGGTGGTGGTGTTCACCCAGTTCGCCTCGTTCGTGCCGGATCTCGCCGCGCACCTCCGGCGCACCCTGGGGGTGGAGGTGGCGACCCTGACGGGAGCGGACAGCCGGCAGGCGCGGGCCCGCACCGTGGCCGCGTTCAGCGCCGCTGACGGTCCGCCGGTGCTCGTGGCCTCGCTGAAGGCCGGGGGCACGGGGCTCACGCTCGTCCGGGCCAACCACGTCATCCACCTGGACCGGTGGTGGAACCCGGCGGTCGAGGACCAGGCCTCCGACCGGGTGTGGCGCATCGGCCAGCACCAGAAGGTCTCGGTCCACCTGCTGGTGTGCCCGGGCACGCTGGAGGACCGCATCGACGAGGCGCTGCGGATGAAGCGCGGCCTCGCCGACGCGGTGATCCGCTCCACCGACGCCGCCATCACCGAACTGTCCGACGCGGGCCTCGCCGCTCTGGTCGCCCTCGCCCGCGAGGAGGTCCTGCAGTGACGCCGCGGTCGTGGGACGGGGGGTGGTACCAGGCGAAGCCGCGGCGGGCGGTGGAGGGCGGCGTCGTCGTCGCGAAGCCGGGGAAGGTGACCGGCGCGCTGGCGGTGGAGATGGTGGCCGCGGCGGAGATGGAGACGTCGCCGGCGATCCTCGCGCGCGGGCGCACCTACGCGCGGGCCGGCCAGGTGGTGGCGCTGGAGGTGGAGGAGGGGCACTTCACCGCGGAGATCCAGGGCTCGGCGCGGCGGCCCTACCGGGTCAGGCTCATGCGGACGATGATCTCGGGCTCGGACCGCATCGCCGCGGACTGCTCCTGCCCCTACGGCTGCGACCGCGACTGGTGCAAGCACGCCGCGGCGCTCGCCTACGTGGCGGCCTTCCTCCTCGACACCCAGCCCGCGATCGTCGCCGCCTGGTCGGGCGACGGCGGTGGCACCATGCCGGGTGGTGGCGGGCCGGGTGGTGAGGCGGCCGGCCGCGATGGGCGCGGGGAGGCGGCCGGCCGGCTCACGGAGGAGGACCTCGCGGCGCTCCGGCGGCCGGTCCAGGTGCTGGAGGCGGCTGCGCTCCTCGAGGCGGCGGAGGAGATCGTGCCGCACCCGTGGGGGCTGGAGGCCGGTTAGGACTGCGGCGCGGGTGGCGCGAGGGGGGAGGTCCCGGTCTCGGGCAGCGTCGCACCGCCTCGTGATGTGCCTCTCACAGCGGCGACCCCCGGCCCGTGGGGGCCGGGGGTCGCCCGGGGGAGTGGGAGGTCAGCGACCGGAGACGTGGTCCGCGACAGCGCCCGGGTACATCTTCGCGAGCGAGCTGACGGCGAAACCGAAGGTGCGGCCGTCGACGCCGTGCAGCGCCGGCGCGCCACCCGGCGCCGCGGAGGCGATCGTGGCTCCGCCGAGAACCAGGCCGGCGGAGAGGGCCATTCCAGCGATGAGCTTCTTCATGGGAGGTCCTTTCTGTGGGGGTCGGGCTGCCCGGCGGGCTGTGACCGTGTTGTGCGTCACAAGATAGCGCGCAATCGAGTTGTGCGCAAGACAAAATGATGGGTTGGTGTGAGACCACTCGGTCCGGCTGTCGAGCGCAGTAGAGTGCCGGTGCGAGGTGAGCAACGATGGACGTCTATCTCATGCAGCACGGAGTCGCGGCGACCGAGGAGGTGGATCCGGCCCGGCCCCTCACGGACGCGGGCCGGATGGCCGTGGAGGAGGTCGCAGCCCGCGCGCGGTCGCTCGGCGTGCGGGCCGGGGTGTGCGTGCACAGCGGCAAGTTGCGGGCGCGGCAGACCGCGGCGATCCTCGCGGCAGCCCTGGGTGCCGCACTGGAGGAGAGGCCCGACCTGGGTCCGTCGGATCCGGTCGGACCCGCCGCGGAGTGGCTCCTCGCGGAGGCGGCGACGACGGGTGGCGCGCTCGCCGTCGTCGGGCACCTCCCCTTCCTCGATCGGCTCGCCTCGCTGCTCGTGGTGGGCGACGAGACCGCACAGGTGATCCGGTTCCACAACGCCGCACTCGTCCGGCTGGTCCCGAAGGTTGACGCCGCGGGGTACTCGATCGCGTGGATCCTCCCGCCCGACGAGTCGTGAGACTGGCCGGTGGGCGTGTCATAGGCTCGGCCCCGTGGGGCGTACGGACGGTCGGCTGCAGGTGGTGTGCGGCCCCATGTTCGCCGGCAAGTCGGAGGAGTTGCTGCGCCGGGTGCGCCGCGCGCAGCTCGCCGGACTGAGCGTCGAGGTGGTCACCCACGCGCTCGACGAGCGGCACGGCGCCGGCCGGATCGCGTCGCACTCCGGGCTGGTGATCCCGTCGCACACGGCCGCCGACGTCCCCGCGCTGGTACGCCTCGCCGGCAGCCGCGCCCTCGACCTCCTCGCGATCGACGAGGCCCAGTTCTTCGGGCCCGACCTCGTTCCCGCCGTCGGCGACCTCGCGCTGGCGGGGGTCACGGTGGTGGTCGCGGGTCTCTGCGTGACGTTCGACGGCCGCCCGTTCGAGCCGCTGCCCTCGCTGATGGCCTTGGCAGAGGACGTCGTCAAGCTCACCGCAGTGTGCGCGGTGTGCGGCGGTGACGCGGCGTTCCACCAGCGCGTCTCGCCCGACGACGTCGGGGACGCGAGCATCCCGGTGGCGGCGCACGTCGGTGGGATCGAGTCCTACCAGGCACGCTGCCGCCGCCACTTCGCGCCCCCGATTCCGGGCCCGCGATCGCTCGAACCGCACGGATGAGTTCTTGGCGTCCGCCAGGTCGTCCAGGGTGGGGCCGTCGGTCCCGGCGGCGGCGGTCCTTGGCGTGAGGGAGGCTCCGTGGTG
>DBQX01000112.1 GCA_002305415.1 Actinomycetales bacterium UBA1383 | reverse complement strand
AGGGCGCGGATGCCGCCGACGTACATGGAGGCGTCGGCGTGCACGATGGAGATGGGGTCCGTGGGGGCGAACCAGCGCTCGCCCGGCTCGCCCCAGATCCGCTGCTCGCGCTCGGGGGCGTCCTCGCCCGCCACCTTGGCCCGGATAGCGTGCGCGATCGCGAGTTGCACGGCAGGGAGAGGGCTGGCGGGTGGCATGGTTCGATTGTGCGTCGCGCGGCGGCGCGCTGCCATTCATTCCGCCGTGGGCGAGCAGGCAATCCCGAGGGGCTGGCGGCCACGGGAATCGTACTCCACGCCGCTTCCAGATGACTTCGACCACGACGTCGGCAGCGTTGATTCAGCATCATGCAACACTCCAGTTCAGCGGACTGCAATGAGCGCAGCATCGACCGCCGGAGCGCCCGCGCATCAGCCCCGCCTGTTCGGCGCCGTCGCCCGCGGTCAGGCGGCGGTGTGGAAGAGGGCGGTGACGCAGGCGTCGAGGGTGAATCCCTCCCCGCCGTGGGGTGGGAAGATCCGGGAGTCGGTGATGAGTTTCCTGGCGAGGTCGCCCGGGGTGGGCGGGTCCAGCTCACGCACCACTGTCCCGTCCCGGTGGGGGAAGACCCACCTGCCCGCCTGGCGGGTGATGCTCATGCCACCCTCGTGGACGGCGGTGTGGTGGCGGCGGCACAGGTTGAGCAGGTTATCCACGTCGGTGGCGCCCCGGCCCACCACGGCACCGCGTGGTGGGCGTCCAGGTGGCAGGAGAGCTCACACCCGGGGAACTGGCAGGTCACCCCGTCCCGGATCCGCACCGCCGGCTCGATCGGACCCAGTCCTTCGATGTGGCACGTTCCCGCGGGAACGCCCCCACGCCCGCTCAACGTTCCCGCGGGAACGTCCCCACCCGTTCCCGCGGGAACGCCGCCCGCGGCGAGTCCCGCCAGGACCTCCGCGCTGACGTGCACCACCACCAGGTGGTGGTCATCCTCAGCCGCCGGAGCCGGCGTGACGTCCAGGTAGTGCCGGGCCACCGCCGCCACCACCAGGGCGGCCTCCTCGGTCGGCAGGGTCACCGAGACCCGGGTCATCCCCTCCCCCACCTCCCTCACCGTGAAGGCCCGGGACAGTTCGGCCTCCACCCGGGTGCCGTCCACGCCCCGGAACGCCCGCACCGTGCGCGCCAACTGCGACGCCGTCATCTCCAAAGCCAGCTCGCACAACTCGTCCTCGTCCGCCACCCGCACATGCTCCCGGGCCGTCCCCGGCGCCATCGAACGGTAGTACGACACCCAGTGCGCCACCGACCCGAAGTCCGGGTACCACCCCAGACCACCCCCTGCGTCGAACTCCCCCACCAGGGTGAGGAACTCACAGTCCACCTGCGCCACCGTCGCCGTCGCCGGCCGACCCCTGACACCAACCCCGCCGGACACCAGCCTCCACAAGGCGCCGCGGACGCGCCAGGCCGAGCGCTGCAACGACGGGCGGCAGCGGCGTCTCGCCTCCTGCCAGATCTGGCAGTGCTCTGAACAGCGGATATGCCCCTGCGTGCGTGAGGGGCGTGTCGTGACGGCAGGGTGACAGTAGGTTTGAACCATGTCCCACACCTGCCGCTTCGCCGCCGTCGTCTTCGACATGGACGGGATCCTCATCGACTCCGAGGGCATCTGGGACGAGGTGCGCCGCGGCCTTGCCGCCGCCGAGGGCCTGCCCTGGCCGGACGAGGCCACCCCCGCGATGATGGGGATGTCCACCCCCGAATGGGCGGCGTACCTGTCCGAGACGGTGGGCCTCCCCGGTACCGCCGAGGAGATCGCCGAGCGCGTCATCGACGGCGTGGCCGCCCGGTACGCCGAGCACCTCCCCGCCATCGCGGGCGGCGCCGAGGCCGTGCGCAGGATGGCTGAGGACCACGTGGTGGGGGTGGCGTCGTCGTCGCCACGGCGGTTGATCGACCTCGTGATCGATGAGCTCGGGCTCGACGGCGTCTTCGCCGCCACGGTCTCCACCGAGGAGGTCGCGGCCGGCAAGCCCGCCCCGGACGGCTACCTCCGCGCGTGCGAACTGCTCGGCGTGGACCCGGGCGACGCCGTCGGGATCGAGGACTCCACCAACGGCCTGAAGTCCCTCCACAACGCGGGCATGGCCGTCATCCACGTACCGCCGTCGTTCCACGCGCCGACCGAGGAGGTCCGTGCGCTCGCGGACGCGATCGTCCCCAGCCTGCACGAGCTCACGGAGGACCTGCTCAGCACCCTCTGACGCCCGCAGCTGAGGCCCCGGCGGATCGTCTTCCGCGGCAACGCATCGCCTGCCGAGAGTGCCGAACCGATCCGCGAGACGCTGCGAGATCGGCGTGGCAGAGTGTAACCCACTTCACCGCGTGAGTCTTGACACGTGTGGGTTTTGCCCCCAGAATGAGGCGAACCGCAGCAATACCCACGCAAGCAAACTGAAAACCACAGTCGACTCAGTGGGATCCATGACAGAGACGTCAGAGGAGAGCAGGTGACATGAGTATTCCGACAACAGCGCTACCAGACGCCAAGGCGAACAAGAACCTGGAAGGACCCGGGATCCGTGCCCGAGTCCAGAAGTTCGGCGGGTACCTCGCCGGGATGATCATGCCCAACATCGGGGCCTTCATCGCATGGGGCCTGATCACGGCCCTGTTCATCCCGACAGGCTGGACACCCAATGAGGGACTGGCGAGCCTCGTCGGTCCGATGATCATCTACCTGCTGCCGCTCCTCATCGGCTACACGGGTGGCCGGATGGTGCACGGGCAGCGCGGCGCCGTCATCGGCGCGATCGCCACGATGGGCGTGATCGTCGGCGTGGACATCCCGATGTTCCTCGGCGCGATGATCATGGGCCCGCTCGCGGCCTACATCCTGAAGCTCGCGGACAGTGCCATCGAGGGCAAGGTGCCCGCCGGCTTCGAGATGCTGATCGACAACTTCTCGCTCGGCATCCTCGGTATGGGCATGGCCATCCTGGGCAAGCTCGCGATCGGCCCCGTGGTCACCACGCTGGTGAACTGGCTGGGCGACGGCGTGGACACCCTCGTCAACGCCGGACTCCTCCCCTTGGCCTCCATCTTCGTGGAACCCGCGAAGGTGTTGTTCCTGAACAACGCGATCAACCACGGCGTGCTCTCGCCGCTCGGTATTGCCGAGTCCGCTGACACGGGCAGGTCCATCCTGTTCATGGTGGAGTCCAACCCCGGCCCGGGCCTCGGCATCCTGCTGGCCTACGCACTGTTCGGACCCCGCATGCTGCGGGCCTCCACCCCCGGCGCGATCATCATCCACTTCCTCGGCGGCATCCACGAGATCTACTTCCCGTACGTCCTCATGAAGCCGAAGATGATCCTCGCGGCCATCGCCGGCGGCATGTCCGCCCTCTTCATCGGCACCGCCCTCAACGCGGGCCTCGTGGCCCCCGCCTCCCCCGGCTCGATCTTCGCCTACCTCGCCGTCACCCCGCGCGGTGGGTACCTCGCCATGTTCGCGACCGTCGCCACCGGCGCCGTGGTCTCCTTCGTGGTGGGCTCGTTCCTGCTGGGCTTCGGCCGTGGCGAGAAGAAGCTGCTCGCCGAGGAGGAGCCGGCGGAGCTCCCCTCCGACGTCAACGTCCACGCCGGCGCAGGTCCGGTCGTCTCCGGTTCCGATGTCACCGAGCTGATCATCGCCTGCGACGCCGGCATGGGCTCCTCGGTCATGGTCGCCTCCACGATGCGGAAGAGGCTCTCGCCCTACGGCGTCGAGGTGCGCCACACCCCGGTCGCCGGGATCCCCGACTCCGCCCAGATCGTCCTCACCCACGAGGGTCTCGTCGACCAGGCGCGGAAGAAGAACCCGAACGCCGTCGTCGTGCCGTTCTCCCAGTACATGGGCGACCCGGCCTTCGACCGGGTCGAGCAGGCCATCAAGAACAACATGTCCCTCAGCGCGACGGGAGCCACTGCTGCCGCAGCCCCCGCCACCCCGGCCGCTGCGGGGACGACGACGCCGGCTGCGGCGCCGTCGTCGGCCGCCCCTGCCGCCGCACCGGCAGCCGCTCCCACCCGCCCGCGGCGCAAGAAGCGCCTCGAACGTGGCGTGATGAGCCCGGAGGGCGTGAAGCTGGGCCTCGCCTCCGTCAGCAAGGACGAGGCGATCCGCCAGTCCGGTGACCTCCTGGTCGCCCTGGGCGCCGCCACGCCGGAGTACACGGACGGCATGTTCGCTCGCGAGGTGCAGACCTCAACGTTCCTCGGCAACGGCGTCGCGATCCCCCACGGCACCAACGAGTCGCGGGAGCACATCACCAAGGCCGCGCTCGGGTTCCTGCAGTTCCCGGACGGCATCGACTGGGACGGCAACACCGCCCATGTCGTGATCCCGATCGCGTCCAACAGCAACGAGCACGTCGCCATACTGGGGGCGCTGGCCACCGCGCTGGCCGACCCCGCGAAGGCGGAACGGCTCCGGACCACCACAAGCGTCGACGAGGTGTTGGACATCCTGACACCGGAGGAGGAATGAGATGAAGGCACTGCGCTTCTACGCACCGATGGACCTGCGGGTCGAGGACGTCCCCGAGCCGGAGTGTGGCCCCAAGGAGGTGAAGATCAAGGTCAAGAACTGCTCGACCTGCGGCACCGACGTCAAGATCATGAAGAACGGGCACGTCAACATCACCCGCGTCACCACGATGGGCCACGAGGTGGCCGGTGAGGTGGTGGAGGTGGGCGCCGAGGCGCTCGGCGGCTTCCAGGTGGGCGACCGCGTGCAGTCCATCGCGGCCGTGCCCTGCGGCGAGTGCCACGAGTGCCAGAAGGGCTGGATGGAGGTCTGCCAGAACCAGACCTCGGTGGGCTACCAGTACGACGGCGGCTTCGCCGAGTACATGATCGTCCCCGAGCAGGTCCTCAAGGTGGACGGCCTCAACCGGATCCCCGAGAACGTGGGCTACGACGAGGCCTCCGCCGCCGAACCCTTCGCCTGCGCGATCAACGCCCAGGAGCAGCTCGGCATCGAGGAGGGCGACTTCACCGTCATCTTCGGCGCCGGCCCGATCGGGTGCATGCACACCCGCATCGCCCGCGGCGTGCACAAGGTGGGCACCATCGTGATGGTGGACATCAACGCCGAGCGGCTGAAGATGTCCGCCGAGGCGGTCCAACCGGACGCGACCATCGACTCCTCGAAGGAGGACGTGGTGGCCAAGGTGATGGAGATGACCGGCGGCCGCGGGGCGGACGTCATCATCACCGCCACCCCGGCCAACATCACCCAGGAGCAGGCCATCTCCATGGCGGCCCGCAACGGCCGGATCTCCTTCTTCGGCGGCCTGCCGAAGAACGACCCGTTCATCAAGTGCGACAGCAACCTGGTGCACTACCGCCAGCTGCACATCCACGGCGCGAACGGGTCCTCCCCGGACCACAACAAGCGGGCGCTGGAGTACATCTCCACCGGCCAGGTCCCGGTCAAGGACCTCATCACCCGGCACATCCCGCTGGAGAACGTCCTCGAGGCGTTCGACATCGTGGCCAAGGGCGAGGCCATCAAGGTGACGGTGGAGCCGTAGGACCCACACGTCAGCACGAGCACCACAGCACGAGGGGCCCGGGTGGGACACCACCCGGGCCCCTCGCCTGTCACCAGAGCGTCGTGATCCCGGTCAGCCTCGAGAAGACCCGGTCCCGAGTCACGAGCGTCCAGCCCTCGAGGATGGCCTGTGCGGCGAGCATCCGGTCGAAGGGATCGTGGTGATCCCACTCGAGTCCGCCCGAGAACAGGGCGTGTTCCGTCGTGATCGGCGCCTCCTGCGCCCGAAGCCGTCTGAGATGGCGAGAGTATGCGGCGAGGACCACCTCCGCCTGGGGCATCCGCCCACGGCGGGCCTTCGTGGCGATTTCCCACGCGGACGCCGCCGAGACCACAATGTGGGCGCGGGGGGCCTCGATCGTCTGCCGCGCACGGTGGCTGAGCCGGGCTGGCTCGGTGAGAGCCCAGATCAGTGTGTGGGTGTCGAGCAGGAGCGCGGACGTCACCCTTCCCACGCCTCAAGCTCCTCCGGCGGAAGTGGGTCGAAGAAGGAGTCCGGGAACTTGACCGGGACGAAGCCCAACTCACGCTTCTGCTGCGCCGGCTCCACCGGCACGAGGCGCGCCACCGGCACATTACCGCGCGCGATGACGAACTCCGCTCCCGCTTCCACCTCTGCCAGCAACGCCGACAGGTGGGTCTTCGCCTCCTGTACCTTCACCACGCGCTCCATCCACTCAGGCTAGGTTGACCAACCATGCCTGGTCAACCCTTCCGGCGCCGACCCGTCCGCGTCCACAGCCCGGAGCTGCCGCGCCGGTGGCTCCCCACGATGTGCACGTCCACGATCCCCATCGCCGCCATGCAGGCGAACACGTTCACCGGCCCCACGAAGGTGAACCCTCGCGAGCGCAACTCCTTCGCCAGCGCCGCCGACTCCGCAGTCTCGGACGGCACCTCCGCGCCGGTCCGCGGCATCGGCGTGACGTCAGGCTGGAACGACCAGAACAGCCCCGCCAGCCCGCCGACGACGTCGTCGGCCTCCCGCAACGCCACCGTGGCCTGCGCGTTCGTGATCGTGGCGAGGATCTTCCGGTGGTTGCGGACGATGGTGGCGTCCGCCATCAGCCGCTCCACGTCGTCGGGACCGTACGCCGCCACCACGTCCGGATCGAAGCCTTCGAACGCGGCCCGGAACGCCTCACGCTTGCGCAGGATCGTCCCCCACGACAGCCCCGCCTGGAACACCTCCAGGCTGAGCCGCTCGAACACGCCGCGCTCGTCCCGCACCGGCATGCCCCACTCGGTGTCGTAGTACTCCCGCATGGGATCGGCCGCCGCCCACGCCGGCCGCGCCAGCCCGTCCTCGCCCACCACGAGCGAGAAGTCGTCATCGGTCTTCGCCATCGTCACCCTCCTGTTTCCCGGCACGCTATCGCTGCTGCCCGACGACGGCGCCACCCCCAC